>CAVVVD010000009.1:0-72111 GCA_963751645.1 Methanomassiliicoccaceae archaeon | reverse complement strand
CCCTTCCCGTCATCCTCTACATAAAGATGGCCCACCCCATTTAGCTGTTCGAACCTCACCCGGATGTATGTGGCCTTCTCACCGTGACGGAACGTGTTGTCCAAGAGGTTGTAGAACACCTTCTCCAGCATCGGGTCGGCGTAGACGACGAGATCGCCTACGTTCGACTCCAATGGTATTCGGGGATCGCTCAGGGCGGAATAGGCCGCTCTCACCGCTCCGGTCACCTTGATCCAGTCCGGTTTCTTGGACCCGATCTCCTGATATGATCGTGTGAACTCCATCTGATTACGTATGGCCGTGGCGGAGGCTTTGGCCTTGCGAATGTACTTGAGGACGATCTCGTCCTTGGTCTTCGTCTCGGCCAGTTCCAGGTATCCGAAGAGCCCGGTCAGGGAGTTCAGAACGTCATGGCGCGTGGCGGAGCCTAGTATGTTCAACTTCTTGTTCATAAGTTCCAGGGCGGACTCGGAATCCTCCCATTCGGTGATGTCCATACCGAGGAGACAGACGCTTCTTCCATCATCATCCCCGACGGTGAAGAACGAGCAACGGAACCACTTCATCCTTCCATCCTTGGTCCAGAACTGCAGATCCAGCCGTTCAACGTCATCCTTCTCTAGCACCGAACGGATGGTATCCTCGACCACAGGGATTCGTTCCTTGTGGACCAGGACCTCGATGCGTTTCCCCTTGAGATCGGAATGGTCAAAACCCAGCAGCTCCAGCGTGCTAGGACTTGCTCCTCGCACCACACCCTCACTGGTCAGAACCAATATCAGACTGTCGTCGCGTTTGCATATCTGGTCATAATACGCTTCGATGTTGTTCCGGGTCGGGTCTGACATCATAGGGACAACATGTTGATTTGCCTATGATGATAAAAAGGTTGGTCATCCCAATATCAATCCAGGAGCAAGGGTAATGGCGTCGGACCATCGATGGTGAGACCGAAACGATAATTTAACCCCATCCCTTTGCTGGTCCGTATTCGTGTCAGCGATGCTTGAGCGCACTGGGTGGATCCATGAAGGAGTTCAACACATTGGATGATTTCGATCTGCGGGGGATGACGGTCATCCTTCGGGTGGACATCAACTGTCCGCTGCAACAAGGAACGATGCAGATCGGTGATGACAATCGCATCAAGCAGATCATGCCCACCCTGAGAGAGCTGGTCGAGAGAAAGGCCAAGGTGGTCATCATCGCCCATCAGGGACGGCCCGGCGATTGGGACTATTGCGCATTGGACCAACATGCCCATCTGCTATCGAAGTACCTGGGTAAGGAGGTCAGATATGTGGACGACCTCTATGGGGACGAGGCCCTCGATGCCATCAGATCGATGTCCCCTGGAGAGGCCATCGTTCTCAAGAACGTGCGCGAGCTGAGCTGCGAGCAGGACAAGAAGAGCATGGACGAGCATGCCCAGGAGGAGATGGTGCAGAGCCTCTCCTCTGTGGCTGACCTCTATGTCTCCGATGCCTTCGGCGCGGCCCACCGTTCCCACTGCTCCCTGGTAGGGTTCCAGGCCGTCCTTCCCTCCGCCGCTGGGCGGCTGATGGAGAAGGAGCTCAACGCCCTCAGCTCTGTATTCGAGGAGCCTAGACGTCCTTGCGTCTTCGTTCTCGGTGGTTCGAAGTTCTCCGACTCCATCAAGGTCATCGACCGCGTCCTCACGAATGGGGTGGCCGACTTCGTCATCCTGGTGGGACTGAGCGCCAACGCATTCCTCAAAGCCCGGGGGGTCGACCTGGGCCAGGACAGCGAGGAGATATTGAGCAAGGAGTTCACCCCAGAGAACCTGGAGGCTGCTAAGGTGCTGCTCCATGACAAGGGGGAGCGCATCCTTTTACCATTGGACGTGGCGGTGGACCAGGAGGGGACACGGTTGGACCTGATGTTAAGCGACCTTCCCAACGATTACCCAATATTCGACGTCGGTCCTCGTTCCATCGATATGTTCTGCAAGGTGATCGACGACGCGGGCACCGTGTTCATGTCTGGACCGGCGGGCGTCTTCGAGCGGGAGGAGTTCTCCGTCGGAACGCGACGGCTCATGGAAGCCGCGGTCCGCTCCGGGGCATACACCGTGATAGGGGGCGGGCACACCGTGTCCGCAGCTGAGAGCTTCGGCCTATACTCCCGATTCAGTTACGTCAGCACCGGTGGTGGGGCCTTGGAGACTTACCTCCTTGGAAAGACCATGCCGGTGGTGGAGGCGCTCAAGGCCGCCTACAAGCGGGAACAGGCCAAGAAGCGATCGATTTGAGCGATCGGAAAAAATCCCCTATCGATTATCACTCAAAGGAGGTCTCGAGGTTCCGCTCCTCTGGATCATCATGATGTTCCACCGCGATGATCACACCAGGTTTGATTCCAGCCATTGCAGGTAAGATGTGGTTCAAGACCTGTTCTGCCGTCGCCCTGAATGCTCTACCACGCGAGCTGACCTTCATCCAACCGCTCTTATCTCGGTAGTACAGCTCGGTAATGTTCTTGTTGCTGATCCTGATGACATAGCTCTCATTGGTCAGGTTCATATCGGGTCGATCAATGATTTCCGATCCGGACTTTTAATGATGTCGCTCAACCGCTGAAAGGTCGGACCGCAAAAGCCATTCCAGCTAATAAAATGAGGAAAATGGAAGTTGTTTGATCACATCTTGGCCATTCTTTCCAACGCCTCCTCGATGCGAGAGACGGTCTGGGTGGTTGCGAAGCGCACATAACCCTCCCCATATTCACCGAAACCGACGCCTGGTGTGCAAACTATCCCGGCGTTCAGCATCCTCTCCGTGAACTTCATGGAAGGCATGTCGACGTGGAGCCACAGGTAGAACGTGCCCTTCGGTGGGTCCACCTTGTAGCCGAGAGCCCGCAGGCCCTTGACCAGCACGTTGCGACGTTCCTGGTAGATCTTGATGTTGTCCTTCACCACCTGAGGCTTCTCCGCCCCATCGTACATCTCGAGAGCCTTTACCATGGCCTTCTGGATGAACATCGGGGCGCCGGAGTCGACCTGGGCCTTGACCTTCTTCAGTCCCGCCACCAGCTTGGCGTCCCCCACGGCATAGCCGATCCGGTAGCCCGTCATGTTGAAGGTCTTCGACAGGGAACCGAACTCGATCAACCTTCCCCCTTGGCAACAGCCTAGGGCGGATGGCGCCACGTAATCGTCATAGGTCATCTCCGAATAGGCGTTGTCATAGCAGAATATGGTGTCCGTCTCGGTGCACCAGGTGGAGGCCTTCCAGAGATACTCTTTGGTAACTACCGCCCCGGTGGGGTTGTTGGGGTAGTTCAGGTAGAACATCCGTGCGTCGCTGGGCAAGGAGTCCAGGTCGGGCAGGAAGTTCTTCTCGGGCCGGATGGGCACCTTGACCGGGACCGCATCGCATAGTAAGGTCCCCCCCTGGGAGTAGACCGGATAACCGGGGTCAGGGCAGAGCACCTTCTCCCCGGGGTTCACGAACGCCCGGCAGATGTTGGCGATCCCCTCCTTGCTGCCGATGAGTATGGCCACCTCCCCATCCGGGTCCAGACTGACATTGAAGCGCTTCTTGTACCAATCCGCCACGGCCCTACGGACATCGGGCTCGCCCCCACTGGAAGGATAGCGGTGGTTCTCGGGGTCGTCCAACTGCCTCTTGACCTCATCTACGATGGCAGGTGGCGTCGGGATGTCCGGGTCACCTATGCCGAAATCGATGATATCGATGCCCTCGGCGCGTTTCTTGCGCACCTTCTCCTCGATCTCCACGAACAAGTAGGGAGGGATCTTCTTCAGTCTCGTTGCGTACTCAATGGCCATAGCTTCACTCTCCTGACAGCTCGCCGCGGAACACCCGTACCGCTGGTCCCCGCATCCTCACGGAGCTCAGGTCCGATGTCACGGCGATCCAAAGGCTTCCCCCGGGGAGCCTGACCTCTACCTCGAGGTCATAAGGGGCCTTACCCAGCAGGGCCGCCGCCACTACGGTGGCGCATGCGCCGGTGCCACAGGCTTGGGTCCAACCCGCCCCCCTCTCGAAGACCTTGACCTCCAATAGTCCTTCCTTCGATTTAACGAATTCCACATTGGTCTTGCGAGGGAAGGCTGGATGTCGTTCCAAGAGCGGTCCTAGTCGCGCGACCTCTCTATCATCGAGGTCCTGGAATATGATGAGATGGGGATTCCCCATGGAGATGGCGCTCCCACGGACCTTTCTCCCCTCCACCTCCAGCTCCCCGTCCAAGAATCGCCCCTCGCAGTTCATCGGCACCTCATCGCAATCCAGATAGGGCGCCCCCATCTCCACCGTCACCGATGAAACCAGACCGTCCTTGACGGTGCAGTGGATCTCCTTCACGCCCGCCTGGGTGTTGACCGACATGACCTCCTTTCGTACCGAGCCGAGGTCGTAGAGGTGCTTCGCCACACAACGTATCCCGTTGCCGCACATCTCCGCCTCCGAGCCGTCGGAGTTGAGCACGACCATGCGAGCATCTGCCATGTCGTCCCTCTCGATGTACAGGATACCGTCCGCCCCGATGCCGAAGCGCCTGTCGCAGAGGCCGATCACGAAATCGGGGTCCTTGCGCGCCCGTCCATCCATGTTCTCGAGGACGATGAAGTCGTTGCCCAGGCCGTGGTACTTCCAGAACCTCACAACATCAGCCTCGAGGGTATCCTCTGACCGCGGACCAGGTCATCGACCGTCTCCGCCTCCCGGACCACCTGGGCCTGACCTTCGTTCACCAAGACCTCGGCCGGACGGCCGCGGGAGTTGTAGGTGGAGCTCATGGCATACCCATAGGCCCCTGTGTCGTAGACCACCAGGACATCCCCCTCGGCGAGACGGGGCAACCTGCGGTCCTTGGCGATGAAGTCACCGGACTCGCAGATGGGTCCAACGACGTCGTAGGCCAGCTCAGGTTCCCGACCGAACTTGTTGGCCACCTCGATATGGTGATAGGAGCCATAGAACGCCGGCCTGATCAGGGTGTTGAATCCCGCGTCGGTGCCTGCGAAGCGCTTCTCTGGGGTCTCCTTGATGTCATGGACCCTTGCCAACAGCACCGTGGAGTCGCAAACGATGTAACGGCCCGGCTCGAGGGCCAGTGTCCTTATGGAGCTGTTACCCTTGATGCGGGAGGTGATGGCCTCGGCCAACAGGTCCACGTCCATCTCATGGTCCTCGGGCTTGTAAGGGATACCTATTCCGCCACCCAGGTCCAGGACCTCCAGCTTGAGCCCGAGCACGTCTCGGACCTCATTGGCGATGTCGACCATGACATCGGTCACCTCGATGAATGGCGCCACCTCCTGCACGCCCGCCCCGATGTGGCAATGCAGGCCGAAAGGTCTGAATCCCAGTGCCAGGGCCTCCGCATAGGCGTTGACGATCGCTCCCTTGGGGATCCCGAACTTAGTGGTCTTCTTTCCGGTGACCACGTGATGATGATGTCCCGCCCCGACATCGGGGTTGACCCGCATCGAGATCTGATATCCTGGGGCGATCTTGGCCAAGCGGCGGAGCTGGGAGGTCGAGTCCACGTTGATGGGGACCTTGCGTTGCACCAGTTGGCGCATCTCCTCGTCAGGGACGCTCGTCCCTGTGTAAAGTATGCGGTCTGGCGAATACCCCGCCTTCAACGCCAGCTCTGCCTCGCCGATGCTGACCGCGTCGATGCCGCTCCCCTCCTGCTCCAGCACCCGCAATATGGACAGGTTGGAGTTCGCCTTGCAGGCGTAATGGATCCTAGTGGGCATGCAGCGGTTGAAGGCGACATGGATCCGCCGGAAGTTCTCTCTCAACCTTGCTTCGTCCGTCACGTAGATCGGCGTACCGAAACGTTCGGCCAGGTCCGTGGCCTTCATGCCCCCGAGGACCAATTGCTCACTCGCACTCTGGAACTGCCTCATTTGTCTCACCGATGTATCTCTCATGCAGTAGCTTGACCACCGCCACTGCCTTTTCGTTGCTGACCACGAAGTTCAGGGCCACGTCCGAGGCCCCCTCCGAGATAAGCTCCACGTTAGCGCCGACCTCGGCCACGGTGGCGAACACCTTCGCGCTGACCCCACAGGAGTCGAGCATGCTGTCCCCAACCGCGCATATCAGCGATACGTTGTCCTTGACATGAACCTTCTCCACCTCGTCCCTCAGCTCGCCTAGCCGCTCGACGACCTCGGCCACCTGCTCTTGTGGCACCACGACGGCCAAAGTGGAGAGGGAGGTCGACACCGCGTAGGTGGTGACACCATTGGCTGTAATGGACTCGAGTATCCTGGATATCAGACCAGGCTGATAGGCGATCTCCCCCGAGTACACCTTCACGATGGACAGGTCCCTCTTGACGGCCACGCTGCGCAACATGCTCCTCGCTGGCGACCTGATCTTGTGTATCTTGGTGCCCTTGCCGTCGGGATTGAAGGTGTTCTTGACCCAGACCTGGACGCACTTCTTGCGGGCCGGTTCGATGGTGCGAGGATGGAGCACCTTGGCCCCAAAGTAGGCCAGCTCGGCCGCCTCGTTATAGTCCATCTCCTCCAGGGTCTTGGCATCTGGCACCAAACGGGGATCGGCGGTCATGAAACCGTCCACGTCGGTCCAGATCTCCACCGCCTCGGCGTCCAGACCATGTCCCACCACGGAGCCGGAATAGTCCGAACCACCCCGACCAAAGGTCACGGGGTGGCCAGTCGCGGATATACCATAGAATCCGGTGATGATCGGGGTCTTACCCTTCTCCAGCAGCGGCAGCACCCGCGCCTTGAGGTTGATGCTGGTGCTATAGAGGTCGGCGGAACCGTTCCCAGGGGTGCCAGTGGCCATTATCCCCGCCTCCTCCGATGTGAGGGCGATGGCGTTGCATCCCTTCGATCGCAGGACGTATGCCATGGTGAGCGCGCTCAGGCGCTCTCCCCAGCTGGAGATGGTGTCGTGCAGTACCTTCCTCTCGTGCCCTCGGGGGGCGTGATGATAGGATCGAAGTCTATCTCCAAGCTCCTCCACCCTCTGCTGCAGCAACGGTGCGTACTCCTGATACTCGGAAGGGCCCATCGTCGACCTCGCAGTTTCCAGATGCCGCTGGGCCAGCTGTTTGAGCGAGGCCTCGGCCTTGATCTCCGACTCTCGCATCATACCAATGAGCGTGTTGGTGACGCCGGACATCGCCGATACCACCACGGCCTTGCTGGCCGGGTCGCGCATGATCACATGGGCGGTGCGGAGGATGGCATCGGCCGAGCCGACGCTGGTGCCACCGAACTTCATCACCTTGATCATAACCCAAGCACCTCGGCCATGCCGTGCATCTGCCCGTCACGGCGGCCTGCCACGTAACGTATGGCCGCTAGGCTGCCCTCGGCGAAGGCCTCTCGGGAGTGCGCTCGATGGGTGAGCTCGATCCTCTCCTTGTTGCCCGCGAAGATGACGGTGTGCTCCCCCACGACATCCCCTATCCGGACCGCATGGATACCTATCTCCCTTCCCCGGGCTCCGACCATCCCCTGCCTACCGTAGACCAACTTGTCCACCCCGGTGGCCTCGGATATGATCTGGGCCGCCCTGACCGCCGTCCCGGACGGCGAGTCCTTCTTCTTGTCGTGGTGGACCTCTATGATCTCCACCTCGTAGTCAGGAAGGGCACGGGCTATCTGCTCGCACTGCTTCCAGAAGAGATTGACGCCCAAGCTGAAATTGGCGGTGATGACGGCTGAGGAACCCTGACCGGCGAACATGTCGCGCAACTCTCTGATGAATGGGTCGTTCAACCCAGTCGTCCCGATGACACAATTCACCCCTGTCGGGACCGCCATGCGCAGGTTGTGCTCCGCCGCTGATGGAGAGGTGACGTCCAGATACACATCGGCATCGCTCAGTGCGCTGACAAGTTGGTCAGGGCCGACCGCCTTGACCCCGGCGGCCACCTCCTTGCCCACATGACCTCCGCTGGAAGAGACGACGCCGCCTACCAGTCTCATGTCCTCCTGCTGCTCCACCAACCTGCACACTAAGGAGCCCAGTTTGCCGGTGGCCCCGGCCACGACCACATCGATCATGACATCAGCTCACAGCAGTTTCAGGTCCGCCAAGGTCCTGCGGAGGATCTCCGCATTGGCGGCCTCCATATCGCACATGGGCAATCGGAACACTCCAGAGGGGCGGTGCATCATGCGCATGGCCGTCTTCACCGGTATGGGATTGGTCTCAAGGAATAGGTTCTTGAACAATGGCAAGAGCTTGAAATGGAGCTCCCTTGCCCCCACATAGTCGTTGGAGAGCGCCCGGTGGGTCATCTCCGTTACCCATCGCGGGGCGACGTTCGACGCCACCGAGATGGCACCTTTGGCCCCAAGGGCCATCATGGGCATGGTCAGCGCATCGTCACCCGACAGGACATCGAAGTCGGGTGGCACCTCTGCCAGGATCTGCATGATCTGGTCCAGGTTTCCGCTGGCCTCCTTGATGCCCACTATGTTCGGTATCTCCGCCATCTTCTTCACGGTGAGGGGGGCGATGTTACTGCCCGTCCGCCCAGGGACGTTGTAGACTATCAATGGGATGTCCACGGCCTTGGCTATGGCCTCATAATGACGCAGTATCCCTTTCTGGGTGGGCTTGTTGTAATAGGGAGAGATGGATAGGACGGCATCGACGCCCAGGTCCCTGGCCCCCTTGGTCAGGTGGATCGCTTCGTGGGTGGCATTGCTGCCGGCCCCTGCGATCACCTTCGCCCTCTTCTTGGTGTCCATGACGATCTGGATGACACGAAGGTGCTCCCTGTGGGTCAGGGTGGCCGATTCGCCGGTCGTACCGCAGGGTATGATGGCATCTATGCCCTCCCTCTCCTGGAACTCCACCAGCTCTTTCAGTCCCTCCTCGTCTAGCTCCCCGTTGTCATGGAACGGGGTAATGATCGCGGTCCCGCATCCTCGTAACATTCAGATCCCTCCAAAGTGCTCCTTCAGGATCAACCTGGTCCTGGTGGACTGGACATTGTCGAAGCGCCGTATCTGCTCTATGATGTCGTTGAGCTGTGGGGATGAGGTGACGTCGATGATGGCGACGATGTCCTCCTCCCCTGTGACCTCGTACACCTCGGACACGCCCTCGTACTGGGATATCCGGCTCGCTACGTCAGATGTGTTGACGTTGACGTCGATCTTCACCTCGATGATGGCCTTGACGTTCTTGCTGCTGGTCTTGATGGTGAAGCTCTGGATGACGCCATCTTCGAACAGCTTTTTCACCCGGCTGCGGATGGTCCCCTCGGAGACGTTCAGTTCGTTGGCGATCTCCACGAATGGTTTTCGGGAGTCCTTCTTCAGGATGTCGATGATCTTGTCGTCGAGATGATCTATCATAACTTCAACCTCCGAACCGTAGTTCGAATAGGGAAATTTCGTATTAAATATGTGGTAATTCGAACTAATATATATAATATTTCCGAAAAAACATGATGAATCTAAGAGAATACCTATATTTCCTTCGAATTAGGCATCTCGATATCAGGATACCTCTTTGATGTACTTTAACCATCTCTTCTCATCGCCGATGCTCTGGATGAGCTGCTCCTTTCGGAACTCGTCATGTTGCGACTGCATATCCCTCAATTCCGTGACGGCTCGGAGCAGTCCGCATATGTCATCAAAGAGATTGTCGGCCTGGGCGATGGTGAGCGGGTCCTCCCTCAGGTCCTCCTCCAGCCGTCTCGCTTCCTTCTCCACCTTGTCCGCTAGGACCTTGGCGACCTGGATATCCTCCAGGGTGACATCCTGGTCATTCACCATGCGAAAGACCGTGTCCCGCAGCCTGACCTTCCTACCCTCGATCTCCCACTCGTCAGGGATCATGTGCCCGGCCCAATAGAACAATGAATGGATGCTGCCCATGATCCTGGTACGCTCTTGAGGCGTGAGGCATCTCGTATCTCGTTGGTCCCCTCCTTCCAAGCATAGGTCACTTTTCTCTTCAGGCATCCTAACGTCACTCCAATCCGTGTATGAGAGCGATGACCGTACTATTATAAACGACCGAGAGGCCAAGCGCTCTTCCCCTGTCCAGGAAGACACCATTGATGGCGTCCACCTCCGTTCGCCGACCCCTATCCACGTCCTGCAACATGCTGGACCGGTTCCCGGCCGTGGCCATGATCACACTTTCCACGTCCTGGAAGTCCAGGTCTCCCACGGGGAGGGCTCCGCCTCCGACCGCGATCCCCATGGACTCCTCGAACAGTCCCCTGCCGAGCTCGCGCAGCTCGGGGGCGTCCAATAGATGGCCGTTCGGTCTCCTTACCAACGCCGTGATCGGATTGATCACCGAATTGATCACGGCCTTACGCCAGGCATCCCTCACGATGTCGGGGGAGGCCTCGGTCTCGACCCCACTGCTCTGGAACATCCCAACCCAACGGATGGATCCATCCTCACCATTTCGGGCCCCGATGCGCAGTAGCCCCTCACCAGCATATCTCACCTCGCCTGGTCCGATATATGTCACTCCGAACGAGGCCACCCCGAGGTAGACCTTCGCATCTTGCACCCGGTCCGGCAGGTCGATAATCCCCAGTCCGTTCTGGACAACGATCAGCGCCGTCCCCTCTGTGAGGAGCGGGAGGACAGCATCCAGGGCCGCCTCGAGATCATAGGATTTCACCGTGACCAGCACGACGTCGTACCTCTCATCTCTGAGGACCTCGACGCAGGTCCTTGGTCTTGCGACGATATCGATCAGTCCTGATATGTGGAGGTGGTCACCCCCGACCTTGTCCATATGGTCCTTCCGACCCAGGAGGGTCACTTGGTTGTTTGTGGCCAGCATACCACCTAGGTAGCTTCCCACCGCCCCTGCGCCAAAGACCAGCACCCTCAAGCCCTCGCCTCCCTCTTTGTCCTTTCCGCAGTCCTGTGGGCCAATAGCAACGGGTTGCGGTCAGGTTCGACACAATGTTCCACCACCAACCGTTCAGCCGTCCCCAGGGAGATCCGGTGTCCCACGGATACGAATAATCTTTTCCTTCCTTCCCCGACCACCCTTCCCCGTACCCTACCCTGGTACACGATGGACCTTGGGTCATCGGGGTCCAGTGTTCCGACCAGAAGGCTCTTCGCCGCTCCGATCGTGGGGACGTCCATCACCACCCCGAGATGACTGGCTATACCCAATCCCCGGGGATGGAGCACCCCTTGTCCATCGACCAGGAACAAGGTGTCCGGTGAGCTCTCCACCAGTGGCACCAGACAGGACATCTCCCGAAAGCTCAGATAGGAGGGTATGTAAGGGAAGCGTACCTGCGTGCGGTGTACCTTCACCTCCAAGGAACCGGTCGGTATGTCCAGGACCACCATCGCAGCGAAGGCGGTATCGCCACTGTAGGCAACGTCCAATCCAGCCACCTTATCGAATGTCATCGACCGGTCCTCCTCGATCACCAGGTCTCGAAGCCTCACCTGCTCCTCTCGTAAACGTTCCAATGCCGAATCGATGTGGAACTCTCTGAATCGGTGCCTTTCCAGATCACACACCCGCCCATCCACGATGGGCACGCCTTCCGACCTGAGCAGCTCCTGCTTCGTGTCCGTGCCCTTCCCCATCCCGCAATACCATCCCACCTCCCCGGTCGAATAGATCACCCTATGGCAGGGGACCTCGATGGGACGGGGGTTCTTGGAGAGGATGGCGCCGACGATGCGGGATGCGCCCACATCTCCGAGGGCCGAGGCGATGTCCCCATAGGTGGTCACCATCCCCCTAGGCACTTGGCAGGTCGCCTCGAATATCAGGCCCTCGATGTCAGGCACGCTCATTTCGGCCGCGTCGCGCATGTGCTCCCCACAAAATGTCCGTGCCCTCCCTTAATGGTTCTTTCAGTTAGATTGGACCTCTCCTGTGGACAAATGAGACCAACACCACGCTAAGGATAACTAGCCCCCCAGTGAGCAATGTGGCACTTGTCCAAGCACCGCTCATGTCCCTCAACGTCCCCGACACGACCGGGGCAAGGATGGCCCCGATCTCGGCGACCAGGTTCCACATCCCGAAGGCTTGGCCCTGCATGTTCGCTGGCGCCAGGTCGGAGGTCAAGGTCATGTGCACCGTCTGCATGGCCGCGAAGAGCACCCCGATGGCGAAGAGCAAGGCCCCCAGCAACAGGAAGTCGACATCACCGGCGTCTATCACGATCGCCAGCACCATGACCAATGCCCCCACGACGAGACCAAGGACGATGTAGCATCCTTTCCTGCCCAATCCGCCCTGCAAGGCCCGGTCGCCCAGAATGCCACCGAGGGGATAACCGATGAGGCCCGCCACTCCGAACAACGAGGCGTAGACCGCCGCAGGGAGCAGCCCCAACCCTGAGGACTCCGAGACAAGGAGCAGGGCCCAGAATCCGAAGAACCAAAGTGTATAGAGGATGGGCGCGGCCGAGAGGTACATCAACCAAAGGTCGCGGGAACGGAGGACCGGAGCGCTAACGACCTTGAAACGCCAATAAACGACGGTAACCAGGGCCAATGCGGTCAATAGGATGACCAATGCCTGCTCCACGCCGCTCCACCCCAATCGGAGGGTGCCCTCGAATGTAAACATAATCACGACCAAGAAACCGGCCGAGACCAGGATGAGACGTACAGAGGCATCCCGGAACGACCTTTCCTTTCCAGTCGCCGTCGTCGAGATACCTCCACAGGCCATAGGAGACCAGCATGGTGGGCGGTGCGAAGACGAAAAAGGGGACGGCCCAGGCGGTGCTCGAGCCGAGATATGGTACGGCCATTTCGATGATGGGCACAGTGATCAGGGTGGCCACGGTCAGACCCAAGGCCAACCCCACGAAGACGATGCCCATGGCCATCCCTTTCTTATCCTTAGGTGTGACGGAGTTGATGATCGCCCTGTCGTTGGAATAGTAGGCCCCCTCACCTAGGCCGGTCAATACGCGCATGGTGACGAACGCGAACAGAGAGCGGGACAGCCCAGAGAGCAGGGTCGCCACCCCCGCCCATGCGGTGCTGATCACCACCATCGTCCTATGACCATACCGGTCCCCCAGATAGCCAGCTGGGAATTGGGTGAGCATGTATCCTGCGAAGAACATCGAGCCGATTATGCCTGCCAGGGCATGTTGCATGGGCGCCTCGGCCAGGAAACCGACGTCATTGGCGATCATCCACGATACGACAGGGCCGGTGACGCTCCTATCCAGGTAGCACATGAACCAAGCTAGGAACAGCCAGGCCCAGACCCTGTGGTATGGTCTCCATCTCCATGCCGTCTTGCCCGGGTAACGATGGCGCATGCATTGTCGTGCACCACCATTTCCTGGTTCAGGGGCTGGAAACGGCAAAACAATGCCCCTGCCCAGACATCGGATCGGCGATATTAAATGATGAGGTCGGCTCAATGCTTCCCATAACGGTTGTAATGGAAGAGCTCCTCCATCGGCTCTGCGGGGTCGTGCCTCTGGCGTCTCATCGGGGTAGCCCAATGCCATGCATACGGTCACCACCTTGCCCTTCGGCACTCCCAGGAGATCAGCCAATCTCTCCTGGTCGAATGCCCCGATCCAGCATGACCCCAGACCCAGCTCCTCCGCTGCCAGTGAAAGGTGGTCCAATGCGATGGCCAGGTCCACTCGGGCCCATTTCTGCTGGGGGTCGTCCACCCCCGCTAAGAACAGGTTGCAGTTCTCCAAGAAGGTCTGGTTCTTGCAAATGGGGGCGAGCTCCCTGATCCGCTGGGGGTCCGTGACCACCACCATCTCCCAAGGTTGGCGGTTGGCTCCCGATGGGGCGAGGCGGGCCGCCTCCAAAAGCAGCTCCAGGTCATCGACCGGTAGCTCCCTGACCTTAAATCGCCGGACGCTCCTCCTTCTCCGAATGGCCTCCATAACCTGCATTATTGCATCACCTTAGATGGTATGGGCGATGTCCGGGATATTTGCTTTTCGCGGCCCGGTCTCATTTGCGCTCGTCCTTGAGGTGCACCACGGTCTGCGGGAATGGGATGTCGATGCCTTTCTCGGCGAACTTGGCATAGAGCCTCTCCCGGAAGTCAGAGGCTGCCTTCCAGCGAGCATTGGCATCATCGATGTCGATGAAGATCTTCATGTTGATCGAAGAGTCGGTGAAGTCGCTCAATCGCACGCGTGGCTGTTTGCCCTTCACGGAGTTCGGGATCTCCATGGCCGCATCGTTCATTAGCTGCTTGACCAATTCTATGTCGGAACCATAGGCCACCCCCACCGACACAGCGATGGTGAGCTCCTTTCCCGGTCGCATGACATTGATGATGGGATTGTTAGCCATCTTGTCATTGGGTATGACGATGATGTAATCGTTGTTGGTGTCCAGTATCTCGGTCGCCCTCAGACCAAGATGCACGATCTCACCGTGGTTGCCATTGTCGAGCAATATCGAGTCCCCGACCTTGAAGGGCCTTTCCACAAGCATCTGCATGCCAGCGAAGAAATTTGCCAGGGTGGACTGGGCCGCCAGACCTATGACGATGCCCAGGAAACCGGCACCTACCAGGAGCACCGTGAGGTCATATCCCAAGATACCGAAGATGGCCATGATGGCGATCAGGGGTATGATGATCATGCCCAGCTTTTCCATGATGGGGATCATGGCATCGTCCAGTTCGGTGTCGGTGTTCTTGGAGTACTGCTTCGCCAGGTAGATGATCACCTCGTCATAGACCTTATAGGCGATCCAGGCGAAGACCATTATGAGGACGATCTGGAATGTCATCTCCACATTGGCTATGATATCCCCCGGGAGGTCCAGTATCTCGATGGAGCTCACCGTTCCGATGAGCACGATCAAAACGAAGATGGGCAATCGGAGTATGCGCAGCAGGATATCATCCAGCTCACTTTCCGTCCTCTTGGTGAACAGGTGGGCGAGGGGGTCCACCACGAAGTAGAAGAAGATGCCCACTCCGAACCAGATCAAGACCGAGAAGATGAACGACCACAAATTGGTGTCGAAGGGAGGGGGGAACGGGTTGTCGAAGACCTTAAGGATCTTGTTCTCACCGGTGGTCACCCCGAACACCGAGATCACATTCAGGTGGACCGGTTGGGAGAATGTCTCCACCTGGCTAGGCTCGTCCATCCTGGTGGCGGTGAAGTTGATCTGGAAATCGGTATCGAACGTCTTCACGTTCCGGCTCGCGCTGAACGTCACAATGAAGGTGTGGGATTGACCGGGGTCGATGGTGGCGAAATCGTCGTCGAACGAAGCGGAAACGCCATCCGTCCCCGATGGGGTCACAGATCCCTTGACCAGATAGGGCGATGTGCCGTTGTTGTAGATCACATAGCTGCTGGTGATGTCAGAGTCCCCATTCAATTCCATCGTATCGGGGTTCATGGGGAAGACCGTGACATCGACCCCCTGGGATGATGGCATGAACGAGATGATCAATGCCAGAGCGAACAAGAGGGCCACGCCCAATGCAAAGGTCCTGCGCATCGAGGAAAGGAAGTCCATTATTCGATCACCATCGGTCTGGGTCTCACCTTGCATAGGGACAGGGGATAAAAGTTTTACCATGCAACATTGACAAGAGAGCCCCTGGTTCCCAGGACTTGGAACCAGGCGGAAAACCTTTTTATGGGAATCCATGATTCCGAGGGTATGGACTGGCTATCTGTGACGCGAGTGGCGATAGCCTTGGCGTTGCTCACGATGGCGGCCATATCGGACTGGGAGACCAGAACTGCATCCGATAAGTTCTGGGCCATCATGGGCGCGGCCGGTCTGGCCCTTTTGGGGGCGCAGATCATCATCGACGATCTCGACCCGATATTTCTCCTCATCCTATTGCCCATAGGATGGGTGTTCTTCGACATGCTCTGGGACCGAAAGGGGCTTTTCGAGGATGGGATCAACTGGTTGCCCTTGATGCTCTATGTGGCGAGCGCGGTCTACCTGACCATTCTTGTGGCCTTGTACTACGAAAGCGAGGACCTCTGGGCCCTCATGAGCATATTGATCATGTTCGCGGTCTACTATGTGATGTACATCGTGGACATCATAAAGGGAGGTGCGGACGCCAAGGCGCTCATCGCCCTCACCCTCCTCATCCCGGTCTATCCGACCGTGGGCATGTTCCCCATCGTGCCAGTCCCGGAGGGCGTGGCCCAATTCGTCATGCCATTCTCGCTCCTCGTGTTGTTCTATGGCGCCTTGCTCACCCTTGTGATCCCCATCTATTTCCTGTTCTACAACCTGTCCAAGGGGGACCACAAGTTCCCCGCAATGCTCTTCGGCCGGCGCATGGACCTGGAGGAGGCCAAGAAAAAACACGTCTGGCCTATGGAACATATGCAGGGACAGGAGGTCGAGGTCTCCTCCGTCCCTCAGTCCAACCCGGTGGAGGAGCAGTTCGCCGCTTTGGAAGCCATGGGAATGAAGCGCATATGGGTCACTCCTAAGATCCCGATGCTCATACCCATCACCCTCGGTCTCATCATCGCTGTGGTCGTGGGCAACATCGTGTTCGCGCTGATGTGAGGGCTTGCAAACAAACGTCGGTCAAAGAACAGGACGAGCATCTCGGTTCCCTCCGACACACCGTTCTTGCGTGCTTGACCAGCAACGAATAGAGCTCTCGGTAGGACGCTGTGTCTGGCCTTATCGTCCTCTCCACGAACTCCTGCACCTGGTAATATCCGACCTCAGAGAGGACACCGGTACGGGATAGCACTCTGGAGACATATGCAGCGGCCACGAACTTGGGCTTGCCAGCAGCAAATAGTATGATGGAATCGGCCGTCTCCGGTCCGATGCCAGGAAGGGATAGTAGCTCTGCTCTGAGGACGCCCAAGTCCTGGTCCAGCATCTTACTGACGTCCCCGCCGTGCTCTGAGACCACATGCTCCACCAGATATAGGAGTCGTACCGCCTTCTGTCTGTAGAAACCCGAGGCTCTGATCAGGCGTTCCAGGCGCTCCCGTTCGCAATGTGCGAGCTCATGGACCTCCAAGAGCCCTTCGTTACGGAGGACCTCCAAGACACTCGCCACCGTCTCCCAGGTGGTCTGTTGGGTCAGGATCGCCCCCACCATGACCTCGAACGGCGTCTCCGATGGCCACCATCCCTCCACATCATACTCGGTCACGAGGCGACCTCGCAGTTCGATGAGCCCCAACATGCTCACGGCACCATGTGGAGGTCCCGTCCGCACTTGCTGCAGCGGCCATTGTGATAGTTGACCTTCTCCACGTCGTACCAGGACCGTCGGATGACCAGGGATCCGCAGTCGGGGCAGATGGTGTTCTCAGCGTCGGAGCGCAGATTGCCAAGGTACACGAACTTAAGGCCCGATCCCTTGGCGATCTGGTAGGCCTGGTCCATTGTCTTCGGTGGCGTGGGAGGGACGTCCATCATCTTGTAATCGGGATGGAAACGGGAGAAATGAACGGGCATCTCGTCGTCAAGATCGGACACCCATTTACAGAATGCGGCGATCTGTCCCTCCCCATCGTTCTTCGACGGGATGATAAGGTATGTGAGCTCCACATGCATGCCTATCTCGTGCGCTACCTTGACAGAGTCCAGCACCGGTTGGAGCTTGGCCTTGCATACCTTCTTGTAGAAGTCATCGGTGAAGCCCTTGACATCGATGTTGATGGCGTCTACCACGTCTTTCAACTCACGCAGTGGCCCCTCCTCGATGTATCCATTGGAGACGAAGGTCGTGAACAGCCCCTCCCGCTTGCACAGCGATGACGCATCCGAGGCGAACTCGAACCACATGGTCGGTTCGTTGTAGGTCCAGGAAACGCCACCACAACCAGCCCTCCTCACCATGTCAGGGACCTGGGCGGCATCCAGTCTCTGCAACGAGGGTGAGTCTGGTGAGGCCTGCGAGATCGAGTAGTTCTGACAATGAAGGCAACCCAGATTGCATCCGACGCTGCCAAAGGAGAGCACCGTTCGACCGGGCTTGAAATGATAGAATGGCTTCTTCTCCATGGGGTCGACGTGCATGGACGACACCATCCCATAGGTGAGGGCCATCAACTTGCCTTGAACGTTCTGCCTTACGCCGCATATCCCAGACCTCGCCTGTGGTATGAGGCAGCTGTGCGGGCAGAGCTCGCACCGGACCTTGTCGCCCTCAACGTGCCAATACCTCGCTTCCTCCATGTGATCACCACCGGAAGTGCTCGAAACCCTTGTCCTCCAAGGGGACAGATCGTCCATCCCTATCCAGGACGATGCCGGTCCCCGTTGTCTCCCCGATCACCGTGAAATCCTTACCCAGCATGGAACGCAAGGTCCGTAGACCCTCGGGACGCACCGTGAAGAGCAACTGGTAATCCCCGCCTGAGAAGAGTGCCCATCCCTCCGCATCCTGGCCGAGGTCCTCTGCGACATCCCGAGCATCGGGATGCAAGGGCAACGATTGAGCATCGACCCTGAAACCCACGTTCCCCCGTCGAGCCAGCTCGTGGACGGACATGGCCAGGCCATCCGATGTGTCCATGCATGATGTGACCGACCCGGAGGCGGACAGCAAAGTCCCCTCCTTCACGCGAGGCATCGGCTCCAGCAAGGCACTCCTGGCCGTGGTGTTGAAATCCTTATTTTCGATCTCAGCCCATCCCGCCCCTGCCAGGCCCAGTCCGCCAGTGATCGCCAAAAGGTCTCCCGGACTGGCGCCAGATCGCAATAGGATCCCATCCGTCCTCACGATGCCCAAGGCCGTCCCCACCAGACAGATGTCCTCACATTCCTTGGTGTCACCACCGAGATATTCCCCGCTCACCCGCTCCGCACAGGTAGCTATCCCTTCTGCGATGCCCTCCACGGCATCTAGTTCCATCTCCCGGGGAAGTCCCATCGCCACCAGGAGCCCCAATGGGTTGGCCCCCATCGCGGCAATGTCGCTGAAGTTGACGGCGGCCACCATCCATCCCATCTGATAAGGTGTGGCGATAGGAGGGAAGTGCGTCTTGCGCGCGACCAGGTCGGTGCTCGCTACCAGGAAGCGGGAGCCGAGGCGCACCGCTGCGGCATCGTCACCCAGACCAATGGCACCGGACGGCCCTATCCTCCCGATGAGGGAGGCGACCGCCGCCTTCTCGCCGACCTCGCTCAACCTGACCATCGTACCTCCATTGGTGCGAGGGTCGTTTTAAGGTTGCCATGGTCCCTTGGACAATTCTTTTAATAAAGCGGACCGATTCGCTCCAATCGTATGGTCAAAGTCGATCTCCCTTACGGCAGGAGTGGGCATCAGCAGATCGAGCTGGATCACGATCGCTTCTTGGGCGTCATGGGGCCAATGGATGTTGAGGTGCGGGACGAGGAAGGCACCATCAACGACTCCCTGGACAGTCCCTTGGGATGCGAGGACATCACCGCCTTCCTTCAGGGTGGGAAGGACATCGTCTTCATCGTCAACGATGGCACCAGGCCCACCCCGACCGCCAAGGTGCTGGACGCCCTGTCGGTCCGGTTCGACCTGTCCCAGGCAAGGTTCTTGATCGCCACCGGAACGCATCGCCCTCCCACGGAGGAGGAGCTCCGTTTCATATTCGCTGGGCACCTGGACGGTCTCCGGGAGCGTATCCATGCACATGATTCTCTGAGGGACCCGTGCGTGATGCTCGGCGTCTCCAAGAACGGCACGGAGATGGAGGTGAACGAGATGGCGGTAAAGGCGGACCGACTGGTCATCATCACAAGCGTGGAGCCGCACTATTTCGCTGGTTACACCGGAGGCAGGAAATCTTTCCTACCGGGAGTGGCGTCCTATCGATGTGTGGAACAGAATCACCGTCTGGCCATGAGACCGGAGGCCAAGGTGCTCGCTCTGGAAGGGAACCCGGTCCATGAGGACATGATCGATGCCTTGGATGCGGTCAAGGGCCTGAACGTCTTTTCCATCCAGGTGGTGATGGACCGACACCAGAGGGTATACAGGGTGGCATCGGGGGACCTCTTCCAGGCATTCGATCTTGCGGTCGATTGGGCCAACGAGGTCTTCGTGGCAGACCTCGAGGAGAGGGCGGACGTGGTGGTGACGGTGGCCCCTTATCCGATGGATGTGGACCTGTACCAATCGCAGAAGGCCATCGAGAACGGAAAGCTGGCCGTCAAGGAGGGGGGCGTCGTCATCCTGATATCGAAGTGCCGAGAGGGCATCGGGGGGGAAGCGTTCTATCGGCAGCTCTCCGCATCCCGGGACCCCAAACAGATCTTGGAGAACCTGCGTGTGGAATACAAGCTGGGCTATCACAAGGCGGCCAAGTTGGCGGAGCTGATGGACCGGGCGGAGCTTTACGCTGTGACGGGACTTCCCTGCGAGGCATTGGAACGGATCAACGTGACCCCGTTCCGCTGTGCCCAGGAGGCGTTGGACCACGCCCTGGCCGCTCGTCCGGGGGGAAAGGTATTAGTAATGTTGGACGGTAGCGTTACCGTCCCAAGGTTGGTCTAGGATGGCCGATTACATAGATGCGGAACACCTCCGGAAGGTGAGGAAGGAACTGCTCACCTGCACCTATTGCGGATTCTGCAAGAGCGTTTGCCCAGCCTTCGATGACGTAGGCTGGGACCCGAGCGTGGCCCGAGGCCGGATGGTACTTGCCTACGGGCTCCTCAACAAGGACATCCCTGCGGACGAATCGGTCATGGAATACCTCTATCAATGCACCACCTGCAAGGATTGCGAGCGACGCTGTCCCTCCAAGGTCGAGGTGGTCGACGTCGTGGAAAGGGCCCGGAGGGACCTGGTGGCCAGCGGGCATGTGCTGCCAAAGCATCGCGCCATAGCCGAGAACGTACTACGCACTGGGAATCCCTATGGGGAGACGCGGTCGGTCCGGGAGGCTCTGGGTGCTGAGGACAAGGGTGCTGAGGTCGGTTACTTCGCTGGATGCACCGCCTCCTACCGGACCCAGAACATCTCCAGGGCCACGATGTCCATCTTGGACAAGCTGGATGTCGACTATGCCCTGGTGGACGAGGTCTGTTGCGGTTCCGTGCTGCAACGCGTGGGATGGTCCGAGGACGAGGTGGTGGAGCTATTCCGTCGCAACGTGGACGCCATCGCCGACCGAGGGGTCTCCGAGGTCGTCTTCAGCTGTTCCGGTTGCTACCGCATGTTCAAGGAGGAATACCCGAAATTCGTGGACGTCCCTTTCAAGATCAGGCACATATCGCAGCTGCTGGCGGAGCAGGACCTGAGGATGGAACCTCTCAGTGGGAAGGTCACCTATCACGACCCCTGCCATCTGGGAAGGCATTGCGGAGTCTACGAGCCTCCCAGGAAGGTCATTGGCATGGTCCCTGGAATAACGTTCAAGGAGATGTCGAGGAGCCGGGAGACGGCCCGGTGCTGCGGTGGGGGAGGAGGGGTGCGCTCCGCCTATCCCGAGATGTCCGCCAGGATCGCCGCCAAAAGGGTGGACGAGGCCGCCTTCGCTGACTACTTGGTCACCGCCTGCCCCTTCTGCGTCAACAATTTGAACATGGGCAAGGAGCGGTCCAACGCCAAGGTAGAGGTCCTAGACCTCACCGAGCTGGTGGACCGACAGATGAGGTGAGGTAATGGCACGGGTGAGGCAATACTCCTCCTACGACGAGGCACTGGCCGAATGGCGCCGATACGGATTGCCCGAGAACTTCATAGACCGCCGACGCATGCTCGGATCGATATTCGTCGTGCAGGACGACCTGGAGAGGGAGGACGCCGTCCGGTTACAGGAGGCCATCACGGCGAAGGGCGGTGAGGCGTTCCTATGCCGCAAGGCGCGCTCCAGGAAGGTCATGGTGGTAGGGGTCCCGTTCTTCTTCGAACAGCTGGCCCTCGACCCCGGTCCGGTCGGCCATTATGGGATGGACATCGCCACGGCCATCCGCAACTACCACTCCGATTACACTGTCCCAGTGCCGTTGAGGAAAAGGGAGCTCAGGTTCGACCGCACCTTGGTCATGGGAGTGCTCAACGTCACGCCGGATTCCTTCTCGGACGGAGGCTCGTTCCTCGACGTGGACCGGGCGGTGCAGCGCGCCTTAGATATGGTGGAGGAAGGGGCCGACATCATCGATGTGGGCGGGGAGTCGACCCGACCAGGTGCCGAGGAGGTACCGGAGAGCGTGGAGATGGAACGGGTCCTCCCGGTGCTAGAGCGACTGATCGGCAAGGTGGCCGTCCCCCTCTCCGTGGACACCAGGCACGCGATGGTCGCGGAAAGGGCTTTGGAGATGGGGGCGGAGATCCTCAACGACGTCTCCGGACTGAGGGACCCGCAGATGGTGAAGGTCGCGGCCAGGCATGAGTGCGGTGTGGTGAGCATGCACATGAGGGACGAGCCGGGCACCATGCAGCATGACGTGCACTACGAGGACCTGGTAGGGGACATCTACACTGAGCTGGGGTCGTCATTGAAACGTGCGGTCGATGCTGGTATCCGACAGGAAAGGCTGATGGTCGACCCTGGGATCGGGTTCGGCAAGACCGCCGACAACAATTTGGAGATATTGCGCAGGCTACGTGAGTTCCGGGGACTGGGGCGACCCCTTCTCATCGGTACATCCAGGAAGAGCTTCATAGGCACCTTGGTAGGTGGGACGCCGGAACAGAGGTCGGAGGGGTCGTTGGCGACCGCCGTCATCTCAGTGATGAACGGGGCCAACATCATCAGGGCCCACGACATCGCCGCCACCGTCAAGGCGGTGCGCATGACCGATGCCGTCCTGAAGGGAAAGAACCGTCCCTATTAGATGGTGAGGAACGTGAACGTCACCGCTATCACGACGATCCCGATGGCGACCAGGAACAGATAGCTTCTGAACTTCTCCTTCTTGGTGTCCTTCTGGAAATCGTCCTCACATTTCTGCGAGCAGAACTTCTGCCCAAGGTCCACCGGGTCGTCGCATACCTGGCAATGATCGTGCTCGGGGAGCATCTCGGTCATCTCGTCACCTCCGGATGGGGAGAAGGAAGGAGGACATCCCTATGGCCAGGACGATCTTGAGGGCATCCGCGGCGATGAATGGGGCCGCCCCCAGCGCCAAACCCTCCCAAACACTGAGACCTAGGACCATCATGAGCTGTCCAACCCCGAACAGATAGATCGTCCCGACCGCCAAGGACAACGCCAAGGCCACGGAGAGGTAGCTCCATTCCTTCTTACGTTCGACCAGCTCGCCCAGTAGAGCGGCCGCCACGACGAAGCCGATCAGATAGCCCCCAGTGACACCGATCAATGCCATGAATCCACCGGTGGTGAATAGGCCGAAGGACCCCCCGATAGCCAGATACATGACTTGGCTCACGGCCCCGAAACGGCCTAGGACCACCGCGGACGAAAGGACCACCAGCACCTGTCCTGTGAACGGGACGGGGGTGAACGGCAAATACAGTCGGAACATCCCGGCCAGGGCGGTGAGGAGGGCGAAGAGGAGGGCCACTGTGACCTTATCGACGAAGGACGCGTCCTCCCTCCATTTGTAAAGGTCATCGGCAACCTTGTCCTTGTAATGAGAATATCCACCCGTGCCGTACATGCGAGGATGATGCGGACATGCCTTGATAAAATTTATCATGGTGGCCCAGTCAGCCTCGGGCGTTCGTGGACCAGGTGGGAAACGACCTCGAGCCGTGTGGCCGTTCGGTCATGTCGAGGGAGGCAAAATCCTATAACGGGCCGAGGGATATCCCGCCCTTATGCTGGAATGGAAGGTACTTGGGAAAAAGACCTTGCCGGTTGCTATACAGGACAACTGGGAGGAGCAGTTGCGCGCACTATCGGCCCGCAAGAAGGAAAAGGAACGGTTCCTGACGATGCTCGATTCAGCAGATATCTCCTATTTCTTCGACACCATCCGCGAGATCCACACGTTCTTCATCAAACTGCCCTTCGACACCACCGACGAGGATCTGGTATTCTTCGAGGACTTCATGAAGAAGATCCGGCGCACGGCCAAAGAGCCCCTGGTCTCCTTGGAGGGAGAGGAGCAGAACAGCGTCATCGTCATCACCGCCGACAAGGAAAGGGATGACTACGAGGCCAGGCAGGCGACGCGCGAGGAGCGGTCCGAGGCCCGGGAGGCCTCCATGAAGCAGATGGAGGCGAGGTGCCGGCCGAAGAAGGGAAGGCCCTAATCGACCAAGGCCCCTGCCTTCTCTATAAGCCGGTCCAGATGCTCGACCTTCTGATCGGCGTCCCCGCTCTGTTGCTGGGCGACCCATTGCCTCAGTTTCTTGATGGCCTTCCCGGAGTCGATGATCTCCTCCGCCTTGAGCAGCCCCTCCCTCAGGTCCTTCGCGTGACCGGTGATGTAGAGGATGGGGGCGGTGTTCAGGCACACGATGTCCCTGCGGGAGTTGTGGTCCTCACCTGACAGCACCCTGAGCAGCTCTATGGCCTCCTGGTCCTTGTTCAACTTGCAGAGAATGACCTCCTCCTTCGCTGGTGGGATCCCCAGGTCTTTGTAGTCCAGGCAGAACTGCTCGATCTCCCCGTCCTTATGGAGCTCGGCCACATAGGTCGGTCCCAAGGTGGAGAGCTCGTCCAGTCCGCGTTTCTCATGCGCGTCCATGCCATGGACCACATAGGCCCGCTGGTAGCCGATCTCCCTCATGGTCTGTATCACCGGCAGGACCATTTCCTTGGAGTAGACGCCTCGCACACCATAGGTGGGTAGGGCGGGGTTCGCCAAGGACCCGGCCATATTGAGCACGGTCCCGAACCGGACCTGGGACAATATTCGGTAGAGGGCCTGGGGGTGGACCTTCCCGCTCATGCCGTTGAACATTCCGATGCCCGCGTTCTCGATGCTGCGCTTCACGACGGAAACATCGCACTCCACGTCGACGCCCAATGCCTCCACGATGTCCACGGTCCCGCACTTGGATGTGATGGCCCGGGCGCCATGCTTCGCCATGTAAATGCCGTCCGCCGCGGCCACGATTGAGGCGGCGGTCGAGATGTTGAAGGTCTTGATGGTGTCCATGCCGGTCCCGCAGTTATCCACCAGTGGCCCAGGTACGTCCGGTTTGACCTTGACGGTGTCGATCTCATAGATGGCCTCCCAGCTCCCCGCCAGCTCCTCAGGGGTGGCCCCTTTCGCCGTCAGCGCTGCCAGGAACGCACCCTGTTGCAGGTCTGGCTGCTCGTTCAGTAGGACCTCCCGGAACAGGCTCCGTGCCTCGGCCCGAGTTATGTCCTTGCCCTTGATCAGTGCGTCCACCCTGCTCCCGAAATATCTCAATCTCTCCTCCATATCCAACACCTCAGAACCCTGTGATAACCGATTTCATGCCCACGCGCTCGTTGACATGCTTGAACATTGACACGATATCGTCCAATCTCGCCCTCTCTGTGACCAACCAGTCCGCTCTCAGATCGCCGGAGAGCAATAGTTGCACCGCCTCACGATTGTGGCGGCTGGAGCAACCGTAAGCCCCCAGCAATGATATCTCCTTATAATGGAGCGTTCGGACGTCGAACGGCACCTCATAGCTTCCCTTCTTTGGCCCGCTGAACACGCTGATCCTCCCGTGGGGGGCCATCAGCTTGAGTATCCAGCTGTCCACCCTAACCTCCGGCGTGGACATGAGAACCACGTCCACCCCCTCTCCCGTGGTCTCCTTGGCCACGACCTCGGCGATGTCCTCGGTGGCCGGGTCCACGACCCTGTCGGCCAGTTCGGAGGGGAGCAGCCTTCTGCGGCTCTCCAGATGTTCTGTCATTATGATCGAGCCCGCTCCTCTGGCCCGTGCCGCCATGGCGTGCAGGCATCCGATGGGCCCGGCGCCGAATATCAGAACGGTATCACCTGCCCCGACCGAGGCCAGCTCCTGTCCGTTGAGACAGCAGGCCAAAGGCTCTGTCAGTGTGACCAGGGAGGCGTCCACCTCATCAGGGAGCATGACCAGGCCTCCGGTCCGGAAGCTCTCGGCCGGCAAGGCCATCCGTTGGGCGAAACCGCCATCGCGGTTGAACCCCAGAATGCCCATGCTCTGGCACTGATTGTCGTAACCTCTCAGACAAGGCCGACATTCCCCGCAGGCGATCCCCGGCCATACCTGGACCAGGTCGCCCTCTCGGAACGAGCGGATCTTCCTATCGATGGCGATGATGCGCCCGACCATCTCATGTCCCAGGATGCGCGGATAGATCAGGTCCCTATGCCCGTTCTCCAGCATCTTGGCGTCCGTTCCACAGATGGCGCAGGCCACCAGCTCGAGGACCGCCCCGTCCTGGGGCAGCTCCGGGTCCGCCACCTGTTCCAAGGAGAGATCACCGGGACCGGTCATCAGCGCCGCTTTCATGTACCGGTGGTAATGGATTGCCGATATTTAAATTGGATGTATCATCCAACATCCATCCAGCATATCTCCATAGCAATGAACGGACGATGACTACGACCATCCATCTGGTGCATCATAAAGTAGATTAATGTCCAGGTTCGTGAGGATACCTACTTGGCATGAGGGCGAGAAAAGGGATCATCAGCGCAGCGGTGCTACTTCTGGCGATATCATTGAGCTGCAGCACCATTGGCATGTTCCTCATTGAAGGTCCATCGATGGACAAGGTCGCACCGACCACGAACGCGGTGGCAATGGAGACGACCCGCATTGTCGAAGGCCTGGACGGTCAGGTCGTCTCAAATACGGGTCCTAATAGCGCTGTACTATCAGCACCGACAGATAGTTTGACCCTCACCGCCCGCTTCAACTATACCGCCGAGGACGGTTCTACAGTCCTACCTTGTTCCGGAGCGAAGGTACAATTGTGGAGGGTCAACGTCCATGATTCATTCGTGGAGAGGAACGGTACGACAGACAATTACGGAACGGTCCATTTCATAGGGGTGAGCGTGGGACTGGTCGAGCTGAGGGTCAGTACATGGGACGGGACATATGTGGAAGTGAGGGACGCGACCACAAGCGTGCCCATGTCCATATATGAATGGTCCACGGGGGAGTTCTGGGTCAATGGGACCAGTACGATAAATCATCGCATCACCGGTGACGACAGGGCCGCCTGGTCGGCCTTCGAGGCGGCGCGCATGGGGGCCATCTGGCTAAAGAATCGCACCGGTTATGACATGGGCAAGGTATCGATAAATTGGCCATCCAGTACATGGCCCAGCTCGTCAGGGAGCGTCATCGATATTCCGGCGGACGGAGGGCATATCTGGAACCAAGGCACGATACTCCATGAGTATGGTCATTGCGTTCATTTCGCTGTCCGGGGTGGCAGCTTCCCTTATAGTGAAGGGGTGGACCCCCATTACATAGACAGCGTGTCCAATGGCCCCTTCGCCCTCACGGAAGGCTGGGCCGAGTTCTTCGAACGGGCGGTGATCGGGGACCCGAACCGTTCCGACGGTAGCAATCTGGAATCAACGGTATATGCGGACGGACCCTTCTTCGACGGGGACTACGGTGATTATGACGGGAACATCGTGGAGGGGGCGGTGGCCAACGTGCTCTGGGACATCATGGATGGTGTCTCGGCGACAGACAACCCTTCCTGGGACCCCCATGGTAATGGGGACATGGTCGATGATGAGTTCAATGTCTTCTGGGGGATCTTCGTCCATGACCTACCTCAGAGCATGTACGAGGTCTACTCAGCATGGCCGGACAAGAACGATTCCTTGCGGACCATATTCTACCATGCCCGGTTCCAGATCGACCAGGGTTACCCGCTCAATCCGACCAATTTCCAGTCAGAACATAAGATAATGCAGGAATCGGACGACTCCACCATCGAGGTGACGTGGAGCGGCGCCATCGATTTTTCAGACAGCATTGATGGATACTCCATCATATGGGATGGGTTCCCGGACACGGTGCCGGACGGGTCCATCGATACCACTGAGGCACGGTCCACGAGCCCAGCGTTCGGTCAGGGGCTGTGGTACCTTCATATCCGGGCGATAGATGTTGAGGGGAACGCTGCGAACGGGTCCTACAACATCGGTCCTTTCGTGATAGCCGCAAATGCCACGGACCAGAGCAGTTCGGACGTAGATCTCTCGATAAGTGGTTGGGAGATCGCCTACCTGGCCATCCTGGCCATCGTCATCATTGTTACTATATTGGTGGTGCGGAAGTTGATCAAGAGACCGGAGGAGGACAAACTTCCCCCGCCAGAGCTGCAATACGGGACGCAATGGGGGGCACCTCCCCAATATGGGATATACAACACCAGTTACGCCCCGCCTCCACCGCCGCCCCAGTCATTGGTCGATACAGCTGTTCCGCCGGCGAATCCCGACGGTACCCGCTTCTGCCGCAACTGTGGTCGAAGTGATGTCGGCGGCGCTTTCTGCCCCTTCTGCGGTTACAAGCTCCGCTGAGCTGATAAATCAGGATGAAGATGCGGTACTCCGATGAGACGTTCTGAGAAGGAGGTCACCGACCGGAGGGAGATCGATGCCATCATTGCAGATGCGAAGGTGTGCCGCATAGGGCTGGTGGATGGGGATGAGGCCTACATCGTACCCATGAACTTCGGATACTCGGAGGGCTCCCTGTGGTTCCATTGCGCCTTGGAGGGCCGCAAGATGCGACTGATCGAAAGGACCGGCAAGGCCTGCTTCGAGATCGATATCGACGAGGGCCTGGTACTGGACAAGGACGCCTACAAGTGCAGCAATAACTTCAAATGCGTGATGGGGACCGGTCGGATAGGCATGGTCACCTCCGCCGAGGAGAGGGCCAAGGGGATCGAGGTCCTGATGCGACATTACCATCCAGGCGAATATGTGGTCTCGGAGGCTTGCATGGGCAAGACCGCCGTCATCAAGCTGGTGATCGAGAGCATCAGCTGTAAAATGAACAAGCGCTGATCTAGGCCATCTGTTGAACGGAGCCGCCTTCCACCATCACCATGAACTCTTTCATCGGGATCTCTTTGCCGGCCTTCTGTATGGCGGTGCGGACCAACTTTTTCGAGACCCGGCAGCAAGGGACCTCCATGTGAAGCAGGGCCACGTCCTGGATGTCATTGGCCTTGAAGATGGCGGCCAATTTGTCGACGAACTCCTCGTTGTCATCGAGCTTGGGACAGCCTATGAGCACCACGCGGTCCTTGATGAAATCGCCCTGTATACCTCCGCAGGCGAAGGCGGTGCAATCGGCGGCGATCAACAACCTAGCCCTTTTCAAGTAAGGCGCGTTCACAGGGACCAATCTTATCTGGATGGGCCACGTGGAGAGCTGTGAGCTCACCGATCCGACATCGGTCGAAGTGGGATGCGCTTTGAACTTCCTCGGACCGGACCCCGGGCAGGCCTGGATGGGAATGTCGTCGCACGATATCTTACCTAGATGCACCTTCACCGCCTCCTCGTCGAACTCTTCAGTCTCCCTCTCGATGATGGTGAGCGCCCCGGTCGGACAGCCGCCAATGCAAGCACCCAGACCATCACAGAACCTCTCGCTGATGACATGGGCCTTGCCCTCACGTATCTCGATGGCACCTTCCGCACACGAGGTGACGCAGTCCCCACAGCCGGTGCAGAGGTCCTCATCGATGTTTATGATCTTGCGCTTCACCATGCTGAAGGCGTTGGACCCAGGGATATAAATGCCCTTCCCCGAACGATGCGACCGATGCTCAATCCTCTAGAAAGAACCCCTTAAGGGTGATCTCCACCAGCTCCCATGACACCAAGGTTGGCTTCTCTTTGATCGTGATCTCGATACTATTGCCCTTTACGACGTATGATCCTTTGAAACGGAGTTGGATGCCAGCAACAGAGGGGCCACCATCGAAGGATCCCTTGCTCTCATCCCCTTCGAAGAGCACATCCTCCTTCCTAGCAATGCCCTTGAACATCTCCAATTTCTTCTTAGGGTCACCTTTATAGGTGAGGACATACACCCGTCCAGCCATCATCAGTGAAGAGACATCTAGTCCATTATTTTTTCCTTGATGAGCTAAAGGATAATGTGACAGAAAGCATTACCCTCACCGGCACCCCGACAGTAGGATGTTGAAATGAGGATCGTAGAGGTCAACCCGTTCCATTACCCGTTCCTTGGCGGGATAGAGCACAGGGTGCATCACATCTGCAAGAGGCTTTCAAAGAGGCACGAGATGATCGTGCTCACCAGCCAGCTGGATGGAACGAGTGCAGAGGAGATGATGGATGGCTACCGAGTGGTCAGATTGCCGTCCAAGTACATCGACATCTACAACCCGCCCTATGTCTCGACCAAAGGCCTGATGGAGGTGCTCAAAGGGCTGGAACCGGACCTGGTGGACTTCCATTATCGCTGGGCTCCTGACTATAACAAGCTGGCTAGGAAATGGTCCGGGAAGAAGGTCTTCACTTTCCACAATACCTTCGGCGAAGGGGTCGGGATAACGAGGATACCGTCGCTGGTGAACGACCAGATGATGAAAAGACCACTTAGGAAGTTCTCTAAGGTCATTTGTGTCAGCGAGTTCGTGAAGAAGGACCTGGATAGGAGAGGGTTCGATCCAAAGAGGACCGTCGCCATTCCGAATGGCATCGAGTTCCCCTGTGCAGTGCCGCAGAAAGAGGAGGACTTCATTTTATTCATGGGTCGCCTGGTAAATACCAAAGGGCTCGAATATCTGGTCTCAGCCATGAGTTCGGTGGACTCCAAGCTGATCATCTGTGGTGGAGGTCCACTTCAGGACAAGCTGCAAAGAAAGATAGAGAAAAACGGTCTGCAAGGGAAAGTGGAGATGACCGGCAGAGTCTGCGAGGAGAGGAAGTGCGAGCTCTTGTCCTCGTGTAAGCTCTTCGTGATGCCATCGATCTTTGAGTCATATGGGATCGCGGTGGCGGAGGCCATGTCCTATGGGAAGGCTATTGTCGCTACTGATGTGGGTGGGCTGCCCGAAGTGGTCCAGGACGGAGGACTGATCTGCAAATCAAAGGACCCAAAAGACCTTGCTGGCAAGATCACGATATTATTGAATAATGACGCTCTTAGGATCGAGAAGGCCAAGAGATCCCAAGAACTGGCCCGCTACTATACATGGAACTCTCTTGCACCTAAAGTCGAGGAAGAGTATCTCGATTTGCAGAGATAATTCTACTGACTAGCCATTGATCTCAATCTTCGCGTTCATCAACCATTTTACCTTTTCCATTTGTGAATAGTTGAACAACCGCTCGTAAATCTGGTACGCCTTTTCCATTTGCTCAATTGAACCTATCCAGTCTCCTTTCTTGCTCAACGATTCTCCGTACCATACTCGGGACATGGCTTCAAGCAAGAGACCGTTAGGGGTGTCCTTCATGAGATCAAACGATTCCTCGAAAACCTTCAAGCTATTCTCCCATTCATTAATCTTGCAAGGAATTCACCCTTTGCCGCCATGAAGAAGCAGCGAGTTGTGGAGTGAAGGCTCCAACTGATCCCCTTTTCGATGTTCACAGCCTCGTCATAGATTGGTTTCGCCTCATCCATCAGATCGTTCCTAAGGCAAGAGTGGAACACACTTGAGAGGCCAAGCAACATCGCGTATGGCGACTGGATTTCCCTCGCTGCTTCCAATCCTTTCCTTGCCTCGATCAAGGCGGTCTTGTGGTCCCCAATGCTATCATAAACAAGGGATAAGTTGGCACCGGACCAACAGTTGCTAACTAGCTGTCCGATCTTTTTTCCGATGTCGATGCTCTTCCTCAAGCGCTCGATTGCCTCTCTCCAGTCGCCGATATGGAAGTAGACCATGCCCGAGTAATAACACGCTTCCATCTCGCCATAAAACCCAGGCGTTTCATTGGATATATGGAAAGCCTCATCAACCGATGTCAAGGCCTTCTCAACCTTCCCCTGGGTCAGGTACACATCACCCAGATAGCAGTAGAGGCGAGCGGTCAGATCGTCATTACCAGCTTTTTTCGAAGCAGAAATAGCATCAAGGTAACTTCTTTCTGCCTCTCCGAAATTTCCCTGCCAGAGGAAAAGATTGGCCCGTGTCCCCCTGATCTCAGCCAGTTCGTTCGGGTCCTCCGATGCGGCATCTTCGGCTTTGTTCAATTGTTCGGACACCTTTTCAATCTTGCCTCTTAGCAAGGATATCTCTGCAAGATATCTCAATGTCCGAGCATCTAGGTTTTCTACCCCTCTGCTCGCGATTAATTCTTCAATTTGTACTTCCGCATCATCGAAATTGCCAATCTGGATATAAGCATGTGCTAGACCCAATTTTACCCTAATGAAATCATTATTTTCGTCAGCTCTTCCTTTGATGATATCCAACGTATTTTTGAAAAAGGGGATAGCCTGGGATGCCGCTCCTTTTGCAACGAACTCCTCTCCAGTACATATGGCATATTTGACATATCGAAAATTGTCTTTCGCCTCGAAGAAATGTAAGGCCAATAACGCAGACTTTTCAGGGAAGACCTTATTCTCAAGAAGCTCCCCCACCATTCGGTGATACTCTGACCTTTTAGCCGCAGAGATCGAATCATAAGTGATCTGTCTAAATAGATGATGTCTGAACTGATATCCATCGGCTATCTCAAGTATCAACTCGAATTGTCCTTCCAACTTATCTAGATCATCTATCAGCGGAATGGGTTGAACATTAGAAACACCCTTTAACGTATCAACATCGAATCGATAACCGATGACGGAGGCGATGTCAAGGATTCTCCTTTGTTCTTTAGTTAGGCTCTCCAAACGTCGAAGGACTATCTCCTTGATCGTGGGAGGGATTTCGAAACGTTTGCCAGGAACAATCATCCATTCACCCCCCACAATCTTGATCGATCGCGTTTCTTCCAATATTTTTATTGTCTCTATTGCATATAATGGATTGCCCTCGCTCTCGCCTGCTACCCTGCCAACAACTTCATCATTTGCTTTACTGCCAAGGACATCTTGAACAAGTTCACCGACCTCCTCCTGGTGCAATCCTTTGAGCTCGATCTCTTCAACGAGTCCTTCCCTTCTCATAAGCCGGAGAACATCGAACAAGGAGTTGTTTGGCCGTCCTTCGATGGGGATGATCTCCTCTGACCGGTATGTTCCCAAGATCAGTAGTTTTTCCGTACAAGCGTTCCTTGCCAGGAAATGTAGCAATTGTATGCTCTGAGCATCCGCCCATTGAAGGTCCTCTATTCGGATTATCAGTGGTCTTAGACGACTCTTCGATTTAACAAATTCCAACACGGAGAATAGGATCCGGTCAGGGCTCCAAGTTGCATCGATGACTTGTTTGGAATCATCGTCACCACAGACGAAAGGATCTCCGAATATTACTTTCCCGTCCGTCACCTTTTCCTTTGATGGGGGTACTTTTTCCAATCCCTTCGGTGGGATTGCCTCTTTGAACGCTTCCATGAATGGAAGATAGGGCAAAGGCATACCTGGAAGGCAATTACCAGTTAAAATGGTACAGTTGGTCTTCAATGCCTTCTCGAGGAATTCCTCAGCTAATCGGGACTTGCCGATACCCGCCTCACCCGATATTAAAACCAATATTCCTCTTTTTATCAATGTCCTACTCAGTATTGAAAAAAGGCGGTCTCTCTCAATTACTCTACCGATAAAATTGAAACGACCGTCCGTTCTCGTTGACATCATCTGGAATATAAATGGCAATAATATTAATCATATGCTCAATTAAAGAAAAAAAATATATGATAATAATTAAAAATATGCCAATATTTTTACAATGACACAAAACCAACAAATAATAGTAACGGTCATAATTTAATTTCAGAACTTGGGGGAGGTTCTTAGAATGGATAAGCTTGTGAAGGAACTCGAGGGGATAATAGAGGAGCAGACAAAATTGTTGGATGCTCTGGGTGAAGATCATCATGACATCGAATTTTATGCGAACAAAGGTGGTTTCACCAATGGAGATATATGTAATTTTTTAAATTTGGTGAAAAAATTCGATGATTTGATCAACTCTGGCGTTGAATTCAGCCATTGCTTAATAACCTATAGAGGAACACGTTTCTTGTTCTACAACGCCAGTTTAAAGATTAAAAAATTAAAAGTCCAGGATCCTCACGTCATGACACTAAGAAAGGCCAGCAGCCCTGAAACGATTGAGTATCAAGCAGGGATTGTCCCTCTGGCCATTCCTACGAAATGCAACTCAGGACATACATTAGTAACTGCACCGAATGGCAATAAGGTCTGTCCTTATGGGACCCATGGTTCTGATTATTGGTATTGTACAAAATGTGGGAAAATTAAAACTTCAGTAGACATAACACATGTGCCTTCAGGGGGCCATAGTCAAACCTGTACATGCACCTCCACCTCCTGTGGTAAAATTAAGGGGCTATACTGAAGAGTGGAGTAAGGATAAAAATGAGGACGAGAAGAAGGTCACTTCCTTTTCGAATGACTCTCTTTTCATTTATTATCATAATATCTTTGTTATGTGGATTTGCCTTTTCATTTGCGATTACCCCTACCGATGCTCAAAAAGAAAGCGTATCTTTGCACGAGACAAATTTGAGCATACCCATCGATTTGGACCAAAAGGTAAGGTCAAATCGACCGACTCAAACAGAGTCAGCTTCAATTTCTGGGGACATTTACCAACATAACGACAAGGAATATACTTCAAACTCAAACATCGAAGAAAAACGCAGTTATTATACTTCTATGTGGGGGAAATGGAGTCTTAACGAGACCGATCCATCGGATTTTATGACGTTTACCAAACGCGCAGAATCATCAACTTGTGAGATATGGGTGGCAGATGATCTATCTTTTATGTCATGGGACCCGAGGAACGAGGACCCATCCAAGATATCAATAACAGATGTCCAGGTACAATTAATATTGAGTGAGTGGGATCAGGAAATATATCCTACGATGACCGATTTCATCGGACCACCCATGCCAAGGGATGGGAATCATGGAACCTGGGCAGATCTGGGTTATCCATCATTTCAGACAGAGGTGCCTGAACGCACGATGATAATGATATTCAACATCGTAGACGATTCATTCTGGGATTATACATTGCCATACTATGGACAAGGGTTTTTTGATTATTCGTACCTAGAAGGATATGATAGGAACGTAATTCATATCAGTAGCTACGATTGGGCAAATAGACTAGGTCCAGAGAAAGGCATCTTCTCATATCAATATGAGTATATCTTGACCCACGAATACGAACACCTACTCAACCAATATTTCAATCTCTGGCAGGAGATGTATCTCGACGAAGGGTGTGCGGAGTATTCTTGGTTGCTAATGGGGCATGGGGTCAACTATGTCCAATATGAAAAAATCTCAGATTTTCTCGCGACCCCTGATAACTCATTGACTGTCTGGTATGATCAATGGGCAACGATGAATTTGGCTGACTATGGTGCCGCCCTATTGTTTGTCACTTACATAGCAGATCATTTTGGTTTGAATGTGATTCACGATCTCATCGATACAAAGGAACGTGGCATAAGAGCAGTCAATTCTGCGCTTCATAACAATGGGTATTCTGATTGGGATTTCAATAAAGTTTTTAAAAATTGGAGAATAGCCAATTTGGTCCATTCGGATGAGGTTGGTGATGGTTGGTATAATTATCAGTCAATCGACCTATCCTCTCCATCGATCGGAGATCTTCGGATATACCAATATTCTCACAAGTCGATGCCCTGGACGGACTCGGCCGCTGAAGGATTTGGAAACACAATATCCAGAAGTGGTTTGGATACCGGTGTCTCGATCCTTGGCCCTTATGGAACGGATTATATCTATGTTGCGGGGGGTACGAATAAAAGGTTCACTTCATTCGATAGGAGGGCGACCTCTTTCGAATTTGATGGCGAGGACATCATGCAAGGTTGGCAACGTCAACCAAGCCCAAAGATGCCCTCAGAATGGGAGACGAAGAGTCTGATGGAAGATTCGGTTCCCTGGCATATCGAATACAAAGGCGCTCAATATTTGGAGGCAGACGTCAGAGAGCACGATTTCTATGCAATGGCCGAATCCAACAACACTGAAGGTCAACCTGTCGACGAGATATTATCGATGAACAACGGCATCGATACCACTGGTAGAACAGGAATAGAGGTCCAATTTGATGTTTGGTATTACAGTGGTTATCAAGATACACCGAACGAGTATCCACAGAGTTTTTCAGAAATACTAATTTCAACTGATGGAGGAGGTAGTTTCTCATCCATTGGGATAATTTATGATACCTATGCTGAGTGGTATTCATCATCGATCAACATCGATGCCTTTTCTGGATATTCTGATGTCAGACTCGCCTTCAGATATTTTGATAATAGTATTGCTGGGAATTGGGGTATGCTATTCATCGACAATGTCAAAATCATAGATGGTAGTGGTTCACCTATGTACTATCAAAATTTTGACAACGACATCCTAGATACATGGTGGTCTGATACTGGTGAAAGCATCGATTATTCCCTGCTAGGTGAGGCGGACTTGTCCGCTGTCAATTCTGTAAGGCTTACCATCGAAACCAAGTGGAGAATGGAAACCCCCTATGATGGGGGTATGGTCGAGGTCTCAACTGATCGAGGTGTGAGCTGGATAGCGCTATCGAACGAATATTCAGCAAGTTTTTCTGACCCAGCCATTTTGCCAGAGTTAAGAGAAAAACCTGTTCTGAATGGTGCAATAATATGGTCTCAGTCTCAGGATTGGGTAACCATGAGTTATGACCTTTCTCAGTTCGCAGGTCAGAATATTCTCTATCGGTTCAGGCTCATTACCGATGATGCATGGACGGATTGTGGTTGGTTTATCAAGAATATCTGGATAAATGATGAGATAGTTGATCCTGTCACAATGACCTTTACCACCCACCCTAGGGACGACTGGATGGTCACGGTCTATTTCCCTGCCAATGATGCCCCCCACCGCCCTAACCTTCCCGCGAAGGTTGTTAATTTAGATCCCAAAGATGGGATTGAAACCGCAATTCTTAGGTTGAGTAAGTACTCACAATATCCTGAGATGTATATCATCATCTCAGATACGATCGGACCGAACGATTACGGGTTCGGCATCAAGAAAAATCCTGTAAGGTGAGTATCGAAGGTTGATCAAGTGCGACCCATTGAACATATATGGATAGAATATGGTGGGTCTGTCCAGATTTGAACTGGAGTCACCAGCACCCCAAGCTGGAAGGATACCAAGCTACCCCACAGACCCATGTTTAAAAGGGGTTGAGTTTAAAGGGTTTCAACCGAGGGGGATGAGCTCCTCGAGCAGGTCCGAGTGCGATATGATCATGCGGCGGCAGCAGTAGCGCCTCAGACCGAGGTCGTCCAGCACTTCCTTGGGGTCCTCTCCCATCTGCACCCTCTTGATGAAGGTCTGGTAGGAGGATCCGACCACCTTGCCGCACGTGAAACATCTCACCGGTATTATCATCTGCTCACCTGTAGCTCTTCTGCCTCTTCTTCCTAGCACCACGGCCCAGGGGCTTCTTCGGCAGCTTCCGGCGCACATCAGAGATGAGCATCGACCGGTCGTACTGCTTGAACGCCTTCGCCAAAGCCTCGTCCTGGTAATAATCGACGATGGCCTTAGCGATTGCGGTACGGGTGGCCTCGGCCTGACCCATTACGCCGCCGCCGGCCACTGACACATCGATGTCCACCTTGGACGCCTTCTCCGGCACCAGGGCCAACGGTTCCATGATCTTCATGCGGGCCAGCTCAGGCTGCCACGCTTCGACCGGAATGGAGTTGATCCTCAGCTTGCCAGATCCCTCGGAGATGGTGGCGCGGGCGATGGCGGTCTTCCGCTTTCCGCTTGTATTGACAACGTTAGCCATAATTTCACCTCACCCTTGAACCAAGGAACTCAGCGATGTCCCCAACGGTGATGTACCTACCGGTCGTGCTGCGCATTGCGGTCTCCACCTTCTCCTTCTGAGCGTCGGTGAACTCATCCGGCACTCCCACGTACACCTTCAGGCGTTTGTAGGCGGCCCTTCCCATCGGTCGGTCGTAGGGCAGCATGCCCCTGACCGTCCTCTTCAGGATGAGATCTGCGCGCCTGGGGAAGAACGGACCGGAGTGGGTATAACCACGGTCGCGCTTCGCCTTATAGTTCTCCAGGATGTTATCCCGGTCTCCCGTTATGATGGCCTTCTCGGCGTTGACGATGACGATCTCAACTTCTTCTTTGAGCAATCGGTGGGCTACGGTCGTGGCCAGTCTGCCAGCGACATGTTTCTCGGCGTCGTATACGATCATCTCAATCACCTCATGATCTTTACGCCAGAACCGTTGGGGTTCTGCTTGACCAGCTCCATGAGGGTCAAGTTGCGCCCGCCGGCCTCCGCGATGCTCTTCCTCGCGGATTCGGAGAAATCGTAAGCGGCCACAGTGATCTTCTTACTGATGGCCCCTGCTCCCAGCACCTTACCGGCGACAACGACGACGTCGCCATCGGTGGTGAATCGCTCTAACTTGCTCAGGTTGACCTCTGCCCAGTTCCTTCTGGGCTTCTCCAAACGCAGAGCAATGTCTCGCCAGATGTCCGCACCGTTCTCCCTCGAGGACCTCTTCAGGTCGTCGACGAGGGTGACCAGGTTCGGATCAGTCTTCTTAAGTGTCATAGTTCTGACTCTCCCGACATTGGTATCCGTCGCTAATGGAGAGGGGTTTAATATACCTTTGCCACGGCCCTTAGGCCATCAAACGACCATGCCAGGCTCATTTTTTCTTCAGCGACTCTGGGTCCAGTCCCAACATCTTCATCTCCACCTCAAGCTTCTGCATGACGTGGTCCCGGTCCCGTACCCATTCTTCGGACCATAACCGCACCAGTTTCCATCCGAGGTTCGTGAGCACGTCCGAGCGGAGCCTCTCCCGGTCCCTGGCATTCCTTGCCTGGGCATACGGCTCGCCATCGCACATTATTCCCAGGGCGTATTTGTTTTTCACTGTAGGGTCGGCGATGGCCAGGTCAACACGGAATGATGATTTTCCCACTCGACGGACGATCGTATAGCCACGCCCCTCCAAGGCTTTCTGCACCGACTCCTCGAACTTCTGCCGCAGCTTGGCCGCCTTGACGTCCTCCGGGGTTATGGCCACCCGGTCACCCTTGGCGCGTGCGTAGTCCAGATACTCGCGGAGAAGTTTGAGGCCGCGGGGGCTGGCATCGCCGATCTCGATGTCCTCGGGCAGGATGCTGGAGACGACCTTGACCGCCTTCCTTGCCCTAGTTATCGCGACATTAAGGCGCCTGGCCCCGCCATCTTGGTTCAATGGGCCGAAGTTCATGGTCAGACGACCGCTCTCGTCCTTGCCGTAGCCGATGGAGAAGACCATCACATCCCTTTCGTCACCCTGGACGTTCTCCAGGTTCTTGACGAAGAACGGTTCGGTCCCCTCCATGTCCCAGATCTTCTCGATCTCGGGCCTTTCGAGCGCCAATGTCTTCGTCTTGTACTCCAACAGGTCGATGATCGCCTCCTGCTGGGCCTCACTGAAGGCCACCACACCGATGGTGCGTGTTGGGTCGGCTAAGTATAGGGATATGACCAGATCCGCCACCATGGCCCCCTCAATGCGATTGTCCCTCTTGCCACCGCGGTCGTATCGTCCGTCAGGGACGTTTATGAGCTCGATACCCATGTCGGGACCGGACGCGTCGGCGCTCGGGAAGGTCTGCAATCGATTGTCATAGAAATGATAGTTTGAGAACGATATGAGCGATTCCTGCCTGGATCGGAAATGCCACATGAGCATCTTCTGGCGTAGGCCGATGGTCGCGCACTCGTCCAAGATACTTTCCAGGTCGACGTCATTCTCTTCCTCAGGTTCCCCTTGGGCCAGTTTGTCGAAGAAGCGGGTCGGTGGTAACTGTCTGTTGTCACCGACCACCACGAGCTGCGTTCCCCTGAGTATGCAGCACACAGCGTCCTCGGGCACGATCTGGGAGGCCTCGTCGAAGACGACCAGGTCGAAATGGGGGCCACCGTTCTTGGGAGACACCAGGAATTGGCTCACCGATATCGGGCTCATCAGGAAGCAAGGTTTCAGGGACTGGACGGTCGGCCCGCCCTTGATCAATATGTCCCTGATCGGTGCGCGTCGCTTGCTGGCATACTGCTTCTTGAGGTACTCCGCTCCCTGCGTCCAGGTGAGGTCTGCGTTACGCATCCGCTCCTTCAATCTGGTCTGTAGGATCATGTTGACCCGGGTCCGGGCCATCTCCAATTGTCGCTTGTCCATGTCCTGGAAGCGACGCAACCGCTCCGCCTGCTCCATCGGGTTGAACCGGGCCAGCAAAGGTTCCTGCTTGTAAAGCTCGTCCAACCAGAGCTGCCAGAATCGTCGTAGGAAGATCGGTTCAAGGTCTGAGAGGTCGACACCGCGACGCAGGGCCTCCTCCAGGAAAGGACCAAGACCATCCTTCAGGGCGATCTTACGGACCGCCAGGTATTCCACCCATTCCCCCAACCTGTCCCTCTCGTTGAGCTTGACGGTGGCCCAGGAGTCGACCTCCACGATGGGTGTGGATGATGGGGGCTTACCATAGATGGTCAGGTCCCCGGACTCCAGGAAGGATGAGATGACCTTGACCGCATTGTCCCAGTATTGGGTAGAGCGTTGCATGGCCTCGTTCTTTGGAGAGAACGCGCCGAGGTGGGGAGATCCCTCCACCACGACCTTCTGCCATCTCTCGTCGTAACCCTCCATGGCCATGAAGGAATCGGCCCATCTCAGACCTTTTAGGACAGAGGGTAGGTCGGTGGCGCGGCCCGATCCATACCTACCGAGCCAGGGAACCCCCTGCTCCAATGCCTTTAGCCTCCTCGTCCCCTCCTGCAGGTCCTTCAGCTTCTTGAGGTCGGCAAGGTACTGGTCATAGCTAAGCCCACCGGAGAGCGACATCCCTTTCAGTGTCCCATTGTCCTTTCGGAAACCGGAGTTAAGGACACGCAATGGTCCAGAGTACTGCTTCTCGAACCGCTCCACCCATTCTGCCCCGTTCAGGTCAAAGAACTCCTTCCTGAATCGTGCGGAAAGGTCCTTCTCCATTGTCGGGACATCGTTCAAAGCCTTCTGCCATCCCTCCACCTCGGCGATCCGCTCCTTCACATTGGTCCTGTCCATCCAGATATCGGGCGGCGCAGGCGATCTGGCCGCCATGACCGACAAAGCGATGAACCGGCGCAACGAGTTCATGTCGTTCGGTCGCACCACTCCGGTCTGTCCACTGACCTCGGCGGTCTCCTTATCGAGCTGCTGGGAGGAGCGGGCCAGGTCCTCCAAGGCCACTAGCAGCTCTGCCTGTTGGGCCAGGCTCATCTCCTTGAGGTCCATGTCCCTCCAGGGGTGCTGCTCCCGCTTGGCCATGACATCGCGTGAGGCCGAGAGCCTGCCCAGCGTGCCTATCGTCCTATCCAGTCTGGCCTGGTCGAATGAGAACGGGTCCTTGAGATCGAAAATAAGCTGGGGATGTTCCTGCAAGGAGCAAAGCTCCCCATGGGCCGAGAAGGCGCTGACGCCTATGGCCCCATTGCGCCTGTGCAACGTGGTCACGTAGGAGTTCAGCTCATTGCGCACCCCTTTGAGCTGGTTGAGGTGGTACTCCTCCATGCCATCGCTCTTGACCTCGACGGTCTGGAGGGGTCGCAGTAGGCTTCCCAGGACCTCCTGTTTATTGGGGGTGGTGGAGTGGAGCTCGAGGCAATGGTCTCCCAGACCACATTGGTCCAGGCGTCGCTTGACCACCTCGAGAGCGGCCATCTTTTCGCTCACGAATAGAACGGTCTTGCCCATGGCCAGGGTCTCCGCGATGATGTTCGTGATGGTCTGGCTCTTGCCTGTTCCTGGTGGTCCCTGCAGGACAAGGTGATCGCCTCGCTTCACCGCTTCGATCGCGTCCTGCTGGCTGGAGTCTGCGTCTAGGACTTGGAACGTCCTCATGGGGTCCAGTTCACCCTCGTTCGGCACCTCCGGGTCCACCCTTTTCAATCGGCTCGGGTCTCCCGCGAGCGACCGGAGCACGGGATGCTCTCCGATCATCATCTCGTTCGCGATCATGTCTTCATAGATGACCACCTTGGCGAAGGTGAACAGCCCGATGAAGGGTTGCTCCATGGTGACCGTCCAACCGGTCCGGCGGGACAGAAGGGGCAACAGCCCCTGGACATAGGCCTTGACATCAAAGATGTCGAGATCCTCAGGTACCATCGGCAGGTCCACACCGATCTCCTTCTTGAGCTTCAAGGCCAAAGCGGGGTTGATGAAGATCTCGTCGCCTTCCATCTGCAGCGTATGGGCACCGATGACCCCCTTCTTGTTCAGTGAGACCGGCACCAGGATTATCGGTGCGATATGAACGTCGTTCTTGCTGTCCTCCACCCATCGCACCTCACCGAAAGCAACGAAAAGGGCATTTATGCCCTGTTCCCGCTGGAAGCTGTTCGCCTTATATCGGAGGTTGCCCAGGACCTTCTCCGTGTAAGGGTTGAGCGTGGATGGGGCCTCCCGGCCATTGCTCAGCCCGACATAGTTATAGAGCTGGCATTCCCTCCCGCCTGTCTGGCTCTCCTTGAACTCATCCCGGAACTTTTCGCACCAGATGCCCTGCTTAATATGGTCGACCACCAGGTCCTTGAATACGTGACCCGGGTCTGGGTCCCTGATGATGAGGGTGGCGGACTTCGTCTTCTTGTAATTCAGAAGCCTGTTGCGAAGGCTTAGGTCTATGAGCTGGGCCTCCCATTGCTGGACCTTCTTGGCCACTACGTCCTCCATCAAGAATGCACCCTTTCCGGGGAAGGGCGAATCCCCAATTATATCCATTGGTCCCATTCTATCGTTTGAGCAAGGCGATATCGCTCCAATAAATTATATTGATGTTATAAAATAAATACGGAGAGGCGTTATATAATACCTCTATCATACCGTTATGCTTATCCCAGGGTGGTTGTCACTTCATGATTCGGTTCGGCCCGGCTGGTATCCCTCTTTCTTGCAAAGGTCGCACGATTAAGGATGGAATAGAGGACGTGCACAACCTGGGCCTGAACGCCATGGAGGTTCAGATGGTGCGCGTCAACGTTGTGGAGCGCATGCCAGAAGACGATGAGGTCGGCCTCACCCCCTTGGAAGTGCAAAGCGACCTGATTATCGAGATGGTACGCCATAAGGGCAAGAAGACCACCATCATCAACAACGTGGAAGAGAAGATCAAGGCAGACGACACGCTGATCACGCTCGCCTCCGGACTGGTGCAGAACTTCCAAGAGCTCCATGCCCTGGGAAGGATGGGCAAGGAACTGGACGTCGCCCTATCGATGCACACCCCCTATTACATGGACCTGACATCAGGGAACGAGCTCACCCAGAAGAGCCTCGACTCCATCCGTTGGGCTGGTCTGCTCACGAGCCAGATCGAAGGTGATCTTGTGGTATCGCACATCGGTCTCTACGGGGACCTGAGCAAGGCCAAGGCCGCCGAGGTCATCGCCGAGCGCATCGGCGATGCCATGGAATGGTGGAGGAAGAACAAGCTGAGGCCCCGTCTGGGCTTCGAGACCTCTGGACGTCAGGAGGTATTCGGGACCTTGGAGGAGATCCTAGAGCTCAGCGATCAGATCGATGGGGTCGTCCCCGTCCTGAACTTCGCCCATCTACATGCCAGGCAGAGTGGTACCTTGCGCGAGCCCCAGGACTTCGGGGACCTTTTCGATCAGGTGCGCAAACAGGTCGACGGGCACTTCTATTCACATTTCTCCGGGGTTGAGCATGAGGGAGGGAACGAGAAGCGCGTAACGCCCATCAAGAAGGGTGACCTGCGCTTCGAGCCTTTGGCCGACTACCTAGCGGACGAGAACCCCGATTGCACCATCATATCCAGCTCTCCGTTGCTTGAGCACGATGCCATGTACATGAAGGTCATCTTCGAGCGCATCCTCACAAAGAAGGTGTCAAAGGACTCCAAAGCGCAGAAGAAGGACAAAGGCAAGTCCAAGCAACAGGAAGAGTATGACTTCGACGACGAGGATGAGGACGATTGAAGGACACATCCGCCTACATATTGAATGAGGTCAAGAACGCCCTCGAGAAGGTGGACGATACCAAGATCGATGACATCGTCGACGCAATTCTCGCGGCCGAGACCATTTTCATCTATGGGGTGGGTCGGTCGGGGCTGGTGGGGAAGTCCTTCGCAGTGCGTTTGGTCCAGATGGGATTGGATGTGCACTTCGTCGGTGATATGACGACACCCATCGTGGAATCGAGCGATCTGGTCATAATCATCTCTAACACTGGGGAGACCATGTCCGCGGTGCAGACGGCGAACATCGTGCGCCGCATCGGCGCGAAGGTGGTGAGCGTCACATCGGCCGCCCATTCCAAGCTCGGATCGGCATCGAACATCATTCTCGAGATAACGCCCTGCCGGGATGATCAACGTAAGAAGTACGCCCCTCTGGGCACCCTGTTCGAGGTGGCCACCTCGATTTTGCTCGACTCCTTGGTCCCGATGCTGATGGCCCGTTTGAACCAGAGCGAGAGCTCATTGAGACGCAGGCACGCCATCTGGGTCTGAGCGTATCCGCCGGTTCCTCACCGATTCCCCGTAATATGGGTTCTGGTACTCATCCCAGTAGATTGCGAAGGGACGTTCTTCGACCTTGTCATCCTTAATGCTGAAGGCGGCAATTTCCTGTTGCACGGGGTCTATGACGATGGCGCTGTGCCATGAACGATCGAACATGCGTCGTTGTGTTTCCACATCGGTCTCGGAAAGGAAGCAGCCGTGACCTGGATGGGAGTGGTACCATCCCACGATGACATAGTTGAAATCCGTGGCCTCCAAGGTTCCGAACAGGTCCTCCAGCCCACCCCTCTCGAATCGCACGCTCACCGAGGTGGCCTCCAGGGAGGTTGTGGCCACATCCTTCACCAAAGCAAAGGTGTTTTCCCCGCAACGATGGACGGTGCCGAGGAGGAAGCCCATCACCTCCAACCTCTCCTGTAATTTGCTGTTCGCATGGTTCCTGATCCTTTCCTCGGCCAGTTTTGAGAGGTATAGCTCCATGCCATAGGTGGGCCGTTTGTGGTATCTATGGAGCGCGCGACGGTCCAGCCATTTGTGGGGAGCGGTGCGCTCGACGGGCGGAGTGGACTTTTGCGTAAGCTCCATGTCCTTCGAACCCACTATGGATGGTGGTCGTATCAGCGGAACACCACCTTGGGATGTACCGGTACCACGATCGGGACGGAACGACGGTTCTGGGCATTGAAGTATTGGGCGGCACGGGTGCAGGATTCCGTTCCGAAGGGGCTTGCGCCATTGGGGGCGAGCAACAACAGCTCGATCCCCTTGATGAACGTGATCAGGGTGGAGTTGAAGGACCACTCCTCCAATAACCTGGTGCAGAGATGCCCCCCATCCTCAGGCATCATGATGTTCGGATGGAAGATCGGCGTTAGCCATATTACCCTGGGCTTTTCGTAGGGGTAGTTTTGCGTGATTATCATCCGGAATTGGTGGTCGTAGCGGTGCACCACCTTCTCGCCTTCAAGCACCGGACCTGGTACCTTTGGTAATGCCACCTCGATGACGACAGGGAAATTGACCAAATCCGGGTCGGAAACATCGAACTTGGCTTTCGATCCGCTTCGACAGGCGGTTATCTCATTGTTCAGCCTTTGAAATAGAATTTCTCTGGGATACGCCATCAGACCCCGCCCTCGGGGTCTGGGATAAGCTCGAGCTCGTCGCTGTCGGCGATACCTGCCACGGCCACGCTCTGTTGACCCCTGAGGAGGCGCTTGCCCTTGCGGATCACATAGGCACCATCATCCTTGTTCCAGAACGCTGAGGCTCCCTCGATTATCTCCTGCACGGTGTTCTCCCCCTCTAGCTCCATGTCAACGGTGCTTCCCGTCTCAGCGTTCCTTATCCTTACGTTCATCTTGCTAACCAGCGAATCCGAGGGAGGTTTCGGTGCTAATTAATGACTTTCGGTTAGAGTTAGTTTTTCGGATAATGAGAAAAAATCATTATGATTGGTGGTTAGGGCATTCCGGATCGATCGACATCTCATAGCAATCGCTCTTGGCAAGAAAACCATCGTAATACTCCACATTCCTGATGCATGCCTCGCTTCGCCTTGAAAGCACCTTAAGCGCTTCGCGAACCTGGATGGCAGCGATGATGCTGGTGGTGGTGATCTCCGCGGCGATCTTCCTTTCATGTAGGACCACATCGGCACCGGTGCAGCTGAACCGTCTCTCCAGGACCTTTTGGTGGCTTCGGTTCATGGCACATTGCACACAAGGTGTGTCGGGTGGCAGAACGACCTGTACCTTACCACGAGTGCCATCTGTGCCTCCATCGATGTATGGGACCTTGGCGAAGCAGGCCTGAGCATTGAGATGTAATCTCGCACCAATATTGTCCAGGCATCCGAACACGACATCGAAATCCTTCAATGATCCTGAATCCATCTCCTCGATCCTACCGATAAAGGAATGAATATTGACGCTGGTAGAGAGCTCTTTTCCCCTCTCTGCCACAACGTCGACCTTGTATCGGCCCTCATCCACATCTCCATCTCGGAAGAACACGCAGCGGTTCAGGTTCGATCGGACCACCCGGTCCATATCGACCAATGTGATATGTTCCACACCGGAAAGGATCAGGTCCTTGACCACTTCATTTCCTAGGGCGCCCGCCCCGACCACCAGACAATTCGAGCCCCTAACCCCCTTCACATCAAGCCATGCGATACGTTTCGAACGTTCGAAACGGTCATCATCGATGAATCCTGGCCTGATGCTGGGTTCGATCATTACATCACCTCAGGTCAAAAACAACACCAGACCGATGAAGATCGCATAGAATACCCCTCCTAGGAGCAGGGTGGACAGTTTCAGCTCAGTTGCCGTGGCCCGCAGGTAAATGATGCTTGCCGAGAGCAGGGCGATCATGATGCTTATCGCCATAAGCAACTCCGTCGGTTGTGATAGGTCCAAATGCCAAGAGGTGAGGAGTATGCCAATTGTCACAGGGATACAGCTCTGGAACACCATGGCACCAGTGATGTTCCCGATGGCATAGGTGTCCTTCCCATCCTTGACCCACAGCACACTGTTGAACTTCTCGGGGAGCTCCGTTGCTATCGGGGCAATTATCAAGGCCAAGATGGTTGCACTTATCCCCGCCGCAGCTGCCAGGGATTCCACCTGGTCCACAAAGATCGTGGCACCCAGGATTATTCCGGTCAGACCCATTATTAGTTGGACGATCACCAAAGTGAGGTTCGGCTCCTCCTTGTAGACACATTCACGGAACTCCTTGCTGACAGGGTCCTCATAATCTGTGGCACAGGTAGGCGGGGGCATTTCAGCCCTCTTAAAACCGTTCAGTCTGTTCAAGCCCCTTTGAAGATAGAGCTCATTGCATTCCGATTCGGCGCAACTCTCCCCTGTCCTCAAGGTCACCCAGGTGTAATAGATGTAGATCGGGATCAGGCTGCAACCTACGATCCACCTCACCCAACCGTAGTCCTCGGGGATGAATGCGGCCACTGCCGCGATGGAATATGCGATTATGAAGAACTTCAGGTCGCGGCGGATCAGATTCCCGTTGATGGCCAAGGTCTTCCGTTGTCGTCTTTTCCTGAATAGGTAGACCGCGAGGCCGGTAACGAATAAGGCCAACGTTGCTAGCATGAACGGTGCGCCGAGGATGGCCCCCACTCCGATCTCCTCCCCTGCCGTACCTCCGACGAAAATGATGGCGATCAGGGGGACAAGGGTCTCAGGCATCGCCGTCCCCACGGCAGCAAGGACGCTCCCGACCGCACCCTCTGCGAGATTGAGCTTCTTGCCCAACCATTCCACCGCGTTAGTGAAGAACTCGCAACCTATGAGGATCAATGCGAAGCTGGCGATGAAGAGGATGATGTTCGTCGCGTCCATAGACGACCCTTTAGCGGCGGGCACGATTACTGAATATAAGAAAGAATCGTTATTCCCAGACCAGTGGTAGTCGTCCCCTGGTCCAGATTTTCTTCGCAGCCAAAAATATATCTTATATATAATAAATATATTAAATATGTGAATATGGACCGATCACCATCAAGAAGCATTTATTAATCCTCCAAGCATTCCTCCGCCCAACTGGTGCGGAGATGAATGATTTCAAGGTCACCCCCTGGGAGGTCAGCGGTGACATCGACTATGATGAGCTTATCACCCGTTTCGGGACTAAGAGGATCGACGAGGACATGCTGCAACGCCTCGCGACATACGGTCCCCTCCATCCCATGCTCCGCCGCGGCGTCTTCTATTCCCAACGCGACCTGGAATGGATATTGGACCAGTATGACAAGGGTAACAGGTTCTTCCTATACACGGGACGAGGGCCCTCGGGCAACATCCATCTCGGCCATCTGACCCCCTGGATCTTCAATAAGTACTTGCAGGACACCTTTGGGGCGAAATTGTACTTCCAGATGACGGACGATGAGAAGTTCCTGTTCAATGACGCCCTATCATTGAAGGATACCAGCAATTTCGCGTACGAGAACGCTCTGGACGTCATCGCCCTCGGTTTCGACCCAGCCAAGACCAAGATCGTGGTCGACACGGAGTGCATCAAGCTGCTCTACCCACTTGCCTTGGAGGTAGCGAAGCGCGTCACGTTCTCGACCGCCAAGGCGGTCTTTGGATTCGATAACAGCAACAACATCGGCGAGATCTTCTATACCAGCATACAGGCCGCTCCCTGTTTCATCGAGCATGCTCTGTACGGGAGGTCCACGCCCTGCCTCATACCATGTGGTATAGACCAGGATGCCCATTTCCGAGTGGCTCGGGACGTGGCGCCGATGATCGGCATGCCAAAACCGGCATTGCTCCATTCCAAGATGTTCCCCAGTCTGAACGGAGGGGACAAGATGTCCTCCTCGGAACCGAACACCACCATCTTCACCACAGACAATGCCAAGACCGTCAAGAAGAAGATCGGGCAGGCCTTCACTGGCGGAGCGGTATCGGTGGAGGAGCAGAGGAAGAACGGCGGTCGACCCGACATCTGTGCCGTGTTCAAGTACCAATTCATACTATTCGAACCAGAGGACTCAGCGCTGGACCAGATGGCAGAACGCTGCAGGCAAGGGGAGATCCTATGCGGAGAGTGCAAACAGATCCTGACCGAGAGGATCCTGAGGTTCCTCGAAGTGCACCAGCAGAGAAGGGAAGAGGCGAAGGAGCGGGTCCAGGACTTCATGCTGAGCTCGAAATGTTGAGCCTCGAGCCGATCGGTCATGTACAAAATGAGGTCCAGACGACCCAGGATTTCTCTGAGGTGATCTCTGAGATCGTGATATCGCCGGAGTTCGTACCTGGCCTGTTCCGGCTGGACGAGAGCGAAGAGATCGACATCATCTTCCTCTTCGACCGGAACATAGGCAAAGGTTACCATCTCAAACTGCACCCCCAGGGGGACCCTTCCAATCCGGAGGTGGGGGTATTCGCCTCCAGAAGCCCGTTCCGACCCAATCCCATCGGTCTGCAGAGGGTCAAGCTGATGGGCGTGAAGGGAAACGTCGTCATGGTCCAAGGCCTCGACGCTCTGGATGGGACACCCGTCCTGGACATCAAGCCTGCCAAACGACGGGACGGCCGGTGAAAAATACCAAATACGGTCGAGCTTTTCACTATCGAACATGAGCGCCACACAGCTGTTGGACGGACTGAGCTACCCCGAAAGGAAGGTATTGCTCACTTTGGAGGGCTTGGACGGAGGGGCGTCACCCGAACGCGTCTTCGAGGCGGGCCATTTCCAGCAGCTCGTGGAGGTCATGAACGCCTCGTCCTGGTTGCAGTCCAAAGGGCTCATCGAGATCAAGGAGAGCGCCCAGAAGTACTTCTCTTTGAGATCGAGGAACATTCTTGATCAGGGGCTCCCAGAACGAAAGGCGCTGCAATTCATAGGTTCAAAGGATGGAAGGTCCACCATATCCGAACTTGAGCAGGGGATCGGCAAGAGCGACGCATCCCTGGCCATCGGTTGGTTGAAGCGGAAGGCCCTGGTGAAAATTGAGAAGGGAGCAGGGGCGCCCTCCATGGTACTAACGGATTCCGGGAACAAGGCCCTGGTCGAGGATATGCCCGACGAGACCCTCTTAAGGGCGCTGGCCGAGTCAGACCGACCGGAGAGCGATGTCGATATGGACATGATCGCGCAGCTCAAGACCCGCCAGGACCTGATAGCGGAGCGGCTGGTCGTAAGCCGAGAGCTATACCTCACCGATGCCGGGAGAGAGGTCCTCTCCTTGGGGATCGAGCTCAAGGAAGAGGTGGCCCAACTGACACCTGAACTTGTCCAGACGGGAAAATGGCGTGATGTTTCCATCAGGAAGTACGATGTCAACACGTTCGCTCCCAGCGTCTTCGCGGCCAAGAAGCACCCTTTGACACGTGTAGCGGACGAGGTCAGGCGGATCTTCATCCAGATGGGCTTCACCGAGATCGATGACGAGTATGTCCAGGCCGCATTCTGGAATATGGACGCCCTCTTCACCCCCCAGATCATCCAGCACGTGACATGCAGGATACTTTCTACCTGAAGAGACCGGCCAAGGTGGAGATCGAGGACGAGGATATCATCGCCAAGGTCAAGGCGGTCCACGAGAATGGCGGGGACACAGGTTCATTGGGATGGCGTTATGCATGGTCACGAGAGGAGGCCGAAAGGGCCCTCCTTCGCACCCATACGACCCCCAATACGATACGCTATCTGGCCAAGAACCCAGACCCACCAGCTAAGGTATTCTCGATCGGTCGCATTTTCAGGAACGAGTCCATCGACATGACCCATCTCCCGGAGTTCGTGCAGATCGAAGGCATAATCATGGAAGAGGGGGCGAACTTCGACATGCTGGTCAATGTCCTAAGGGAGTTCTATCGCCGTATGGGCTTCGATACCATAAGGGTCAGACCAGGGCCATTCCCCTATACGGAGCCCTCATTGGAGATAGACATCTTCTTCAATGGGCGCTGGATGGAGCTGGGTGGGGCAGGTGTGTTCCGCCCGGAGGTCACCGGGCCTCTTGGAGTGAAGCACCCCGTTCTCGCATGGGGGTTGGGCTTCGAGCGCCTGGCCATGCTGCGGTGGAACTTGAAGGACATCAGAGAGCTATATATCACTGACTTGGACATGCTGCGATCCAGTCCTGTTTTTTGATCCCCGCTTTCAAGGCATATTCCTTTCCCTTCTCCTGCATGCCGAGGGATAGGTATGCGATGGACATCGATTCAAAGATACGACGCTTGTCTCCAGGGCGGGCCAAACCCACCGCTTTGCTGAAGAACTTAATGGCATCATGAGACTCGTTGTTGGCAAGCAGAGCCCTTCCCATCTCAAGATAAAGCTGTTCCAGGTCGTTTAGGTCATGGGTGCAATGACGGTCCCCAATAAGGGGCTGGATCAGACCCTTGGCCTCGACAGCATTGCCCTGGGCGATCAACACCTCCGCTATGGAACATTCTAGTTCGATGTCCACACCCGTGACAGAATCCCTGCCCGTGACCAGGACATTGTAGGCCTCGTCGAATTTTTCCATATCGGCCAGGACACCACCTTTGAGCTTGATGCCCTTTAACCTTTCATCGAGGGTCCCTGATGCGATCTGTTCGTCGGCCACCTTCAAGGCGACCGAACGCTCCCCTACCGATCGGGCCACGGTCCCTTGAACATCCCTTACCTTCGGACCATATTTATTGGCTTTACAAGGTACGGCGATGACCAGCTCGAAGAGGTCCCTGTCGGCTGTCAACGTCATCTGGGATCCATGACCTGCCACCAGCATCTCGGCCTCCTTGCCCCGTCCCGCCCTCAGCAGGTGGTAGAGACGTTCCCTCCTGTCCCCCTCCTTCAGCCAATAATCGGCTGCCTGTGAATGGTAGTCGCTGAGCTGGGCGGGATCGATCAGGGACGGCAGGTTGTCCTTGATCTCCTTTGGTAGGTCCACCAGACCATCAGCATCTTCGGGCAGCAGTGTGACCGTGGTAGGCGGCAATGCCGTTCTCCGGAAGGGCCTTCTGAACACGCTCGCCGCCCCCAACACACATCTCATGTCTGGAGAGGTGGCCATCCAAAGGTCGGAGGCTCGGCATCGACGCAGGTCCAACAAAGGTGCTAGCTCGATACCTTCCCTGGTGACATAGTCCCTAAGGTTCTTTGCCCGGATTTCGCCCTTGTCTGTAAGGAAGTACACCTTACGTTTGGTCGGTCCATGTCGAATATGGGAGAGCCGTTCCGAGACCTCCTCGAACTCCTTGAGCTTCTTAAGCTCGATGGCGGCATGGGCCCGTGAGATCCGCAAAGCCTCGGCGATGCCATCCTGGCTCACATCCTGAGGGGCGTCGAAGCTATCCGAGAATTTAGAGAACTGTGACAGATGCAACAATATCCTTTCGCCGATGGTGACAGCACTGGGCATGAGTATCTACCTGGGGACCACCATGCACAAAGAATAGGGGTATCATTACAATTATGCTACACGAATCACCATTGATAACAGCCAGCACAAACATTAATTCCGATCAATGTCCTCACGAGCACAATGCGATTGTTGCTATCCAGCCTCGAGGACATCGCCAGCATCAACATCCGTGATAGGTTGTTGGAGGCTGTCACCTGGGAGAAGGCAGGGTCCTACGAAGGACATCCAGCCTACATTCGAGGTGATGATGTCCTGGTGACGATAGATGGGACACACCTCTTCGCCGATGATGTGGACATCCGAGTGTCGGAGGAGATGGGCCTGTCCATCGGGCGAGTGCTCTTCCTTTCTAGGCACAAGGCCGCATCTGGCATCCCTACTCTGACCGTGCATCCCATCGGTAACTATGCCCAGGCCGACTATGGGGGCAAGACCGCCGAATTGGTACCCTCCGATCCCGGTCTGATGACGGCCCTTCTCCTCAAACTCTCCGAGAAGGCCAGAGGATTACCGTTCCAGGTATCCTTCGAGACGACCCATCATGGTCCATGGCTGAGCGTCCCCACCACTTTCATCGAGATAGGGAGCAGCGAGGCCACCTGGGGGCACTTAGGGGCAGCCCAGGCCATCGCCTCCGCCATCTTGGAGGCTGAACCGCTGGACGACCCGATCGCCATCGGGGTGGGCGGCGGGCACTACGCACCTCGATTCAGCGAGGTATGCCTATCCAAGCGCATCTGCTTCGGGCATATGTTGCCCAACCATTTCATCGAGAAGGAGGACGATGCCTTGGCATTGGATCGAATGGGCAAGGCTGCCAAGGCAAGCAGGTCCGATATCGTTTACGTTCACAGGAAATCGATGAGCCGTTCCAGAGCGACTCAGATAAAAGGGCTCGCCCTTTCCTTGGGGCTCAGGGTCGTGGATAGTCAGGACGTCGAAGACCGATAGGCTCAAACATCATCGATGATGCGATCGGGGAAGATGACCCAACGTCCTTCTCGCGCTCAATCGCCAACGTATGTGCCCTGGACCTCTTGTCCCAAGATGCCCCTTCGGAGCTCATCTAGATTGCGCCCGTTCACGATATAGATGGGGATGCGGTGCTTCATGGCGATATCGGCCCCCAACCGATCGAAGACGTCCGAAGGACCTGCTCCATGCTCACCTTTGTTGACCAGGTCATAGAGCTGCTTGAAACTTATCTTATGCAGACGCCTTGCCCCCTCGAACTTCTTGGGGTCAGCGGTGTATGCGGCATCCACTGAGGTGGCGTTCACGATCCTCGCGGCATGGACCTCCTCGGCCACCATGGCCGACACCGCGTCCGTTGTATGGCCAGGGACCGTCCCCCCCATCACCACTACCTTTCCGGGTTGGGCTATGAGCTTCGCATCTTTGGCGGTAGTCGGTACCCTGCGCACCGCTCTATCGCCGAGGGCCATTTGCATGAGCCCGGCATTGAGACGGGTCACTCCAATCCCTAGCTCGTCCAGGTCGTGAACGTTCCCACCGAGCTCCCTGCCCGTATTGATGTAATAACGAGCTATCTTCCCACCACCACAGACCAAGAAGAGCTGCCTCTCCTCACACAGCTCGGAGATGAGCGAAGCGAGCGCGGCAAGGTACTTGTCATCGTCATTGCCAGGTATGAGAACCGAACCACCTAGGGAAACCACTACACTCTCCATGGCTGCACCAACAGATTTATCAGGGTAATCCTTTCTCCCCATTAAAAACCATAAGGTAGTCCAAACTATGGCTGAAAAGATACAGGGGGAGACCCTCACCGATCGTCAGAAGTACGATTTCAAGAGGGACCTCGAGACAATCAAGAACTTGAAGGGCCGGGGTACTGAGCTCATCTCAGTTTACGTGCCGCCCAACAAGCAGATATCGGATGTGTCGAACTATCTACGTGAGGAGTTCTCCCAGGCATCCAACATCAAGTCGCAAGGCACGAGGAAGAACGTGCAGGGTGCCATCCAGTCCATTTTGGCCCGCCTCAAGTACTTCAAGACCCCACCTGCCAACGGCGTCGTCTTTTTCGTGGGAGAGACATCGAGCATCGGCGACCAGACCAAGATGATCCAATACGTGCTCGAGCCTCCTGACCCCATCACCACCTTCCTCTACCGTTGCGATTCCGAATTCTATCTCGAGCCGCTGCAGGACATGCTGCTAGACAAGAAGGTCTATGGGCTCATCGCCGTGGACCGCAGCGAGGCGACGCTCGGTGTGCTGCGCGGTAAGCGCATCATCGTGATCCGCAACTTCGATTCCCTGGTCCCCTCCAAACACCGGAAGGGCGGCCAGTCGGCCCAGCGATTCGAGCGCCTCATCGAGATCGCAGCCAATGATTATTACAATAAATTGGCCAACCTCGCCACCGATTCATTCCTGAACCTAGATGGGTTGGCTGGGATACTGATCGGAGGTCCGGGACCGACCAAGGACTACTTCGCCGATACAGGTTACCTGCACCACGAGCTGCAGAAGAAGGTCCTGGGTACCTATGACATAGGTTACACGGACGAGTACGGCCTCAAGGAGCTGGTCGACAAGGCCAAGGAGGACCTTAGCGATCTTGACCTGATGCGGGAGAAAAGGCTCATCCTGCGCCTGCTGGAGGAGATCCGCAAGAGCGATGGGAGCCTGGCGACCTATGGTGATGACGAGGTGCGCCATGCCGTTCAGATCGGTCAGGTGGACATCCTGCTCCTCTCGGAGGGATTGCGCAAACGTAGGGTAGGGCTGAGCTGCCCGTCCTGCGGATTCAACGGTAATGTGACCGTCGCGAACGTCCCTGACGTGATGCGATGTCCAAATTGCAATCAGAACGCCACGATCGGCGCCGCCGTCGACATAGTGGACGAGTTCTTCGAGCTGGCCGATAGCATGGGCACGAAGGTGGAGCTGATATCCGCGGACTCCGAGGAGGGAGATATGCTGCTCAAGGCCTTCGGTGGTATCGCCGCATTGCTGAGGTTCCCAACGAGTGGATCATGATGGACCCGATGGAGCTTTTCCGCAGCGAGGTGCGCGCCTCCCTGAATGCAGCGTTGACCAAGCTTGGCATAGATCTTGATTATGAGCTCGAGACGCCCCCCATGGGCGTGTCCGACTTTGCCGTGCCCTGCTTCCCCTTCGCCAAGAATGTGCGCAAGGCACCCACCCAGATAGCCGAGGACATCGCCTCCGCCATCGTCCTGTCCGAGAGGCTGGAAAATGTGTGGGCGGACCGTGGTTATGTCAATTTCCGAGTCAACCATTCCATCCTTTCCAAGGAGACCCTCGAGACCATCTTGCTGGAGAGAGGGGGGTACGGCAGAGCGGCCGATAAGGGGGTGAAGGTGCTCTTGGAGCACACCTCCGTCAACCCGACCGGGCCGATCCATGTGGGAAGGGCCAGGAACCCCTTGATCGGGGACACCTTGGCCAGATGTCTTCGGTTATGCGGTTACGAGGTTACCACCGAATACCTGGTGAACGATGTGGGCAAGCAGGTGGTGCTCTTGGCCTGGGGGCTGGCGAACGTGCCCGAAAAGGAGGTCAAGCCAGCGGAACGGGACAAGACCGATTATCGCTTGGTCGGCTACTATCAGAGGGCCAACGAGCTCATGGAATCGGACCCCAAGGTTGGGGAGCAGGTGGCCAGCATGCTCGTCCGTTTCGAGGCCGGGGACCAGGATGTGATCGAGCAGGTCGGCGAGACGACGGAGATGATGCTCGATGGCATCAGGACCAGCCTGGCCAGCGTCAATGTCCAGCTGGACCGATACACCTGGGAATCACAGTTCATCATCGACGGGTCTTCGAAAGCCGTTGTGGAGCGGCTCAAGGCGACCCCATATTGTCACGAGGAGGATGGGGCATTCTACCTGGAGCTGGCGGAGTTCGGCATCCATGGTAAGAACACTCGTTTCACCTTCACCCGCCGTGACGGTACGACGCTATACACCACCCGCGATCTGGCATATCATCTCGATAAGTTCTCTCGGGCCGACAAGCTCATCAATGTGCTCGGCGAGGACCAGAAGCTGGGAATGGTCCATCTGGCGGCAGCCCTCAAGATCATGGGTGTCGATAAGGTCCCGGACTGCGTCTTCTATGCGTTCGTGGCCCTACCCGAGGGCAGGATGTCCACCAGAAAAGGGCTGGTGGTCTACCTCGATGATCTGATCGACGAGGCCGAGGACCGCGCGCTCGAGGAGGTGAGGAAGCGCCGCACCGACATCTCAGAGGAGAAGATGCTCGAGATAGCCAAACAGATCGGCAGCGGTGCGATCCGCTACAACATCATCCGCGTTCAGCCAGAGAAGCAGCTGGTCTTCAAGTGGGAGGACGCCTTGAACTTCGAAGGGAACTCAGCTCCTTTCGTGCAATATGCCCACGCCCGTGCCTGTAGCATCCTCCGCAAAGCCGGGGATTACTCCCGAACCGTCGATGTCACCTTGTTGGACCACGAATCGGAGAGAAAGCTTATTCGTGTCCTTTCACTATACCCCAGCACTATCAAGGAAGCGGGTGAACGGCGTAGATCCACGCCCTGCCCGCGTACGGCCACGAGCTGGCCTCGGCCTTCAACCAGTTCTATCAGTCGGTCCCGGTGCTCAAATCAGGCGAGCATCAGGATGCCCGGTTGTGCCTGGTGGAGGCGACGATGTGGGCCCTTCGCAACGCGTTGGGCGCGATGGGGATCGCAGCACCGGAGGAGATGTAAATGGTGGAGATAAGGGCGCTGAAGGACAACGACCGCGGTCACGTACGAGCGTTAGAGCTATTCTGTATCCGGGAGTACTTGGAGGGTTCGCTTCATAAGAACTGGGACCAATTGTCCCACGACCTTGTGGACGAGCTGGGAGCATCCTCGGCCAGTTCCTACGATCACTATCTGAAGAACGGACTATGCTATGTCGCCTTGGAAGAGGGACAGATCGTAGGGTTCATCTTCGGGCAGATGGTCGAGTACATCAACAACGTCCCCAAGGTGCTGTGGGTGGAATCTATCGCGGTGCATCCGAACCACCGGCGCAAGGGCATCGCCTATAAACTTCTGAAGAAGACCGCCACCGAGGCGAGGAAGAAAGGCGCCAAGGCCGTCCAGAGCATCATCATGCCCGATCTGGCCGCCTCCGTGATGCTACATAAGAAGTTGGGTTTCTTCATGGACGGACGTAAAGTGGCCTTCCTGGACCTGGAATCATTCCAATGATCCTGGAGACGATGGTCCTGAAGAACCTCGGGAGTTCCTCATCAGGTCTCTGATCAATTCATGCTCCTCCGAGGTGAAGGTCCCTCGGACCATTTTCCTTCCCAACGCCTTGGAGAAGCCCTCGATGAGCGCCGATCGCACCGATCGCATGCTGGGTATCTTCCCTAGCTCGTCCCTTAACGTGGTCAGTTCACCTCGCCCCCTCCAGCGTTTTCCTTCCTGGGGGAGGAGCAGTCTCAACATGAGCTCCAGGTCCGTGTCGACCAAGACGGTCCCATGCTGGACCACCACACCTCGTTTGCGAGCCTGCGCGCTGCCACTGATCTTTCTCCCATTGACCAACACATCGTTCAGGGGCTTCCATTGCGCCAGCAGACCGAACGAGGAGAGGGCCTTCACCACGCCCTCGCAGATCATGGGGTATGATTCCAAAGGCGCCTCTGGGACGAGGTCATCTGACAACACGATGCAATAGATCATCTGGCCTGGGTCGGTGTATATCGCACTTCCCCCACTGAGTCGCCTTACAACGGAAATGCCCATCTCGTCGGCCAATCGGAGGTCCACGCATCCCTCTGGCCTTTGGAAATAACCGAGGGAGACGGTGGGGCGGCTCCGACGATAGAGATGTAAGGTGTCAGGCGCAAGGCCCTGAGCGCGGGCCAATAGCAAGGCCTCATCGCAAGCTATGGTATAGGCGGGGTGTGCCAGGTCGGTCTCCACCACTCGAAGCGGCCCTATCTCGATCGAACTGTCGACCATACGTTCAGGTGACGATCTCATCAAGGCGCTCCTCGATGATGGCCCGCCTCATCTCCATGGCAAGGCGGCGGCCGGTGCTCATGCTCCTCCGCCACAGGGAATTGCCATACGCATGGCCCACCGACATGTGCACGTTCGTGCCCCCACCGATGCGCGGTGCGACATCATAGATGAAGAAGTTCAGGTCCTTGTCGACACAGGTCTGCAGGCAGAATGGTCCGATTATTCCAGGGGAGAAGTGCTCCTCGCAGGCCTTCACATATTTCTCGGCCATCTCGAAGGCGTTCTCCAGGAGCGATTCCCGCATGGTGGCGGAGTTGTGGCCACATACGGTATATTCGGGCAGGCGCTGACGGTCATTCAGCTCCAACTGTTGTGCCGCTGGTAGACGGACGAAGCCGTCCAGCGAGGTCTCGAAGCGCCAATCTATGCCCAGCAGCTCGATGCGTGCGCCCCTTTCCTCCAAAGGCGAATAGAAGAAGTCCAGGTTGAGGACCGGGCCGATGATGTACTCCTCCATCCGAGCGTGCTGGAGGTCGCCCGCCTCGATGACCCCGTCCCTGATGAGCTTGTCCGCCTTCGATCTGTACTCTTCATAGGAGGAGGCCGTGAAGAAGCCCCTTTCCAGCTTCTTCTTGGCATGATGTATCTTCACGATGGTGAGGCTGTCGATGTCCTGGGGGTCCTTGACCTTCCTTGGAGCGGGCATCCCCGCCTTATCCAGCAACCAATAGTAGTCCTGTGGTCCGCCCCTGTCCTCGGACCGCAGTAGGTTCCGGCTCCCGACCATCGGGACGTCGAAATCATCCTCGACGGCATCGATGCCGCAGTATGAGGTGAATGAGCGGTTGGGGACGAACAGGACATTGTCCCGCAGGAGGCGCTGCCTCACCGCTGGTGTGGTCGCCTCCTTGAACTTGTCGACCAAGATGAAATCGTCCACTATCCCCCGCCTCACCCTTCCGTCCGGGTCCCTCAGGGCCTTGAAGTATTTCGTGTACGTCCGATCCCTTCCGTTCTGACATATGGCTAGGGTCTTGAAACCCTCCTCCACTGCGCCATCGCACACGTCTAGGGCGGAATGGGATGCCAGAACGCCCACCTTGATACCTTCTGTATCGTACTTCCTCAAGTTCTCTAGAATAAGGCCCCGATTGATCATTTGGTCGCTCCTCAATCTAGTGATGATGACGACCCTAATAAATGCTACCTGCCTTGATCAACGATGCTCCCAGCAGACAGTCCAGTGATAATAAATTGGATGAATGTGGCAGCGATGCCTTATAGCGCGCCAGCCCTCCTCCCCATCATCTGGGTCATTCGTCCTAAAGCACCAATTGGAATTCCGTGACCTCACATTGGGGTGGTGGAGATAAATTCAATGGGATGCTCAAAAAAAGTACAGAAAGCCTTCATCGTCCTCCGCACAACCTATTGAAGGAGAGGAATGGTAGCCCCGGCCAGATTCGAACTGACGTCGCAGGATCCAGAGTCCCGCATGATTGACCGCTACACTACGGGGCTGTGCTATCTCCCCCTAAAATGCTTCCTATTTTTAACCCTTTTCATCGGGGAACAGGAAATGGATGGAAAGAGAAGGGGTTCAACCCTTCCTTATTGCAGCTGTTATCCTCTCATAGACCTGGGCGATGGACCCCTCGCCGTCCACGACGCGTAGGATGCCCTTCTCCTTGTAATATTGGCTGACAGGTAGGGTCTGGTCCTTGTACGTATTAAGCCTGGCCCGCACCGTGTGCTCCGTGTCATCGGACCGTTGATAGAGCTCCCCACTACACTTGTCGCAGATTCCAGTTTGCTTGGGCGGACTGAACTCCAAATGATAGACCGCCCCACATTTCTTGCAGCTGCGCCTCATGACGATCCGATGTACCAATTTGTCCTCGTTCACCTGGATGTCCAAGGCCAGGTCGATCCTGGTCAATCCGTCCAGGCTCCTAGCCTGCTCCAGGGAACGGGGGAACCCGTCCAGCAATATTGGTCCGTGTGTGACGGCCAGCTTCTCCTCTGATCAGGCCGATCACCAGCTCGTCAGGGACAAGCTTTCCGGCCTCCATAAATTCCTTCGCCTTCACGCCCAACGGCGTACCCTGTCTCACGCCCTCGCGAAGCAGGTCCCCCGTGGAGATCTTGGTGAATTCCATCTCAGCGACCAGCCTCTCCGCTTGCGTTCCTTTGCCGCAGCCGGGAGGACCAAGAAGAACGATCTTGAGGTCCATGTTCCGCCCTAATGCTTTTTCGTTTATATCGTTTTCATCGAGGGTCCTTCCGCACCACAGTTACAACCGAGTTGGTCCAGGTGGGTCGGGTCGTCGGCAGAGACTTTTTTAACCATCATGCTGCATGCAAGATGGCGTGAACGCCATGCGCCCCGAGACCTTGGATGCGTTGAAGGAGATAGTGGGTGAGAGGAACCTGTCGACCAGGGTGGCCGACCTGTATACCTATGGGTTCGATGCCTCCATCCACCACCGCAATCCCGATGTGGTCGTCCGCCCCCGCACTACCAGGGAGGTCTCGGAGGTGGTCAAGTTGGCCCGCAGGGATAAGATACCGATCGTTGCCAGAGGGGCTGGGACGGGTCTATGCGGCAGCGCCGTGCCCATCAAGGGCGGGATCGTTCTGGACATGACCCGGATGGACACGATCAAGGAGGTGCGCGTCGGCGACCTCTACTGCGTCGTGGAGGCTGGGGTGGTCTACGACCGCCTAAACGAGCGTCTCGCCCCCTTCAAGTTCTTCTTCCCCACCTCCCCGGGCAGTGCCGAGGCATGTACCATCGGGGGCATGGTCGCCACCAACGCGTCCGGGCATGAGGGCCATCAAGTACGGCGCCACCCGGGACTACGTCCTTGGTCTCGAGGTCGTGCTCTCCGACGGAGCGATCATGAAGGTGGGCACTAACACGCATCAAGAACTCCTCCGGTTACCAGTTGGAGAGGTTGTTCGTGGGGAGCGAGGGCACCTTGGGAATAATTACCGAGGTGACCCTGCGCATCGCGCCTCAAGCCGAAGAGGCAGTCCATGAGTCATGGCCGCCTTCGATACGCTGGAGGGAGCGGGCACCTGCGTGTCCCGACTTATAGCCACGCCAGTGCTGCCATCGGCTACCGAGCTCATGGACAGGACCTGCATACAGGCGGTCAATAAAACGGTAAATGCTGGTCTGCCGGATTGTGAGGCCCTCTGCATGATCGAGGTCGATGGCGAGGCGGAGGTCGTGGAGCGTGAGATGGAGATGGTCACCAGGGTGGCGAACCAGGCGGGGGCCATCAGCGTGGAGCAGACCAGCGACCCGATCAAGATGGCCAGGTGGACCAACGCCCGTAAGTCCGTCATGTCCGCCCTCAGTCGCTACGGAGAGAAGCTCGTGTCCGTCTCTTTGGCGGATGACATGGCCGTACCGATCTCCCGCATCCCAGAGGCCGTGAAGGCCTTCCAGGAGATCGCAAAGAGGAACGATGTCATCATCGGCACCTATGGGCACGCCGCCGATGGTAACCTTCACACCAAGATGCTGGTGGACCCGGTCTCCCAGACCTCCTGGGCACATGGGGAGATGGCCGTCGGGGAAGATCTACGATACGGTCATACGACTGGGCGGGACGGTGTCCGGAGAGCACGGTATAGGGATATCCAAGGCGCCCTACTTCAAAATGGAACGCTCGAGCGCACTGTCGACCATGGTCGCCATCAAGAAGGCCCTGGACCCGGACAACATCTTCAACCCTGGCAAGATGCAGGAGTGGGAGGGTGGGTATCATCCGCCATCTGCGTTATCCCCCCTGCCCCCGACCAGGAGTGAGCCCTTAGTATCACGTGAATAAATCGCCATAACCAGCTTATGAGGAGCAAGTATTATCGCCAGAGCCATGACCAGGACGTAAATCCGGATGTTCCATCGGACCACCTTGGATCCGTCTAGTGGAGGGATCGGGTAAGAGAGTTGAACACCGCCAGGATCAGGCTTAGGTAGGCCATGATGATTCAAGGAGTCCGAGAGCAGGCTCGCCATCTCGCAAGGTCGAGCCACACGACCAGGAACATCGCTGCCGATCACGATGTTCATGGCCGGTCCTGCGAGGCTTATGCGTCCGTATTGTTCCTTCGTGATCTGTCCCACCGATGTTGACGGCGCCAGGTGCGATGAGCGTGAAGCCGAGGCGCGGTGACGAACCCGAGCAACAGACCCATCGGGTACATGCGGAACTCCGCCCAGGCGTTGTAGCGCCGTGCCACGAACTTGTGCGCCATCTCGTGGAGCAGGAAACCCAGATCGTTACGGCAGCGGCGATCCCCAACCAATATAGGAACCTATCAACGAGATCTGGATCGTCGAGATGGGCGGTCAGATCGGAGAAGGATATCGCGAAGATGAAAGTGATCGCTGTTATGGATATGACTATGTCCTGTACCTCCTTCCGGCTGAACGTCCTGCCGGAGGGCTGATACTGGTCATAGGGCACCTTGAGGCGTTTCCCATGCTTCCCGCGCTGTCGATGATTGGTCCGCTAGATAAAACTTCGTTGCCATCGCGGCATACCTTTTTGTAGACCATCCGCAGATGGGCGGCCGACCAAGATGAAGGACCCCCGACATGGGAAGGCCCAATTCCACTGGTGCGATCAATGTGGAACCTTATTGCTCAGTCCGACCTGTAGCAATTGCCGCACCCAGGGACGTCCGTTCGAAGTGTCCCTCCCTGGCGACATCAGACCGGCCCTCAGACGAGGCCAGGAGGTGGTCGATCGAGCTGTTCGAGCGGCATTTCGACAATGCAGCCCCGCTCAAAGACAAGATGGTCTTCCTGAACAAGGTGGCAGGGGAGGACCGCTCTGATGAGGTGGTGGTGGACGGCATGGTCATCGCCACCATGCGATTCGATCTCAAGAGCAACGACTTTGAGCTCCAGCTCAAACAGGAGGGCGCAGCGCTGCTTTTCCGGCATGTCCGAAAGAACGTGGTGCGGGCGGAAAAGGGGGAAGGGCACCTCAAGGGGAAGAAGCTGGACGGTAAGGACATCGTCGAGGTCAACGGACCTTTCCTGGAAGGCGATCCGCTCATAGTCCTGATCGGCTCGCTGGTGTGCAATGGCGTCGCCAAGGTGGACAGCGACAAGGTGAAGGAAAGCGAGGGGGCCGTCCTGGTGAGGGACGTCGGTCGAGGCCTCACGCGCCGGGAAGGTCCAATTTCCGAGCAGAGGGAGTTCGTCGGCGCCAACGCGGACCATCTGGAGAGGCTGGAGTCGAAGGGAGTCAGCGACATCAAGTCCTTCATCAGCAACAAGAAGAAGCCAGTTACCATTTCGTTCAGTGGGGGGAAGGATTCGCTGGCCGCATATGGTCTTCTCAAGAGGGCCACGAAGGACTTCCACATGATATTCATAGATACGGGCATCGAGTTCCCCGAGACCGTCTCGTACGTCAATAAGTTCGCCAGGGAGAACCAGCAGAAATTGATGGTTGCCGATGCTGGCAACGCGTTCTGGGAACAGGTCGACCAGTTCGGCCCTCCCGCCAAGGACTTCCGTTGGTGCTGCAAGGTCTGCAAGCTCGGTCCAGTGACGGAGCTGATAGCGGAGCGGTTCATCGACGGGACGATAACCGTGGAGGGCAACCGAGCCCTGGAGTCGTTCGCTCGCAGCACCATCGGATTCGTCGAGAGCAACCCCTTCGTTCCCAACCAGACGATATTGAACCCGATCAAGGACTGGAACGCCGCGGAGGTCTGGGGCTACATCTGGTTCCGTGGCTATCGTTACAACCCCCTCTATGACGAGGACTTCGAACGAATTGGCTGCTATCTTTGCGCATCCTGTCTGGGCAGCGAGTGGAAGGAGACGGCCCGCCTCCACCCGGAGATGCATTCACGGTGGGAGCGCTACCTCGATCAATGGTCCAAACGCAACGGTTCCCCTCCGGAGTTCGTCCGATACGGGTTCTGGCGCTGGAAGGTGCTCCCCCCGAAGATGAGACAGCTCGCCGAGGAAGATCGGCCTTCCTGCGCCGCGTCATCGCTCCGACCGCATGGAGCTTCGTACGACCAAGGGATTGAACCTGTGCCTGACGGGCGGATATTCCACCGAAGGGGTCATAACCTTGCCCCATAGCAGGGATTTCGCCAAGGTCGCGGAGGTCCTCAAATGCGTGGGCAAGGTCCGTCATAGCCCCGAGTTCGAAGATCGCCCTTGTGAAGGACAAGGACTGCACCCTCAAGGTGTTCGGAGGAGGACAGATAGTGGCGACAGGACCGACCGCCGATAAGACCGCCAAGGCCTTTGAGCGCGGCGTGAGGTCGTACCTGCGGGGGCAGCTCTGCACACGGTGCGGTATCTGTGTCAAGCAGTGCCGTCAGAAGGCCATCCGGATAATGGATGGACCTGTTGTGGACCAGGAACGTTGCGACCATTGCGGTCGTTGCGAGGAGGCCTGCGTGGTAGCACATTATTATGATAAATTGGTGGCCCAAGGTCGAGGATGAATCCGCATATATTATATAGTGAGGGGTTTTGTGAGGGATAGATGAATTATATCATGCTCTTGGCCGCGGCTATCGGCATCGGTCCAGCCTTGTTGCTGATGTTCATCACCTTCAACGATTATACCTATCCCAAGGTGCAGCGGCCCTTCTTCGATGACCGCAAGGTGTTCAGCCTTTTCACCGTAGGCCTGATAATCGGTGTCATCCTGGCAGCTGTGGTCGGCCTCTTCGACAGGACCTCGATCATCATGATCGTCTCCATCGCCCTGCTGGTGCTGCTGGTGATGTTGGTCATTCTCATGCTCAAGAGGTTCGCCCTTAGATTGGACACAGCCTTCTACGGCACCTCCCTGGGCCTCGGCATCGGGGCCATGATGGCCTTCTACAATGGCTACCAGGTCCTGGCGGCCTATGAGATACTGGGGGAGAGCATACCTTGGGAGACCTATCCTATAGTTATGCTATGGGCTTTCCAGCTAGTATGTATCAACGCCACCTGTGGGGCGATAATCGGGATCGGCAGCGCCAGGGGCCGTCCCTGGTCGGCGTTAGCTCAAGCCGCGCTCCTTCTGGTGACATACTACTTGCTCCTCATTCCCCTTTACGAGTTGGAACCGGGTACTTGGACCTACATCACCTTCGGTCTGGCCTCCATCTTCACTGCCTATGGATACTATTACGTCCACAAGAAGGCTCTGCCAGGCGTCGTGAAGGAGGCCCTTGGCAAGATGAAGAAGGGTGTCAAAAGCTCCCGGGCGAACTGAAAGACCTTCGAACAGAGATCTCTGTAAATCGAATAAAAAGGATAGAGGGGGTTGACCCCCTCCCATTTCTCAGTATTCAACGAACACGAGGGACCCCAGACAGGTCCCGTAGTGGTCCATGGGGATGGAAAGCTCCTCTACGGCATAGGATATTCTCATGAGCTCGACCTGGCGCATGGTTCGCCATCTCGTTCATCTTCCACTCCAGGACCTCCTTGAGGGCCTTCTTGGTGCCATGCATGTGACCCTCGGCCACATAGCCACCCTTCCCATCCTTGCGGAAGGCATAGGCGATGCCGGCGGAGATCATCTCACCCTCGCCTCCCCTCATCTGGGCCAACACGCAATGGGTGATGCAGCCCATGGGCAGGTCTCGCGCTACCACCTTCTTGGCGCCGATGGGTAGGACGGATGACACGGACACGAGGTTGAGCTCACCGATCTTCGCGTTCCTCAGCGCTTGGTCGAAAGCGTTGAGGTCCGAGACCTTGCTCACAGCGCATCCAGATGATACGAAGAACTTCTTAGGGACTAAATTCATGAACGATGTAATTTTATCGTTCGATTTAAGCATTTGCCCACGGGCTGGAGACGGAACTTCAAACCATCCTCATTTCGCGCTCCAGAAGCTTGACCTCCTTCTGGTTCAAAGTCTCCGAGCTTATGGGAAGCAATAGGATGGAGTCGGTGATGGACACGTTCTCGTTGAGAAGCTGTACGAACTTCAGCACCTTGACGAAGTTGTTCTGATTGATGAGGTACTCGATGCCACTGATGAGCACGATGCCTCGCTCCGAACTGTCCAGGAAGTTCTTGATCTCACTATAGATCAAAGGAATGTTGGTGGGTTCCCTGGTATACTTCTTCTCTCTCTCGAACGAAAGCCATAGGAAGGGGATGTTATCGATGCCGTACTTCTTCTTGATCTTCTCGGGATATTCCCTGGCGATGATCATCCCCGGTCGACCGTGGGACACCTGTTCCAAGAAGATCTCGTATGCCTGGGCAGAGTCCTCCATCTCTATCATGTAGGAGTTGCCCTCGACGAGCACGTGTTTGCTGTCCGGTCGGTAGGAGATCATGGGCTTCGCGTCCGGGAAAGATGACGATGGGGTGAGGACATGCACGCACCGATGAGCCCCGTCCGCCAGGCAGGATACCTCCTTGGAATCGAAACGGCGCTTGGTCAGCGAGGAGACGATCCCGGTCAGGTACCCCCTGGTGAAGTCACAGCTGTGGCCTCCCTCCGCCTCCACCGACTCTGAAAAGGAGATCACCATCTCGTTCTCTGTGATCAGGTCGACCTCCAATCGACCGAGGCCGGTCTCGGACCATATCTGCTTGACGACGTCCCTCATCTCCTCGAGATCGGTGCACTCCAGACCTAGTGTCCGCACCAGGCCCACACCGGCCCGGTAGCCGAACTGCTGCAGGGTCTCGGTGGGGTTCGCCCCTTCGATCAGATCAAGCTCATCACGCAGGTCGTTCAGGGCGGTTCCAGGCATCACGAAGAAAGGGCGTGCGTGACGGTCCATCAGCTCGCCCCCATCATTCGTTTGGCCAATCGCTCGAACGCGGCAGGGACCCCCTCACCGGTCCTGGCGCTGGTGAGGATGAATCCATCACCGAGCACGGCGGCCATCCTGTCCATGCCGTCCTGGTTCACTTGGGCAGCTAGGTCCATCTTGTTCGCGACCGGGACGATGGGTATGTCACCCGCTACCTTCCTCAGGTCGATGGCCCACTCCAGCGTGCTCTCTAGGGTCTCAGGTCTGGTCAGGTCGCACACCACGAGGGCACCGTTCGTGCCAGAATAGTAGGAGGCGTGGAGAGACTTCTGTCCCTTCTGCCCTAGGATGTCCCAGATCATCATGGTGAGTTCCACCTCTTCGAGGTCCAGGACCTTCTTCGTGACCTTCGCCCCGAAGGTGGTCAGATATTCATCGGAGAAGACGTCCAGTACATAACGGCGGATAAGGCTGGTCTTGCCAACCGCCCCATCCCCCAAGAGGCTGACCTTCCTTATGACCTTCCGCTTCTCCATAATGTATGCCAGTAAGATTTGATGGGCGCTATTTAATGATTGGTATATCGGAATCAATCCCAACGACATCTGGCCACGTCTATCCGTAAAGGTAGGACTCATCCGATTTCTTCGGGGGTCTGATGCTCTCCATCGCCTGCCTCATGCCCACCTCGATGCTCTCGGCCTCCTTGAGGAGCGGTTCCGGGTCTATCTTAAGCTCGGGGAGCATCCTTCCGATGATCTCCATCAGGTTGGCCGCACCTCTGGCATCCGGCATCTCCGGTCTTGCGGGGCCTAGTAGGCAAATGACGTTCTGATCGAGCCGGTTACCCTCCGCCAGAAGCATACCTGAGAGACCGGTCACCATGCCCTCCTTCATCTCCTTGACATCGTACCGTTCCAGCATCTCCCTCATGGCCGTAGTGGTCCCTATGCCGATGGTGGACCCGGTCTGCTCGTTCAGATTGATGCCTTCCAACGTGACGATGTTGCGCACGCCTTTGTGCTTGCTCCATTCCAAGATGAGCTCCGCCAGTGGACGCAAGAGCTCAGGTTTAGGCATGAATTCCGCTAGGATCACCACGAGCTGTTCACAGGGCTCACCGTCCTTGCATTCCCTCTTGCCCGAATATATGCGCACCGGATGCGATGGCACCCCATCCTGCATGATCGTATATGGGGGGAAATGGTCGGACACTATGGCCGCCATACGCTCCAATTTCAAGGTGCGGACGATGTAGTTGGCTGCGATCGAACTTATGAGCCCAACGCTGGGGAATCCCACCACCAGGATGCAATCGTACATGTAGACGTCCTTGTACTCATGGATGAACATACCTGGATTCTCTTCGATGTGAAAGGTCAATGAACCACCCTGGGGAAAATACGCCCCGACCGATATATAATTGGTGCGGGAGGCCAGGCGGAACGGGCTTGACCGTCCACTGCCTACCGGCCCACTGAAATCTCTATAACATCGGGCAGCGATGCCCCCGACATGGTGGAGGACCATCTTTCGCTCAGGCATACCCCAGGAGGGGTCCCTGTCATCATCGAGAGGCTGCCTGGTTTCCGATCCGTTGCCCTCTCCGTCAACGTTAAGGTGGGATCGAGGGACGAGCAGGCGGACCTCTGTGGGATGGCCCATCTACTAGAGCACGTCATGTTCAAGGGGACCAAGGACCAGAGCGCCAAGGAGATCGCGGATATGATCGAAGGCGCTGGCGGAGAGATGAACGGGTTCACCACCAAGGAGATGACCTCCTACCACGTCTTCTCACTGGACGAGACGATATCGGTGGCCGAGAAGATACTCTCCGACATGATGCGACATGCACTGATCGATGAGGAGCATGTGCAGGTTGAAAAGGGGGTCGTCACCCAGGAGATCAACAGCCTGGAGGAGGACCCGGAGAGCTACGCTCGTGTCCTTCTCGACCAGAGCATATGGAAGGGCCACCCCATGTCGTACTCGGAGTCTGGGCGGCTGGAATGCGTCGAGCGCATAGGTGGCGAGGACCTTCGGGAGTTCCATGACCGCTTCTATGCTAAGCCCAACGTATACGTGGTGGCCGTCGGCAATCTCAATGAGAGGTCGGTCATGGACTGGGCCTCCCGGAACTTCGATGACCTTCCCAACGTAAGGTCGCCGATCAAGAGGAGGGCCCCACGGACCCATTCTACGATCGCGGTATTCCCAAAGGAGGGGAACCAGGCCTATGTCGAGCTCGGTTTCCCATCCTACGAGGCCAAACACCCTCAGCACCGGGCAGCCAGCCTGGCAGCCATCATTCTGGGGGCCGGGGCGAGCTCTCGACTCTACCAGCGCATAAGGGAACAGCAAGGATTGGTCTACGAGATATACATGTTCCCTCAGGCATATAGCGACTGCGGGCTGATGGATACCTATTTCTCTTCCTCCGTAGGAGAGGCGGAGAAGGTGGTCCATCTCATAGCAGAGGAGTTGCGACTCTTCAAAGAGGAGGGGCTCATCGAGGGAGAGCTGGAACGTGCCAAGCGTTGGGTGAAGGGCATGTTCGTCCGACAATTGGAGAGCACGGAGAATCGCATGTACTGGCTCGGGGAGAACTATCTTCTCAATGGTAAGGTCCAGCCCATCTCCCGTTGGATGGATGAGTTCGAGAAGGTGACCGAGGACCATGTGCTAGCCGCCGCCCAGGACCTTTTCAGGGATCGGAAGCTCTGCATCGCCCTGCATACCTCGGAGAGGGAAGGCAAGAAGATCGCCAAGTCCCTATCCAGCTTGGAATTTTAAGGGTCTCAGACCTCTTTCCCATCGATGAGGTCGATGACGGTCTGGACCGCTTCCGGGACGGCGGACTCGACCTCAGGGGTCATGCGGTCACTTACCGTCCAGACATCGTTCACCTCGACGGCTACGAACCATACCTCCTTGGGCATGCGGTCCGGTTCCAGGGAACGCCCCAGTTCCAAGGTGGTGCCCACATTGGCCTCGTGGGGGTTCACCCCGTGCACTGTGGCGGAGAGCGAGTCCTCGCCCAATACCATGACCTTTCCGGCCTGGAACTGGCCAGATAGGATCGCGTCGACCACGATGACCTTTTTGTAATCGAGCATGATCTCGATCAGGTCCAGGCCCGAGGTGCAGGCCTCCTCGATGTCCACGTCCTGCAGGCCTTTCTTCCTCAACTGATCGATGACATGGAAACCTATGGCATCATCGCAGACCACTGGACTTCCGATGCCCAACACCAATACGCTCGCCTTCATGCGGATTGTGCGATGGAGCCTCCCATTATAAGTTTTTCCAAAAGTCGACCTGCAAGCCTAGGCAAGCCATGAAGGATATTATCGTCAAAGGTCCATCATGGGTCGATGAGATTGGACCCCGTTGTGAACCTCAGAGTGAACGGCCATGGCATGACCACGCGTCAGCTGGAGGTGATCCGGGCGATATTCGAGACCGGTAGCCAGAAGGCGGCCTCCGCTCGACTAGGAATATCCACGCCCGTGCTCCATCGCTACCTGCACCAGATCGAGGCCAAGGCCGGTACGAAGTTGGTGGAGACCACCCCCAAGGGAACAGTCCTGAACGATGACGGTGAGGCGATCGCAATGGAATACCTCGCCCTATTGCGGCGCATGGACCGAAGCGATCGTGTTGTGGTAGGATGCTCCATCATCACCGAGGACCTGCTGCTCTCCGCCCTTTCCTCGCTGAACGACCCAAATGCCTATGACCTCATCATATCCGATGACGGGCGCAACATGAAGGACTTCAACGCCAGGATGATGGACCTGATCGTTCTGGACGACCCTTTGTACGCCTTCGAGGCGGACGGTCCGCTATGGGAGCCCGTGGCCGAGGACCGTCTGATCCATGTGGAGCGGGGCTCGGCCTATGCGAGGTTCAAGTTCGGGGCCCAGCGGCTCGGATTCCGACATCTAGACACCAACCATATGAGCTACCGGGTGGAGCGATTGGAGCACTCCTTCCCCTCCCTTCTGAGGTCGAACATGAGCTTCTTCGTGAACGAGAGCTTGGCCTTGAAAAGGGGGCACATCCTAAAGAGCGCCACCGACCCTGAGCTTTTCAAGCATCAGATCATCGCCATGCATTGGGAGCCAAAGCAGGAGGTCCAGGCCCTGGTCAGGGAGCTCTCACGACGTTCCTTGTGAACCAGTATTACCTATTTAGGTAACACTTGAGGCTTTTTTCGCCTATGTTTAAATATATTGTCCGAAATGGCCTCTGACAAGGTGAACCTATTGTCCAACATCAAAGAGCCGGATATGGCCTTCGCCAAGAAGATCATAGATGCTGGTGGCAAGACCTTGGACCTCTGCTACCAGTGTGGGACCTGCACCGCATCCTGCCCATCGGGCCGGTTGACCGCGTTCAGGACCAGGCAGCTGATCCGCCGGGCTCAGCTGGGCCTCAAGAACGACATACTGCCCACCGAGGAGCTTTGGATGTGCACCACCTGTTACTCCTGTGTGGAGCGCTGCCCCCGCGACGTCGACATCGTTGACATCATCCTGCTCATGAGGAACATGGCCGTCCAGGAGGGCTACATGGCCGAAGCCCACAAGAAGATCGGCGCCAACTTGATGAAGATCGGCGCCACAGTACCTTTCGGTGACGACATGAAGCTACTGCGCACCAAGATGGGGCTGCCAGCCAACCCGCCCACCACGGCCGGCAACGAGAAGGCGGCCGATGATTTCCGCAAGATCATGAAGAAGACTCATTTCGACAAGAAGGTAGGAGGTGCGTGAGATGGCCGTGAAGTATGGATTCTTCCTGGGCTGCGTCGCCCCCCTGAGATATCCAGGGATCGAGAAGTCCACCCGCGAGGTCTTCAAGCACCTCGGGTACGAGCTCGTTGACCTGGACGGCGCAGGTTGCTGCCCCGCCCCCGGTGTGG
>CAVVVD010000008.1:0-190708 GCA_963751645.1 Methanomassiliicoccaceae archaeon | reverse complement strand
ATGTTACTTGCACGGATTGTGGTCAGCAGACCCAGGTCCCTTTTCAAGCCATCTGCCGGCAGGCCTGTTTTCTGCAGGGACTGCTTCAACAAGCACAAGCCAAAAGACAAGTTCTGAATTGGTTTGTTTTTTTTTACCTTTGTGCGTAAACCTCTTATAATCCCTTCCATTTCATATTATTATGTTTAACTATATATTTTATTCTCCATCGGTGTCGCCATTATACATCTTATGTAAAATGATTGTGTGCTGGGTGCGATTTGAACGCACGGAACGATGAGATTGGAACCAATATTCCAGATTTCAGCATCTATCGTTATCCTCGATTATCTGGCCTATGCAGTTCACATCTGTAAAAGGAATTTCTTATTTTTATAACGTTACTACGATACAAATTAAATTCAACTAGAATTTCCGACCCAACAACCTCGCCTTTTCCAACAGTTCTTGATCGTCCTTGGCAGCATCGTGGTTGAAAAACGTGTTGACCACTAACCTTCCGACAGGTTCGAAGAAGAAGTGTTGCTCAATAGTCTTTTCCAGCCTTATCGAGACCTTCTCTGCAGAATCCTTGTCCAGACCGCAGGTCACAATCGTAACCAGTTTCTTCCCTTTGGGGATCGTGGTGGAGAAGTTCATGTCCATGAAACTGAAGAACCGATTCTGGAACATCCTGTACAGTCCATTCTCCACATTGAAGCTGATCGGCGTCGATTGGATCAGGCCTTCGCAGTCGCGGATCTCTTCCATGATCTCGGCTATCGGATCGTCGAGAACGCATTTTCCCGTCTTCCGGCACGAGCCGCAGTTCTGACATTCCCTGAGCGGTCCGAGTTCGTTCAGATTGAAAATCTTGACCTCCTTTCCGTTCTTCCCTTGCGCCATCCGCCACCGCTTTCAGGATGGTCTCGCCGGACCCTTTCTTGTGCGTGCTAGCGTTCACTGCGATTATCATTTTCTCATCGATGAAATGATCGGTCGGATTATAGAGAGTTAATTGTAATCAGGAAAGACCATGATTTTTTTGTTTAGTGAAGCAAGTTCGCCTTGGAACACACGAGCCACTGAGGATGGAGTCCTAAGTCCTTTAACTTAAGCATTGATATACTCTGGCGACTTATCTGGTTGTTATAGTTGCACTACTGTTTAGTGAGGATATTTTTATAAATTTTGAGAGGAAGTGTCTTATTACATGTGTAAGTATAATGAAGAGATAAATAAGTAATGGTGAAATAATTTATTTGATATTGTTTTCAAATGTTCGTGGAAATGAATGGAAAACTTTAGCTTTCATCTTCGCTTGGAAATTCGTGAGAAATAGTCGCCATGTCGAACTTAAACCAAATAGTGAGTTAGTAACAGATGAAGAGGTTCGGGATAGATTAGATGGATTCAACAATATGAGTGGGAGATGGTTTCTATTTGCATGTTCGATAAATGCGATATGTGCTCGTAGTGCCTTTAAAGAATAAGCAAAGTCATCGATGGTACCATCATTAAAGCAAATAATACCTCAAATAGAAAGGCAGTCCAAATAGAAGATATTGATGGGAATCCGATTGGCAATATCTACAGAAGACCTATAGCCAGAAGATAATGATAGTGAATTTGAAGTTATAATATTGGCAATAAATTTAGCTAGACAAGAATAGACATAGAATGGAGATTATGGTCTGGAATGTCTATTATTTTATGATTCAACAGATGAATTTAGCGGTAAAATAAAGGAGACGGCTTTACCATTCAAACATTTTTACGGTTGGAAAAAAACCACATCCTGCTCATATCATTAGAGGATGCTTCTGACCTGATACGAAGCTATTACCCGTATCCTTCACATTTAAAATCCCCATAGGGGTTAATGAGTGTGTGTTTGGAAACCTAAGAAAAGACGGTCTTAATATTAGGTCTCCAGATGGAAATATTGTCGCGACACTTAGAACTAGTATTCATCTTCAGATGCTATTCAAATCGATTTGATGTCACCAGATGTCGATTGCCTTTGGATGCTTCAGTTGTTATATTATTGCGTTGATTTGTTAGAATTAAGAGACTATGAAAAACGTATGATGATATTGGATACATTCTTTTTCACTTTTCCATTTTTAAGGATATCATCTATCCCATTTTTAACGGGAATTTCGGTAATTCACCCAAAATATTTCTAAAATGATATAAATTCTATATAATGACTTGATTCAGAAAATGTTAAAAAGAAGTAATAGGCCAGGTGTCGTTCTGGCCCTTTGTTCGTCTATTTTGAAATTGCGTACTTGAGGTCAAATTTCGCATCATTCACGAATGATATATGCACCTTAGGCTGTGCCTGCGAATCCACTACCATGTCCAAATAGAATCCGGAGCCCGATGATCCATCGACCACCTTTATTTCAGACATTGTTTCCCAGTGAAGTTTACATACTTCACCGATCCAGAATCCACAAGGTTCGTTGTGTACAGATTGTAGACGATGTGGACGACGCCTTCGTCATCCACTCCTATAGGGGTCCATTCTTCTAGGTAGCCTCTCGTATCATCTACCACATGACAATCCCAACTCCCAACCGAGCCATGCGCGTATTTCACGTACAAGTACGCCGGATTGGGCGAATTCAAGATCCGCAGTGTATGCCGAATAGGCAATATGCAGCTTGCCTTGCATGTCTACCGCGATATCTGAGTTATAAGCTCAAATGCTTCTGGATCGACGATATGGCTGACCCAACCATTGGAGTTTGTGGCATACCTAAGTTTGAATTCGCTCCAATCGATATAGACCATATGCGCAAAATTGTCGGTCCAATTGCCAAAGAGGATGACCAATATGATCGGGACCTTGGTACACCAGCTCGTTGATCCATTGGCCATTGTTATAGCTAGCATATCTGAGACTGGGTGCCTCTTGTCCTGTATGGTCATAATAGCTGAAGTGCAGACCACCGTTCCCATCCAGAGCCATGGAGATTTGGCCTTGGATCGTTCTTCCGGGGAACACGGGCTGCGCTGCCCAGTTTCATCACTTTCTTCGTATAGACCAGATTGTGATTGATGTCGATATAGACGATCTGAACGATATTGCTGGAATCGACTAGGATGTCGGCGACTCCTCCTCGAGGTTGGTTGGTTCTTGATCCGATAACAGCTATCTTCTCGATGACCCAGGAACCGCCAGCGTTAGTTGCAAACTTCAGCGCGTACTGAGACCAATCATAGTACGTGATGTACGCGTGACCATTGGCGTCTATTGCTATCCTATTGTAGTCACCAACCCAGCCCTTGGTGTCAATTGATGTCGTGCTAAAGGCACCTGTTGTGGGCCGAGGTGATGGCTTCCCTGCCATTGCCACAGGGATGCTGGAGGGCAGCAACATAATTATTGCAACAAAGAAGACAGCGAGCACTAGGAATCGCGCGATTTTTCGACCTCCTTTCGTTGGATCCTTCATCTTCTCATCTCCGCAAGAAATAATTATTCCTCTGTCCGAACAATCCTATTTCACCGCAAGCATGAGGACAGAAAGGATACTTCGCGGTCTCTATTGCATGAAAGCCTTCTCTTATGAATAGATATACTTATCGCCATATTTTTAACATGCGTTTTGACAAATAAGATTACTATTTATGAATGCAAGGATGGTTATCCTGTCAGAACTCTTAATTCATGATTCGACCAGACCAAGCTCTGATTCCTTCTGAATTTACTTATGTGATTGGGAGGATGGTTCTGGTGAGCACCTCGTCTATGATAATGGTGTGCAGCAAGCGGTCGAAGAGGAGGATCGATTGTTGTGCATACTTTATGAGATCGACCGTTGTAAACTACCTCCACTTTCCATTTCTCATCCCATTAATATGGATTATTTTCATTACTGCCTAACATTCCTTCACTAAAACTTCCATTTAATGTTTTTAATATATTATATTTAAAATAATTCAATGGAAACATCTCTTATCACACAATTTCCACAATGCGTACGATCCTAAGTCCTAATTTAAGCATTGATATACTCTAGCGACTATCTGGCTGTTATAGTTCACTATTGTTTAGTGGGATAATTTTTATAAATGATGAGGAGAAGAGTCTTATTGCATGTTAGGATAATTGAAAATAAATAATAATGGTGGAATAATTTATTGAGGGAAATTGTTTCAAATTGAAAAAAGTAAAATTCTTGTAGCTTTTTCCTTATCAAATGTTCAATATTAGACTACATTATTTAAGCATAAGTTAAATTTAAGTGCGTTAACCCTAATGATAACATGCTCTGCGAGATCCCACTATTTCTGAGTCTTACAGTCCAGAATGGGAGGAGAGAATTCTATGAAAAGAAATAGTACTAAGTTATTGTCAATAGTGATAATTGCGTCATTACTGATGACATCAGTTTTTTTATTAACATTAAGTCCGGTGAAAGCGGATACCGATCCAACCGATTTCGACTATCAGCTCATCAACGGTGATACCGAGGTCGAGATCACGGGATATCATGGGCCTGGAGGAGACCTTGTGATACCATCTATTATTGATGGTAACCAGTCACCTCTATAGGTGAACATTCGATGGATAGATTGAGTTCAATAACCTCAATAACGATTCCCGATGGTGTCACCAATATTGGTCGATGGGCTTTTTACATGTGCACTTCAGTAACTAGCATTTTCATTCCTGGAAGTGTAAACATGTATTGGAGATTCATCCTTTGCTTTCACCTATGCGTTGGAATCATTAACCATTTCTGAAGGGGTATTGAACATTGAAGGTACAGCCTTTGGTAATGAAAACCAATTGTCAGAGGTCAACATACCTAGTAGTGTCTGTTTCATTGGACCAGGCAATTTTGGCAGCGATTCCATACAGTCCTTCAATGTGGCAGAATCTAATACCAATTATGTCAGCGTCGATGGGGTATTATATGACAAGGCGATGACAACTCTAATCAGATATCCAGCAGGAAAAGGAGTATCAGAATTCATCATTCCAAGTAGTGTCACTAGCATCTACCCTTATGCGCTTCATCATGTTGACCACGACCTGACCTCAGTGGTCATTCCAGATGGTGTCACCTACATTGGTTATCATGCGTTCTCGATCTGCTCTTGCCTTACAACAATCACAATCCCTAGCAGTGTTGTGACCATAGACAACTCTGCATTCTGGCAGGACTCTTCCCTGGTTTCAATATATTTCGAGGGCAACGCACCAACATATGGCTGGGGGTTGTTTTCCCAATGTAATCCCGATTGACAATCTACTATTACTATGGCCATACTGGATTCCAAAGTCCGACTTGGGATGGTTTTCCAACCGTATGCTTGTTCCCACCGACCGATTTCGACTATCAGCTCATTAACGGTGGCACAGAGGTCGAGATCACGGGATATCATGGATCGAGGTGGGGCTGTTGAGATACTAGGAATGATCCATGGATTGCCTGTCACGTCCATCGGGTTTTAAGGCATTCTTCTATCGCAGTGATGTAACCTCGATCGATCATTCCCAATAGCGTCAGATCAATCGGTGACTATGCGTTCTGGGAATGCACCGGGTTGACATCAGTCAATATACCAACTAGTGTCACGTCAATCGGGGATTATGCTTTCGAGGGTTGTCCTTTCATTTCTTTTTACTTTTCAGGTAGCGTTACTCACATTGGGTTCGCTCCATTTTTCTATTGCACATCCTTGACAACAATCTTGGTAGATCAAGCAATCCAACCTATTCAAGCCTCGATGGGGTGCTTTACAATAAGGAAGCGACTACCTGATACAATATCCTGGAGGAAGGTCCGATTCGTTCACGATCCCTAACACTGTACACTCAATCTCAAGATTGGCATTCGCAGCATGCTCAATCAGCTCCGTGTACATACCAGATAGCGTTACTACTATCGATTATGCTGGATTTAGCCGAGCATCACTAACCTCCGTAAGAATATCCAACAGTCTAACGACAATTGGGGAGTCTGTGTTCGAGGATTGCAGTTCCATGGTCTCGGTGATTATACCTAAAAGTGTCACGTCCTTCGGAGATCGGGCTTTCTACGATTGCTATGCCTTGACTCAGATGTATTTCCTCAGGCAATGCTCCAATTTGTGGTGGAGACTGGATATATGCACATAATGCCGAGTTTACAACCTATTATTATTATGGCCACACTGGATTCACCACTCCAAGTTGGCAGGGAGTTCCATGCGTTTGCATAGATCCGCCCAACGTCCCACCGACCATTACCGGATTGAGTGTACCGCTCAATCCAATAGTGATTAACGGTCAAGTCAGTACGAGCGCCACCTTCACAGACCCTTATGCAGGAGACACACATTCTGCACTCTGGTCCTGGGATGATGGAACAACGAGTACAGGTATTGTGGATGAGAGCACAATAACCGTAACCGGATCTCACACCTACACAACACCAGGCATTTATTCCGTTTCGTTAACTGTGACCGACTCATTCGGTGAGTCTGCCTCAGCAGTAGCTCAAACTTACATAGTTGTCTATGATCCCGCAGGAGGCTTCGTCACTGGTGGAGGATGGATTGCCTCTCCCGAAGGTGCTTATCTCGCTGATAGCACATTAACAGGCAAAGCCTCCTTCGGCTTCGTCGCCAAGTATCAGAAAGGAGCTAGTGTGCCTAGCGGCAACACTGAATTCCAATTCCGTGCTGGGGATCTTAACTTCCATAGCACTACCTATCAGTGGCTTGTCGTTAACCAGGGCGGAGCCAATGCTCAGTTCAAAGGCGATGGAACCATCAACGGAGCAGTTGCACCCAATGGTCAGAACTATAAGTTCATGATCTGGGCCGGAGACCACAGCCCGGATACCTTCCGCATTAAAATCTGGTGGGAGGATGTTTCTGGTGAGCATGTTGTCTACGATAACGGTGTGCAACAAGCGATTGGCGGAGGATCGATTGTGGTGCATACTAAGTGAGTTTGAGTCGAGGAAACCCTTTACCACTTTTATATTTCTTTTAACCAATCCCACTTACAGCCTTTTTTGGGATTTATGCTAACCAAGGGCAACACTTACTATCGATTTCGCGGCAGTCTTCATAAGTGATCCAACCAATTTTTTCAGCAAATTTTAAACAATCATTGTCCTTCCTATGGGGCAAATCAATACCAATTTTTTGTGGGTTGAGTTTATACTCTTGATATTTACAACCATAAAATCTGCTTGATGGCTCATCCTTCATTAATTTTGGTGTTAATAGGAGAATAAGTGATTTTTCTGGGTCATGATTTATCCTACCATCGTCCTGTTCCATTATTACATCGATCATCCGTGCAAGTTGATTTCTGCACATGTCGTTTATTACTTGGATTGACATATCTGACAAGACTTTGGCTTCAATAAATGCGGCAAATCTCTTTTTATTATTGAAAATTACTGCATCAATGTGGGTCAATCTTTCAAGCAATTCGTCTTGATGATTACCTTTTTTCATGTAAGGTATAATCTGTCGATTATTCTTATTTTTTTGAAGCCATTCAAGATAAGATCGCGGGGAAGACAAATGCACTTCAAAACGCAGATCTAAGTCGCCTTCAAAGCACTCCTCCCATGTGGAGATATTTTTCAATGGTGGTTTTTCTAGATTATATGCCTTTTTAAACAACTTTGAAAAATTATCAACCTTATCATCGCTATGAAATAGATTCATCAGAGTACTTGCAGTCCAAAATTTTTCATCTTTTTCAATACGACACGGTGTTTGTAAATTCTTCATGTTTTGGTTATATTTCAAAGGACCTTGCATTAATTTTTTATAATCATTTATTGGTTTTTCGAAAAATGTATTTAGGTGCTTTGAGGACTTTGTGATCGGGTTATAATCAAAGAAGTGTGAACTTAATTCCTCTTCACTAAAAGGCATCCAAGTCTCTTCCAATACCATGATAATCGTAGATTGTAAGACTTCTCAGATAAAATAAGAATTGGTCATATTGTCACAGTTTTATTAGGAATGTATGCAGTTATGTTTTCAAACAGACATCTACTAGGTGGGATACTATGGGTCACGCTTTTCGCGTTATCTGTGATTGTGGATACACCGAAAACAACATCCTTCAAGGCTCCGGAGAGCTCGAAAATAACGTTGACATGGAACCTGCTCTCTGCGCCACCTGTCAAAGGGTAGTTTCTATAAACACAGAAGGCAAGAAGAGGGACCGAGAAAAATGTCCAAATTGTCGCAATAAGGTAACATTTTACAATGACCCCTCACTCCATGCTGAAGATCATGGTGGTTGGCACCAATGGGATAAATTCAAAATCCCAATATGCCACGCCAAGTGCCCTAAATGTGGACAGATGAGACTCCGATTCCAACTCCACACGATTTATTGTTGAGAAATCGCTTGAATCAGAACAAACCACGTCTCTTCTTCGCGTGAAGCGACGAATGAGCACTCCTACTCATAACGGCCAAATTGTTCTTTCTGAAATTGGTCTTGTCCCCATCTTTGTGATGAACAACTTCATCATTTCTTAGAGAACGTCCAATCTTATTCGCGGCTACCTTCCTATGCACTAATTCCCCGTCATGTTTCGATCTTTTGTAGCCTTTCTTGTCTTTGTATGTGTCACCCATATTCGTCCCAAGGATATTTTCGCTTTCTCAACTTAATTATTTGTCGTTTCAATTATCTTTTTTCATCGATTGTTTTCCTCACCTTCGCCCACCCCTCCCACTCGCCCTTTAGAACCCCCACCAAGTATCATCCACCATGATCCCCCACCAACGCCACAACCACATTACCCGGGCCTTAGAATGCCCTTCCTGTCATCGTAGCACGAAGATCAGGATGGAGACCGGTCTTCTACAGTACGAATGGATTCTGCCCCTCCTGCGGGCAAGAGAACCACTATGAGAACAATGAGGCTTTGACGGTGATGAGGACGATGAGACCAGAGGACCTGAGGAAGTAGCTAATTGATAATTGGGGAAACATGAAGGGAAGAGTCCTATTGCATGTTGGGATTTTGGAGAATTTATATTTAAACAAATAGATTAAAAAAATTGCAATACTAACTTTTCACACAAAACCATTCGGATTATTGACATTAATAGTATTATATTCAGAAGAATAAATACCTCAGACATGTGGTGGGCTGACATTTTAATTACAGGAATTCTTATGATTCTAGCTGGTGTTGTATCCATTATTGTCGGAATATTAGGGAAAGCTTTGTTAAAGATTCATGGATTCACCTGGGTTACTAGGTTTGGTGTTATTGCCATCATATTTGGATCAATTGCATTTGCATATGGGTTTCTAACTGCTTCGTTCACCTAAAGGACTGTCATTCTTACTAATTGACAAAACATGGCTACTAAATTGTGAATGGATCTGCCCCTCCTGCGGGCAAGAGAACCATTACGAGAACAATGAAGCCTTGACGGTGATGGGGACGATGAGACCGGGAATCTGAGGAAGTAGGTTGAGTAAAGAATGAAAATGAAAGTGAAGCGTTTATAACATCTGTTTTCTCATTTAATTACGATAATCAGACGATTACCGTTATAATGAAGATTTTCGATTCAATAAGGTGAAATTCTGTCCAGATTGTGGAACCCCTTTGGCAGAAGGTCGTTGCTATAACTGCAATATGCGTGTGGTAGTGATGACCACGGATAATTACGGCACATCTTCAAATCAAAATAATAGCGAGATTCATGAATTATTAAGAAAGAAAAAGGATGCCGAGACTGGTGCCAAAATCTGTTCATTTATTGGAGTTTTCGGCATTATAATTATGTTTTATTCCAAGGGCAATCAATTCTGGAGCTTTGGTCTATTTATCATGTTATTTGGAATGATCTGTATCGTTGCTACTTTGGTAAAAGCTCATAGGGCAAATTCAAAAATTAACAAGATTCGAAGACAAACATTTTGATATTTAATTAGGGATTGATTGACTTGGTAATAGATGATACGCGAATATTATCTCAAATGGAGATGGAAAGCAATCTTGAGGAGATAATGGGCTATACCTTCCGGATCCTGCCCTGAGGACTAGGGCCATAACAAGAAAAGCGTTCGTCAATGATATGGGGCCTACTGCTGCCAATAGGGGAATTCTTGATAACGAAACTCTAGCTACTCTGGGCGATGCTGTAATAGATATGGTCGTTCTGACGAATCTGGCATATAAAATCAATAAAAAAGGAGAACTTTCTGAAAAGAAAAAGGAATATGTCAATCATGTAAAATTATCTAAGACAGCTCTTGACGAGGAAGTCCGATTATTGGACTGTATGTTGTTAGGTAAATGCGAAACCTGGGATGTTGGTAAAGGACCAGGAGAGTTATTGGAATCAGTAATAGGTGCGATCTATCTAGATTGCAACCAATGTGGTGATGACGGTATTAAAATCTGTGAGGCAGTAAGGAAAATCAAACTTTTCGATCAACCAATTGCAGCATATCAAGAATCCGATGGTATCAGATCAATAACCAAATATCATTGAGGTTCTAATTTTCCCCCAAGAAGGGATTAAAATCACCACACGACATATATTTTATCACCAGGAACGGTCTGGATGAATCCTCCGACCGGATCCACCTCACCTATGACGAGGCCAAGGAATACCTGGTAAAGGATCGCGAGGATTGCGAGAAGAAGGGGGTCAAGTCCGATCTTTCCCTCCTCACCCATGTCGATGTCGATAAGCACTACCAATCAGTCAGAAAGCTAATCGATGAATACCACAAGTCCAACAGACAGATCGAGGACCCGATGGTTGTCCTATTCTCTCAAAGCAAGCAGTATGCCATCATGCCTAAGGAAGAGTTGACCCCGGCCCTGTGGTTGGAGAGGCCTTATGTCGTTTATGGGGCGGTGGAGCAGATGGAAAGGAGAACGCCCCAAGTCAATAATAACTGCTAAGTGCTTGGACTCAGGGAGATGGTGGGGAAATTGCCTATATGGAAGATCGAGGACAATCGTCCCGTCAAGGTTACAGCGACCAAGGCACATCATGAACAGGTTCTAGAGAAGAACCTTGAGGATTGGTTGGTTTCTGATCCCGATGTCTTGGGCGAGCCATTATTCATCATCGGTAGGCAGGTAGAAGTGCCTGAAGTCCGAGATCGTCTTGATATTCTTGCCTTGGACATATCTGGAAACGCCGTAATTATCGAAGTGAAGCGGGGGAAGCTCAAGGACCCCGTCGATATGCAGGCTCTGCGCTATGCGAGCTATATTTCAAAATGGACATTCGATAATTTTGAGAGAGAGGCTATTAAGTATGCTTCTAACTTGAAACCCGATTATAACTTCAATGAGGAGTATGAAAAGTTCTGTGCTAAAGCCCTAGTCGATGGAGTGCCGGATATCAACGAGGAACAACGTATTATCATCGTAGGGTCGGAGGTTAAGGATAAGCTCGGAAGTGTTGCTCTATGGCTCCTAGAGCATAGCATCGGCATAAAAGTGGTCGAGGTCGAGCTCTATAAGGACAATGATACACTGTTCTTCCAACCTCATGTTGTCGTCCCTACTCCTGTATCTCGCTTCACAGAGACAGGAAAGTATGTTCAAACCGATGCAGATCATCCTTGGTCGAAAGATGGACGGACTTGGCACTTAGAGAAACGGTGTAGCCCTCAGACTAAAGAGATGTTGTTGTCGTTTGACAATACGATACGCTCTAAGATTGATGTGGAAGGACCTTTCTGGAACCAAAAGAATTATGTTGCCTATCGGCGAAAAGGCTATAACTGGCTGATTGTCCGGACTAAGCCATCCCAACTTAACCTCGACATCTACGTAAAAACCGGATCATTCGAAAAAGGTGTCATATCTAAGCAATTGGGAATCGAGGCATTTGAAAGCGATGAGACGATGTCTGAAAAGATGTCCTTGCCGACCTCGATCAACATTAAGAAATTGAATGAGGGAACGGACATCCTCGAGTACGAATCAAGTCAGACTTCGACCTGTCCAAAGATGAGTTCTGGAAATTTATCAAGGAAGCTTTTGAAAGAGCGGCTTAATTAAACCTTTCTGGGTTATGAACTGGCATCACAGGACTTTATCCGATTTATATAAAAAAGAATCACCCTACACTAATTTTAAAATCAGGACCGTATGACGGATGGGTAACTCTTTTTACAATGATTGGTATAGCGTTCTTGTTTTTATTGGCAGTATGGTATAGACAATATTATACCCGACCAAAAATCGTCGAAATAAAGGATGATGGTCTAACTCTCTACATGAGTTCGTCAAAGGAGATAAAATTAAGGTGGTCTGATGTTTTTGGCTATTGGGCAAATTCCGAGGAAACAGATGAGGCCAAAACAAAGGCAGGATCGGGCGGAATCTATACGATGAACGGTCCATTTTACACGACTAATTATTACATAGCCATCACAGTAGCATCCGAGTACCAGCGTATTACCGGTAAGTATCTGCCTGCTACTACAATGAATGAAAGCGACAGGGCTTTCAAGAAAAGGGTGAAAAACAGTAATTGATCAGAATCTCGGCACCCCCTCTCCAACGCTGCCCGTTTAGCATCACTAATTATTACAAGCCGTCAGAGTACCTTAACCGTCCATTCCTGATCTTGAGACACTTCTATGGTGACGTTGCTACCAATCGCCAATCGATTGAAATCATCCCTAGACGATAAGAAATAATCTGGACAAGCCCCTGATTCAATTCCATTAAAATCATCTGATGAGTCTAATACTATACTGCCATGATAACGGACCTCGTAACCTAGTTGTTCCAATTCCCTCTCAAGGTCAGCGGTTACAGTCATGTTGATGTCCATCCCAATGAACAGGTCACTAACCGCCGGATTAATGCTTAGTCCATGAGGTCCTATCGTGACTAGGCCGTATGAGGTGTCATCTTTTATCCCCTGAATTCCTTTGTGGTCGACGTTACCATTGATTTGTTGAGGTTCTTTGGGTGCCCAGAACCAATAATACGCAGATGCTAGTAGAATCAAGGCAACGATGACCGCAAATGCAATCAGCAACCTCGATTTCTTTTTCTGCAACCCCTCACCAATAAAATAAGGTTTTTAGGTGTAATTAAAACCTCGGAGTTCCCCATCCGAAGCCACCCTCTTCGCTAACTATCACCCTAAACAATCGCCGTCAGAGAACCTTAACTGTCATCCAATCCTGATCTCGAGACACTTCTATGGTGACATTGCTACCAATCGCCAATCGATTGAAATCATCCCTAGACGATAAGAAATAACCATTGGTTGACCCAGCATCTAAATCATTAAAATCGTCTGATGAGTCTAATCTGATATTACCGATATAACGAACATCATAACCTCGTTGCTGAATTCCTTCTCAAGGTCAGAAGATACGGTCATATTGATGTCCATCCCAGCGAACAGGTCATTGACCGGTAGGATCGATGTTAAGTCCATATGGGGTGACCATGACCAAAACATATTGGGTGTCGTCTTTTATTCCCACAATACTCTTATGGTCAACGTTACCTTTGATCTGTTGGGTTCTTTGGGTGCAAGAACCAATAAAATGCAGATGCTATTAAGATCAAGGCAACTATGACAGCAAATGCAATCAACAGCCTTGATTTGTTTTCTCCAACCCCTCACCAAGGAAATTAGGTTTTTGGGGTAATTAAAACCTCGGCACCCCCTTCTCCAACACTGTTTTTTAATATAAAGTTATTGAACCAATTAAAGGCGAGGCGCAGCACGCCCAAATACCTCCGTTATCTTCTTCTGATTATAGTGCCAATAGCGGCGGGTCATTTCGATCTCACTATGTCCCATCACGATCTGGAGGGTGAACACATCGCCCCCGTTCTCGACCCAAGCCGAAGCAAAGGAATGGCGTAGCATGTGAGGATGGACATACATATCTATCCTCCTTCCCACCCGGCGGATGATCTCCCCGAGCCACTTGTCGCTCACTCGGCCGCCTCCCCGCGTTGTGAACACCGGCCTGGAGGGAGCTTGGGCCTCGGGAGGGAGGCGAGCGATGTAGGCCCTGAGGACCCTCTCCAGGGTCGGGTCCATGGGGATGAACCGTTCTTTGTCCATCTTCCCGTGCCGGATATGGACTTTTTTCTGGACGAAGTCAAGGTCCCTGATGTCCAGGTGCCGGACCTCATTGAGCCTCGCTCCAGTGTAGATAAAGGTGGACAGAATGGCGAATTCCCGGTAATCCTTGGAAGCCCGGATGAGGGATTGAAGCTGCTCCTGGTCCAGGTAGTTGGCCACTCGCTCGCCCCCCCTTGGTTTGTGTTCGAACCTTACTCCGATGCCGAGGTACTCCATGTAGCTCTCGATCGCATAGAGATAGGCTCGCTTGGTGGACTTGGCGAGTTCTTCATTCGTCATCACTCGAGCACCAGCGGCGAAGGCATCCTCCCTGGTCTGAATGGTACCGGACTTGGAAATGGCCGCGATACGATAGGCCGCGAGCTTCGCATTATGGGGCTGGTAGCACTTCACTGCCACAAGCCAGTTGGCGAACGACCTGTCATATTGAGCGGCTGGTCGAGCTCCGCCGCGCTGTCCTACGCCTTTAACCGGGTTATACCCCGAAAGTAGGCTGAAATCTACGGTCTCATTTTCCATCTGGGCGCCTTCTTGTTTGTTCCAAAACGCCCTATGGATCCTACGCCTTAACGGCGTTTTCTATTACATGCACATTATTAAAATGATAGGCCAGATGGTGCAGGGGGTGCGATTTGAACGCACGGACCACTAAGGATAGGATCCTAAGTCCTACGCCGTTGGCCAAGCTTGGCTACCCCTGCGTGTACTGCCGCTGAACGACTGCGAGTTTTTAACGCTTTTCATCCGCTTTCAACAAAAGCCCCTCAAGGAACTCTTGGGCCGACCTTATCGCATTCTCCCTCTTCTTGGGGTAGCTCTCGACCTTGGCCCTGACAGCTATGGCATCATCAGAGGTCGTTAGCGACCTCACCCCCAGGTAAGCCTGTTGCTTGTCCAATCTGGCGAAGAGGAAGCAATCATCATCTAAACGGAGCTCCAACGTGTCCAAAAGTGTTCGAATATCCTCCAATGAAAGGGTGCGGAAGAACTGCCTAGCATTCCGTTTCTCCTTGATCACTCCCTCCATTATGATGATCGTGTTCCCATGATGCCCGGTCGTTGAGTTCCTCTCGAACTCATCAAGCCCGGAGACGAACCGCATGGCCTGGAGCACCTTCTCCTCGTCCTCGGTGGCGTGGACGAAGGTGCGGAAGTGGACGGAAGAGAAAGCCATCGTCACACCATCGACGCTCGGGTAATAATATCCTTCCCAGGCAGCTATTGGACCGGCAGGACCCTTTCCCTTCCATAACCGGTTATCACTCTGCGGTAACCACGTAATTCTATGTCCAGCTCAGGGTCACCAGTATCAACTCTCAACATCTTCAGGCCCTTCAACTTCGTAGGCGTCGCGACCACGATGATGTTGTCCAAACCGATCCGACGGATCATATGGGCGGATATCTGCTGATTGCCACGACCGAGGATGAAGCCCTGAGAGCCGATGGGAGTCACAACGACCTTGACATTCTCATGCATCTCGAGGAGCTTCAATAGTGCCCGCTCATCCAGGTCCTTCGCGATGATGTGTCTATCCAGAAGCACGTCGACCCCCAACAAGGTCTTTTCCTCGCCCATTACCTTGGCCATCGACTGCAGCGTCGTCCCCGGGCCCAGGATGTAGAGGGTGCCCCACTCGAGCAACACCTGGAAGTATTCGCCCAGCTCCTCCTTCTCCTCGTCATCGCCGCTCAATGCCACCATACCCTTGGTAGGTTGCATCAACTGACCCTCGTCCAGAGTGATCATGTAACCTTCGAGGGAGGCTTGCAATCTGTCCGAGCGGAACGCTTCCTCATCGATGTCCATCACTTCACCGTCCTTCGTGCCCAGACCACCTTCGGTGAATCGTCTGAGCAGCTCCCCCGCCGTCCGAGGGGTGGTAGCGAACACGCCTGAATGCATCTTCACACCCGAGGGTATGCCCAGGACCGGGACCGACCTGTCCACAGCATTCATGACATCCTTCGCCGTCCCATCACCACCACAGAAAACGATGAGCTCTGCGCCCTCGGTCAGGAATCGAATACATGCATCGGTGGTGTCCGATCCTTTGGTCCGATCCCCCGCCTGGAAGACGACCTTGAATGATATGTTCAATCCTTCGAGGGTCTCCGCTCCCATCGCCCCGGAGGCCGTGATCAGCTCCACATCGTTCAAAGGAAGGGCGCTCTGGATCGCGATCCGCGCCCTGTCCCCAGCGATGGGTCTGGCCTCCCTCTCCAACGCCTCGGTGAGGGCCTTCCCATCCGTCCCCTTCAGACCGAGCGGTCCGCCCATCCCCGCGTAAGGGTTCACCACGAATCCTATCCTCACACCCGGACGAAGGAGGTCGGCGGCGATAAATCTTGTCCAGAGCAGAAAAAGAAAAAAAAATTGGGGAGGTCATCGTGAGTCTGGACCTTGATGGTGCGGCGGCATGAAGGACCACCGCACCTGGGTCCGTATTTAGGGAAGATGTGTGAACCTATTGAGGCAGCTGGGTCTTCACCACCAAGGGCTCCAGCGGCATCTCGCAGGCGACCGGTCTCGGGGCGATGACGATATCCGGTTCGCTCACAGGCGCGCTGACGCTCTGGTTGTCCCGCAGCCATTGGTCTATCTCGTTCTGGAACTGCTCCATGAAGGTCTGCGTCACCTTGCTGCAAAAGGACTCGATGAGCTTCATGACGTTACGGTCTATGATCTCGAAGGCCTTGTGCAGCGGCAGGTTCTCCGCCACCTTGAGCAGCAGGTCGTTCTCCAGGACAATGGCGTTGGGGGTGATCTCCCTCAGCCTGCGCACCCCGTCCTGGGCCTTCTCGGTGCGCTCCTTCTCGAAGGTGAAGGGGTTGATCGCTATGACGAATGTGAGGCAGTGCAGCTCAGTGGCCGTACGTGCCACCACCGGGGCCATCCCGGTCCCGGTACCGCCGCCCATGCCCGCTATGACGAACGCTATGTCGTGGCCGACCACCGCGTCCCGGATCGCCTTCTTGGCGCATTCGGCGCAGTACTCGCCCACCTCGGGGAAACCGTTGGTGCCACGACCCTGCGTGACATCCTTGCCCAACAACAGCTTGGTGCTCGCGTTAACGCCCTTCAACGCCTTCTCATCGGTGTTGATGGCGATGGTGTGCACATTCTTCCGGCACCCGCTCTGTATGTTGTTCACTATGTTGTTCCCCGCTCCCCCCACGCCTATCACCGCTATCTTAGGCTCTGGTATGCCGTTGCATACTATGTTGAGGAGACGCTCGTTCGTCACCATTTTGTCGATCGCCCTTGTATCCATCCCTTTCGCCCCCGATGGTGTCCACTGAGACACCTAGTGTTTGAACGCCAGGCCCCCCAGCCTGGCCTATAGTGCATCCCATCCCTCCGCAGGTTCCCAAACCCTAGAGTAAGTACCGTTCACATGTGCGAGATCGCTTTCTTGGTCTCTTCGAAGACGCTTTCCTTCACTTCCTGCATCTTCGTCCTGGGCAAGAACTGCTCCCGCAAGGCATCCTCGACCGCCGCATCCACGGACGAGTAGTACCCATCCTCTACCATCTTGTCGATGATGCCTTTGATGGCGCCCGGTATTTTCACTGCCGCCCGGTCCTTGGCAGACTTGGTAGGGATCCCCGCATCCTTCTCGATGTAGTTGCGGAGGGCGATCCTCGCCAGGTGCGAACGGTTGGAGAACTCCGGGTGCTTGGCGACGAACTCGTCGATAAGCTCCAGGTCCTCAACGTCCAATCGCAGCGAGATCCGCTCGTTATCCAACTTACCCAGTCTTCCTAGTCCCGGAGGACTGCGTATGACATTGTCCTACAAGTTATTTAAAGATATGCCGGTGAATATCTGGCCATATTTTCATCGGATTCTTGATGAATGGAACGTCGTGCCCTATCGATATCTGGCATTCCCCTTCACCGCTCGTCTGTCATGTAGAAATGATAATAAGACGCTTTTCCTTCTACCACGCCGTACAAGGGTGTAGGAATGCTGACCCGCTCCACCGAGATCGAGGCAAAATGGCAGGAACGCTGGTACGCCGAGAGGATAAACGAGGCGGACCGGGACGAGCGCGCGAAGTTCATGATAATCTTCGCCTACCCCGGTGTCACTGGCTACCTGCACGTCGGACACATGCGCGGGTTCTCCTACGTCGATGACATCGCCCGCTACAAGAGGATGCAGGGATTCAACGTCCTCTTCCCGGTCGGCACCCATGCCACGGGCAACGGCCCGATCAGCCTGGCCAAGAAGGTGGCCACCGGGGACGAGGACATGATCGACTACCTGACGCGGAACGGATGCCCGGATGACGTCATACCGACCTTGTCAGACCCATTGACCGTCGTGGAGTTCTTCAACAAGGTATATGTGGAGCAGTATTGGCGCCGCTTCGGGTTCCTGGCCGACTGGAGGCGTTTCACGTGCACCACCCATCCCGAATATGGCAAGTTCATACAATGGCAGTTCCGCAAGCTCATGGACGCGGGGCTCCTCATCCAGAAGCCGTATTTCGCGCCGGCCTGCGTGGTCCACGGCCCGGTGGCGGTGGACGCCTCCGAGACCGACATTATCCTGCGGCGGATGCGCGGAGACCACCGAGTACACGCTGATGAAGTTCCGAGTGCGGGGAGCTGACCTGTTGGCAGCCACGCTACGACCGGAGACCGTCTTCGGCCAGACCAACTTCTGGGTCAACCCCGAGGTCGAGTACGTCAAGGTGGTATGCGGCGACGAGATATGGGTGATGAGCCGCCCCTGCCTCGACAAGATGCAGTACCAGAAGGACCGCCTCAAGGAGGTCGGGACCGTCCCGGGCACCGAGCTGATCGGGAGGATGTGCACCGCCCCCATGACCGGGCGGGAGATCATCTGCCTGCCGGCCACCTTCTGCGACCCCAACGTCGGCACCGGCCTGGTGGTGAGCGTCCCCTCCGACGCGCCGGACGACTGGGTGGCGCTGGCATGCTCCAGGAGGACGAGGAGCTCTGCCTCCGCTATGGACTGGACTGGGAGCTGGTGAAGGCCATACGAGCCCATCGCCATCATCGAGACCAAGGGCTGGGGGCCGATGCCGGCGGTGGAGATCGTGGAGCGGATGGGCATCACCAGATCGGGCGACCCCAAGCTGGTGGAGGCGAAGAAGATCGTCTACAAGGAGGGCTTCCACGCGGGCAAGATGAACGACAATTGCGGTGACTACTCCGGTCTGCCCGTCGACAAGGCCAAGGAGGCGATGAAGCAGGACATGCTGCGCGCCAACGAGGCCGACCTCTTCTATGACCTCTCAGAGACGGTGATCTGCCGCTGCGGCGAGCCGGTGGTCATCAAGAAGGTGGACGACCAGTGGTTCATCGACTATGCGAATCCCGAAGTGACCGCTCGCGCGAAGGAGCATGCCAAGGGCATGCACATCCTGCCGTCCGAGTACCAGACCAACGTGCAGGGAGTGCTGGACTGGTTCCGGGAGAGGGCCTGCGTGCGCCAGGGCAACTGGCTCGGGACGAGGTTCCCGTTCGACGAGAAGTGGATCATCGAGGCGATCTCCGATTCCACCCTCTATCCCCTGTTCTATCTGGTGGCCCCTTACGTCAACGACGGCAGCGTCCGGCCGGACCAGATGTCCACCGAGTTCTTCGACCACGTGCTGCTGGGCCAGGGCGACCAGGAGCATGTCGCCAAGCGCAGCGGGGTGGCTATCAACGTTCTCGCCAAGATTCGGGAGGACGTGGAATACTGGTACCCTCTGGACGTCAACCTGGGCGGCAAGGAGCACATGACGGTGCACTTCCCCGCCTTCCTCATGAACCACGTGGCCATACTACCGGAGGGTAAGTGGCCCCGGGGCATCTTCGTCAATTGGTACGTGATGAGCAAGGCCGGCAAGATCTCCAAGTCCAAGGGTGGGGCCCAACCCATCCCCGGTGCCGCGGGGAAGTACGGTGTCGACAGCATGCGCCTCTACTATGCGCACATCGCCTCCCCCTTCGCGGACGTGGAATGGGACGAGGAGATCATCGAGAACTACGTGGCCAAGGTGGAACGCATCATGCGCACCGTGGCCGAGCTATCGGTCATGGAGGAGAGCGAGGAGATCGGTGCCATCGACAACTGGTTGCTCTCGAGGTTCAACAGCCGCATGGCCTCGGTGACGAAGGGAATGGAGGACCTGGACCTGCGCAACCTGGCCGGTGAGGTGTACTTCGAGGTGCCCAACGACCTGAAGTGGTACCTGCGCCGGGGCGGGAGCAACGGTGCCGTCGTAGGCAAGGCCCTGGACATGTGGGTGCGGGCCATGTCCCCCGTCACACCACATATCGCCGAGGAGCTGTGGGAGCACCTCGGAAAGGAGGGACTGGTGGCAACCGCCCGGTTCCCCGTGGCGGACCCGGCGGAGATATCGCAGCAGGCGGAGCTGGCGGAGGACCACCTGCGCCGCCTCATGGACGATGTCAATGAGATCATCAAGGTCACCAAGATCACGCCGAAACGGGTGCTCATCTACACCACCCCGCAGTGGAAGGAGAAGGTCATGCAGAATGCCATCGCGTTGTTCCGGTCGGGCGAGCTCAAGGTTCCGACGCTCACCAAGCAGGTCATGCAGGACGAGAGCATCAAGAGGCACGGAAAGGAGGCGTCCGACCTGGCCAGGAAGATGGCCGAGGACCTTCCGAGGCGATCCCGGGAGGAGGTCGACCGCATGGCGGTATGGTTCGACGAGCTGGCCTACCTGCGGGAGGCGGAGCAGTTCCTGGCTAGGGAGCTGCAGTGCGAGGTGCGGGTCTTCAGCGCCGACGACCCGGAGAAGGTGGACCCGCAGAACAAGTCCCGGGCCGCCCTGCCAAGACGACCGGCGATCTACCTGGAATGAAGGGGCCAGTGGTCCCATCCCTCCTGCTTATGATTTGTTAGATTGAAATAGCGGGACCCCTCTTCTTTCCCCAATTCGAAGGGAGGGGGAGCATGATCTTCAATCGGCTGGGCAGGTTCATCGTCAGACGTCACAAGCTCATCATCGCCCTATGGGTCCTGGCATTGATCATCGCCATCCCGTTCGCCCCCAAGGCGTATGACGCCGTCATATACGAGGAGACGGAGAGCTCCTCCCAGCAATTGCTGCCCTCGGAGGAGGCGCAGCAATGGATCGACGCCAACTTCGGCAACGATGCCGAATCCGGTTCCACCATCATCGCGCTGACATCGCCCAACGTGCTGGACCAGGACACCAAGGCCTGCGTGGACGAGATCACCTTGGCATTGATCGAGGCCTCCAGCCCCTTCGACGAGGATGCCAGCATAGGTTACCAGGTCCAGGTGGACAACGTGTACACCATCGTCCAGACCTATTCGACCGGGTTCCTCGGTCAGGTGAACCAGGCCTATTACATATCCTACGAGGGTACCAACGCCACCCGCTACATCATCTTCGGGGTGCCGTCGCAGTTCAGGGACCTCTATAACGACACCGCGGACGTGCAGGGGCTGGTCTTCGGGCTGCCCAGCGACCACGCCCTGACCTGGGTGCAGACGAACCAGAGCACCGGAGGTTCGCTGACGGTCGAGCAGGTCGACGATATGACTTACGGATATTTCGCTCCTCAGGTGCAGGCCTCGGCGGACCCGCTGGCCATCGCCTGGTTGGGCTATTATTCGGCAGCATGGAACGCCACCCGGGCCCTCCCAGATGTGGTAGGGAACATCACCATCCGGACGAACGTGGCGCTCGAGGAGGGGTTCGCATCCTTCTCATCAGATCACTTGACCCAACTGCCCCCCGAGAAGGCCGGCTTCATCCGGTCCGTGGAGGGCAACTTCACCCTGGCCAACTGGACCTCGTTGCCGGACCGTAACGCCTACGTCGATGGCATCTTCTTGCGGAACCTCGCCGCGATGGCCGAGGGGTTGCCATCCGACCAGGCCGACCTGTTGTTCGGATATTATGGCATGTTCTATCAGCAATGGAGCGGTTGGAACGCCACCCAGGCACCCACGGCCCAGACCGATTTCGAGGCCGTCGTGACCGCGACCGTGGCATCCTTCTCCTCCTCGCTGCCCCCGGAGCAGGCCCAGGTGTTCCAATCCCTGTACCTCTATCTGGGGTGGCAGCATTGGCAGAACGATACCTACCTGGCGAACTTCAACGTGGACCTGATCGCAGCGGGTACGTTGGTCCAGCCCTGGTTGGTGCGGGAGAGCGCCGCACTGGGCCCCGACCCATCTTCCTTGCAGGTATATGTCCTGGCCGGACACGTGGTGGACAACTCGTCACTGGGGGCGTTCCCACTTCCGCTCATCCCGGCGATGATCGACAACTTCGTGAACACGCCGGACAACGACACCATGATCATATCGCTCACGTTCCTCAATGACGAGGACGAGGTGGTGGGCGGGGCCAGGTACATCTCGCAGGTGCGGGACGTGATCGCCTCCGTCACGGTGGACCATCCGCAGGTGAGCACCTACGTCACAGGCGGTGACGCCATCCAGACCGACATCGAGACCTCGGTGGACACTGACGTCTCCCGGATCGACCCTGTGACCATCATCCTCATCCTGGTGCTGATCGGGCTCTTCTTCCGTTCCTTCGTGGCGGCCGCCGTCCCGCCGATGGTCATCGGCATGGGCCTGGGCATCTCCTTCGCCCTGGTGTACTTCATAGGCACCTACTTCCTGGACGTACACTATTCCGTCCTGACCATCCTGTTGACCGCCTCGCTGGGGGCGGGCTGCGATTACTGCATATTCATCCTCTCCCGCTATCGCGAGGAGCGCCGCAAGGGGTATGACAAGAAGGCGGCGGTGGAGACCTCCGTCACTTGGGCGGGTGAGGCCATCGCCACCTCCGGGCTCACTGTCATCATCGCCTTCGGCGCGCTCTCCTTGAGCAGCATGAGCTACATCAGGTCCATGGGCGTCCTTGCCGTCGGGATCGCCTGCGCGCTGCTCCTGGCCCTGACCCTCCTGCCCTCCATCCTGGTGCTGTTGGGAGACCGGATCTTCTGGCCCAGCCGCTTCGACCGGGCCGAGAGGACGGACAAGGAGAGCTACTTCACCCGGAGCGCGCGGTTCGCCATCAAGCACGCCAAGGTACTGTTGCTCGTGGCCGTGCTCATCACCATTCCGACGACCTACATAGTGTTCACCACCCCCACCAGCTACGATTACATCGCCTCCATGCCCGACTCCGAGTCGAAGGAGGGCCTGGTGGTCCTGGAGGACGGGTTCGGAGGGGGGCGGATCATACCCACCGATGTCGGCATGGACCTCACCACCTCGGTCTACGATGGAACTGGTCAATGGAACGTCACCAACCTCAACGCCATCGAGCAGCTCTGTCAGGAGCTGGCCGGAATGGGGAACGTGGAGGAGGTCATCAGCCCCACCCGTCCGTATGGCGAGCCCATCGACTACGCCAACGTGTCTGGGGACATGTCCATCGAGGCCGTGCTGTACGATCGGTACATGCGGACCATGGTAGGGGAGAACTCCACCGCAGTTCTGATCAAGGTGATATTCCAGGAGGAGCCGTTCTCCCCGAACTCCATCGAGAGCATCAACACCATACGGGACATCGTTGCCACCAGCGTCTCATCCGGCGACGTTTTCCAGGCGGGCTACGTCGCCGGAGGCACCGCATTGATGTACGACATCAGCGTGGAATCCAACAACGATTTCCTCCTCATCATCCCGGTGGTGATCGGTTCGATCTACATCGTGCTCCTTCTCGTGCTCGGCTCGGTGCTGAACCCGCTCCGCTCCATACTCACCATCCTGCTCTCCATATCCTGGACGTTGGCGGTCACCATGGTGCTCTTCACCTACGTGTTCGAGCAGCCGATCATGTATATGGTGCCGCTCATGCTCCTGGTGGTCTGCCTGGGCCTGGGCATGGACTATGACATATTGCTCTCCACCCGCGTTCGTGAGGAGGCATCCAAGGGGAAGGACACCAACAGCTCCATCATCCACGCTGTTGGGAAGACCGGTGCGATCATCACCGCCTGCGGGCTGATAATGGCAGGGGCGTTCGGGACGATGATGCTCTCCCAGGGTTGGCTGTTGCGCGAGTTCGGCTTCGCCCTCATGTTCGCCATCCTGCTCGACGCGCTCATCGTCCGCATCTACCTGGTGCCGGCCATCATGTCGCTGCTGGGGAAATGGAACTGGTGGGCGCCTGGACGGTTGCAGCGGACCAAGATATCGACCAAACGACCGGTCGAGGATGATGACTGGATCAAGAAGGCGCTTGAGGAAGAGAATTAAAAAGAGCACGGTCAGGATTCGTCAAGAAGGGTGACGATGCGGACCATCCCAACTGACCTATCCTCTTTGAGGCCCGAGTGCGCTGTTTGCGACGACCCTCCTGTTCGGTCCAGGTCAATGATCTCTGAACCCTTTAGCCCTTATGGATCGTATTGGGTCAGGAGATCGGCTAGTATTGGGCCTTGGATTTCTCCCGACAAAATGGAATGGCCTTCTGATTGAGCCTCTCCAAAGACTCGACCATACCCTCGAGCATGGTGGCAGGGAACCCGATGAACATCTCCTCAGGGGCGATCTCCGTGTACTTCCTGCATCCCACGCAACCAAAGGAGGCGTTCGGTCTGCCGGTCAGGTACGGCCTGATGGTCGAATCGGCACAACTTCCCTGCACCGGTGCGATCTCGATGGTCACCCTACCCCCTTCGTCGTAGGATGTGGCGGCCGGGAGCAGCCAGAACACTTGCTCGGGAGTACCGGTTATCACGATGACGTCGGGCTGAAGGCGGACCTTGCTCAACGGGCAGACCAAGGTCGCGGAGAGGCTCTCTGGCTCCAATTTGGGCCGGACGTCCATGGTATGCTTTGCCGCCGTCTCATCTCGGTACATGCCCATGTTGCAATGGAATTGTCCCGATGCCACCTTTTCGGGGATCGGCATGAGACCTAGGGCCGAGGCCCCCACCGGGCAGGCATGTTTGTCGGCCGGTACGAGGAGACAATCACCCCTTTTCGCCCTCATGATCGACTGGCAATGCCTTATTCTTTTTTCGGGCATTGGATAATCATCGGGTAGGGGCTCCCCTTTTTTTATGAGCTTGATGGCCACGGGCTCGTATCTCAGACCGAGGATCTCCACCATCTTCCTGGAACATTGTGCATAGTCTATCATGAGGCGACCCCTTCAGATGTTTTCAATCCGATTAATTCGTGTTCAATACATCCATTTTTGCATCCACTGCGATTCGGACATCTCCATAGAGCACGAATCCCCTGACAGGGCTTGCCTGCACCGATTATTAATGAAATATGGGGGCAGGGCCGTGGTCAAGCACGACCAAAGATCGACGTCCTAAGACAAGGGCTCGAACCCCATCGAAAGGATATGTAAAGAATGACAGGCGGAGTAAGGGAACGAGTTTCAATGAGGATATACTACGGCCATCAGCGTTCATCCCCATCTCTTATAGAGCTGATGTTCGACGCCGAGCTGGTCCATGATCTTCCCGACCACGAAGTCCACCATGTCCTCGCACGGTCCGGGGCTGATGATAGAATCCGGGGCTGGCCGGCAGGATGACCGCACCGGCGCGGCTGAGGCGCAGCTCGTTCTCGATCATGATGGCGCTCAGCGGCGTCTCCCGAGGCACGATGATCAGCTTCCTCCCTTCCTTGAGGCAGACGGCGGCGGCCCGGGTGATCAAGGTGTCCGCCACCCCGGAGGCGAGCTTGCCCAACGTCGATTCCGAGCAGGGGCAGATGACCATGCCGTCGAACTTATAGCTGCCCGAGGCTATGGGGGCGAAGAGGTCGTCGTCCTGATAGACCGCGTCGGCCATCGCCTCCACGGTGTCCAGTGTGGCCCCGGTCTCGTGTGCCAACAACCGTTTGGCCATGTCCGACATGACCAGCACCTTCTCCGAGGGCAGGACCTCGAGGAGGCGCACCCCATAGGGCATCCCGGACGAGCCGGTCATTGCGACGACGAAACGCATGGTCGTGCCAAGGTATGGGCATATATTTGAACGCTATGCCAGTCCCGGCCGATGCCATATGGCCAGCGTCATGAGAAACCGTTATATATAGGCACAATATTAGAGGGCGACCAAGCATCCCATTGGACAATATAGAATGTCTTGATGTTGAGAGAGGTTTGATTGATATGGTTACTGTCTACGACGTGCCGCCTGAGAGGCTGATCGCGAAGGCCGCGGGAAAGCTGAAGGAGATGAACGGCATCACACCGCCCGAGTGGGCGGATTTCGTTAAGACCGGAGTGCACACAGAGAAGGCCCCCACCCAGGTTGACTGGTGGTACACAAGGGCCGCCTCGGTGCTGAGGAAGGTCTACACCAAGGGTCCCATCGGGACCTCCAGGCTGGCCGCCGAGTACGGTGGCTTCGTCGACCGCGGCTCCCGGCCGAACCACGCGGTGAAGGGAAGCCGTTCCATCGCACGGAAGTGCCTGATGCAGCTGGAGTCCTCCGGACTGGTGTCCAAGGACAAGAACAACGGCCGCGTCGTCACCGCCAAGGGCCAGGCCCTGCTGGACAACGCCGCCAAAGAAGTGATGGACGAGACCAGCAAGTGAGGGGAAGGATCATGGAGGACGCCGAACTGGAGATGCTACGCCGCAAGAAGATGCAGGACCTCCAGCAGCAGCAAGGCCAGGCACAGATGGCGCAGGATCAGGAGCGCCAGTACGATGCCCAGAAGCAGGCCATCCTCAGACAGATCCTTACACCCGAGGCGCGCGACCGTCTGGCCACTGTTAAGATGGCCTACCCTGACGTGGCGCGCATGGTCGAGGACCAGCTCATAAGGTTAGCTCAAGCGGGGCAGATCACCAAGCCCCTGGACGAGCCCACCCTGAAGCAGATCCTAAGGAAGGTCGCCCCGCAGAAGCGGGAGATCAGCATTGAGAGGGTATGATTATTATGTCACGCAACAAGCCGACAGCGATGAAGAGACGTTTGATGAAGAAGGTCAACCAGAACCGCCGTGTGCCTGCCTGGGTCATGATGCGGACCAACCGCACCTTCGTGCGCCACCCGCACCGCCGCAACTGGAGATCCAGCAACCTGAAGGAGTGAGCAGAAATGTCTGAAGAGAAAGAGAAGATGGTCATCTATAACGTGCCGCTCCGCAAGGCCAAGACCGTAGCATATACTCACAGGGCCGAGAAGGCCGTCAAGGTGGTCCGCGAGTACGTCATGAGGCACACGAAGTCCACTGAGGACAAGGTCTGGATCGACACCAAGGTCAACGAGGCCCTGTGGTCCCGCAGCATCCAGAAGCCCCCTACCCACATCAAGCTCAAGGTGGTCACGTTCGAGGATGGCCTTGTAGAGGTCTCATTGCCGGAAGAGCAGTGATCGGTGCTGACGGTATGCTCAAACTCTCTTCCTATAATGGCGTGGAGTTCCTAGGGGTCTATTGCAGGGCCAACGAGGAGTTCGCCCTCGTCCCCAACGACACCACCGCCGACCTCATGGATGATTTTGTAGAGGCCTTACAGGTCAAGGTGGAGTACTCCACCATCGCCGGGACCAACCTCAACGGTGCCCTGGTGGCCATGAACTCCTACGGGGCGGTGGTGACCTCGATGGTCACGAACGCCGAGGTGGAGAAGCTCTCCAAATATGTCAACGTGGCCCGTCTGGATGATAGGCTCAATGCGGCAGGCAACAACATCCTCGTCAACGACAACGGTGCCCTGGCGAACCCAGACATGCACCCCGATTCGTACGAATTGATCGCCGAGGCCTTGCAGGTCGAGGTGGTGCAGGCCTCCGTGGCCGGTCACAAGACCGTCGGTTCCGTCTGCGTCGCCACCAACAAGGGCGTGCTCTGCCACCCCGAGACCAAGAGGGACGAGGTCGAGTTCCTCCACTCCATCTTCAAGGTCCCCTGCGCCATTGGCACGCTCAACTATGGCTCCGCGATGGTCGGGGCGGGGATGCTGGCCAACTCCAAGGGAGCGGTCATCGGTTATCGGACCACGCCCATAGAGCTGGGCAGGGCCGAGGATGCCCTCGGCCTGTACTAAGACCTAAGGGGAGAACACCCAGTATTCTATCCCCTCGGGCAGCTCCTCGGCGCTGAACTCCACCTCGTTGCCGACCCTGACGATGCGTTCCTCCGGGATGCCCTTGAGGAACGGCTCCACTCCCTGGATGGACAACGAGAGCCCTCCGATGCGGAAGTGCATGGGGACGGCGATGCGGGGACCGATCTTGGCGATCAGCTCCTTGGCCCCGTTGGCGTCCAAGGTGAACACACCGCCCACCGGCACGAAGAGGACGTCCACATGACCGATCCTCTCCACCATGTCGTCCGTGAGGATATGGCCCAGGTCGCCGCAGTGGCAGAAGCTGACCCCGTCCATGATGAACTTGAAAACGACCATCTTGCCCCTCTTGGCCCCAGACTCCTGATCATGGAACGCCGGAAGGCCATGGATGTGCACTCCCCTCTCGAAGCGTTCGCCAGGCTCGCGCACCGTCACGAAATCGCTCTTCACCATGCGCGTGCAGTTATGATCGAAGTGGTCATGGCTCACCAGGACCAGGTCCGCCCTGAGGACGGGGGGTTTGATCCCTATGGACTTGCCGTCATGGGGGTCGGTCACGATGACCGCACCGTCCCGCACCTCGAAGCAGGAGTGCCCATGCCAGATTATCCTCATGCGGTTCCCCTTAGCTCCGATGGTTCGAACTCCGTCCCACAGGCGGGGCATTTGGTGTCCTGGGTCACCACACGTTCATGGCAGCGGGGGCAGACCTCCACCACCACCTCCTTGACCACGAAGTTCTCTTCGCTCAGGTCTTCCAGGTCCCAATTGATGGCCAGCTTGCCCAATCCAGCGGTCAGCATCATGGCCGCGATGAGGGTCAATCCCCATTGTCCCACCGACTCCAGGGAGCCGATGGACACCAACAGGTTGGCGAGATAGATCACGATGCCGCCTTGCAGTATCAATAGGAATGCGACGTCCCTGCGTGAGCGAGGGTCGAAGTTCCACGTGAAGAACCTGGTACGCTTGGCGACCACCTCCGTGTTGGTCTCCAGCACCATCTCCGGGACCTCCAGCGTTACCGGTTCATCGGTCAGGGGCTCGGTGTCCTCGACCTCGATGATCTCCTCCACGGAGGATGCTGGTACGGTGGTCTCCTCTACAGGGGTCACCTCGACCTGTTCCGGTTTCGCATCGACGACAGGGATGGGTTCCGCCGTATGCTCCTCGACCGTTGGTATGGGTTGCGCGGCGGCGACCGCGGCCGCTGCCACCAATGGTGCCGGTTCCAAACGGTCCTTGCGCTCGGCGGCGTCCTTCTTCACGATGGTGGACTCGATGCGACGGGACATATCGTCCGACACGTCCGGCTTCGCCTCGTATTTGTTCAGGCTCTCCAAGGCATCGATCTGCTGGTCCCACTTGTCCTCCTCCTCGAAACGTTGCCCACAGAAGTCGCACTGTCTCGCAGTGGGTTTGTTGCGGAGGCCACATCGGGAACACTCCTTGAAGCCGCCTTTTTTCTCCATCCTTTATCAAATTTGAAAACAGTCTTCTGAATTATAATGGTTTGGAGGTGGTTGCGCGAAATGGAAATAACCATCCAGCACATAACTCGTACCGATGTTCATCGATTCGGGATGATTCTATCCTCGTATAATCTGAACATAACTGATATGAACGCTCAGCTACATATGGTCGGACGAAAACGGACTGGAACGTGGTGCTCATGAAGGTGTTGGTCCTCTGTGTGGACCGGGACGACGACTTCGGGTCGAAGACCGGTCTCAAGGGTCCTTTCGTAGGAAGGCAGAAGAACATCGAGGCAGCCATGGCCCTAGGTCTGAAGGACCCAGAGGACTCGGACGTCAACACCCTCCTCGCGGCGATAAGCATCTACGAGGAGATGCTGAAGAAGGGGATCGATGCTGAGGTCGCCTGCATCTGCGGCGACGTCAAGGTCGGTTACGAATCGGACATGGTACTGGTCAACCAACTGGAAGCTGTCCTGAACCAGGTAAAGCCCGACCGTGCGGTGCTGGTCTCCGATGGGGCCGAGGACGAGTTCATCTACCCTATGGTCTTCTCCCGTGTCAAGGTCGACTCGGTGCGGAGGGTGTACATCAAGCAGGCGCCCACGATGGAGAGCACCTACTACACCATGGTCAAGATGATGAAGGACGATAAGATACGCAAGCGCATCCTCACGCCCATCGGGCTCATCTTCCTGGTCATAGGCATCTTCTCGTTGATACCGAAGTTCCTCGCCTTGGCGGAACAACCGGACGATATCCAAATCATCGCGAACATGACCTGGGGCATGCTATCGCTGGTGATCGGCATCTATCTGATCGCCTATGCTTACAAGGTGGGTGAGAGGACCCGCACCGGACTGGGCCGCATGGTGCGGGCGGTACGGTCCGGAAGCCAGATGATCCCCTTCATAATTGTCTCGATCATCCTCTTCCTCATCGGCCTGTTCCTCGGGGCGAGCTATGCCAACGAGAACCCCAACCTGGACCTGACCGTCCGCTCGCTGTTGTTCGTCGAGGGCGTGCTTTGGCTTTGGGTCTTCTCGATACTCACCTACGAGACGGGGAGGTTCGTCAACTACTACCTGTCGAACGGCAAGTACTACTGGCCCCATGTCGTCGTGGGACTGACCGTCCTCGCAAGCGGGTTCATCATCCAGGGTGCGGTAGACTCCATACTGATATTCCTCAATGAGCACCGCGTGTCCACCACGGTCGTGGTGCTGGAGTTCCTGGCTGGCTTCCTGTTCCTCGCCTTCAGCGGCATCATGAACATGACCTTGCGCAACATATCCCAGACCGCGAAGGTCGTGACTGAGCAAAAGGAGCACATCGAGTACCCGGAAGCGTGAGACCCGCAATGGACTTCGAGACCTGGTCACCCTCCTATGAAGCGATAATCGCGGAGTTCGGCTTCGATCGCGAGGCGGACGAGGGTTCGGCACGCTGCTTGGAGGTCATGGTGCCCTCCGAGCGCCTCTGTCGTCCATCGTGCCTGCGCAGAAGGGTCAAGGAAAGGGTGACAGTTGTTGCCTATGGACCCTCGTTGGAGGGCAAGATCCACCTGATCGATCCTCATGATACGATAATATCGGCAGGACCGGCCACCACGGTCCTGTTCGACAACGGGATCCGACCAGACATCCTCGTCACCGACCTGGACGGCCCCATCGAGGCCGACGTCCGATGCAACGCCATGGGCACCGTCGCTGTGATCCACGCGCATGGGGACAACCTGGACAGCATCCTGGACATCGTCCCCCGCTTCGAAGGCCTCATAACCCCGACCACCCAATCATCGCCCGCACCGGGCATCTTCAACTTCGGAGGATTCACGGATGGGGACAGGGCGGTCTGCCTGGCCCGTCACTTCGGCGCCAGGGAGGTCCGTCTGGTCGGCTTCGACTTCGACGAGCCCCGCCTGAAGCCCGGGCAGGACCGGACCGCCAAGCTGAGGAAGCTCAGCTGGGCCAAGCACATCATAATCGACCTCAATCCCCCAGAGGTCGTTCTGTCGACGATCTGATCCAATCGAGATACCTCTCGTCACCCTCGATGATCGCATAACGAACGATGCATGGGACCTGATATTGATGCCGCTCCAGTATCTGATCCTTAACCGTTCCGAAGTCCTCGCTCCTTATCTTCATCAGGGCCATCCATTCCGTCCTATGCTCCATGCGGCCTTCCCACCAATAGTCCGATTCCTACCGGTAACAGGTTGGCACATGCGATCATATGGGCCTCGAGCAGGTGCTTTATGATGTCATGGGCGCTCGCTTTATCAGGGAAAGTGACCAAAACCGAAGAGAACTCGTCCTGCCTCATCGCGCAAGCCTTATTTTATCGACTACTTACTAGTATTTGTCGGGCGTTACGATTTTCGTATTAAATCACCTATTACATTGGTGGGTCGAGAAAGGCCTCTAATTGAGCTTACTGTCGAAATAGGAATCGTTTTTTCGTCAAATATAATTATATTTCAAGAAAAACTAGATTTAATCGTCATTCAACATCTATCAAAGCGTCTTTTACTGATTTTTAAGATACTGGCTTGTTCATTTTTATTCTCATAAACTAGTAACGTATTTATAGCGAAGAAGTTGTTTCTTTTGATAATCTCCCGCTAGTTTTAGCGGAGGGGAGAAAGGAGGAAAGCTAATGGAAGGATCAAATAGTAAACCTCTTCCAGAGGATAAGGGTGCAAAGAAAGGGATGAACAAGAACACCAAGATCATGGTAGTTGTTGTCGTCGTCATCCTTCTTGCAGCCGGTATCGGCGCCGCCCTGTTTCTCTGGAACCAACCTGAGGAAAAGAAAACCCCAGTTATATCATTTACTGCTACACCATCGACTGCCCAGCCCGGAGATTCGATACTCTTCAACGCAACGAATACCTCTGGGGACCCTGACAACTACCAATGGTGGTTCGGGGATGGAATAATAGCGGACCTAGAGGTGCCGACGGGAAGTCACGCGTATTCGAATCCCGGTAAGTACATGGTCCTGCTGAATGCGACCAACAGCGACAAGGGCGCGGTCAACTTCGATTCCCCGGTCCCGGTGGAGATAAACAACCCGGACCCGGATGCAGTGCCCACGAACGCCTCGTTGCCGTATGTGGTGGTCATCGTCAGCTCACAGAATGTCGCTAACAACACCAAGGTTACTTTCGATGCTAGCGGTTCATACGCATATGGGGGAGGCAACGAAACCTATACTCCCAGCTCTTCCGACTACATCAAATTGATGACCTGGGACTTTGGCGACCTGAACACCGAGTCGGGTAACTTCACTATGAAGTCAAAGGTGAACCACACCTACCTCGGCGCGAACACTATGTATGTGGCCAAGCTCAAGGTGACAAGTAACAACGATGCCATCCAATGGTACTATGTCACGATCATCATGAGCGCTTCCGGTTCGACCGGTGAGAGCAATGACCTTCGTCGAGATGACCGCTGGAGGCCCAGACACCTTGGATCCCGCAAGGGACTATGAGACCGCAGGTGGCGAGGTGCTCCAGAACGTCTACGAGACCTTGGTCTTCTACGAAGGCAACACATCAGCTAATCTGAAGCCAGTTCTGTGCACAGAGGTCCCGACCATAGCGAACGGGGGAATCTCTGCTGATGGATTGAACTACACCTTCAATATCCGTCAAGGGGTCAAATTCCACAACGGTGATACCCTCGACGCTTACGATGTGGAGTACTCTTTGGAAAGGGTGTTGTTGATCAATGATTACAACGGACCTGCTTGGATGATCGGTCAGGCGATGATATCTGGCTACTCTAATGGTGCAGATCTGAACACGACCGCTATCGCCAATTCCGTGGTTGTCGTTGACCAATATACTGTTACGATAAAGCTGGTCAGGACTTTCGGTCCGTTCATCTTTATCATGGCTCACACCCTGGCATCGATAATCTCCATGGACTTCGTTGAGGCCCATGGTGGCGTGGTGCAAGGTGAGGAGAACGCCTACCTGAACACCCACACCTGTGGAACTGGACCTTTCAAGTTGGTCACATGGAACGTCGGTAGCGAGGTCATCATGGAGAGGTTCGACCAGTACTGGGGAGACAAAGCCGAAGCTCGGCTTGGTCTTCATAAAGTACGTGGATGACTTCAACCAGCGCCTATTGGCCTTGCAGGCCGGGGATGCGGACTCGATATATGTTCCGAGGAAGAGCATCGATTCCGTCACGAGCCTACCTGACCTGTACATATCCCGTGGCAACGCAACAGCCCAGATCGACTTCCTTGGGATGTGTTTCAACTTCACCAAGGCCCCGAGCGGTATAGAATATGGAGATATCCCGACGAACTTCTTCTCCGATGTGAACGTGAGGAAGTCGTTCGCCCATGCCTTCAACTATACTCTATACATCGAGACCCAGATGAAGAACACAGCCATTGTGCCCAACGGTCCGATCCCGAAGGGATACTTCGGATATGATCCCGATGTGCCGGCATACACGTTCGACCTGGCCTTGGCCAAGTCCTACCTGGAGAATGCTACCAACCCTGACACCGGCAATAGCTGGCTCGAGGATGGTTTCAGCATGACCATCTACTATAACACCGGGAACACTGTAAGGCAGGGTGCTTGCCAGATCATGAAGGAAGGAATGGAAGCGTTGGCTCCGGGCAAGATCGACATTCAGGTCCAATCATTGGCCTGGGCGACATTCCTTAACGCCCAATTTGAGAGCCAGTTGCCGATGTATGCCCTGGGATGGCTACCAGATTACGCCGATCCCGACAACTTCGCCAACCCGTTCCTCCATGAGAACGGTACCTATGGTGGACCTAACAGGTTAGGCAATTCCACATTGACGCAGATGATCGATGATGCGGCGTTCTCTCCAGACACTGCTATTCGTGCGGATCTGTACAGCAACATAACCTGGTCTGCCTATAACAACGTATACGGCATATGGGTAGACCAACCGACCAACTTCTGGGTGTTCAGGGACTGGGTAACCGGCTTCATGTTCAACCCGATGCACAACGGCCGGATATTCGCGCAACTGGACAAGACCACGTAAACCCATTTTCTTCATTTTTTTATTTTTTTTAATGCAACAGAGATAGCTCGCTACATTTTCCATGCTGGACATCCTGAAAAAATTTGAATATTTAACAATGAATAAAATAAAACATTTATAGCCTTAACCTATTCTATGATGTGGTCGGAGAAAAATGAAGCTCTGGGTATTCGTAGTAAGGAGATTGTTGCTGCTTATTCCAGTATTGATCGGAGTTTCTATCATTGTTTTTGCCTTGACCGGCCTGGCTGGTCCTCGATGGACCGCTTACACAACCTCCGACAAGCCTACGCCCGAGATGGTGCAGGCCATCACTGATGAATACCATCTTGATGACCCAGAATGGGTTCAATACTTATATTGGATTAATGGGATAATTCATGGGGACTGGGGCTATTCCAAGGCGGCTAAGATGCCGGTGACAGACGCCATTGCTGTCAAGTTCCCTGCCACATTCGAATTAGCTATAGTATCGATCATATTTGCTGTCATTATAGGCTTATCCGTGGGTACTATGAGTGCCGTCAATAGAAACAAGCCAATCGACCATACTGCTAGAATGATCGCTTTGATCGGTGTTTCGCTCCCGATCTTTTGGTTGGGTTTGATATTGCTTAACGTCTTCTACTTCCAATTGGGATGGCTACCTAGAGGGGAGAGGGTATCATTGGAGTATACCCCGAATCTTCCTGGCGGTATCATTGAGCAGACGGGTTTCTATGTGATCGATGCCATCCTCATGGGCGATATGGCCATTCTTCAGGACGTTCTCTGGCATCTGGTACTCCCCGCGATCACGCTCTCATTCGCATCCATCGCGATCTTGACGAGGATTATGCGCTCTACTATGTTAGATACCATGAACCAGGATTACGTCAAGACGGCAAGGTCCAAGGGCCTTCCCGAAAAGACCGTGATAAAGAAGCATGCAAGACGTAACGCTTTGATACCGTTCGTGACCACGACCGGGCTGGTCATTGGGGGTCTTTTAACCGGGGCGGTCCTAACCGAAACGATATTCAACTGGCCAGGTTTAGGTCGCTGGTCGACGCAGGCCATTCAAACCAACGACCTCGCCGCGATCATGGGTTTCACATTGATGACGGCGATAATCATTGTGATCGTCAACCTGATAGTGGACATTGCCTACGCATATCTCGACCCTCGTGTCGTACTGGAGTGATTCAATGAACGAAAATGGGGCCACAGCCCAGAAAAGAAAAAGACTGAAAGGTCGCGATAAGGACAATCTGTTCGCGACCATGAAGAGGTCCATGGCTCCAAGGGTCAGAGAGCTACGCTTTTCTATGCGCCTATTCCGGAAGAGCCCCTTAGCGATGATCGGGCTGGCATTGGTGTTCTTCGTCCTTTTGATCGCGCTCTTCGCCCCGTTCCTGGCAGAACCCAACCCGAAAGGGGAATATATCATGCCCCTGAACTTCCAACAAGGAATCAGCCCTCCTGGCTCTACCGGTATGGCCACAACCTATGATGACCAGGGGCAAGCTCACACCGAGGAGGTCTCCTATCAATTCGGGACGGGCGAGGACGGTTCAAATATCTATTATGGGGTGGTCTGGGGGGCCAGGCTCTCGATTACGATATCTCTTTACGTGGTATTGACCACGGCCTTGATCGGTGTGATTGTTGGAGCGATCGCGGGTTATTATGGAGGGATACTAGACGAGATTTTAATGCGCATCACGGACATCTTCCTATCATTGCCTGGCCTGATATTGGCGATGGCCATCGTCGTGGCCTTGGGCAACGCGTTAGACAACATCCTATTAGCCCTCATCATCGTTTGGTGGCCTTCCTATGCTCGGTTGATCCGAGGTCAAGTGCTGTCAATCAAGGAGAACACGTACGTCCAGGCAGCTAGGGCTTCCGGGTCTAAGAGGAACAGGATATTGTTTCGGCATATCGTCCCCAACGCTTTCTCTCCTATGTTGGTGTCCATGACCATGGACATCGGAGCCGTGGTGCTGGTGGCGGCCGGTCTCAGTTTCATCGGTTTCGGCCCGCCAGACATCACCGAATGGGGCAGGATGGTCTCGCAAGGTCAGAACTATTTCCTGACGCAGATTACCTATGAGGGGCAACAGTACAACCCCTGGTGGATTGTGATATTTCCAGGAACGATGATCTTGATCTTCGTGCTAGGCTTCAACCTCCTTGGGGACGGGTTGAGGGATATAATGGATCCGAAACTGAGGAGGTGATTAGGTGCCAGAGAGATCATCGTTGGTGAAAATAGAGGGCCTCTTTGTCAATTTTTACACCTACCAAGGAGTGGTTAAAGCATTGGATGGTGTCAATCTGGAGATATTCAATGGGGAAACATTAGGACTGGTGGGCGAGACCGGTTGCGGTAAAAGCGTCACCGCGAACACCGTGCTCAGGCTTATCCCTCAACCACCCGGAAAGATCGAGGGTGGCCATGTCTACTTCATGCCACCGAGTGGCACACAAACCGAGATCGATGATATCATGAAGAAGATCGAGACCGCTCGATCCGCTCAGAACTCGGATAAGGAGATCATCGAGGACCTAGAGAACGATTTGAAGGAGATGGAGGAGGTACGCGACCTCAAGTCGAAGCTCAAGGGGATGGCCGAGGGGAACAAGGTCGATGATCCCGAGAGGCTGGAGGCGCAGAAGAGGTTGGACCAGATAATGGCCCGCTATGACCTGCTGGCCCGCAGCAAGAAGTACATGCAGCGCATTCGGGGCAAGTACATCTCCATCATCTTCCAGGAGCCCATGAGCGCCCTGAACCCCGTGATGAACATAGGCAGCCAGCTGACAGAAGTCACCCTTTTGCACGAGAAAAGGGAGCTCGCACGCAGCGCCCAACGCAACTTGAAGGATGAGCAGGTGAGGCTTAAAAATTTCAAGAAGGTCAGTAAAACGCGCAACGCCAAGGGGGAGATGGAGTGTTCCGACTGTCATGCCATCGTCATGGAGGACGCCGAGTTCTGCCCCAATTGCGATGGGAGCTTCAAGTCGAAGCCCTTGAGACCGCTGACAGGTCTGAACATGCGCTATGATATGGCCATGTTATCAAGGATGGAGCGGGACCCGAACGGCTGGTCGCACAGGATACTCTCCAAGGTCCCATTGGTCAGGCGTTACATGAAGCCAGTGAAGCGCGAGGCCCTCGATCGGGCCAAGCGAATGCTTCGTTTGGTGCGCATCCCCGACCCCCAGAACGTCATCAGGTCGTACCCCCACGAGCTCAGCGGCGGGATGCAGCAGAGGGTAATGATCGCCATGGCCCTATCCTGCAAGCCGAGGATGCTCATCGCGGACGAGCCCACCACGGCGCTAGATGTGACGATACAGGCACAGATCCTCAAGCTGATGCGGGAGCTCCAGGAGGAGACCGGCACATCCATCCTGCTCATCACTCACAACCTCGGTGTGGTGGCGGAGGTATGCGACCGGGTGGGCGTCATGTATGCAGGGAACATCGTGGAGATCGGTCTCAAGGAGTCGATCTTCTACGAGGCATTGCACCCTTACACCCAGGGATTGATGAACTCGATCCCTAGGGTCAACCTGGACCTGCCCAGGTTGGAGACGATCGCAGGGAACGTCCCCAATCTGGTCAAACCACCGACAGGCTGCCGGTTCCACCCGCGTTGTCCGTATGCCATGGAGGTCTGCACCGTTCAAAAACCTTTGCTGACCGAGGTGCGTACGGACCATAACGTCGCCTGTCACCTCTACACGGGGGTGAAATTTTGAACGAGGACGTCATCATCGAGGTGAACGGTCTCAAGAAGTACTTTCCCATAAAGGCGGGGTTCTTCAAGCGCCAGGTCGGCGCGGTCAAAGCCATAGATGGCGTGGACCTCATGATCCATCGGGGTGAGACGGTCGGACTGGTGGGGGAGAGCGGCTGTGGCAAGACCACCACCGGGCGATGTCTCCTCATGCTCACCAAGCCCACGGCCGGGGATGTATATTTCAACACGCCGATCGACGTCCGAAAACGCCGCGACGAACTGATCAATGCAGGAAAAGAGGCAGGAATAGATGGTAAGGTGGTCCTCCCTAAGGCTGAGAATGAGGAGTTGGATTCTATTAGGGGGATGTACGCTCTTAACGAACGGCCACCGGAGGCGCTCCGACGCATGCGCAAGCACATGCAAATCGTCTTCCAGGACCCATATTCTTCCCTCAACCCGCGTTTCCTCATCAAGGACGTCATCGGAGAGCCATTGCTGGTACATGGTGTTGCCAGAGGCGATGAGCTAAAGGAAAGGGTACAGATGCTCATGGAGAAGGTGGGACTGAACCCCGAGCATATGTATCGCTACCCACACGAGTTCAGCGGGGGACAGAGGCAGAGGATCGGCGTCGCCAGGGCTTTGGCCCTGAACCCGGAGTTCATCGTCCTCGATGAGCCCACCTCAGCATTGGACGTCTCGGTCCAGGCGCAGATACTCAACCTCCTCAACGACTTGCAGAGGGAGCTGGACCTGACCTACCTATTCATATCCCACGATCTGTCCACCATCCGGTACATGTGCGATCGGGTGAACGTAATGTACCTTGGTAAGGTGGTGGAGTCCGGGACCAAGAAAGCGATATTCGACCGACCCATGCACCCATACACAGAGGCTTTGCTATCGGTCATACCGGTCCCAGACCCGACCGCCAAGCGTGACAAGATCGTGCTGGCAGGGGACGTCCCTAGCCCGGCCAACCCGCCCTCTGGGTGCCGCTTCCACACTAGGTGTCGCTATCGCCAAGAGATCTGTGAGATGGACGAGCCCTTGCTAGAAGAGAAGGAACCAGGGCATTTCGTGGCCTGCCACTTCCGGTGAAGATGGGCATGGCTCATAAACGGGTCTTAAAAACCAATGGTCGACCACCCGAGCCGGAGGACGAAGAGGAGGAGTCCTGGGGACATTGGGCGAAACGTTCCTATGCCAGGGCGTGGTACATTATTCTGTGCATGTCCATAGGTGCATTCCTCATGCTTGAGGTGGCGATGGGTAACACGTTCGGCAGCTGGGGACTGGCTTGATCGCGTTGGTCCTCATCATCATGATCGAGGTGTTCATTTACATCAAGCTGTGGGGCCACAACGGACGTTGGGTCAGAGAAGAACATTGAGCTATCCCTCCCCCATGACCCAATATTTGTGATAATCATCACAGTTCAAGAATCATTATATGTACGAATCTTGATGCCAGTGCGAGGAGACCGCTTGACAGTCGTCAGTATGGGTGATGTAATCCTAGCCCTTAAGAACACCTTAGGGAAGAAGGGGATGTCCGACGACGACATCAAGAAGCTCGCCGAGTACGTCATGAGCTTCTTCGGCTTCGAGGGCGAGGTCATCGACAACCGCCTCACCTCGGAGGACCGGGACGTATTCTACATGTTGGAAGAGGAAGGCTTCCTCACCACCACCCAGGAGGAGGTCCACCTCAAGAAGGGGAAGCTCTGGCGCATTCACTATTGGATCCTGAAGAAGGACCAGATCATCCGTCTGGCCCACCAGGAGAAGGTGGACCTAAAGGGAACGGACGAGATGTCCGACATGTACGAGCAGATGGGGGAAGACATCTGGAAGGACCATCGGGAGAAAGAGGGCAAGGACTAGATGGTCCACGCCGGAATGTTTGATATAGCATGTTCCCCTTTTTGCGCTAGGTCCGAAAATGGTCAATGGTCTCATAATCGCCGCTGCGGTCATCGTGGCCTGGTTCGCAATCATCATCATCGTCAAGAAGAAGAAGCTTCTGGAGCGATTCAACATCACGGTCTATGGGCCGTTCCTGATGTGGCGCACTCAAGGGGGAAAGGACCTCATCGAGTGGTTGTCCCGTCCGGCCCGCTTCTGGCGCGTCTATGCTGGGATATCGTTGGTCCTGGTCTTCGTCGCCATGTTCTCCATGTTCGCCCTTCTTGTCTGGGAAGCGACACTGGTCCCGCAGATACCAGCGGAATCGGCGCCGTCGCCAATCATGCTTTGGGATCCCAGGCGTCAATCCGTTGATCCCGATCTGGTACGGCATACTGGGCCTCATCGTGGCCATCGTCGTGCACGAGTTCGCCCATGGCATACTGACCAGGGTGGGCAAAATGGGCATCAAGGCCCTGGGCCTCATATTTGCCGTCGTGCCCATGGGGGCCTTCGTGGAGCCGGACGAGGACGCCCTGCCCCTGCGACCGAGAAGTCAAGCGCATGCGGCGTGTACGCCGTCGGGCCGGCCACCAACATCATCGTAGCCTTCCTGTTCGTTTTTCTCTTCTCCTCGGTCATGGTGTCCCAGGCCGCGCCCATATACGAGGGGCCGGTCATCATGTCGACCATAGATGACGGCCCGGCGGACGTGGCCGACCTGGGCTATGGTTGCCAGGTCCTGTCCATAGATGGGGTCAACGTGACCACCCTGGAGTCATGGATCAACGTCACTGCGCCAACGGCAGGGACTCTTGTCAATGTCACTTATTTCTATAAAGGGGACGTGCTGAGCAAACAGGTGATCTCCGGGGTCGCCCTCACTTCGGTATCGAAGGACTATCCAGCCTATGAGTCGGGAATGAGGTCGGGGATGATCCTGGCATCGTTCAACGACACCCAGATACGGAACGAGGGCGACCTGAAGGACGCGCTCGGCCTCACTCTGCCCTTCCAGACCGTCAATGTGACGGTCATGCAATGGAACGGGACGATGGCCAACTATGTGATCGTGGCCGGCCTCACCCAGGTCACCCTGGACAGCAGGGAGGCATATCTGAGGGACAATGGCTTCAGCGTGCCCATCGGACTTCGAGGACGTGGGCTTCCTTGGCATCAACTCCGCCTATCTGGGAGCAGGTGTCCTCGAGTCCGGAGACCATATTGCTCACCATGTCTGACCCGTACAGGAACGTCGACAACGCTGGGATTTCGTCACCGCGAGCTTGCGTTACATAGCGTTCCCCTTCATCGGCCTATCTCCCATCCAGTCACCCCTCGCTGAACTCTTCGAGACCACCGGATACCTGGCATGGATGTCCATCGGCACGTTCTGGATCATCGCGAACTGTCTCTATTGGATCTTCTGGCTCAACCTGATGGTCGGACTGACCAACGCCCTACCGGCAGTACCGTTGGACGGGGGATACCTCTTCAAGGACGCCATGGGGTCGGTCGTTGGCAAGCTCCGTAAGAGCCTGAGCGAGGATGCGAGGAACAAGATCGTGGACCAGATATCCCTGGCTCTTTCCTTCCTGATCCTGTTCCTCATCCTATGGCAGGTCATAGGGCCGCGTTTCAACTGAAGGACCTAGAAAACCTTTTTTCACGCCCCTCAAGGGGCGCATCTCTTCATCCTATCGTTGCAGGCAGGGCACCTATCGAAATCGAGGGCATTGAAGTTGGAGAAGACCTCGTAGACGCAGGAGCACTCGGTGCACTTCTTGAACGCCACGAACTGGGGTCGGAAGAGCTCGCACTCCACCACCCGCCTGCCCTTGTGCTCGTCGCGCTTGAAGCAAACATCGGCGATGCAATTGTCACAAAGGCTGCGTCTCTTCACGTTGACATAACGGTGCTCGCCCACTTTGACAACGGTCACTCGGTCCCACCTATCGTTCTCAACTTGGGCTCTACGCTATTTAATGATTTGTTGCCAGGCATCGTACCGCTCGAAACAGTTCCTGTCCAGATGCTTTAAGTCAGAGGATGAAAAAAAGTAAGGGACCGGGCAGGGGTAGCCCGGTCCCCATGGCGTTGAATGATCGTCAGATCTGGTTGCGCACGCGGTCGTGCAGCTCTCCGATCTTCCCCTTGTTCCAGCTGTTGGTCTTCGAGAAGAAACCAGTGACCCTGGTTATTCCTTCGATGTTCACGGACTTGCAGTAGGGGCAGCACTCCTTCAGGCCACGTACCGTCTTGCCGCAGTCGAGGCAGGAGGTGAACTCCGGGCTGAACGCGATCTGGGCGTTCTGCGTGCTCTCGAAGGTCTTCTTCACGAAGGCGGCGATGGACTCCGCCGGAGGCTTGTGCTCCCCTAGCCAAACATGGGTGAGCGAGCCGGCGTCGATGAGGGGATGGAACATGCCCTCCGCCTTGACCCGCTCGATGGCGCTGATCTGAGCACCGACGTTGAGGTAGGTCGAGTTGGTGTAGTACACCTCGCCCGTGCGACTTGTTGCCACGTATCGACGGTGGCCGCCTGCAGCGGGATAGTACTTCTTGTCCAGTTTGGCGAAGCGATATGCGGTGCTCTCCGCCGGGGTCTGCTCCAAGGGCATGCGGATGCCATACTTCTCACCGATCTCCTCGGCGTCCTTCTTCATGGTAGCGATGACCTTGAGGCCGAACTTGGTGGCCTCCTTGGACTCGTGCATCTGTTGCCCGGTATGGTACTGCACCAGCTCGTTCAGCCCGACCATGCCGATCAGGAACGAGGCTTTGTTGAAGCGGTAGTAGGGCTCGCCGTCCATGGTCCATGGTCAGCAGCGCGAGCGGGCCGTGCTTGCCCATGGCGAGCAGCTTCCCGATGAACTCCCTCTTCTGCAGGTGCGCCTGGGCGACCAGTTCGATCCTCTGCCTGATTATGCTCGAACAGCTTCTCGTCGTCCTGGTGCGCCTCGTAGGCGACCCGCGGCAGGTTGATGGTAACGTTCTGCATGGCGGAGTATCGCATCTTCCAGGGCGTCTTGGCGTCCTCGAGGTCGCTCTTGCTCGAGCTTGAAGGTCAGGCGGCAGCACTCGGAGATCTTGGCGGTGTTGCCCCGGTCGAACACGAAGTAGGTATTCCCCTTCTCGCTGGCGCACGTGGGAGATCTTGTTGAGGAACTCCTCGTGCCCCTCGGTGCTGGAAGAACTTGTCCGTCATGTGCACGTTCGGCTTGGGGAAGAAGAACGGACGGCCCATGGCATCCCCTTCGAGGTAGACGTCGAACAGGGCGTTGATGAAGCGCTGCGACTCCGGGCAGGTAATCCTTAATAGGTCTGGCCGGTGAACTCGCCCTTCGGGCCGATGGCCGGCACGTCCTCGAAGTGCTTCGGGCACTCCCAGTACAGGTTGAGGTCGCTGAAGATGGACTGTCCGCCCCGGGCGACGGCCTGTTGGGCGAACTCGAAGACCAATATCTGGGCCAGCTGCTTCATCCGCTCATCGTCTATGTTGACGAGGTAAGGTGCCAGGAACAGGTTGAACGCGTCCCAACCGATGGCGCCGGCGAAGTTGCCCTGCAGTGCGGCGGAGAACTTCACCACCTGCTCGATGAGCACCTCGGGGTGCTTTGCGGGCTTGGCGATGGAGATGGCGTTCGGGAGGTTCAGACCGAACTTCTTCACATATTCGATGGACTGCCCGCTGCAATAGGGGCGGTCGATCATGCCGAGATCATGCAGGTGGATGTCACCGCGCATATGCGCGTCCGCCATGTCCTGCGGAAGACCTCTAGCAGGGCGAACTCCTTCTTGATCCGCTCGGCAAGGGTGAGGTTGGTCGCCTCCGGGCCGTGTGGTACGTTGGCGTTCTCCTTGTTCGGGCTCATGATGATCTGTCGAGCATCGTACAACGGAACGCCTAGGCGGGTGTGCTGCCGGCGGATCTTCGATAGACCGTACTCTACAAGCTTGGCGTTGGTCAGCTCCCGGATCAGAGGTGCGGTGATGACCTCGATCTCGAGCTCGGAGATCATCTTCTCGACCTCTCGTGCGACTATCGCGGCAGCATCCTCGCTGATCGTCGTCTCCCTTATCAGAGCCTCGATAGATCTTGCCTCGTCCCACTTTCTTGATCTCCTCATCGGATGTCCTGACGAACAGATGAGAGTTCGGTCGATTCCTTATCGTCATGATAGACGACTCCTGGTTCGAACGTGTTCCCCGATTCTCGAGCGTGATGCTGTTGCCTTTCATTTCAGTACTCACCTTTATTAAATTAAATCAAGACCGCTCACTCATCCCCAAACGAGAGTAGCGATCCCATCCTTATTTTTCTGTGCAGCTATTCAGATTATGCCAGCATTGTTTAAAGCCATTTTTGAACTCGATCTGGTAACAATGCCTTAAGAGCAAATCTTTATTAGTTACCATATCTGTTACCATATCTGTTATCATATGTTCCATCCAGATAGGGATTTTAGGTTCATTGTGCTCGAAACATTGACCGATGAAGGTAAATCTATCAGCTCCTTGTACAAGGACCTCAATAAGAAGGGGTTGAAAATAAATCGCCTGCTACTGACAGGCTATCTGAGAGCATTAACAGACCTTAAGATCGTCAAGGAGAAGAACGTTCCCCCCGCCAAGATATACATCCCCCTCAAAGGAAAGGAACAGGACTTCTATCAAATGATAGGAGATAAAGCTAGGGAACTTTTCCCTGGTGAGGCGGACAGATCACGTCGTGATCCTCTTCGCCCTCAATAGGATATTCAAGAGGGCCGTCTTCGTCGAGGAACTTGCACGGGCGGGGTCGAGGGCGACATCCCAGGCAGGCAGGCGACCCCGGAGGAAAGGCATGGAGGCAAAGAAGGTCCTAGTCGAAGTCGGATTCAAGATCCCCGACAGCTCCCGGGCATATGTTCTACGAAGGTGAACGGCTCGAAGCGGAGCTATCACAGCTGCTGGAGACCATCGTCCTGATCGCAGAACGCCTATCGACCTGAGTCAAAGAGACGAAGCAAACCAAATTGACCCTGCTAGATATTTCCTTGATACCTTGACGGACAAAGATTATAATGGTAACCGGTCATTCACCGTGCCATGAACCTTGAGGCCCTGGCTGAAGACATCAGAAATTTCCCGGGCGTCACAAGGAAGCAGACCATATCCGAGGTGATCAACTTCTTCCCGAAGTTTTCATCGTCTAAGATCATTGCATCCTATGGTGAGGATGCCGCGGTCGTGGAATGGGACGAACGAGGTCCTGCTGCTCGCCGCCGATGGTATCATGCAGCCGCTGATGAAGGCGAACCCGTTCTTCGCCGGTTATTATGCCGTTCTGGTCAACATCAAGACATCTCGGCGATGGGCGGCATCCCCATCGCGCATGTTGGACGTCCTCTCCGTCAAGGAGGAGAAGGTCTGCGGCCAGGTGATGAGGGGCATGGAGACCGCTGTCAAAAGTTCGGCGTGCCCATCGTGGGCGGTCATACCCATCCCGATTGCACCTACAACGCCATCGACGTCGCCATCGTCGGTTTCTGCGACAATAAGGACGAGGTCATCTACAGCCACACCGCCCAGGCAGGTGACGACATCATCATGGCCATGGACCTGGATGGATTCTATCCCGAGGGTCTGAACTATGCCTGGGACACCACCTCCAGGAAGGAGTCGGACATCTGCAGGCGCCAGATGCTGGTCATGAACAAGATCGCCGCAAAGGTCTTCTACGTTCTGGCAAGGACATCAGCAACCCCGGTACCCTCGGCACATTGGGGATGCTACTCGAGACCAGTGGCAAGGGTGCCACGGTGGACGTGAATTGCATACCCAGACCAGAGGAGGTGGACCTCCACCAATGGCTCAAATCCTATCAGGGGTGCGGGTTCACATTGACCTGCGACCCAGACCATTCTGAAAAGGTCATTGAGATGTTCAAGAACGTTGGGGTGACCGGTGCGGTGGTCGGGAAGGTCGACGGCTCAAATGTCTACAAGTTGAAGGACGGTCACGATTCATCGGTGCTTTTTGATTTCAACACCGAGCTTATAACCGGCTGCAAACCGACCAACAGCGTCGGATGGGAGTCCTTAGAGTTGAACCAAGGTAAATGATAGTTATGGCTTGATGCGAGACCTCTTTCACAAGGCCTTCTTCCAGCTTTTAAGTTTCAATCAGAATGATCGTTCAAATTTGTTGATCCGATACCAAACCATTCTAAGCGAATTTTGCTACATGGGAAATGAGTTGGACATCGCCACCTTCAATTTCAATGGTGGTACCGTTCCCGCGTCAATAATCAATTCGTTGTTGGTCCCATCTCGGGGCATGGATAAATGAGTGCTAGGCCACGAAGGTGGCCGCTCGGATCACTCAAGGTTGATCAGTCATCAACTCCGCCCCGCAACCCTACGAGCGTAGGTAGTCCACGGTTAGGCTGCTCCCGTCAGGGCCTGACCCGTTCCCCGTGATTAGGACCAGGGACGCAACCCTCCAGCTGCGCCGCGAGATCGCCGCCTGCCCCGCAGGACGAGACATCAACATCTATGACTGGGCCTTAGGTTCTCCGGATACGACGCCCTCCGCTGTCACCCCCGCGTATCGACGATTTCGGTGTATAAGGGCACGCCGAGCGTCCCGGTCTAGCCTAGCGTTGTCGCATACAGGATGATGCTATTAAAAACTTTTCCAGCCAGTCGGGATAATAGAGACCCAGGCGATCGGCTCGTGAGAGGGGTGGACGACAGCTCAGGACATAATTTTTGATCGCGTTCTCAATCAGATGTCATGATTTGGACCTTCTGACCCTCCAGATGAGGAAGATGACCCCCGCTACGACCATCAACACCATCACCCCGATTATCAAGAGCATCGAGCCCGTCAGAAGTTCGCCCAGCTCCATATTTCCCCCCTCATCATCTTAGTGTAGGATAGGTCGGTCACCATTTATGAGCTTTCTCGATGGGCTCATCCAAAAGACAAATTAACTAGCCGCTCCCTTGAGCATGACTGGTGTTTGAGATTGAAGGTGGATGAGAAACCATCGTGGCTGAGGGTCCGTGGTTATCCCACTCAAGGTCTTGCCATGACCAGAGCTCTCAATCGTGAGCTTCACCTTCATACCGTCTGCGACTCGGCCCATTGTCCTAACATCGGGGAGTGTTGGCGGGCCGGAAGCGCTACTTATATGATCCTGGGTGAGCGCTGCACGCGACATTGCGGTTTCTGTGCCGTGCAACATGGCAAAGGATATGCGCTAGAACCGGATGAGCCAGAAAGGGTGGCGCAGGCCATCTCCCGCTCCGGGCTTAGATATGTGGTGATCACCTCAGTGACACGCGACGATCTGCCTGATGGTGGTGCCTCCGTCTTTGCAGAAACGGTCCACGCCATTCGAAATTCTATCCCCCAGTGTCGGGTCGAACTGCTCATTCCGGACCTCAAAGGCGACCCAGAGGCGGTCCGTACCGTGGTCGGTGCCAGGCCAGACGTGCTCGGCCACAATCTGGAGGTGGTCCGGTCGTTGCAGATGCGGGTGCGGGACCGAAACGCTTCCTACGATGGTTCCCTAGAGGTGCTGGCCCTGATCAAAAGGCTCGCTCCTGGGATGCTCACGAAAAGTTCCCTGATGTTGGGTCTGGGCGAGACGGACTTGGAGATATGCCAATGCCTGAAGGACCTCAGGGATGCGGGGGTGGACATCATCACCCTGGGCCAGTATCTTCGTCCAGGACCTGACCAGTTACCAGTGCAACGTTATGTGGCTCCGGAGGAGTTCCTGAGATTTAGGGACTTAGCGCTCGGGATGGGTTTCCGCGCCGTGGTGGCCGGACCCTTGGTGCGCTCGTCATACAAGGCCATCGAGGCCTACGATTCAGTAAGAGGAGAATGAACCTATGTTAGTGGATGATTTCGACCCCCTGAAGGGCAAGCGGCTGGAGATCCTGAGGAAGGATGGCACGATCGTAAAGGAGCTGGAACCATCCATCGATGATGATACATTGCTCAAGGCCTATCGCACCATGGTGCTGACCCGGGTCGCCGACGACAAGGCGGTCAAGCTGCAGCGCCAAGGGCGTCTCGGGGCATATCCTCCCACCAAGGGCCAGGAGGCCAGCCAGATCGGCCCCGCCCTGGCCATGGGACCGAACGATTGGCTGGTATGGGCCTTCCGGGAGCTGGGCGGCCTGCATCTACAGGGGCGTCCCGCTCTGGCGCCTCTACCTATATTGGATGGGCAACGAGGAGGGCAGCAGCTACCCAGAAGGCGTGCATGCGACGCCATCGGTCGTCCCGGTCGGCTCGCAGGTCCCGCACGCCGTCGGCATCGCCTACGCTGCCAAGATGAGGAGGGAGGACACGGCAGTGGTGTGCTTCTTCGGCGACGGGGGCACGTCCGAGGGGGATTTCCACGAGGGGCTGAACTTCGCCGGGGTGATGCGCACCCCGAACGTGTTCGTCTGCCAGAACAACCAGTGGGCCATCTCCGTGCCCAGGGAGCGGCAGACCGCCTCTAAGACACTGGCCCAGAAGGCCGTCGCCTACGGCTTCCCCGGGATACAGGTGGATGGCAACGACGTCCTGGCTCTATACGCCGCGACCAAGGAGGCGCTGGAGCGTGCCAGGAAGGGAGAGGGACCGACATTGATCGAATCTTACACTTATCGAATGAGCGACCACACCACCTCTGACGATGCCACCCGCTATCGTCAGGAAAAGGAACTTCTCGAATGGGCGGGGCGTGACCCCATCGCCAGGTTCAGGATCTACCTGACCGGACAGAGGTCTCTGGAACGATGAGAGGGAGAAGGCATTGCTGGAGGAGGTCTCCGTGACGGTGGAGGAGGAGGTCAAGAAGGCCGAATCATTCCCGAGGCCTACGTTGGAGGATTGCTTCCGCCACACCTACGCCACTATGCCAGACGATCTGAGGGAGGCGCTGGAAGCGCTCCGTAAGGAACAGCCCACCGGGAGGGAGTGAACATGGTCATGATGAACATGGTGCAGTCCATCAACCTCGCGCTCCGCGAGGAGATGGACCGTGATCCCACCGTGGTGCTGTTGGGCGAGGACGTGGGCGTGGACGGCGGCGTATTCCGCGTCACCGAGGGATTGCTCGACCGCTTCGGGCCGGAGAGGGTCATCGACACCCCGTTGGCCGAGGCGGGCATCGCCGGGGTGGCCATCGGCATGGCCATGAACGGCCTCCGCCCCATAGCGGAGGTCCAGTTCATGGGGTTCGGCTACCTCACGCTGAACCAGATGATATGCCATGCCGCTCGCATGCGCAATCGCACCCGGGGCCGCCTCACCGTCCCCATGGTCCTGCGCACTCCGTATGGGGCAGGAGTGAAGGCATTGGAGCATCATTCCGAGAGCACCGAGGCGCTGTTCACCCAGATACCAGGCCTCAAGGTCGTGGTGCCGTCCACACCCCTGGAGGCGAAGGGACTTCTGACCTCCGCCATCCGAGACCCGGACCCGGTCATATTCCTGGAGCCGACGCGCAGTTACCGCATGCTCAAGGAGGAGGTGCCCAGCGGGGAGTACACCGTTCCCCTGTCGCAGGCCCGAGTGGTGCAGGAGGGCATCGACATCACCGTCATCGGCTGGGGCGCCATGATCCCCCAGGTCCAGAAGGCGCTGGACGTGCTGGGCGGCAAGTTCAGTTGCGAGGTGATCGACCTGCGCACGCTGTCGCCCATGGACTCAGCGACCATTGTCCGATCGGTCAAGAAGACCGGACGGTGCGTAGTGGTCCAGGAGGCCCCCAAGAGCTTCGGGGTAGGGGCTGAGATCGTGGCCCGCATCAACGAGAAGGCGTTACTATCATTGGAGGCACCAGTGGAGAGGGTGGCCGCCCCTGACATCACGATACCTCTGCCCAAGGGCGAGGACTATTATTACATAGGACCAGAGAGCATTAGAAAGGCGATCGAGAGGACGATGAGCTTCTGAGGTGTGCACATGGCGACCAACTTCGTGTTCCCGGACCTGGGCGAGGGCGTCACAGAGGGCGAGATAAAGAAATGGCTGGTCAAGGTGGGAGACCGCGTCAAACTGGACCAATCGCTGGCGGAGATGGAGACGGACAAGGCGGTGGTGGAGATGCCTTCGCCCGCCGCCGGTAAGATATTGCAGTTGAACTTCAAGGAGGGAGAGATGGTGACGGTGGGTCAGACCCTCGCCGTCATAGGGGAGGAGCTGGAGGTGCCCACGCCCGTCACCAAGAGGGTGGAGGGGAAGCGCGAGTCCATCTCCGTGGTCGGAGAGCTGCCCACCGAGGAGATAACGGTCAGCTCCACGTCCACCCGGGTGGCGGAGCCTGCCGCCGCTGAGATATTGGCGACCCCCGCGGTCCGCAAGTTGGCCAAGGACCTGAACGTGGAGATGTCCAAGGTGCGCGGCACCGGTCCGGAGGGGCGCATCACCGAGGATGACGTCAAGCTGGCCCAGCTCCCGGCCAAGCCCAGGCCCAAGGCCCAGCCGAAGTTCGACCTCTATGGCTGGGTGGAGAGGGTGCCCATCAAGGGTGTGAGGCGAACGACGGCCAAGCACATGATGGAGTCGCAGGCCAAGGTGGCCGCCGTCACCACCATGGACCAGGTCGACGTCACGGACCTGGTGTCCATGAGGGAGAAGGTGAAGACGACGGTGGAGAAGGAGCGTGGGGTCAAGCTCACCTACATGCCCTTCATCATCAAGGCGGTGGTGGCCTCCCTGAAGGCCCACCCATTGCTCAACTCCGTGGTCGATGACGAGGCCGAGGAGATCGTGATGAAGAAGTACTACAACATCGGCGTGGCCGTCGCCATCGACGACGGTCTCATCGTGCCGGTGGTCAAGGGGGCCGACCAGAAGACCATGGTGGACCTGGCGGAGGAGGTGCACAAGCTTGCGGACATGGCGAACGCGCGCAAGCTGGACCTGGCAGACCTCAAGGGTGGGACCTTCACGATAACCAACTACGGGGTCTTCGGCAGCACCTATGGCACGCCGATCATCAACTACCCCGAGGTGGCGATACTGGGCGTGGGCAGGATCATGGACATGCCCCTGGTCGTCAACGGTGAGATCAAGGCGCGCAAGGTGCTGCCATTGTCGCTGACGTTCGACCACCGGGCATTCGACGGCGCCGAGGCGGCCAGGTTCGTCAACGATGTCAAAAGGTATCTGGAGAACCCGGAGCTGCTCGTACTGCAGGGCTCTAGCGGCTGAGGTTCCATTCGTCGTTGGAATAACGTTCCTGCGCGATGACCTGCACCCGGGCCGATTCATCCCGGCCAAGGTCGTCCAGGAACCATTCCTTGCCTTCCGCGAAGGCGTTGAACAGGGCCAGTAGCAGTTCCTCGATGGTGGCCTCGGAAACATCCCTCACGCTGGTGACCCGTTCCTCGAAGGAGGCCAGGTCCTTGTCGGATATCTTGGTCCGGCCCACCTTGAGCACCGAGAACATCGTGTCAGGGTCGACGTCGAAGAGGACGGTGCCGTGCATCGTGAAGATCCCCTGCCTGCGGGTCTGCGCGCTGCCCGATATCTTCCGACCACCGACCAATATGTCGTTGATGGGCTTGAACTCGGCCTCGATCTGAAGGGATGCCAGGGCGGAGATGATGTTCTGACAGATCTCCCGATAGGACTCGTTGATGTCCTTGCTCACCAACCTCTCAGGGCAGATGATACTGTACGTGATTTCACCTTCCTCATCGTGAAACACCGCCCCGCCGCCGGTGCGTCGTCTGACCAGGTCGATGCCCCGCCTCCTGCACTCCTCCAGCTCCACCTCGTCATCGGCGCTCTGGAAGCGACCGATGCTCACGGCGGACGGCCTCCAACCGTAGACGCGGATGGTGGGGGAGGCCTCGTTGAAGGATATCGCCTCCGCCACCGCCTCGTCGATGGCCATGTTGACGGCGGCATTGTGGTACTGGAACGGTATCAGGCGCCAGCGGTCCCTGAGCATATCCCCTCCAGCAGCTCCGCCACGTCCTTGGGTCCGAAGCCGATCAGGGTGATCCCTTCCTTAGCTACCAGGTCCATCAAGGTCCGTTCGGCATTTACTCCGACACCTTCCACCGCAATACCGCTCAGCGCCCTCTCCATCTTCGTAAGGCCCTCCTCCGGGTGCACGAAGAAGTCCCCCTCGATGCGAGCCTCGGCGATGGTCCCGTCGCGCACGACGGCCTTCACTCGGACGAGCTTCCCGCCTTTCACCTTGCGCTCTGCCATCAGAAAGGAGGGGGGTTCCATCTACTGGACCTCGGCCCAGGCCTTCAACTTGTCCATGTTGATCCGAGCACCGCAGATGGCCTTACCGGTCCTCTCGTTGTAGAATGCAGGGACGCCCAGGTCACCGCCGCATGCCTCTGAGATGGTATCGCCGTATCTCTGCATCAACTTCTGGTTCTCCTGGTCGTGCCAGACCTCCAGCTTGTCCAGGACGATGCCGGTCTCGGCCTCGAACTGCTCCACCACCGGTCTCAGCTGTCTGCAATGCGGGCACTCCTTTCCGTGGAACCAGATCATCCTTTGTCCTACCTCTGCCATCAGGGCACCTCACTTCGGCGTTTAACGAAGAGACCGCACCAGCACTCCCCCGTCTCCTTATAGGCGTTCTGCCTCAGGAAATTGCAGGGACAGATCAGATTCAGGTCCTTCTGGAAATCGCCAGTGGGTATGCGGCATGGACAGTACTTGAGCCCTTTGTTCGCCCTGTTCTCCAGGACGCCCTTGGACAGAAGTTCGACCTCTTCCATCTTTTCTGACAAACGGAATTCGGGGCTCTGTTCCCCGAACCGTCCCCAGACCTCGACCACCGCATCCTGGGTGGCGATCTCTCCCCCCTCGTTCCCGATGATGCGCATCGCCTCGTCATGGTCTATGAGCATGAAGGCCCGCTTCGCACCGCAGGTCGGGCAAATCTCCGGTGGATTGATCCCGTAATGAAGGTCGTTGCAGACATGGCAGCGCCAGAGTTTCTTCGTCAACGTGATTCACCTCTGTTCTAGATGCGACCCCCTTGGATATAGATTTAAGCGATGTGGATAGATCAAGTGACGAGGTCGAGTGACAAGTATTGTCATGGCCAGATGGTAATCTTCAGACCGATAGATATATGTCATCGGGAATTATCCGCCATCAATATGCCAGAGCAAATCTCACCTCAGGCTGAAAAACTGTTCAAGGCCCTGAAGAAGGCCGGCGCCATCAGCGAGGACAAGTCTGTCACCGCAGAGAAGGCCACCTCCCTCTCCCTACTTCCCAAGGCCCAGTGCATGAACGCGCTGCAGGAATTGGAGAAGAAGGCCATCGTCAAGAAGAAGACCAAGGGCAACTCGGTCTCCTATTTCCTGGCGAAGACGGACCTTTGAGCTGTTTTTCAGTACTTCGGGCCAGGCCGGGGCAGGACCGGTCCAACCCCACATCCCTGTCTTATTGATCAGCAGGTCCACTGAGAGGTCTCGAAAACCGTTATATCCCGGTGGGCGGTTCCACAGAACATGTTGGAGGGCCTGATAGCATCGGCGGTCGTGCTATTCTTCATCTTCGACCCTTTCGCCAGCCTTCCCATCTTCATAAGCCTGACCAAGGACCAGGACCAGGCCCAGATGGTCAAGAGCGCCAACCGGGCCATCATCGTGGCCGCCCTCCTCTTCATCATCTTCGCGTTGGTCGGAGAGGACATCCTCGACCTGTTCGGCATATCGATCTCCAGCTTCAGGGTCGCGGGCGGTCTGGTGCTCATGATGATGGCCATCGAGGTCATCTTCGGCATCGAGATCAGCAAGCACAAGAACGAGGACGTGGCGTGGGTGGTCATCGCCACCCCCATACTGACCGGACCGGGCGTCATCGCCACCGCCATACTTCTGGTCGACCAGTACGATGTCGTCACGGTCCTAATGGCGGGCGGGTTCGCCCTCTTCATCACCTGGTTGGCGTTGCACAACTCCGTCTACATCGTCAAGAAGCTGGGCCGCAACACCATTGAGATATTCTCCCGCATCATCGGTCTGATCATCGCGGCCCTCGCGGTCGAGTACATTCTGAGCGGCTCGATCGATTATATCGAGGAGAACCTCCCCGACCTCATCATGAGACTACTAGCGTAGTCCATCGTTCCATCGGACCAAGGCGAGAAGCGAAAACGCTTTAAATCGTCAGCTCCGAGTGCACTCCATCCTAGCAAGGAGAGACGCAGATGGAAGAGGAGAAGAAACGCAAGGAGTGCAAGAAGTGCGGGGACGAACTGGTTATCGATGAGACCCCGAAGCTCAAGATCAACGGCAAGGACGTCGGCATTGCGGACCTCGACAACATTATGAACGAGGTGATCGCCCTCAACCTCAATGACGATGCCCAGATCAGCAAGGAGCTCCTGGAGAGGGTGAAGGACAGGGACTTCGTGCCGTCCAGCGTAGAGAAGGAGTATTCCCGGGCGTTGCTGGAGGAGTACAACAACCGCATCTGATCGTGACACTGGTCATCATCCATTTTTTCCAGTGGGTCCCAAGAAAGATTTTTAGACCATGACCCACCATCAAACCCTGATGCAAGAGGAAGACCTGGTCATGGGCGTGGACGAAGCCCACCTGATGTCCCTGGAACTCACCACCCATATCCTGGAGTACGCCAACTCCTATCGGCTCATGTCCTCGCAGGAGGACTACCTGGGCAAGGAAAGGTTGCGCTACCTCACCCTGCTGGTGATGTTCGATGAGATGGCCAAGTTGCTGGAGGTCATGAAGGACTGCGAGAGGGCGGTGACGCACAAGGACCCCATGGTGGTCGTCCCCGGCTTCTATGGGAAGGAGCGCAGCGAGAAGGCCCTCGGGAACATCATGACCGAGCTCAGCAAGTCCGAGGCGATGTTCATGCTCTTCAAGAAGGTAATGGGTCACGCACCGTCCAACCTCGACTTCGAATCGTTCAAGAAGGAGTTCAGCCAAGGGACCAAGGGATTGGACCTCCAGATCCACACCCTTCTGTTCTACGACATAAAACATAGGACCGACCACCTGGGCCAGGTCCCCGAGCCGGAGGTCATGGACATGTTCTTCGAGGCGGTGGTGATCAACGCGGAGAGCGCCCGGGAGTTCATCTACGAATGGGCCCGAGCGAAGGAGCTGGACCTGGATTTCAAGCTCAAGCCCTTCAAGGCCGAGGGCTGCGGTAACGTCAAGCTCTGGGCCAAGATACCGATGTCCAAGTCCCAGAGGAACTTCTGAGGTGGTCATCTGGCAGACCCGGACCTATCGGCATTCGAGATCGACCTGAACGCCAAATGCGTCTGCGGCTGCATGGAGGGCGACCGCGTCCACAAGATCTACCGTTTCCCTAACGACTATGGGGCCTCGGTGGTATCGGGCCGGAGGCAGAGCGATGGTCATGCTGGAGCGTTCCGCATGTTCGTCCTCAGGTTCGATTCGCCCCCTCCAGAGAACTGCTGGGAGATATCCAGCGACAATGCCGTGAGCAACGGCGCGGACACTGTGGAATGTACGGACTGGGCGGAGGTGGAGCGCACTCTCCACCGTATCATGGCCTTGGGCGGCTGAGCGGGAAGATATTTATCATCCAGGCATGACTGTCAAGCGGGGTTCGAATGAGCTTCTGGAGGAGGAGGTTCGATGATGGCCACAAGGTCGTGGAGGAACTTACCGATGAGGCATTCGAAAAGTTCATCTCGACCAATGAGAGGGCGGTGGTCGAGGTCTATATGGTGGGCTGTTCCCATTGCAAGCGCATGGCCCCCATATACGAAAGCGTGGCATCGTCCTCCGGTGGCAAGGTCACCTTCGCGCGGCTGGACGGTATCAAGCAACCACTCACGCCCCGGCGTTTCGACGTGTCCGTCACGCCCACCTTCATATTCTTCAGGCAGGGGGAGGTGGTGGGGACCGCCCAGGGCGAGATGGCCCGGACGGAGTTGGAAGGTAAGATGGTCGTTTATTTCGGATGAGGGGTTCGCATGATCAGGGACATCAACGAGGCACTGTTCAACGATATGATGAAACGGACGGACAGGGTGGTCGTCGTCGAGTTCTGGGCGCCCAGCTGCTCGGTCTGCAAGGACGTCGCCCCGGCATACGAGCAGGTGGCCCAGGAGATGGAGGATGAGGCCACATTCGTGCGCATCAACACCGACGGCAATGTCCAGATGGCCCAGAGGCTGGGAGTGACCGGGACGCCCACCTTCATGTTCTTCTGTCGGCAGGGAAAGGTGGGTGAGATCGTGGGATTCACGTCCGCCACCCTCCTGCGCAACACCATTCGTGATTCGATGAAGTACAATCCGATATGTCCAGGGAAGAAACGTCTGACGTACGAGATGGACGGGTACGGCTAGGAAAATAGATTAATGGCCTGGCCAATGACCTCGGCATGTTCGGACCGGTCGATCTGGAGAGATGGATCAAGGGACGCAGGGCCAGCCTGACCAATGTGCAGGGTGCGGTACAAGGCATCATCGACCTGGTCCGCACCGATGGCGACAAGGCATTGCTGGAGCTGACCGAGCGGTTCGACAAGGTCACTTTAGATTCATTGAGGGTCACAGAGGGACAGATGGTCTCGGCACGGGAGAGCGTGTCGGACGAACTGGTCCGCGAGCTGGAGAGGGCGGCCGAGAACATCCGGCGCTTCCACCGCATGCAGCAGCCCCATGGGCTCTGGTTCCAGGAAGTGGAGCCAGGCATCATCCTGGGCGTGAAGACCACCGCGCTGGCTAGGGTGGGCGCGTACGTGCCCGGTGGAAGGGCCGCCTATCCCTCCACTGTTCTCATGTGCGCCGTACCGGCCAAGGTGGCCGGTGTGAGGCAGGTGGTCTGTTGCACCCCGCCGCCAGTGAGCGCGCTCACCCTGGTGGCGATGCAGGTGGCAGGGGTGGACGAGGTCTACCAGGTCGGAGGGGCGCAAGCGATCGCCGCGATGGCCCTCGGGACGGAGAGCATCAGGCCGGTGGACAAGATCGTCGGGCCGGGCAACGTTTACGTCACCGCGGCCAAGATGATGCTGCGCGACGCGGTGGACATCGATTTCCCCGCCGGGCCCAGCGAGATAGCCATCATGGCAGACTCCAGCGCTGACGCGTCCTTCATCGCCGCGGACATCCTCGCCCAGGCGGAGCACGACCCGAACGCGGCCTGCCTGCTGGTCAGCACCGATCCCTCGCTACCGGCCAAGGTAGGTGCGCAGATCGAGCAGCAGCTGAAGAGCTCCCAGAGAGGGGCGATCCTGGAGCGTTCCCTGGGGAACGCTGGCTACATCGTCGTCCCCGACCTCGCCCGAGCGGCCGCCATCATCGACCAGGTGGCCCCGGAGCACCTGTCCATCCAGATGACCAACGAGCTCCTCGCCCTGAACTCGGTGCATAACGCCGGTTCCATCTTCGTCGGCAAGTATGCCGCCGTGGCCTGTGGCGATTACGCCTCCGGAACGAACCACGTGCTGCCTACCGCCGGATATGCTCGCATCTATTCGGGCCTGGACGTGCACCACTTCTGCAAGCGCAGTTCCATCCAGATGATCGACAGGACCGGTCTCGAGGGCATCGGGGGCACGGTGGAGGCCCTGGCCAAGGCCGAGGGTCTGGACGCCCACGCCCGTTCCGTGGCGATGCGGCGTAAGTGAGCTCACTTCCAATTGACCAATATCTCCTCACGGCGGAACGTCCTTCTGGCCACGTTCAGCACAACGATGTCGACGACCAATAGGCCCAAGGAGAGGAGAAGGATGTTCAACGGCGTCAGCGGGATCAGGCCCAAGGCCATGACGATGAAGAAGCCCACGATAGGGAGCACCACCAGGGACCCCAGCTGCTGGGCGGAGCGGACGTCCGATACCCTGGACGATATGATCACATTGCTCAGGATGCTGAGCGCGCATATCATCGGGGCGAGAAGGAAAACACCGATCAGCCATACCGAGTTGGGCATGGGATAGTATCCCAGCACCGGTTCCGTGATGAGATCGACGATCACCACGAAGGGCAGGAAGACCGCCCAGGTGATGAGCACGCAGGGTATGAAAATGGAGGCGGACTTCCCCACCAAGAGCTCCAGGTCGGTGGTCGGTGTCGCCAGCAACGGTTCCAGGCTGCGGTTGATCTTCTCACCTACGATGGTATAGGATGCCACCACGGTCGGAATAACGGTGGGGATGAGGATGAAGAAGATAAGCAGGATGTTCAGGAGCAGCAGTATGGCGCTCTCCGTCTCGGTGGGCTGGCCGATCAACACAGATCCTTGCAACGTGCTGTCGATGATGTCCGTATCATCCAGGTTCGAACCTTCTATCCTGGAGCTTGTGACCTCGCCGCCGATGACCTCGCAACCAGATACCAATGCGTTGTCGATGGCGCAGTTCTCCAGCCGGCAGCCGGTGATGACCGAGTTGCTGATGGTGCAATCGACCAACGACGCGTTCTGTATGACGATGCCGCTCAGGACCTGACCCGTATAGTTGGAGGTGAGGTTGAGCCCCAGGTCGATCGGCCCATCGGATGGCTCCTCGGAAAGCGTCGCCACCGGTAGAAGGTAGATGGCAGGGAGCACGGTCGCGAGGAGGACCGGCATGAGGATCAATGAGTACAGGATGTACTTGTTGCGTCGGAACTCCGAGAACTCCTTCCGGACGATGCTCCAGATGCGGTCCCAGCGCAGGATCACTGTCCCCCTCCGATGATCTTGAGATAGATGTCCTCCAGGCCCCGTCGTCCCTGCTCGACGTATTCGATGCCACCACCGAGCCTGACTATGAGGTCCACCACTACGGGGTTCTGAGTGGAGGGGTCCTCCATTCGCAGGACCAGCTCCTTGTCGTGCAGTTCCGCGGACAGCACACCTGGAAGGGCTGAGACCGCTTGAACGATCCCTGGGGGGACCTTGCTCATGCGGACCAATGTCGTTCGCCCGAAGAAGCGGTCCGCCAGATCGTCCGGGGAGCCCTCGGCTAGAAGCCTGCTGCGGATGACCCCGACGCGATCACAGAGTCGTTGGGCGTCATCGAGGTTGTGGGTGTTGAGAAGGATGGTGCGCCCCTCTTTCTTCAGCTCCAGGAGGTAGTTGCGCACGGTCAGGGCCGCCTGAGGGTCCAGCCCGGAGGTCGGTTCGTCCAGGAACAGGAACCGTGGCTCGTGCACCAGGGCCCGGGCGATGGCGATCTTCTGCTTCATCCCCTTGGAGAAGCCCCCGACCGCCTCGTCCCTTCGGTCCCATAGCTCAAGGGTGCGGAGCAAGCGCTCTGATCCTGCTCCTCACGGTCTCGTATTGGGACGCCATACATCTTGCCGAAGAAGTTGAGGTTCTGCATGGCGCTCAGCGACTCATACAGACCAGGGGATTCCGGAAGGAGGCCGACCATCGACCTGATCTTCAGCTGATCCCCGGGGTTCGATGTGTCCAGACGATCTATGTACGCAGAGCCGGAGGTCGGCGAGATGAGCGCGGTGAGCATCCGGATCGTGGTGGTCTTCCCCGCCCCATTGGGGCCGAGGAGGCCGTAGACCTCGCCGTCCTTGATGTTGAGGTTGAGGCCTTCCACAGCCACCAACGACCCGAATCTCCTGGTCAGGTCCACAGTTTCGATCATGGATCGAACCACACACGCCACAATGTCAATGTCATATTCCGGATGAGGGGGAATGTCTCCATGGCATATTTTTTGATGCCGCGACCAACCACTCGGTCCAACATCATGTGACCGGGGGTCGCTTCGGTTCCAGGATGATCTTTTTGATGATGTACAAGGTGGGGATCACCGTGACGACCAGTAGCAACGGTAACATGACGATGAACATCAACAGGTCCTCCATGTCGGTGCCCCTCAACGATTGGTCCAGGTTGTTGACCATCATCACCACCACGATACCGAAGATCCCGATGAAGACCGATATCGACTCCATGATCCTCACGAAGTAGGTGCGAAGGAACTGGTCATGGTCCGCGATAGACTTGCGGAGTTCCCCCATCTCCTTCTCGAAATCCCGCTGGTTCCTTTCCAGGTTCTTCTTCAGCGCCTCCATGTCGGTCTTCATGCTATCATAGGTGGCGATGAGCTTCGACTCCATCTCCCAGGGCGAGATTGTGGCCGCTTCCCCGATGGATGGCTCGAGACCATCCAGAATGTCGATCCCGCTCTGGGCGATCCAAACCCTCTCCTCGCCAGCATCGTCAATGGTTGCGATTACCAACTTCTGCTCGACCAGCTTCTTCAAGGAGGGTCTGACGATCTCCACGCTGACCTTCTCGTTCTGGGCCACCGCCCTGAGGAGGTCGGCCTCCCCGACCCTGGCAGGATAGCTCTGCCTCAGATGTCTGAGGAGGGCCAACCCATGGTCGATCTCATCGCTCACGCGGTCCCCCCTCCTCCTTGCAGGGATCCACCAGGATGAACCGCTTTATGCCCCAGATCATCACCAGCACGTATGCCATGATAGCAACCGGTACGCTCAGCATGATCAGCCAATAGTCCCCTATGGTCGAGCCATCTTTCAGGCTCATTCCGATTGTGAGGATGAGGACCACCACGATGGCGAAGATGCTGACGAACACGCCGAAGGTCTCGATGACGCGGAGGAAATAGGTCCTGATGACCTGGTCATGGTCCTGGATGCGCTGACGCATCTCCTTCATCTCGGAGTCTAGGGTCTTCTGGCTGGTCTCGATCCCATGCCTCATCTCCTCCATGTCGGACTTGATGCGGTCGTAGGTCTCGATGAGGCGCGTCTCGATCTCACGGGCGGACACACCCTCTCTCTTCGCCCCGGACTCCTCCAACGATTGAAGGAAATCGATGCCGTCAGAGGTTATCTTGTAACGATATGTCTCGGTCTTCCCGAAGGGGGCCTTGATGACCGATTCCTCGATCAACCCCTTGGTCTTCAGCTCCTTGATCTCCTGGGACACGCGGTCGATGGTGACGTCCTTGAGCGCCTTCTGCACCGAGGAGATGAGGACTATCTCGTCGACCTTGATCGGATAGAACTCCCTCAGGCTACGCAAGATCTGCATCTTGACGTTGCTCTCATTGTTGACCGTGACCATGCTCTCCCCTTCGCTCCCCCGAACTACGTAAATCAACGATTGACCTGGGGAGTTTATATTCTTGATGTAGGCGCCCCTACTAATGAAAAGGTGTCGTCAGGGCACCCGGGTGGGGTCCCAGGAGACCCGGAGCTGCTCCTCGAAGCCTTCCATCGACCTCATGTCCTTCCCATCGAGGTCCAGGTCGAACACAGCGGCGTTCTCCGTGATATGCGCCTGATCGGACGCCTTGGGGATCACCACATGACCCATCTGCAATCCCCAGCGCAACATGATCTGGGCTGGGGAACAGCCATGTTTGGCAGCGATCTCCAGTAGCTTGGGGTCGTCGAACCTCTTACCTCGGGCCAACGGACTATAGGACTCCACTTGGACGTTCAAGCTACGGCACTTCGCCGCCAGCTCGGGTTGCTGCAGGTAGGGCGAGACCTCCACCTGGTCGACCGCTGGTGTCACCTCGGCATAGGTCATGAGCTCCTCCAGGTGAGAGACCATATAGTTGCTGACCCCGATGCTGCGGCACCTGCCCTCGCGAAGCAACCTCTCCAACGCCTTCCAGGACCTCTGCCTCAGCGCCAGGACCGGCCAATGGATGAGATAGAGATCGATCGGTCCGAGGTCCAGACGTCTCTCGCTGCCCTCGAACGCCTTTAACGCCTCAGAGAAGCCCTGGTCATAGTTGTAGAGCTTCGTCGTGATGAAGACCTCGTCACGCGGGACACCGCTGTCGCGTACGGCCTTGCCGACGTCGACCTCGTTCCCGTAAAAGCTGGCGGTATCGATGAGACGATAACCTGCCTCCAAGGCCCATAGGACGGCATTGTAGGTCTGCTTCCCGGGGGCCAACCTGTATGTGCCCAGTCCGAGGATCGGGATGTCCACCCCATTGTTCAGCTTGACCCTAGATGAAATGTTCAAAGTTCACCGGTCCCCCGTACCCAAAGTTAAGATAAGGCATCCTTCGTGGTTATCCATCACGAGAATCAGATATTCGGCTTATTTAAAGGTTGGAGAGTCTATATTACGAGAGAAAGTGATCGAATGGAGGCTTCGGCTAATTTCCTGAGCACTTGGTCAGGCGACCTGCAGGTGAAGGGATTTCGAGAGGTAAGGACGGTCCAGTGTCCGGTCCCCCATATAGAGGCCTTCCGACGTGACGGTAAAAGGTTTTTTGGATTCGCCGTAATGGACAAGGGAGACCTCAACGAACAGCTGCATCTGATCTTGCGCGGAAAGACCCAGAATGGCACGGTGGTCTTCCTGCAGGCGTCCTTCGACATGTTGGACGATGTGGAGCGAAAGCTGAAATGCTGGGAGCTTCACGATAAGGTGTATCTCGAAGGCTTCTTCTGATCCGCAATATCCTTCGATGTCTCAACGGACCTTCTCACCGCGCATCAGATAATAGGTACGATAAGGTCGGAAACCGACACCCTCATAGACCTTCCTGGCGACCAGGTTGTCCTCCTTGACGTGGATGAGGGCGAAGGGGACCTCGGTGAATATCCTCTCGACAAGGGCGGAGACGATGGATGTGGCATATCCCCTGTTTCGATGGTCAGCATCGGTCGCGATGATGCTGATGTTGTATCCAGGGCCTTCCAACAAGGCACAACCGACCGCCCTCAGCCTCATTCCGACCCTCACTCCCATCCAACATGACTTGCTGAACATCGAGCGGACACGGTCCTCTGTCATCTCCCCCCACCAGCCCGGGTCCACCCGGCAGAGGATATCGGATATCTCCTTCGAATCCTCCAGGACTAGGACCTCCGGTTCCACGACCTTTTGGGGAGACGCCTCACCCCAGCGCATCACCATGAGCACTGTGTTGAAATCGATCTCAGGCCTATAATGGGATGTTAGCAAGGTTCGGAGGTCCAAAGGGACGATGAACTCCATCCTTTCGTGTTGGACCAGGTCCAACAGCTCTTGGCACGCCTGGACCTCACCCCGAAGCTGCCCTATCCTTCCATCGTAGAGCAGCAGGGCCCCTTTCAATTCGTCACCCTCCCTCACCACCTTGATGACGGTCCTCTGCCGTTCGAACATCCAGTCCACCAAGAACCAGAAATAGTTGGGCCATTCCTCATTGATGGATCCGAGGAACCACATCTCGTTAGCCGCATCAAGGTCCTGGACGCCCACGTACCCCTCCGAACACTGTCATTGGTGGGATGGTTTAACAAATTAACTCAATGAGGGGCAGTGTCTGGGCTCTCGTCCGACAAACGACCTAAGGTGAAAAACGATCGGGAGATATGTAAAATTTACATCCATATTGTCGGATATCCTATGGAGGCGGGTGGATGGCCGAGGGATCCGAAGGACGACCGGGAAAGTTATGTCTGCTTTACGAAGACTACCTTGAGGACATTCATAGACTGATGGTCATCCTGTTCCAAGAGGTCGAGCTGGAGCTGGGAAGGGAGAGGTCATTGCAGCTGGCGGGTCGAGCAGGGGACCGTTTGGGTCGTGAGATGGCGTTGAATCAACTGAAGGGGATACCGATAAAAGATTTCGATGAGTTCAGAACCTTCTGGAAGGACCTTATGTCATCACCGTTGTTCTCTGCCACGCAGGAGGTGGAGATCGTGGAGGAAGGCCACCATCATCTGAAGATGAGGGTGAGCCGTTGTCTTTGGGCCGAACACTTCCAAAGGCTGGGTGACACCGAGCTAGGGTATTTAGTATGCTGCAACGCGGACCATCAGATGCTTTCGGCACACAACCCTAGATTATCCCTGAGAAGGACTAAGACCATCATGCAGGGGGACGACCACTGTGACCACTGCTTCATATGGTCCGATTGATGATACGTGAAATTCTTGAAGATCTCAACTGCCCTAATCTCTGGACATCTTATAGCTAGTGGTTTTTGAATCTCCAACACAGAGAACGGAGCTGGCAAGCTAGGACAGCCGTGCCTTGGGTCCAAAGGGATTAGACCCACAACTCTGGTTCATTCAAGAAGAAGATGTCATTTCTTGAAGATCGGGGTCTCCTTCACCGCTTCCTGACGCATGCGGTTCGAAATCTGGACAAGGTAAGAGGTTGTGACCGTCATGGTATTGATGGGGGTATCGGTCCACAGACTGATGTTATAGATGAGCTTGTCTCCCTCGGTGCGCAAGATGTGCGCAGAAGGCAGGAATCTGCTCTCCTCGAAGTCCAGAACAACCTCGTCCTTATCAGCCAGCTTAGTCCGATGCTTAGACGAGCGCTTCAATCTGCTCTCCTTCCTGATAGGGCGGATATTGGGGTACACCAGTGGGTTGCGTTTCGCTTCCTCCAGAAAGAGTTCGCGCATCCGATCCGTGTCCTCGGTCCAAGGAAGGGTGATAGGGACGTTGATGTTGTAACATCCAATATCCGAGTAGTTCAGCGCCTTGTGGACGATGAGGTATGAGCTCGGGATGACATACACCCTTCCAGAACACTCCCGGACAATTATCGAGGTCAGTCCAATGTTAAGAACTTCTGCTGGTCCGGTCTGGTACGGCGTGTCCCCCACCTCGACCCAGTCACCTAGCTGGATGCGCCCATCGAGGGCGACTATCACACCGCCCACAACGTTCTGGATCACGTTCTGGAAACCGAAGGTGAGAGCGAAAGAGATGGCTCCAACGATGAAGGCGATGGTGGTGCTGTTCACTCCGAAAAGGAAAAGCAGAGATATGGTAAAGAATATGATCAGGATGAGGTACTGGACAAAATTGGCCATGGTCTTGGCGGTGCTTTCGCCGGCATACTTGGATGCATTCTTCTTGATCACCCAATATAGCACCCGGGCGACGATAAAACCTATAACAATGATGATGGCGACCTCGATGATCTCCGTCAAAATATCTCCGGTCAGTTCCATGTTATGCCTAGGCCATATCAGAGTCGCATTTTAATTGTTTTAGCTAAGTAGAAGCTTGATAAGAGGACAAATAATCAAGAGGAACTCCTTGGTTCCACAGAAACCCATTGTAATGAAAAAGAAACGAAATATTGCCTAGTCAATGCTGAATTGGCTCAAGTGTCAATTATATGTTATTTATCTTAAGCTTCTGGATTGTCTCAATACCAAACTGACTTGATCGCGGGAAGCGACCAGATCAGTCTGCATCATCCTTGTACCGCAACCGGTGCTAAATGAGTTATGCCAATGGAATGGTAGACCCAAAGAGATTGGTACAATGCGACCGACTTAATCAAAAATAAAGATCCCTTTCGCGTAAAATTTCTGTCGCAATGATACTGGAAACCAAGCAGAACCTTTTCTATTCTTTATCGTTCCATGAAGAAAGGGGCATTGAATAAAATTCAGGGGAAAGAACTCATTCCATGTTGGGACAAACTTTGACCCCCGACAATATCAAGCTCTATGGGCATTTTCTATTTAAATTTAAGAATCCCCATCAAAATTAATACAACAATGGCTATCACAATCGCCCATAGCAAACCGAATATCCACCAGCCTACTAAGAAGGCTACGACCGACAATAGTCCTAAAGCTCCCCAATTCATTGATATTGCCATAGAAACCCATTTTATTAGCTCTGTTAAACCTACTATATGAGGATATTGTGTTTGTCACATATCCTAAATGGGGGTTGGTGAGCGAATTTTTCACAGGTGCAACCCAAAAATTCCGAAAATAGCGAGTACCACCAGAACGATTATGATGATGATTATCACCCCAAGTATTCCAACCCTAGCCATATTGTTTTTTCCCAATGAAATCGTCATACCTCAAAATTGATAAAGAGGACTATATCAAATTTATGCCTGTAAGACAAGAATTACCTTAACTTTAGATTTGATAGGAAATTTCCTTACTGTATTTTAACACCACCAATATCAGGTGGAAGGATCAGGATTTCTGACCGAGAAAACAACTAGAGGAGCCCTCCGAACCACACGCTCAGACGGACCTTTAGGCGAAGGCAATGGGCGCTCATGACGCCCTCCGAGACGATCTCCGAGATGATCGTGCATGAAGGCATCATCATGTCGCGATAGTATCTCGCATTGTACCTAGGCGATCAGATATGACCTAATGGCAAGACAAGATGACTGAATTATAAAAAATAACGACAGTTCCGAAAAATGACCTTTCGTGTTAATTCAGAAAAAGTGGTGGGCTCAAAGTGATTTTGTTACACGAAAATGACTGGAAAGACGCAAGAAAAGCCTCTTCGATGGCAGTCGTGATGGCACGTCCTTCCTTTGTTCTTTGCAATTTTTTCCTCATTAGGATTCTTTATCCGTTTTATTGATCGACATTGCCTGCCAATAATAAGTGATATTCACGTCTTATATGCTACGAATGACGAAATAATCAATCTATTTTGTACAAATATCTAATTGTTTAACAGTTCTTAATACGAACATATATCCTGAGGTAAGTGATTTATGATGTCCGGCTTAAAGCCAGATCGGGCCTCTTAATTCACTGGTGAGGCAATGGAAGAAGGGCAGAAGGTATCAAGGAAACGCTCGCGGTCTATCGACAAGGAGGAACAGAAGCGGATCAGACGTTGGGCCATGGCTCAAGCCATATGGAAGTTGGATCCTCGTCATACCATCAGGAACCCAGTGATGTTCACAGTGGAGGTGGGCAGCGCTATTACCACACTGTTGTTCTTCCAGGCACTCCTTGGTCAGGGCGAGCAATCGGCTCTGTCCATCGGTCTTATATCCATCTGGCTCTGGTTCACGGTCATCTTCGCCAATTATTCCGAAGCTCTGGCAGAGGGCAGAGGGAAGGCCCAGGCAGACGCCCTCCGGAATATGCGGACGACCACCGAGGCCAGGAAGATGAATGAAGGCTTCGTGATAACTAAAGGGACAAGGCCTGCTGATTCCGATTACTTCATGACCTCCTCCTCAGAGCTTCGCAAGGGTGACCTGTTCTACTGCCAAACCGGGGACTCCATCCCTGTGGACGGTGAGGTGGTGGTAGGTGCGGCATCAGTAGATGAGAGCGCCATCACTGGTGAGAGCGCTCCGGTCGTCAGGGAATCCGGTGGGGACCGCAGCGCGGTGACCGGTGGGACCCGCATATTATCGGACTGGTTGATTATCAAAGCATCATCCGATCCCGGAGAGGGTTTTCTGGACAAGATGATCTCGTTGATCGAGGGTGCCAAACGACAGAGGACGCCCAACGAGATCGCTCTGAACACCCTTCTGATAGGACTGACGATCATCTTCATCGTTGTCTGTGCGACCTTGCTCCCGTTCTCCATCTACAGCGTCTTCATAACCGGGCAGGGAAGCCCGATCACACTTACCGTCATCATCGCCTTGTTGGTCTGCCTGGCCCCCACCACCATCGGCGGGTCTGCTCAGTGCCATCGGCATCGCCGGTATGGACCGCCTCATCCAGAAGAACGTCATCACCTTCTCTGGACAGGCCATCGAGGCTGCCGGCGACGTGGACGTTCTGCTACTGGATAAGACCGGGACCATCACCCTGGGGAATCGCCAGGCGGTCGAGATCATCCCGGTCGAGGGGGAAAGTGCGGAGACCGTCGCCGAGCTCGCCTTGCTGTCGTCCCTATCCGATGAGACACCGGAGGGTCGTAGCATCGTCAACTTGGCGACAGAGAAATATGGCATCAAGGATGGAGAAACGGGTCTACAGGCGCATCCGGAGATGCGCTTCATTCCGTTCACCGCCCAGACCAGGATGAGCGGGGTGGACTATGGGGACCGGGTCATCCGCAAGGGGGCCGCCGATGCCATATCTAGGTACGTCAAAGCCTCGGGCAACGAGATCCCGAAGAAGCTTGCCCATGAGGTGGACCGGATCGCCCGTTCAGGTGGCACTCCCTTGGTCATAGCGCTCAATTACGAAGGCCGTTGGGGTCATCCACCTCAAGGACGTCGTAAAGCCCGGAATGAAGGAGAGGTTCGCCCAGCTCCGTCGCATGGGCATCAAGACGGTCATGATCACGGGCGACAACAAGCTGACCGCGGCGGCGATAGCGGCAGAGGCGGGTGTGGACGATTATCTGGCCGAGGCCACCCCAGAGAACAAGCTGAGCCTCATCCGGCAGTATCAGGCGGAGGGCCGGTTGGTGGCTATGACCGGAGACGGAACGAATGACGCACCGGCATTGGCCCAGGCAGATGTGGCGGTGGCGATGAACAGCGGAACGCAGCCCGCCAGAGAGGCCGCCAACATGATCGACCTGGACAGCAACCCGACGAAGCTGATAGAGATCGTGGAGACGGGAAAGCAGCTCCTCATGACCAGAGGGGCTCTCACTACGTTCAGCATCACGAACGACGTGGCGAAGTATTTCGCCATCATCCCCGCCGCATTCGCCAGCATACTATCCGGCGCTGGGCGACCTTAACTTCATGGGCCTGCAGGCCGCCATACTTTCCGCGGTCATATTCAACGCCATCATCATCGTTCTCTCATCCCGCTGGCGTTGAAAGGGGTCAAGTATCGTGCCCCTGACCGCCGCAGAGGCGCTACGGAACAATCTGCTCATCTACGGCCTCGGGTGGTCTCATCGTCCCGTTCATCGGGATCAAGCTGATCGATATGGCCTTGGTTCGCTATTGGGGGTGGGGGCCTGAGAGGACATTTCCGAATCAGGAAAGATGCGGACCGATCAGCGGACCTCACCAGGTCGGTCTTGGAGAGCGTTAAGGATACAGGCTCGACCGGCCTCGATCATCTTCCTCGTCCTCGCTCTGGTGACCGGTCTCGCCTATCCCCTAATGGTTACGGGCGTGGCCCAGGTGCTCTTCCCGCATCAGGCCAACGGCAGCCAATCGAGCGTCAACGGGACCGTCGTCGGCTCCGAGCTCATCGGTCAACCGTTCAACGACCCGAGCTACTTCTGGGGCCGGCCCTCCGCCACTCCCGGCTTCCAATACAATGCCAGCCTATCCACCGGGACGAACTATGGGCCAAACAATCCGGCCTTGGACGAGATGGTGCAAGCACAGGATCGATGCACTTCACGCCGCGGATCCGAACAACACCCAGCCAATACCCTCCGACCTGGTCACCGCCTCCGGAAGCGGCCTGGACCCCGACATCAGTGTGGCCAGCGCCATATATCAACTGCCACCGGGTGGCGGGAGCAGGAACATGAGCGAGGACCAGGTCCGCGATCTCATCGACCAGAACACCGATGACAGGCAATTCGGCATTCTAGGGGAGAAGACCGTCAATGTGCTGGACTGAACCTGGCCCTGGACGATGAACAGGCTCAAGGAGGGGGCGGGACCTCCGCCGAGCCGCACAGTCCAACGGCCGACGACAGGGTCCTTGGCATGTCCACCCACGACTGGCTTTCATGACATTCTTCTTCTTCATCCTGATCATCGCCGCCTGGTACGTGCAGGCTGTTCACGACGTCTACGACGAAAGACCAGGAAGGATCGCCCGACCATGGTCGGAGTCGAGGCGTTCATCTATAGTCCGGCCAAGCTGGAGGGCGAAGGGATGGACTGGAAGATGTATGCCTTGTCGCTTCTGTTGTTCAACGTCATCGGCATCCTCTTCCTTATGGGCGTGATCATGCTCCAGCCAGTACCTGCCCTTCAACCCCCAGGACCAGGGGACGGTGTCTCCGGACCTGGCCTTCAACACCGCGGTCAGCTTCGTCACCAACACCAACTGGCAATCCTATGGCGGAGAGACCACCCTGAGCTACTTCACCCAGATGGTCGGGCTCACCGTGCAGAACTTCCTGTCCGCGGCGACCGGCCTTGCCGTCCTGATGGCCCTGATCCGGGGCATCCGCGAGAGGAAGACCAAGGACCTCGGCAACTTCTGGGTGGATATCACCAAGGCCACTCTCATCCTGTTCATCTGTTTCATACTGGCCCTGGTCCTGGTCTCCCAGGGTGCGGTCCAGACGTTGGATGGGCCGATCACCGGGCAATTGCTTCAACCAGTGACTGATTCCAATGGTCTCACCGTCACCGAACAGACCATTCCCGTGGGACCTGTGGCGTCCCAGGAGGCGATCAAGGAACTGGGCACCAACGGTGGGGGATTCTTCAACGCCAACTCTGCCCATCCGTTCGAGAACCCTACGCCCTTCACCGACCTGTTGGAGATACTGGCCATCCTGATGATCCCGGTCGGCCTGTGCTTGGTCTTCGGGAACATGGTGCGCGACCGGCGGCAGGGATCGCGCTGCTCATCGCGATGGTGATGATCTTCGTCGTCTTCATCGGCATTGCCATTTGGGCCGAACAGACCGGAAACCCCACCTTTGACGAAATCGGGGTATCCCAGATCGCCACCCAATTCAGCCAGGAGGAACATGGAGGGGAAGGAGGTGAGGTTCGGGGTGGTGCCCTCCAGCCTCTTCGCCGTCTCGACGACGGCGACATCCTGTGGGGCGGTGAATTCCATGCACGATTCCTATACGTCGCTGGGGGGATGTCGCCCCTGTTCCTGATCCAATTCGGTGAGGTGGTGTTCGGGGGGTCGGGTCCGGGCTGTATGGTATGCTCGATCTTCGTGATCATCGCGGTGTTCGTGGCCGGCCTCATGATCGGCCGCATGCCCGACTATCTGGGGAAGAAGATCGGCCCCTATGAGATGAAGACTGTGCACGATCATCATCCTCATCCCCATCGTCACGATACTGATCGGTGTGGCCATCGCGGTCATGATTCCCGAGGGCAGGTCGGCGGTCTCCAATCCCGGCCCGCATGGGTTCACCGAGATCCTTTACGCGTTCAGCTCCGCCGCCAACAACAATGGCAGCGCCTTCGCCGGCCTTGTCAACAACACGCCGTTCTACAACACGATCCTGGCCCTCGCCATGCTCATCGGCCGGTTCCCGGTATGGTCCTGACCCTGGCCCTGGCCGGGTCGTTGGCATCGAAGAAGCCCGTGCCGGTGAGTCCCGGGACCCTGCCCACCCATACTCCGCTCTTCATCTTCTGGCTGATCGGCGTGGTAGTGCTTGATAGGGGCGCTGAGCTTTTTCCTTACATTGGTTCTCGGACCGATCGTCGAGTCCCTCATACGGGGGGGATGAGACGTGGAATACGTACGACCGAACCCCGACGAGCTGCTCAAACAAGTGGAGGCGGAGGAGCGAGAAGCAGTCGAGGGGAAGCTGAAGGTATTCCTTGGTTACTCGGCCGGGGTGGGCAAGACCTATACCATGCTGGAGGATGCCCAGCATCAGTCGAAGAAGGGTACGGATGTGGTGGTCGCTTGCGTCGAGTCCCATGGAAGGAAGGAGACCGAAGATCTGCTTGATCGGTCTCGAGACCATCCCTCAGCGGAGATCGCATACCGGGGGATAACCCGGCAAGAGTGGACCTGGATGCCGTGCTGGCCAGATCTCCACAGCTGGTCTTGGTCGATGAGCTCGCGCACACCAATGCCCCCGGCTCCCGTCACACCAAACGGTACCAGGACGTACAGGAGCTGCTTGCCGCCGGCATAGACGTCTACACCACCCTCAACATCCAGCATCTGGAGAGCATGAACGATGCCGTCGAACAGATCTCTGGGATCAAGGTCAAGGAGACCATCCCCGATTCGGTGCTGGACGAAGCTGACGAGATCAAGATCGTGGACCTGCCACCCGATGGAGCTCATCCAACGGTTCAGGGAGGGCAAGGTCTACGTCCCTGCCCAGGCGGCTGTGGCCATTGAGCGATTCTTCAACGAGGGCAATCTGATCGCACTGCGGGAGATGACCTTCCGACGCGCCGCCGAGCACATCGATGAACAGATGCTGGAGTACATGCAGACCCGCTCCATCCCGGGACCCTGGCCAGCTGGAGAGAGACTGCTGGTATGCATCGGTAACAGCAAAACCCTCAACGAGCGGCTCATTCGGACCGGACGTCGGCTGGCCGACGAGCTCAAGGCGGAATGGTACGCCATTTACGTTGAAACCCCGGCGCACAACCGCATGTCCCGGAAGGACAGGATGCAGGCCATGAGGGGATTGGAGCTGGCTCTAGATGGGGGCGAAGACCTTCACCAGCTTCGGTGTCGCCATCGCGGAGGAGGTCGTGCGCTTCGCCAAGAAGAACAATGTGACCAGGATCATCGTTGGCAGACCCGTCCGTCCCTTATGGCAGGAGCTGGTCTTCGGATCGGTGGCCAACCAGATCGTGCGACTAGCCGGGCCGATAGACATTCTGATCATCAGCAGTCTCGGTAAACCGGAGAAAGAAACCGGGGAGCCCGAGGAAGGGTCCAGGGTGCCGCTGGTCAAGTACCATTATTTCCTGACGGTGTGGATGGTCATGATCTTGACCATCATAGCCGTGTTGGTCGAACCTTACATCTCATCGACCAACTTGGTCATGCTCTACCTGATCGGAGTGGTGGTGGCCGCCATAACATGGGGGCTGTGGTTCGCGATCTTCACCGCGGGGGTGAGCGTCCTGGTCTTGATTTCTTCTTCATCCCGCCTCGACCTGAGCTTCCGGGTCAGCGATACGGAGTACCTCATCACCTTCGCCGCGTTCCTCACCGTGGGCGTGGTCATAAGCCTCCTAGTGGTCAGGGCGAAGGACTATGCCATGGCCGCCCAGAGGCGGGATGACTACACCTCGACCCTTTATGCGCTGAGTTTGGACCTTGCCAGCGTCAACGATACGAAGGTGGCGCTGGAGACAGTCAGCGGACACATCATGAGGTCATGCAATTGCCGTTCCGCCTACCTCCTGCCTAAAAGGGAACAGCTTAGTGTTGCCTATGCCAACGGTGGATTGAACCTTGACGAGAAGGAGATGACCGCCGCCAATTGGACCTATGAAAATGGTATAAGCTCGGGAAAGGACACCGACACACTGGCCTCGGCAGCGTTGAGGTACTATCCTCTTCGAACGCCGAACGGGATCGTAGGGGTAATTGGCATCCAGCCCGAGGAGCAGGAGGCGATCATCAGGTTGGAGCAGGAGCGACTGATCGCCGCCTTCGCCAGCCAGACCGCCCTGGCCATTGAACGGATCGAGTTCTGGAAGCAGATATGTAGGAACGAGAAGACCACTGAGGGTCTGAGGCCGAATGATAAAGAATGAAAAAATTGTTTTTGTTAAATTTTAGCATGAGTTGTAAAATGAATGAACCACATCACCGAGTGCTTCTCTTCGATCTGACCGACATGATGGAAGGGATGCAAATCTATGCCCAGTACCAAAGAAATGTGAAATGCCCTCAGAAAGGCATTTTGGTGAATGAGCCAGATGGAAATGGTGGGCCCAAAGAGATTTGGACTCTTGACCTCCCGGTTATCAGCCGGGCGCTCCAGCCAGGCTAAGCTATGGGCCCCTGTGTTCTGGCGAATGGCGCATTCCATTTTAAACCTTTCTATCTTTTTGCGACTGGTAAGGTCATTGCCACACGTCCTTCGATCTATTGTGAGACGGGTGGGGTGGTCGATCATTAGGAAAAAGGGTGCGGCATTTGCATTGATTTTGAAAATAATAAGTTCCTAGGACCGACCTCCCGGTCGGCCCAAAATGTTTCGTTTAGGTCCTGAACGAGACTGAATACTCGACATCCTTTGCGCCAAAGTACTTTGCACAGAACTCTGCCACCTTCTTTGGTGGGTACTCCTTGCAGCTGAAGACGTCGATGAATGCGCGGTCCGTGTCCTCGGCGAAATGGCCGGAGATCATGGATGTCTCGATCAATTGGGCCAAGGAATATCCCTGCACCCGCGGGTCGGCACCGAATCTGACGACGATCGGTTCCCCGAACCTCTTCATGTCGATATACTCACAAAGGTCGATGGCGAACTGTCCAATGGTCTCCTTGCTCCGGATCTTCTCCGGATCGCACTGGCGCAGGTCCATTGAGGTTAGCAAGCCCCACTCTTTGCTGGTTCTGAAGCGTTCGATCGTCTCTTCATCGGTAAGCAATTTACCCGTGTTCGGACTCATACTATACATTTTCGGTTATCGCCCTCTGGGTGGCTACTTCACCCATGAAACATATTGAAAGACGAATGTAGTATTTGAAATTAATACTGCGAATTGTGCAGAACCGGTGCTTGAAGCCCTACTGGCATGTCATAGCATGACACGATTTCGCCCTAGTTGGCGGCTTATTCCTCCAAAAATAAGTGAATCGGACCGACCGCTCATTTCTCTATGAAGCTCAACGAACCAGAGTTCATGCAGTACCTGAGGCCGGTCGGAGCAGGACCGTCCTCGAAGAGATGCCCCAGATGACCACCGCATCGCGCGCATCGCACCTCGGTCCTCACCATTCCTTGGCTGCGGTCCGTCTCGGTCTCCACCGCACCTGGTCCGATCGCCTCCCAAAAGCTTGGCCACCCGGTCCCCGATTCGAACTTCTTTTCAGATGGGAACAGCTCGTTGGCGCATCCCGCGCACACGTAGGTCCCTTTCCGATGATTGTCCCAATAGGCGTTACGGAAGGCGAACTCCGTCCCTTTCTTCCTGAGGATGCGATATTGCTCAGTGGTCAGGGTCTTGCGCCATTCATCATCGGTCTTCTCCACGGAATACGTCAATGGTATCACCTTCATCGTCGTTGCGAGCCGCACGTATTAATGGCTTGCGCGCTGCGATCGGTGCTTTGTCAATGGGGATGTCGAGCGGATGACCACTTGTGACCATGAGGTTTATAGGCGGTGCATAAGCTTAGGCCAATGACATGGAAGGACCCTTAGGGCCTGGACCGGGTCATGCGACCGTCAAGGAGGAGAAGTGGCTAGGGAGGTTCATGGCCATCTGGAGCGGACAGGCCGTCTCCCTCATCGGAAGCGCCCTGGTGCAGTTCGCCTTGATATGGTGGTTGACCATCACCACCGGGTCGGCCACGGTCCTGGCCATGGCGGCCATCATGGGCATCGTGCCTCAGATACTCCTCACCCCATTCGCGGGCGTTTATGTGGATCGCTGGAGACGTCGTCTCACCATGATAGGGGCCGACGGGCTCATGGCCATCACCACAGCGGTGCTGGTGGCCCTCTTCGCCCTGGACGTGGTGCAGGTGTGGCAGATCTATATCGTGCTGTTCGCTCGTTCCTGCCTCGCCGCCTTCCACTGGCCAGCCAGCCAGGCCGCGACCGCCCTGTTGGTGCCGGAGAGGAACCTGGCCCGGGTGGCCGGCCTCAACCAATCGATATATGGTCTGTCATCTGTCCTGGCCCCACCGATGGCGGCGGCCCTCTTTGCCTTTGTTCCCATCCAGTATATCCTGAGCATCGATATCCTCACCGCCCTTCTGGCGATAGTCCCATTGGCGTTGATACGTATCCCCGAGCCCAAGCCCAGCATGGAGGAGCGACATGTGATCAAGGAGATGGCCGCCGCCTGGAAGGTGCTGCGGAACTGGTCTGGGGCTTTGAAGGTGATCGGAATATTCCTTATCGCCAACCTGCTCCTTTCCCCGGCCTTCGTCCTTATGCCATTGCTGGTGGTGGAATATTTCAAAGGGGACGCCCTGGACCTGGCCTGGGTGGAGTCCTGCTTCGGGGTGGGCGCCATTGCTGGCGGGGTACTCCTGGGGATATGGGGTGGGACCAAGCGTCGCATCGTCACCGTGATGGCAGCGACCGCCCTGGCGGGAGTGGGGGCGACCCTTATCGGGATAGTTCCCAGCGATGGGCTGCTGCTACTGCTCGTCCTCGCTCTCTTCATCGGTGCCATGTTCTCCGTGCTCAATGGCTCCATCATCGCCATCATCCAGTCTAGAGTGGAACCTGGTATGCAGGGGAGGATCCTGGCCCTGATCTCCGCCTTGGCGATGTCGGTCACGCCGATCGGCCTGGCCTTCGCAGGACCACTGGCCGATGTCATGGGGGTGCAGCCGTGGTTCATCATCGCCGGAGTGGTGACAGCCGTCATGGGGGTCGTTGCCTTCTTCATCCCCAGCGTGATGAGGATCGAAGGGACATCGGCGTCCACCCCCGGGTCACCTGCAAAGGCCGAGCGGGAGACAGGGGACTAGGATTAAGAGCCCCCAGCCCATACCAACCTCGATCTCCATGACGGGCGGCCTGAAGAACCGGGGAAGGACCAAGGCGGACGTGGACGAGCGCAGGAAGGGATTGGAGGAGGTCACGGGCGCGAGCCTGGACAACATCTCCCACTGCAGCTTCGATCCGATAATGGCGGAGAAGAACGTCGAGAACATGGTGGGCTGTGTACAGGTGCCCCTGGGCTTCGTAGGTCCCCTCCGCGTCAACGGTGACCATGCCAAGGGTGATTTCTACGTTCCCATGGCCACCACCGAGGGCGCCCTGGTGGCGTCCGTCAACCGCGGTTGCTCGGCCATCACCGCCTCAGGGGGCGTGGATGTCATCATCATCAAGGACGAGATGACCCGGGCCCCGGTCTTCCGGACCAAGGGCGTGCGAGATTGCCAGAGGGTGGTCGGCTTCGTCAACTCCCATTTCGAGGAGATCAGGTCCGAGGCGGAATCCACCACCAAGCATGGGAAGCTCATCAAGGTGAGGGCGTTCGCCACCGGGCGCAGCCTCTACCTCCGTTTCAGCTACGACACCGGGGACGCCATGGGCATGAACATGGCGACCATCGCCACCGAGGCGGCATCACGTTACATCGAGAGGGAGACCGGCATCGCCTTGATATCGGTCTCGGGCAACATGTGCGTGGACAAGAAGCCCTCTGCCATGAACCTCATCGACGGTAGGGGGAAGATCATGCTGGCCGACGTGACCATACCTCGCGACATCGTAGAGGAGCGCTTAAAGACGACAATCGACAGCGCGGTGGAGACCTGTTACCGGAAGAACCTGGTCGGCAGCGTCATGGCCATGTCCCTTGGTCACAACGCTCACATAGCGAACATCCTCGCGGCGGTTTTCATTGCCACCGGTCAGGACCCCGCCCAGGTGGTCGAGGGCTCCATGGGCATGACCACCTGCGAGCGCTCGGGCGAGGACCTCTACATATCGGTGCGATTGCCGAGCCTGGAGGTAGGTACGGTCGGCGGCGGCACGAGACTGCCCTGCCAGAGAGAGGCACTTTCCCTGCTGGACTGTGTGGGCAACGGGAAGGCCAAGAAATTCGCCGAGATCGTGGCGGCCGCCGCCCTCGCCGGGGAGCTCTCCACACTGGCGGCCCAATCGGCTGGCGAGCTGGGCAAGGCGCATCGCGAGCTGGGGCGCTGAAAAAGGTAAAATAGCCACAACCTTATGGCAGGCGTGCATGCCAGTCATCACTTTCAACATGGGCGATCTGCTGGAGCTGGTCGGTGGTGAGGTCAGGCCCGAGAAGGTCCTGGAGCGCGTGCCCCTGATCGGGGCCAGCGTGGACCGCTACGAGCCATCCTCGGGCGAGACGGCCGTGGAGTTCTTCCCCAATCGTCCGGACCTCTACTCCGTGGAGGGGGTGGCCCGGGCGTTGCGCAACTTCTTCGACATCGAATCAGGCATGAAGCACTACCCCCACCGGCCCTCAGGCATCACCATGACCTGGGACGAGAGCGTCCTCGATGTGAGGCCTCACTGCGTCGCGGGGGTGGTGCGCAACGTCACCATGAGCGACCCGATGATACGCTCGCTCATGGAGCTGCAGGAGAAGTTGCACCTCACCGTGGGGCGGAAGAGGGTCAAGGTGGCCATCGGGGTGCACGACCTGGACCGGGTCAAGCCCCCGTTCCGTTATCTGGCCGCCGATCCCGATTCGATATCCTTCGTGCCCCTGGCCAAGAGCGAGCCCATGACCATGCGCGAGGTCCTGGAGAGGCATGAGAAGGGCGTCGACTACCGCCACATCCTGGACGGAAAGGACCGCTACCCGGTGATATTGGACAAGAACGACGACGTGCTGTCGTTCCCGCCCATCATCAACGGGGCCCTCACCACGGTGACGCCCGAAACGGAGAACATCTTCATCGACGTCACGGGCATGGACCTGTTCGCCATCTCCGGCGTCCTCAACATCGTGTCCACCTCCCTGGCGGAGAGGGGTGGGCGCATCGAGACCGTGGAGGTCAAGGGTCCCACGTCCATGGTGACGCCGGACCTGCACCCCAAGGTTTGGGAGCTCGATGCCGCCTGGGCCAACGCCTGGCTCGGTCTGACGTTGTCCGACTGGGAGATATGCCGTTGCCTGGGACGCATGGGCTATGACGCGGACCCCACCGGTCGCAATATTGAGGTGAAGGTGCCGCCATGGCGCATGGACCTGATGCACATGGCCGACCTGGTGGAGGACCTGGCCATCGGTCACGGTTACGAACGCTTCGGCAACACCCCGCCCCGGTCCCAGACCATCGGTGGGGAGCGGAGCATAGAGAGGGCGTCGGACCTGGTGCGGCAGCTCATGGTCGGATATGGTTACTGGGAAGTTACCACCCTCACGTTGAGCAATCCCAACGACCAGTTCATCATGATGCGCGTTCCGGAACGGGAGCTGGTGGAGGTGCTCAACCCGGTGTCGGAGGCCCACACCTGCCTGCGCGCATGGCTGACCCCATCCTTGCTGGCCGTCCTGAGGAAGAGCAAGCACCGTGAGCTGCCCCAGCGCATCTTCGAGGTGGGGGATGTCCTGGAGAACGCCAAGAGACGTAAGCACCTGGCCGCCCTGAGCATCCACCCCAAGGCATCCTTCACCGAGGGGAAGTCGCTGGTGGAGGGAGTGATGCGGGACCTGTCCGCTAAGTTCTATGTGGTGGCGAGCGACAGCGGCGCCTATCTACCTGGTCGGGGAGCGCAGATAGTGTTCGAGGACGAGACGGTGGGCACCTTCGGGGAACTGCATCCCGAGGTCATCACCAACTTCGACCTCGGCAACCCGGTGGTCGGCTTCGAGCTCGACCTGGACCGGGTCATTCGCGACAAGCAGGTCCAGATACTTTGAGGTAACCTTTTTTAGTCGGGAGGGCTACTCCCGCGACATAGGCCGAGGTAGCTAAGTCCGGATCACGGCGCCAGCCTTGAGAGCTGGTGGTACTCCGTACCACGGGAGTTCGAATCTCCCCCTCGGCGCCATCTCCCCTTTGTTCTAGGGCCCGTACACCCCTTTCTTGAGATATTCGATGATGGCCGGGACTTGATTTGCGAAACCGTCCGGGAGATCATGGTCCAGTCCAGGCACGCTCATGTAGCGGTGAGGTATCCCTTCCCCCTCCATCATCTGGGCCAGCCGGCCCGTCGGTCCCTTGCAGTCCTGGTCCTGGTCCCCACAGATGACGAACCCGCGGACCTGTTTCCTCCTCAACGACCGCAACCTGGGTCCCAGGACCTCCAGGTCGGGCAGCCACGGGGCCACCATCACGAACCCTCCGACCTCCACCTCATCTTCGAGCAAGGCATGGAGCACCACCCTGGCCCCCGCTGAGAAACCTCCCAGGACCACATCCTTGCCTTCCAGGGAGAACCGGTCCTGGATGTGCCGCACATGCGTCCTCAGCTCACTTACGCCCTTCTCCATGTCGTTCCAATAGTGACCATCGGTGAACCCCACCTGTGAGGATTGGGGGAAGGCCATCATGTATCTCGATTCGTTCCCAGCGGCCCATTGGGCCTGGGCTTGTCTAGCGCTCTCTTCGTTGCCATGCAGAGCCACCAGCACGACCCTTTCTTCATTGGCATCGCCCTCTGGCAGAACCAAGGTCAGCTCCGGCCTCGATGCATCTTTCGCCGCTACCTCCCTCTCCTTGCAGATATCGGCCATCCTCCTGAACTCCGGAAGTGCGCGCAACGGCTCGAGATCGTCATCGGAGAATAGATTATCGTAGGAATACCAGAAACCCCGGTCGATCACGGCCTCCTTCAATATGTACATGGCCAGCCCGGGGCGACCGCTCCGGCAGGCAAAGGAATACCTGAAATTGAATATCTGGGCTGGATTCCCCCCTACCATGGTGGCGTTCCTGGTGACGAGGTCGTAAGCTGCCAGATACTCTCCATCTTTGTAGAGCGCCACAGCTTGGTTCATCAGCTTGTTATAGGTCAGACCGGTCAGACGATCACTCGGCCAGGATAACGGTGTGATGATTTTCAGCTTTGCCCTTGGCCCTACAAAGATACAGTCTGTCCTACAAACGTCATACTACAATCTTACAAAATTTTACTACCTGGACACATCGATGGACAACTTTATATCGTCTGACGTTCATATGACGTTCAGAAGGGAAAGTTGTGACGACGGGGATGTCTGGGATGCCCTCCTCGAGCATTTCGCTCGAACGTCGTCGCATCGACCTCGACGATGGAGGAGTTCAGATGTCATGCCCACAGATGGACACGGATGGTCTGTGTCACGGGAAATATCACGGGTTCGCCTGCATAAAGGACAAGTGCCGCGCCGATGCCCAGCACCTATGCGTCCATAGCACGGAGGGTGGCCATTACTGCACCAAGTTCCACCGGTTCGAGTGCATAGGTGTGGACAACTGCGGCACACTGGACGACTACCTGAGCTTCATCCGTGCGCGACGGGACCGGGCTCAGGCCTGATCCAGATATAGGTCCGTGCGAACGCGTGGCACCATCGCCGCCAGGACCGACTGCTCCGTCAGCTCCTTCCTTCTTAGGACGCCATCGGTAAGTAGCCCGATGGCCCCTCCCTTGTGACCGTTGTTCTCCAGACCGAAGAGGCGATCGCACGCCTCTCCCACGCTGTGCCCCGCCCTGAGCTCCCTAGCGATGATCTCGGGATATCTGAAACCGGGTCCGTGACCATGGGTGACCCAGCCCATCCGATCGATCACCACGCACTGCTGCACATCGTACAGGCCATCGTCCCCTTGATAGACGCCCGCCTCGATACCGACGCCTATGTCATTGTCCCGCAGGCAGGCCCTGGCCCGGTTCAATGCGCCCTCCAGGACCTTGCCCTCGAAGGGTTGCTTCCCGACACCGGAGTCGACCGACACCCCATGAAGCTCTGTCTCCCTGTAGAATCGTGAGATCACGGAACGGACGGCCCCCAACTTCACCGGATTGGTCGAACCCACTCCGACCCGTAGGGGGCGAAGCAGCTCTCCCTCGCGATCGATCTCACCCTGGTCTATCCGGCTCGAGCTGATGGGAAGGAAGTCCTTGGCCAGGACATATGGTATCTTGACGATCTCCAGTGCGGGCAGGCCCTTCTCCTTGCGGAGGAGGTTTATCCTCTCGGCGTTCGCTAGCGACTCCGGGGAGACCACGATCCTCTGGAACTCGACGCTCGTGGTGGCGTTCCCGAAGGTGTCATGCAACGGGAGGATGACGAACGGTCTCCCTTTGCCCTCGGCGTACCTGCGCACGGCGGATTCCCTCTCTTCGTAGGGAAGGGCGGTGGTCTTGTGCCCCGCCACATAACGGTCCGATGTGACCGCGATGAACACTTGCTCCCCTGCGCAGAACGCCCTGTCTAACAATGCCCTATGGCCTTTGTGCATGGCGTTGAATGTCCCGCCCACCACCACACCGCTCATAGTCCCATGAACACGATAGCGACGATGAGAATTATGAAGCTTATAGCATATAGGAAAAGGAGCTGCTTCTTCTTGCGCTTTAAGACGGCCTGGTTGGTGTCGCCGCATTCGGTCGTACAGAACGCCTCGTCGCCGACGAACGCCTTCCCGCAACTCCGGCAATGGTGGTGCTGGGCGATCTTGGAGGTGGCCATCGGACCTCGTAAACGCACGGCGCTAGATTAATTTTGCCCATCAACGTACGGGCCGGACCTGGCCGGCGGGAAGGGTGATGACGAACCTCGCCCCTATTTCCGGCTCTCCCTTCTCCTCGATGCGCATGTGCGAGGCGTGCAAGACCTCCTTGACGAAGCGGAGGCCGAAGCCGCCGTTGTCCGCGTCGAAGATGCGCTGTTTGTCCATCGTCTCATATCCCATGCCGTCGTCCTCGACCAGGATGAGCGTTCCCGCCTCCCGCCCCTCGGTCCGGACCTTGACGTGCCTGGTGCGCGGGCTGCGCTCTATCTGTGATTGGAAGAGGTGCTCCAGGGCGTTGCCGAAGGCCGGGTCGGCCAGAACCTCGATGTCGTCCATCTCCGCATCGAAGGAGGCCCCCCTGAGGTCCACCTTGGACAGGGCGGCCTGGCAGACCAACGATAGGGAGAACCAGGTGGGCGGTCGCGTGCCTACCCCCCGATAGGTGCGTGCCACGGTGAGATAGTGGTCGATCTGGGCCGCCTGGCCGATCGCACGCTCCACATGCTGCTTCACATCTGGGTCCCTCGAACGGAACGAGAGCAGCTGAAGGTCCCCCACTAGTGCGGCGAGGCGCTTGGACAGCTCATCGCTCATCAGGCCCGACATCTCCTCCACCTTGTCGTTGGCAGCTATGGCGGCGGAGTCGGACATCACGCCCTCGGTCACATCGCGGAACAGGCAGACGCAGCCCTGAGGCCGCCGCTTCTGGTCCAGGATCGGGGAGGCCTTGACATCGATGAACCGTTGGCCGGTCGGTGAGCTCACGTTGTATCGCATGTTGCTCGGAGCGAGTCCGTTGGCGATCGCCTCCAGGTCCTTGCTCAACCTCGGTCGTTCCTGTTCCGGGAACATCTCGACCAGGGACCTACCGACGATCTTCGATGGATGGTCGCCCGCAAGCAGCTTCGCGCTGTGGGGCGAGGCGAATGAGACCTTCCCCTCGTTGTCGCAGATGAGGATGGCGTCCGGGGTGAGGTTGAGCAGCGCGTTGCAGGTCTCCTCGGTAAGGTCGACCTCATCGGCATCGACCCGGCAGGCCAGCTCCGTGAAGGTGGCCAGGATCAGTTGTTCGCCCTGTATCGACGCGGGTTTGAGGGTGATGCGGGCGTCCACGGCATGCCCGTCCTTGTGGGAAAGGACACATTCGAAACATGTGCTCTGTCCGATCCTGCCCTTAGCGGTCACGGAGCGGAACAGGTCCTCCGACCTGATGCCGTCCCTCTGCCTCTCTGGGGCGAGTTCCCAAGGTTTCTTCCCGATGATCTCCTTGACGGTGCGTCCCAGCATATCCGCCACATGGATGTTGCAGTCTATGATGCCCTCCCTCATGAGGGCGATGCCGGTAGGCACGTTCTCGAATAGCAGGCGATACCGTTCGTCGGAGACCTTCATGCGCTCCTCGGCCAGGAGGCGTTGGGAGATCTCCCTGCCATTGAAGACCACATAGGCCTTGCCCTCGTCGTCCTTCATCTTGGAGAAGGACCCTTCGATATGGGAAAAGGTACCGTCCGCCCGACGCACCCGGAACTCCGCCATGTCAGAGATGCCCACCGCACCCTCGCGCAGGATCGTATGGAACATCTCCTTGTCGGTCGGGTGGACCAGCTCCTCCATGTGCACTCCCACCATTGTCTCAGGGGGATAGCCCAGGACCCTCCGCACCGATGGGCTGACATAGCGCATGCTGGATTCCAGGTTGGTTATGCAGATGATGTCCAGGGAGTTTTCGATCATGGCGCGGAAGCGCTCGGCGTTGTGCCTCACGGCGTCGATGGCCTGGCGCTTCAGCACCATGTGCCTCACCAGGTTCTCCAGCTCGGTGAACTGTACGCGTGGGTTCCCGCCCTTGTTCAAGTAGAAGTCCGCACCGTTGTTCAGGGCGTCTATGACGACCTCCTCCCGACCTTTGCCAGTGAAGAGGATGAAAGGAATGTCCATGCCGTGGGAGCGGAGCTCCTTGAGAAGCTCTATCCCGCTCATCGATGGCATCTGATAGTCCGATATTATGACATCGAAGGGTTTGGCCTTCAGAAGGGCCATGACCTCTCTGGCAGATGTGCAGGTGGTGACAGTGAGGTCCTCGTTCTCGCCCTCCAAGAACTCCTTGGCGAGATCAAGAAGCAACGGATCGTCGTCAACGTAAAGTGTCTGGATTACCATCCCATCCCCCGAAAACCTGCATCCCGGGATGATAAGCGCATTTTAATTAAATAAACCTTATTAAGATGGACAGTTCGTTCCCGACCGCGACCTGAGGTCCAGTTCGTTGTTCACTATGGTGATGCAGTGGTCGGCATGGTAGGACAGCGGTCCCAGCGATATCACCGAGCCAGTGCGTGATCGCAGCTCCCCTTCCTCCTCGGATGTGAGGTCGTGGTGGTCGCTTAGCACGAATACGACGTCATCATCGAACTGGAAGTCACGATGGGGCACGCCGTCCTCCTTGAGGAAAACGATCTGACATCCTTCCTTGAACCGGTCCAGGACGTCCTTGAACGACATTGACGAGACATAGATGCCCGGTGAGGAGCGCACCTCCTCCTTGGCCCTCCTCATGAGGGCGTTGCGCACCAGCGCGGCGGTGCTCCTCTCGTCGGGGTTCAGATAGCGCAGCTCGCTGCCCACGAACCTCACGGTCTTAGGGGGATCGCCCGGGCCTAAGAGTACTAGGAAGACCTCGGTGTCGGTCCGGATGCTGTGGGAGAGGAAGAACGCGGAGTTCACGCATCTGAGCAGAACGTCCAATCGGCCCGCGCCTCCAGCGATGTCGTCGAGCTTGAAGTCCGCCGTGGTGGAGGCCTTGTGGCCGACGATGATGAAGCGCCTCACATCTGGCCCTCCAAGCCTTGACCGCCCAGCTGCTTCATGAGCTGCTTGCGCAGCTTGCGGTTGCCCATGAAGCCCTTGACAGCCTTCTTGGAGTTGTTGTACTGCTGCAGGAGCTGCCTCACCTCCTTCGCCTCCACACCGGACCCCTTGGCGATGCGGTTGATGCGGGACGACTTGATGATCTTGGGCTCATCCATCTCCGCGTCCGTCATCGAGTCCATGATGATGCGGTACTTGTAGAGGCGCTCCTGCATCTCCTCCACGTTGACCTTGTCCTGCACGTTGCCGGGCAGTCCTGGCAATAGCGACATGATCTTCTGTAGAGGACCGACGTTGGTGAGCATCTCCATCTGGTCGTACATCTCCCTGAGGGTGAAGCGGCCGGACATGATCTTCTTGGTGGTCTCGAGGGCCTCCTCCTCCGAGACGCCCTCCTTGGTCATCTCGAGAAGGGTCTCGATGTCCCCCATCCCCAACAGTCGAGATATGAAACGCGAGGGCACGAAGGGGTCCAGGTCCTCCAGGTGCTCGCCCACGCCGATGAACACGATGGGAGCCTGGGTGCGTGACACCGCTGTAAGGGCGCCACCGCCCTTGGCGGTCCCGTCCATCTTGGTCACGATGACGCTGGTGACGCCAACAGCCTCATGGAACGCCTGGGCCTGAGGTCCGGCCTGCTGTCCCACAGAGGCGTCCAGGACCAGGATGCGCTCCGACGGCTTGGCCGTGGCGGCCACATCCTTGATCTCCTGGATGAGGTCCCCCTCCAGGGCATGGCGCCCGGAGGTATCGATTATGATGATGTCCGTCCCGGAGTGGAACTTCATACCCTCCTCGACGATCCTGACAGCGCTCTTCTCACCGGGAATGCCGAAGAACGAGACGCCGACCTTGTCAGCGATCTGCTTCAATTGGTCATAGGCGGCGGGACGGTGCACGTCCGCCGCGATCACCCCGACCTTGAGGTTCTTCTTATGAAAGTAACGGCTGAGCTTTCCGGCGGTGGTGGTCTTACCTTGGCCATAGAGGCCCACCATCATGATGGTCTGCCTGGTGAGCGGGATCTCCTTCCTCTCGCCCAGTATCTTCACGAGCTCCTCGTAGATGATGCGGACCACGTACTCCTTCGCGGTCTTGCCGGCCGGGGGCTTCTCGTTCAGGGCCCGTCTCTCCACCTCCTTGGTGATCTCGAGGACCAGCTTCACATTGACATCGGCCTGGAGGAGCGCACGCTGTATGTCCTTGGTGATCTCCTTGACCAGCTTCTCATCGACAGTGCTGGACTTGGCTATCTTCTTCAGGACGTCCTTCAACGACTTGCCAAGACCTTCCAGGACCATGTGCGCCAACCTCCCTCTGGCAACCTCGCCACGGCTATTAAACTTTACTTAGTCGCAGGTGCTTTAGAACAGCAGGAATGGCAATGCCCATACAGAGAAGATAAAAAGGTTTGGGAAGGGCTAGCCTTGTCAGAAGGGATGGGATGCACTCTGAAAACTAGCCCAGACCTTCCCGATATCTACTATATTTTTGAAGATATATATACTTTTTCTTAATTTAATTACCTAAAGATACTTATCAGTAACGGTCTAATAAAATTATTGAGAAAGAGAAAAATTAGATCTGGACCGGTGAAGGTCCAAGTTATTGATAACTAGACTTTTGCAAAGCCATCAGGTCCTCGGTGCTGAGCTTCTCGCCCTTCTTGAACTTCTCGAAGATGTCGTCGGCCTCTTTCTGGGCGACAGTGTCGTCCTTCTTCTTCTTGGCCTTCTTCGCCTTCTGTCTCAGACCGGTGATGATCTTGTCGTAGTCATGCACCTGACGGATGTTCTCTATGTGCTTGCGGTGCTCCTCGTCGGCCTTGGCCTTGTTCTCCAGGAAGTTCTCCTGGGCCTTGTCGGCCTCCTTGCGCATCGCGTCCGCCTTCTCATAGAGCTGGATCATGGTGTCGTGTTCGGTCTGGGCTCTCTCCGCCAGCTCTCCCACGCGCCGGTGCTCCGCCTCGGCCAAGTCCTTGGCCTCGCGCAGCTCCCGGATGGCCATCTTGACCTCCGCATTCTGTTCAAGGTTCTTCTCGCGCTCCTTGATCTCCTTGTCCAGCTGCTTGATCTTCTCGACCAGCTCCTTTTCCTTGTCCCGGTTCTCGATTCCCCAGGACTGGGTCTGGTAGGAGAACTCCAGCTGTTTCAGGTCCTTGCGCAGCTTCATCACGGGGATCTGCTGGGCGCCCTCCTTGGGCTGGTTGACCTTCTTGAGCTCGGAGACCTTTTTGGAGGTCTCGTTCACCTTGTTGTTCATCTCATCGCGGGCCACCTTGGCCGCTTTAACCTGTTCGTTGAGCTTGTCCCGCTCTTCGCGGTGCTTTGCAGCCTCATCGACCAGCTTGCGGACCTCAGCGTTCAGTTCGTCGCGCTTCTGGACCCATTCTTTGGTCTTGTCATTTAAGTCGTCACGGAGTCGCTTATGCTTCTCCGCCTCGGCGTTGTTCATAGCGCGCTTTTGTTCGAGGTCCTCTAAAAGCTCGGTCATAAACGTTCACACTCAATACTCAGGCTCACAACTAAAGCGGCTTCGACATAATACAAACCGTTTATAAGATTTTCGATTGCTGAAGCCTTTTTGGTCCACTGCCAGGAATTCACAGTCCGTCGCCTTCCTCCCCTTCGTGACCTTTGTCCTCGGGCGGAGGTTGTTGGTCCTTACGGAGCTCTATGTCGTGCCAGTTGTCGTTGCGCGTATTGTAGGAACCGTCCTTCATCTCGAACTTGACCTTCAACTTGCCCTCTTCATAGTAGACATGGGCGGTCTTGACCAACGAGACGTAATAGTTGACGCGCTTGCCCTGGCGGGACAGCTTCCTCTCCGTGCACATTATGAGGCCGAACTGTTCCAGATCCCGGATGCGACGATAACAGGCGGCGATGGGTATCCCATACTGGTCCGATATGTCCTGAGCGCACTTCGGGCTCCTTACCGTCGCGACCAGGATCTTGACGGCATAGGGGTCCGTTAGCAGCTGGGACACTGCGAGCATGTCCGGTATGGTTCCACCTCGACATGACCGAATAGCGTTCCAATATTAATCGATTTAACCGGCCCTGCGGCCGAACGGCGATCTTGGGATCAAGGTATGCTCATTTCCGGAGGCGTGCCACTGAGCAGCCAATCGACCTCGATGGAGAACTTCCCCTCGTTGAACGTGAACCGGATGGTGCTGACATTGCATTTGTAAAATTTCACCTTGCGGCCCCGCTTCTTCTCGTCGACGAACACTGCGTTCAATAGTCCGACCTCCTCCATCATCAGGACCCGCCTGTAGGCGACCGCGATGGGGATGTCACAAGCCTTGCTGATCTCCTGGACAGGAAGCGCCGTGCTGAAGGTAGCACTGAGGATCTTCCCTCCGTACTCATCGGCAAGTAACTTGGAGATGACCTGATCCCTGGTAATCATTTCCATGATTGGTGAGCGGAGCCTATTAAAATAAAGGTAACTGGCTGAGAATCAGCCCTGATAATAATAAACGATAAAAAAGTGACGCTGGAACGTCACAGGAGGGGCACCAGGACGGGCTTGATGACCCCGCCATCCATGCGCCTTTCCATGTGGAAGTAGGCGGTGAAGGGCTTCTGCCCGCAGATCAGAACAGTGCCATCGATGCACTCGAGCTTCAGGTGCATCTTGGCCTGATGTGAGAGCTGCGAGAGCGAGGAGGATATGGAGGTCGCCTCCGCGACGATCACGTTCTGACCCCTGCGCATGGCATCGATGAAGGGCATCACCCTGGGCATGGCGCTCCGGCCGTAGGTGTCCTCTATGGCATCGAAGCCGAGGATCCCTATGTACGGGCCTTTGGCGGTGTTGAGCTGATAGCGCATCTGCTCCCAACGCAGGTCATGCATTGCGTCCTCTCCCTCCAGCACGCGGACGAACGAAGCCTCCTGGCCGACCTGCTTGCCGGTGTCGAGGACGCTCAGGTACTCGGAGGGCCGGTCCAGGCCGACCATGGTGCGCAACTGTTTGTCCAGATGGGCATAGTCCAGGGAATGTTGGGGGAACCAGACGGCACCCCGGCGCTTGGAGAGCTGGTCCAGGACGATGGTCGTCTCGAACCAACGCACCATGTCCTGCGGGACGTTCTCACCGATCTCCAGGAGCATGAGGCCTCCACGAGGGGCGCCTCCCATGACCATGTCCAGGGCGGCGAAGCCCAAAGAGATGTGACCGGGGCTGTTCTCCGGCACCGGCTCATGCCTGGCCGGTAGGACCATGTCATCGTAGGCATCGTGCTCGAAGACCCTCAGCCTGCCATCCTGCAACGTGAAAAGGTATTTCCAGCGTTGGACGCTCGCACCGCGCATCTTCTCGATGATCAGCATGCGCATCCTCCTCCCCGACCGGTCCTCATTGGCCATCGATATTATGCCATCACCTAGGTAGTCCAGGATAGACTTTCCCGAGGTCTCGAGCACGTAGGTTATGTTGGTATTGGAATGCTCCACCAAATCACGTTGCAAGGTGGTGACGATGCGCTGCGCTGGGATGCCATAGTTCTCCGACAATGCCTCGATGCTGTCCAGCACGATGAGCGACTTGGTCGGCAGGTTGTTCTCGACGATGTCATAGGCCAGCTCGAGCTCGGGCAGCATCATGCCCATCTCGAGGACCAGCGAACCGTCCTCGGTGCAAAGCTCCAGGTCATCGTCCTCAGAGGTTATCTCCCCCGCCTCTATCTGACCCTCCAGCTTGCGAAGCTCGGTACGTACGACCGTGGGGGATGGCGGTTCGTCCGTCAACGCCTGCAACAGGTCCTTCGTCACCCGCAGCTCCTCGCGGCGCTTGGCGTCGAACTCGTCCCTCTCCGGGGGGACGGTCCTTCTCAGGAACGCCTTGCCCGCCTTGAGGATCTCGTTCCTCCTGGCCTTCTCCCTCAGCCAGGGGAACTGTCTGAAAAGCGCCTCGTCAGAGACGCGCATGGATAGGTAATATTCCGGCTGCTCGCTCGCAAGCTCCTCTATCAGTTGCAAGGCCAACGTGGTCTTGCCCGTTCCGGCGTCACCTTTGATTATCAGGGAGTGGCCACCAGGGGAACGGAAGAAGTCTAGGATCTCGCGAGGTATCCTGCCAGTGTTGACCTTGTCTGCCAATTTGATCGAACCATCGAAGCCGTACAATCATATAAATTAATTTCTGGATAGTTCTCAATCTACCTTTCCATCTGGCCTTAGGACGAAATACTGGCTCATTACTTCGAAAAATAGAAAACCCGTTAAATCGTGCGACGCAAGATATTATATCAGGCAGGCCTATGGGCCTTACCTTACAGCGGAGTGAAAGCGCATGCTTCTTTGCCCATTGGACTACCGTTACGGGCGTAAAGCGATGAAGGAGATCTTCTCGGAGGAGAACCGGCTCCAGACCCAGCTCAGGGTGGAGGCCGCCCTGGCCATCGCCCATTCGGCCATGGGGACCATTCCGAAGACCGCCGCAAAGGAGATCGATAAAAGGGCAGACCTCAGGCACGTCTCCAACGACAGGGTGAAGGAGATCGAGGCCGAGACCAAGCATGACGTGATGGCCATGGTCAAGGCCCTCTCGGAGCAATGTGGGGAGGCCGGCAAGTATGTGCATCTCGGGGCCACCTCCAACGACATAATCGACACCGCTACGGCGATCCAGATGGAGCAAGGCCTCGACATCATCGAGAAGGACCTGCTCAAGCTCATCAAGACGCTCTCCAACTTGGCGGAGAGGCATCGGGAAACGATGATGATCGGGCGTACCCACGGACAGTTCGCCATACCCACCACGTTCGGTTTCAAGGTGGCGGGGTACCTGAGCGAGGTCATGAGACATCTGGAGCGCCTGAGGCAGATGCGCGCCCGCGTCTGTGTGGGCAAGATGTCCGGGGCCATAGGGACAGGGGCGGCGCTAGGTCCGAACGCCATAGAGCTCCAGGCCAAGGTCATGAAAGGTCTCAGGCTGGGTGTGGAGGAGGCGGCGACCCAGATCGTCTGCCGCGACCGCTATGCTGAATTGGTCTCGACCCTATCGATCTTCTGCACCTCATGCGAGAGGTATGCCACCGAGGTCAGGAACCTGCAGCGCACCGAGATAGGCGAGCTGGCCGAGGCCTTCGACATCAAGAAGCAAGTGGGCTCCAGCACCATGGCGCAGAAGAGGAACCCCGTCATTTCGGAGAACCTCTGCGGCCTGGCCCGGGTGGCCCGGTCCTTCACCATCGCCACCATGGAGAACATGGTGCTCTGGCATGAGAGGGACCTGACCAACTCCAGCGCGGAGCGGTTCATCCTCCCCCATGTGTTCGTCCTCACCGACGAGATACTGATCAAGATGGAGACCGTCTTCTCCGGCCTGGTGGTCTACCCCGATAAGATGAGGACCAACCTGGAGAGCGCAAAGGGCATAATCATGGCCGAACCGGTCATGATCGCGCTGGCCTCCAAAGGCATGGGTCGTCAGGAGGCGCATGAGGTCGTTCGCAAGGCGAGCATCAAGGCGGATACCGAAGGGGTCCTGTTCCGTGACGTTCTGCTGAAGGACAGGTCCGTTCGTGCTTGCATGACCACCGAGGAACTCGACAGGCTGATGGACCCTACCAACTACCTCGGGGTAGCTCCTGAGCTGACGGACCGTATGGTCGAGCAGGCAAGGTCACTTCTCCCCTCGAGGAAGAAGAGGTGATATGCCCAGTCTGGGCATTTCACAAAACATTATATTCATGTTGATGATACGAGGGTTCCAACGGGCAGCTAGATCAGCTGGAAGATCGCCGCCTTCGCAAGGCGGAGGCCGCGGGTTCAAATCCCGCGCTGTCCACCACTCACACTGGCTATATCGATTAATATTGTTTTTCAACAAGCACCCTGGAAGGATATGTGGGCGCTGCTTAGCCAAATTTCGACATTCTTCATGGGATGGTAGAACACTCAATACAAATCTCATGATAAAGAAAGTAATGTGGGGCTATTGCCCCGTTCCTCCTCACCTCATGAGGGTAATGTATTCAGCTAACGCGTCGACCATCTTGCACAGGTTCTCCTGGTCCACTGGGGTGATTATCCAGTCGGAGCCCTTTTGTGGCAGCCCGTCCATTTTCGTCCTGAAGCTGTTCAATAGGGACTTTAGCGCGCCATTGTAGTGCTCCTCGTTGATCATCTCCTTGATGTCCGTTAGCATGCCATGCATAGCATCTTTCCTGTTCAATACGACGTTAGGGTTCTTCCCGAAGGCCGAGTCCGATAGGTCCTGTATGTACTCGTCCACCGAGTCGATAGCATCCTCCGGACTTGAGACCACCACAGTCCATTCAGCGAGACCCTGCTTAGTATCATCATCTACGACGAACAACATCACCGTGTACGTCCCAGGTTCATACCAGAAGTGCGAGGCGGTAACGCTCCCTGAGCCGTCAGCCTCGACGATGACCCCATCATCAGATGTCATATCGCCCCAGAACCAGTCCGCGTAATGTGTATCCTCCGTCCCAACATCTGTGAAGCTTCCTGTGAAGTCCAATGTGTCCACGATCGGCAGTACGAAGAAGGTGTTCGGCTGAACAACGCTTTCGATTGTGACCACAGGCGCGACATCAACGACCCATATTTCATCCCTCTCCGAATCGTGTCCGCCACTGTCATCCCATACATCGACCTCGATCACGAAGGGGTCCGACACAGTATTTGTTGGATTATCGTCGTGGTAGGTATGGGACATCGAGAAGATATTGTTACCCGGGAGCATGTCGAACGCATTATATCGTTCCATCGCCCCAATCGATCTGGACGCTCAGAAGGTCATCGACACCGGGATCATGGATCTCGACGGTGATGCTTTCATCCGTACCCTCATCGATGATCATGTCCGAGAACGATAGATCGAACTCCGGTTCGACGTTTTCAACCACGATATCGATGGGGCAAATGTCGGTCAGGCGCCCATCAAAGACCTGCAGATATGCTGTGCCAGTGTATTCATTCGTCCAGAGATGGGTTGTATCCGGGCCACCCCATTCCGTGTCCCATTTTCCATCTCCGTCAAAGTCCCACCGATAGGACAGCGCATCGCCAGAAGGGTCGGTCGATCCGCTGCCATCAAAATACACCGGAGTCCCTTCCGTGTTTGCAGCGAGCATCAGGCAATCAGCGACCGGCCTGGAAGCCCCGGGGAACAGATTGAGCCCGACGACGTCAGTTATAAACCATCCGCCTCCGTAGCTGGGCATGTACCAATAATCATTGGCCGAGTCAAATTCTACGCTGAAGTATCTCAAGTAGTCTTCGGCGTTCGCATCGCCCTTATGGCTGTCCGAATCCGAGACAAAGATGCCCTTGTACCTCGATTGGTCCCAGGGGTCCTTGGTATCATCGATGTCAAGACCCCATACAGTGATGGCATGTAAGCCATCACCTGCGATCTCGTCGACACCAATGCCACATGCTCCCTTGCCGGCAAGGGTGATTTCGATTTTATTGAGTGCTTCATTGTGGTTAGGATATACATGGATGTAATTCCAGTAATCCGCGTAGTCCAACCAGAAACCTCCATGATCGACATCCTCTATATCAGCAATTGCCCCTAAGAACCACCAGACCAACCCCTGATCGATGCTGGAGCCTCGATCCATCACATGGTCCTCGAAGTAGTCAAGGAACTCATCGGCTGTGTCTATCCCATTGACGAAACCCCAGCCAGTATACTCGAGCATGTTCGCGGCTGATGCAGCCCAACACAGCAGGTCATCCTCGTCACCGAGGTTGTTCGGGGCGGGATTATCCATACCATCATCGCCTGGAACCTTCTCGGCGTCTGACCACCATCCTCCCGCCACTTCCCAGCAAAAGACAGACCAAGCTTCGGGCGTGTCAATGTTCTCTATGTTCCAACCCGTCAACGGTGTTATGTCGATCCAGTCAACACATCGGGCGGGTCTGCAGGTTGATCATCGTTGGCGAGGGTCCCCTCGTTAAGGTAAAAAACGAGACCAGCACCATCATGATAACTATCGCATAACTCAATATTCCCTCTCTTTCCATTCTCTCCCCTCGCAGCGACCCCTCGGGCGCCGACCCCAATTAATGCATGTCGTGGATCAGAACTCAAGGGGTCTCAGAATAATAGTGCGTATGGGGGTTTACATTGGTTTCGGAAGAGTGGACGGTCCACCTTTGCACTTATCTCAGATGAGTACACAAACGTCCGATTATGGCCGCACTTTGAATGATTTGGGCATCCCCCTAGATGGTCAAATTCAAGAGGATAACCTTCTTGTTCTGGGTATTCTGCTAATAAGACAAACGGATAAATGATGGATTAACAATTAGTTGGGGAAAGAGAAAAAGAAGGAAGAGGCCTCAGTAGGTTCCAGGCTATGCGTGCTGTTATTCATAAAAACATTCGAGTTTACTGGCTATGGATATGGTCAAATCTGTACTGTCCACTATTTTCCTGGGTTATTGATGTTCGGCACGTAGGTTAGGACCTCTTTATTAAGCAGCTAAGGCCGTTTAATCAAGGTTCAATGATTAAAGGTGCGCTTGAACCCAATGGGCGTCTTCTAGGTTTTTAAGTTCGTTGATCCGATATTTTTCCTAGGCTGCCCTCATTCTACCCTCCTGCCACAATTGCCACAGAACTCCTCGCCTGTTTTCTGCCCGCACCAAGGGCAGTATCTTATCGTTTCAACGGTTGGTTGGATAGGGGGGAGCGGTGGGGGCGTCGATGTCATCGGTGGTATGGGCGGCATCGGTTCAGCTGGTTTAGAGGGCATCGATGCCTTCGACCTCCTCCCCTTGACCACGAAAACAAACACGAGAACAGCGGCGGCAATGGCCACGACCACACCCAGGATTATCATCATGTCGAATCCCCCAGAACCATCTGAGGAGCTTGCCTTTGGCGTGGCTTGCTCGACCGCTGTCCCGGGACCGGTCCCGGCGACATTGTGTGCGGCGACCGTGAAGGAGTACTCAACACCATTGGTCAGACCGTCCACCTCGCAGCTCAACGAGGTCGAGTGCTTGACATCCTCCCCGTTGCTGAATACGATGTAGTAATCGATCCCACCTCCTCCACTAGTAGGGGCACTCCAGCTTAATGTGACCATGCCATCCCCAGCGGTGACGGATGAGGTCGATCGGGAGGCCTGGGAGGACCGCTTGGACCGAAGGGGTGGCCGAGATGGTGGGAGTGAAGGGACCGAACCAAGGGAATTGTGCGCTGCCACGGAGAAAGCGTAGGTCACACCATTCGTCAGACCAGTGAATGTGATCGATGTTCCTCCGGGATGGCCTACGTCATTTCCATCCCGGTAAACGATGTAATAATCGATGGGATAGCCTCCATTGTTCGTTGGCACGGACCAATTGAGGATGACCGTTCCATCGCCAGGGATGGCGGTAGGGTCGAGCGGTACCGAAGGAACGTTGAACGACCCAAGCTTGAGGATGAAGGCATCATAGTAACCCCCATTCATCGATTGAAGCGGAATGGTTGTAGGGAAATCGATGGAATAGGTGCTACCTGTGATGTATGTATAACCGTCAACGCCCAATGCGATCCCTAGACCGAAATCTGAGTCGCTCCCTCCCAGATATGTCGAGTAGATGAGCATGCTGCCAGCTGCATTTAGTTTGAGGACGAAGGCATCGTAATCCCCCCCGGTCTCAGGTTGCAGCGGTGTGGCCGTGGGGAAGTCGACGGAAAAGGTGTAGCCAGTGACATAGATGTTACCACTTTCATCGATGGCTATGCTGTATCCGATATCATCCTCGCTCCCCCCCAAAAACGTCGAATAGATGAGCGTGCTGCCAATTGCATTCAGTTTGAGGACGAAGGCATCGAACATGCTCCCTTTCACCGCTTGGAACGGGTCAGAGGTGGGGAAGTCGGTGGAATTGGTATAACCGGTCACATATGCGTTACCAATATCATCGATCGCGATATCGATGCCCATATCGTCCAAGCCTCCTCCTATGAAGGTCGAGTAGATCAGGGCGGTACCAGTGGGATTGAGCTTGAGGATGATAGCATCATATGCACCTCCGTACAGTGCCTGGAGCGGATTGGCGATCGGGAAGTCGGTGGAATTGGTGTAGCCAGCGATGTAAGCGTTTCCCATCGCATCCACGGCGATGCTGCTGCCGACATCGTCCCCCTTTCCCCCTATGAACGTTGAGTAGACAAGACTGTTACCAGTGGGATCGACCTTAAGAACGAAGGCATCCCCCTCACCAGCATAGATCGTTTGGAGTGATGGAAGGACGATGGGGAAGTCTCTGGAATAGGTGTAACCGGTGACAAAGACGTTGCCATCCTCATCGAAGTCGATGCTATAGGCGGCATCAGAGTCCAAACCTCCCACGTAAGTCGAATAGAGAAGCCCGTTGCCTGATGGGTTGAGCTTGAGCACGAAGGCATCGTAGTAGCCCCTGTTCGCAGCCTGCAGCGGGTTAGATACAGGGAAGTCGGTTGAATTGGTATAACCGGTCACATATGCATTGCCAAGATCATCGACCGCGATATCGATGCCGTTCTCATCCCATTCCCCTCCTATATACGTGGAGTAGATGAGGGAACTGCCATCAGCGTTGAGCTTGAGGACGAAGACGTCCCTCTCCCCGGCAAAGGTATCCTGAAAAGACCCAGCAGAGGTAGGGAAATCGGTGGAGTAGGTGTAACCGGTGACGTAGACGTTGCCGATCGCGTCAAGGGAAATGGCTTGTCCCTCATCATCCCCACCCCCTCCCACATATGTCGCATAATGTAGACCGCTCCCCTCCTCATCGAACTTGAGGATGAAAGCGTCACAATCGCCCGAGTAATCGGGTTGGAAAGCATTCAAGGTGGGGAAATCAATGGAATAGGTCCCTCCGGCGACAAGTACCCCACCTCGAGCATCCAGCGCGATACTATACGCAGCATCGTTATATTCTCCGCCGAAGTAGGTCGAGAGCAATAGAACGTTACCTGCCACATTTATCTTCGACAGGAATGCGTCATATTCCCCGGAGTTGATGGCCTGGAATGGATGGGAGGTATGGAAGTCTGTGGATTCGGTATAACCGGTGACATAGGCGTTGCCTATCCCGTCCACTGCGATGCCGATGGCAATTTCATCACCCCCACCCCCAAGGAAGGTGGAATAGACCCGTCCATTCCCCAGCGGGTTTATCTTCAGAACGAACGAGTCCCCCCCACCAGCTTTTGTCCTCTGTATCGTACCGAATGTAGTGATGAAGTCGGTGGATTCGGTATAACCGGTGACATAGGCGTTGCCGCTGACATCTATGTCGATCCCATGGCCATTATCTTCCCCGCTCCCTCCTATGTATGTCGAGTAGTTCAGGTCGCTGCCAGCGGAATTGAGCTTGAGGATGAAGACGTCGCAGACCCCTGCGTTGATGGGTTGGATGGGATTGACCGTTGGGAAGTCGGTGGAATAGGTGTATCCAGTGACATAGGCGTTACCGTCACTATCAGCCATGATGCCGATGCCAAAGTCATTATCGCCTCCTCCGATGTACGTCGAATAGATGAAGGCGGTACCGGCGACGTTGACCTTGAGCATGAAAGCATCGTTGTAAACCCCTGTTCACAGTCTGGAGCGGGTTGATACAAGGGAAGTCGGTGGAATTGGTGTGACCGGTCACGTAGGCATTTCCCAAAGGATCTATGGCGATATTGTTCCCGATGTCTTCGGCTTCCCCCCCAAGGTAGGTCGAATAGACCAGAGTGCTGCCAGAGGGACTGAGCTTCAGGACGAAAGCGTCGTATGTACCGCCACCGAAGTCCGATATTATCGGAACATTGGTCGGAAAGTCGGTGGAGGTGGTGTAGCCTGAGATGTAGGCATTTCCTCCATCGTCCACAGAGATGTCCTGACCATAATCTTCACCACTTCCCCCGATGAAGGTCGAATAGATGAGATCGTCCCCGGCAGCGTTGAGCTTGAGGACGAAAGCATCGCTCCCGCCTGCTATATCCGAATACAAAGGACCATTGGTGGGGAAATCGGAGGACGAGGTTATACCGGTCACGTATATGTTACCAGCGCTGTCAACGGCGATGCCTTGGCTGAAGTCATATCCGGTGCCACCAAAAAAGGTGGAATAGATCAAGGGATCAATCAGAAGGCCCTTTGGAAAGGTCCCGTCCCTCGGTCTTAAAGGTGATGACATCGCCCTTGATGACGAATGCCACGGGGAGCATCTCCTCGGGCGAATCCTGCCAGGCAATGAGGTCGCTGTCCACAAGGGAGCCATGGCCAGTGGCGAAGGTAAGGTAAGTGCGTTCGCTTTGAAGGGCGGCCCCCTCGACACGGATGCCGATCCGCTGTTCCAGGACGTACGGGTCGACCTTGAACTCGTACTTCAGTCCCTTCTCGCTGAACCTATATGTGAGGTCTATGCCAGGCCATAGGTCCTCGTATATTATTGAGCGGTAGTTCCCCACATCCGTCACCCAATCGCTTGGGTCGCCGACGAAATAGTTGGTATGGTGCGGTAGAAGCCCCATCCCTTGAGGAGAAACGATCGAAGATGATGGAAAGGTCAGAGTAATCACGTCCATGCCGGTAAGATTCCTGTCCTCATATCGTTCAAGAAGGTACTGGACCTTCGAGTCGTAGAACAGCACCTTCCCAAACTCTGTGACCGCTACGAACTTGACCTCACCGTCGACCTGGCCTTTGTTCTCGATGAAGAAGCGCATCGCCTCGTGGTAACTAGGGATGTCAGCTCCCGATCCGACCGTTTCATCGGTAGAACCATCATAATTCTCCGCATATTCGACATCCATAGGTGGCGAGGCATCGTTCAAGTTATCCGCATTGACGGTGGAAGCGGTATGCCCAGCATGAAGAAAGTAGCAATAAGGTGACGAAAATGACTAACACGAGGAGGGGACTAGCCCTCCTCCGGCATCGAACATTGTCGCGTATACTGTCGCGTTGACATTTGTCGAGGGCTTTCACAGAGGATATCCCATTCATATTCGATGGACCTAATCCTATCAGATGATCGGGGGCAGGGTTCCTACCCCTCACGATCCGAGCCGTTTCCTTGGCGTCATGCACGAATTGCCTTGAACGATATCCCCATATGAATGCCCACATCTCCCCCCCTCCGTGTTCCTCGACATCTCTGGCTAAGAGATTGATTGCCGCATGCCTAAGCTGCCCTGCACCACTCCCTTTGATTTGATTCCCCTCAATGATAGATATAGATTGACCCAAGGGTGAAAGAATGAGGGGCAACCCATCACAATATGGTCCGGGTGATCGGAAGGGTTACCTGATGACCGATCCTCAGCGATATCTTCGCACCGCCTTTACGCAGTATCTCGACCTCTTGAAAAATGTCACAACGTCCCCAAAGCTGCTATTGCTGGGATCGAGGTCCACAGTGAGGCCGACGTCGTCCTGAGCGTTCTGGGCGAAAGGCACCTCTGCCGGAGAGGTCAGTGCCCAGTAATTCCTCCTCTGAATGGTCGGGAATACTCTCTGGAGGTCAGCATATCCGTACCGTGCCAGGTGGGTCAACTCCTCTTTTGTTGGTAGTCGCCAATCAGAGAAACCTCCGAGCCGAATGTTCCTGCATCTAGCTACAGAATCCGCGTAATCACAAAATACGTCATCACCATCTCGCTGCCATATGAGCTTGGAACTGGGGTCCACCACATAACCTTCATCGTACTCGACCAATCCGAGATGCTCCTTGACCACGTGCCTAGCCGATTCGATCGGCTTCCTCGATCCCCACATTTCCCGCAGATGGTCTCGCTCTGCTGGTACGGCCGACCGCATTGCCGGCAGAACTTGGGTAGGGAAAGGTCCGGCGCCGGTGTTGGTTGCACTGGAAGCGGTGCGTTGGCAGGAATGGCCATCAACTTCAAAGCCTCTCCTATCCGGTCCGATGCCAGGTCGACATTGCCCATATCGACCTCGATGGAGGTCCTGGTACCGATGATCTGCCTCCAAACTGGCGCCTGTTCTGGAACTCGGGATGGGAGACATGGTAACGGACGGGGATGATGGTCTTCGACTCCTCATGGGCCCTCTCCAGTTCCAAGTCTACCTGATGGGAGCCCAATGAATCCTTGGAGATGATCAGAAGGAAGGCTTTGCATCTCTCCACGGCCTTCCCGGTCTGTTCTAGGTACGAGAAGCCGGGCAAGGTATCCCGCTCATAGTACCATGTGGAATAGCCCTTTTTCTCTAACCTCTCAGCGAGAGCGAGGGCTAGAGGTGCATCCTCCTCGACATGGCTGATGAAGACGTGACGATCCTCCGTCATAGATTGAAAAATGCTCATAAGTGATATTAATTGCTTCCATGCGTTGAGCTAGACAATCATGTTTATGAGGTCGACCGATCTCATGGGTCACGCCGCCCTTGTTCAATGATGGAGGAACGGTTCCTCTAGTTCGCCTGGGCCGAAGGCCATCATCATCGCCTCCCTATCCACTTCCATTAGTTTCCTCGCATCCTCATAACGGAATATCGCCAGGTCCATTATGGAAAGAATCATGGGCCATGTGGAGGCGTCCCCCGCGAGGACATCCTCACCTTTATCAGCCATCAATGAACGGTATTTCAAGTTCGCACGCTCGGCTTCCGCTGGGCCTAAGACGACGAGCTCCTCCTCCACCGATCCCTCGACCGGAGATGCCACAGTCGATCTCCCCAAGGCAATCGATCATAGCCTTCGCCTCGTCCAGGTACCGCGTCCTCTCCACATCCAGCATCCCCCTCCATACGGAAGAGACGTCGACGTCGCCATCTTTTTGCCGTGAGGCCCGACTCATTTTGTCCATCAATAGAGCCTTGCCGATGCTAAGGGTCATATCCTTCCTCGCGAGCCGGAGGTCCACCCTTGCCAGTGTCCCTGGGATCTTCTTCACCGTGGAGATGTCCTTGTACTTGGCTTCAGCGGATAGCTCTTCCCAAGGACGAAGGTCGTCGTGGACCTTCATCGCATCGTCCCGTGACATTTCCATACCTCCATCCCTTCCTGGTCCTCTCCTGGCACCATCTGTCATGCTCCAACCTGGAGAGCTTATGGACCTCGTAGGGTGTGAGCGAATAAGGGTGAGAGGCCCAGTCCGTGAGTGCGTCGATCCTGCACCCGATGGCCTTTGCCTTGGCGATGATGTGGTCGGCCTGAGCACGGTTGGACTCCCTCAGCTCCTCGCTCAGGTCGTCCCATGGCGTCTTGGAGGCCTGGGTGGGACTGCCTCTGGCCTGCTGCTCCAGGCAATACTCCTCATGGATGGCCTGACCCATCACCTCCCGGCTTCCATATTGGATCAAGGCCTTGGTGCAAGTACGGTCCCAGAAGCCGAATGTGTAGACATTGCTCAGCCCGGCGTTCCTACCCTCCTCGCCGAGCAGGGCGGCTGGTTTCGAGTCTGCGTTCAATCGTACAACGATCGGCGCCCCCTCGTTCCCCAACCGTCTGCGCAGCATGAGGGCCAGGGAGAGCCCATCACTGTCATCGGGAGCACAGATGTATACGTATGATGGAGGCGTTGAGGTCAGCCTATTGAGCTCTTCGTCCTTGGCCACCTTGAACATATGAATATCCATGGCGATGCACTCGAAGGTGCACGCGCTATCGAGGTCGGGATAGCGCGCGCGCACGGACTTCAGCACGGAGTCGACATCCTTATCCACCAGAACCAGGGAGAGCCGCTGATTCGTCGCTTGATAATGAGACCACCACCTTTTTACAGCCCTGACCACCAGACCTTGGCCGACGTCGTCGAGACCTATGACAAGGATACGCGTCGATGGATGTGTCCCAACGCTTCCTTCCTGGAAGGCTGGGAATTCGTTCAAGATGGTCCGGGCGCCGTTCTCGAAGATGTTGTAGAACTCAAGCCGCATCGAGGGGTTCCCGGCATTGTATTCGTTGACTCTGAGGACCTCACAGAGCTCGGGGTCCATAACATGGAGGAAGCATGTAAGGGGATCGCGTGATCGCCCTTCGACCATCCTTCTGGCCTGGATAGCGACCTCGGCGTTGGCACTGTCCTCCCCCATTGATGGGATGATGAATCGTGCCCGGTCGATGCCCGCCCTCCGGAGCACCTTCTCGTCCTCGGCGTTCCCTTCCACAATAATAACTCCGGAATCCCTTAGACCGCCAAGGGACCCGATGCTCTGGTCCGACACAACGACCACGACCTGGTAATCCTTGCTGAGGGTCTTTGCAAATCTGGAACCGATCCTGTCGGCGCCGCATACTATGACGTGATCGGAGCAGAGCCACAACCTCAGTTTGCGCAATGGCGCCACGAAGGCCCTGGCCAATATCAGCACCATCGCCCAATAGATAACGATGATGGCAGCCCAGCGCGCGATGTCGAGGGCCAACACATAGCCATTCGACCAATCCAGTTCCCCGCCTTTGAACCAGAAGAGCTGGAGAGTGTCATATAACAGGTCCGAGGAGGATACGGTCACTCCTCTCAATTGGTAGTACTGATAGAATCCCCAGTATCCGAGTATTACGGTGAATACCCAGGCGACAGTAAAGACGTAGATGCCAACATCACCATAGACAGCTCCCGCGACGGAAAGCACCTTCCGTGGAATGTTCCTCGACCATTTCCTCAGGGCATCAACTCCTGACCTCTCTATCTGAAGGTGCGATATGGCGTCGTGATTATAGTATTTTTACCGAGACATACATAATTTTAGGTTACAGACAACTCTTGGTCGGCGCCTCTGGATTTGATCAAGCCAATGATTAATATTAAGCGACAGACCAATAGTTCGGTCGATGGGCGTCCTCACAAAAATCTCGTATATCTTGGTGGCCGGCGCTGGCGCAGAGGCATTGCTCCTCGATTTCGTTGCAGACAACACGATATTGTTCGTTGCCAGCATGATCCTGGCGATCATAGTCACCGCCCTCCTGACCTTGGACGATGTGCGACAGGCCTTGGTGGCCGGTCTGGTGGCATCAATTATTATAGTAATATTTTATATAATTGAACCCGTCGCCCTCATCTATGTTGCCATCATTTTTTTCCTCATCATGTTGTTCTACAGACCGAAGACCATAAAGGATCGGTGACCTGGTAGTTTCAGCAAGCCCTACAGCCTTTGTTCACCTTGGGAGGAACGGCCCCTGCAACTCGCTTGCAGTGAAGGCCATCATCATCGCCTCCCTATCCCCTTCCATTAGTTTCCTCGCATCCTCATAACGGAATATCGCCAGGTCCATTATGGAAAGAATCATGGGCCATGTGGAGGCGTCCCCCGCGAGACCCTCCCTGCCTTTCTTGGCCATGTTTGCACTGAATCTCCCGTTTACGAGCTCGACCTCATTCGGGTTCAAGGCTCCAAGCTCCTCCTCCACCGACCCACGGCCGGAGATCCCGCATTCTATGCCCTCACAGCAATTAATGATCTCCCTTGCCTCATCCAGGAATAGTGCTTTTTTAACTTCGTCAATCTCATTCCAAGCTAAGGAAATGTGTTGATCGCCGTCTTTCCTTTTCTCCGACCGCCTTATATTTTCCATCAACAAGGCCTTGGCTACCTGTAACATCATGTTCTGGTGCACTAGCCTCAGGTCCACCCGGGCCAGAGTCCTCGGAATTTTCTTGACGGTGGCGATGTCCTTGTACTTGGCCTCGTCAGAAAGCTCCTTCCAGGGACACAGGTCGTCGTGTACCTTATGGGCATCGTCCCGGACCTTTCCATAGCGCCATCCCTTTCTGAGCTTCTCTTTGCACCACCGGTCATGCTCCATCCTGGATAGCTTATGGACCTCGTACGGGGTTAGGGCACTATGATCATAGCCCCAATCCGTGAGCGTCTCTATTCTACAACCTATGGCCCTCGCCTTGACAATGATGTGGTCCGCCTGAGAGCGGTTCGATTGCCTCAGTTCCTCGCTCAGCTCGTCCCATGACCTATAGGAGGCATCGGTCGGAATGTCTCTAGCCTGCTGCTCCAGGCAATATTCCTCATGGATGGCCTGACCCATCACCTCCCGGCTTCCATATTGGATCAAGGCCTTGGTGCAAGTACGGTCCCAGAAGCCGAACGGATAAACATCGTCCCATCCAGCGTTCCTCCCCTCATTCCCCAGCAACTCCGCTAGCTCCGAGTCCGAGTTCATGCGGACCACTATCGGCGCTCCTTCATCACCCAACTTCTTGCGCAGGATGAAGGCCAGGGATAACCCTTCGCTGTCGTTTGGGGCGCAGATATAGATGCAAGATGGATTGTCGGAGATTAACCACCCTAACTCCTCATCATTGGCTACCTTGAGCTTCTTGACATCCATGGCGATAGGCTCGAAGGTGCAAGCGCGCCTCAGGTTGGGATGGCGCGCGCACATGAACTCTAAGGCCGCACTCACATCGGAGTCCACCAGCACCATCTGAAGACGTTCCTCAGTGGCTTGGTATCGAGGCCACCACCTCTTCGCAGCCCTGAGCACCAGCTCACTCCCGACGTCATCGAGTCCGATGACCACCATCCTTATCGGTCCGTCCTTTTGCAAGCTGCCTTCCTGGAATGCCGGGAACTCACTGAGGATGGTCCTAACACCGTTCTCAATGACATTATAGAACTCCAACCTTATCGATGGGTTATCTGAGTTGTATTCGTTTACCCGCAGGACCTCGCAGAGGTTCTGATCCTGAACATGGACAAAGCAGGTGAGGGTTTCGCGGGTCTGGTCCTTGACAATGCGGCGTGCTTGTACCGCGATCTCGCCATTGGCGCTATCATCCTCTAGTGCGGTGATCACGTACATGGCTCGTTTGATACCAGCCCTTCGCAGGACCTTTTCGTCAGTGGCGTTACCATGGACCTGTATGATATTGCCTCTCATCGCCTCATCGTCCAGCGTGATGACATGGCCTTTGTCAACGACCACGACCTGGCCGTCCTCGCTCATAGCTCTCGCGAAATGGGACCCGATCCTTCCCATGCCGCAGACGATGACATGATCGGTGCAGAGCCAAAGCCTGAGCCCACGCAACGGTCTCATTAAGGCCGTGGACAGTATGAGCGCCACCGCCCAGAAGTAGACGATTACGGCCGTCCAGCGTGCCACATCGAGCGCAAGGACATAACCTTGGGTCCATTCCAGATCCCCTCCTTTAAGTTTAAAGAGCCATAGCGTATCATACAAAATGTTCGAGTAGGAGACCTCCATGCCGTTCAGTTGGTAATATTGATAGTAACCAACGTATCCAAGGAGGATGGTTATCACCCAAGTAATGGCAAAGATATAGATGCCCTTGTTGATGAAAATCGCTCCGACTGAAGTGAGAGTCTTACGTAGGTATCTCCGCTTCCTTTTCTTTGCGGTACCATCCGATGGCTCGACCATTATGAAGGTAAATATTGCATTGTGACTTTTCAAGCTTTACCTGAGCGTTCTATTTGGGTCAAGTACGGATTGATTTGTATCAATTACCCTTCCCCAGTAGTTCATGACGTCCGTCATCCTCATCGCTCGCTAAATTACACAATTATGTGAAGATAAATGGTAGACCCGAAAGTCTGAAACCCAATTTGATGAACTAGCTGTGTTTGGTGATTTCCTATAACCAGCCTACACCTTTGCCTTGGGGATCGTGAAGAAGAATGTCGCCCCCTTTCCCTCCTCCGACTCGACCCAGATGCGTCCACCACGGCGGTCGACGATCTTCTTTGTTATCGTAAGTCCGATACCCGTGCCAGGATAGACCTCCCTGGTCTGAAGCCGCTGGAACATCTGGAAAATCTTGTCGGAATAATCCATGTTCAGACCGATACCGTTGTCCTTCACGGCAAAGGTCCATTCCATCGTCCCTTGCTCTGCAGAAATATGGATCATCGGTCGCTCCAGACCATGGAACTTGATAGCGTTGCTGACGAGATTCTGCCAGACGAGCACCATCTGTGATTCGTCGGCGAAGACGGATGGCAGAGGTTCGACAATAACCTCCGCATTGTTCTCCTGGATGGTCCCCTCCAATATGGTAAGAGCTTTCGTCACTGCCACATTCATATCCATCATCTTCAGGTCACTGACCTTGGTATCGACCCTAGAGTACAGCAGGAGATCATCGATAAGCCGATGCATCCTAGCCCCTCCTTCAACGGCATAATGGATGTACTCCTGAGCCTTTGGATCAAGCTCGTCCTTATACTTCTTCTCCAACAATGACAGGAAGTTCACCACCATTCGTAGCGGTTCCTGAAGGTCGTGGGATGCTCCATACGCAAACTGCTGCAGATCAGCGTTTGATCGGGCTAGGTTCTGCTCGTTCCTCTTTTGCTCCGTGATATCATGGACGACCGATACGGAACCGATGATATTTCCCCTTGAGTCCCTGACAGGGGCGGAGTTGACCTGACGGTAGCGCAGCTCCCCCGTTACCGGTGTGATCACCATCTCTTCTTGGTCCTTAATCACTTCCCCTTTGAGGGCTCGTAATGGAGGCGCTTCCTCCGGGGGACGTATGCTTCCATCCGGTCGGAAAACATCCAAGCTCGAGGCTAGATCCTCCACGTCGATCCCATCGGTGGTCGGAACAAGACCGAACTGATGAAGAGCGGATGGATTGGTCAGAGTGAATCTTCCATGGGCGTCCGCGAACCAGACCTCGTCGCTGATGCTGTTTATCAGGGAGGATAGTCTATCCTTCTCCTCCTTCAGCGCTTCCTCCGACCGGTACTGCTCGGTGACGAACAAGTCAACCAAGAACGCCGCGGTCCAAAGTGCGACCAGAGATACCGGCCTGTTAAAGAGGGGAGCAGTTCATCTCCCGGTGGTTTTAGAGGCACTGCGGCGATGGTCAGGACCGTCGAAACTATTGCCACAACGAACATGGTGCGTCTTCTAGGTGACCAGATGCAGACAAGCACGGGAATGACATACAGAACACTGGCGACGAACCCGATCCTCAGCATCACATCCAAGAGGAAGATCAATGTGCAGAGGATCCCACAGATCATTAGGATGCCCCGCTCGCTTTCGAATGGGGCATTTCTAACGCGTTCGGTACTATCCAGAGCTCTTTTATCATCGCTCCTCTGATCCATGTGTTCGGGGGCCATGTGTCTCGTTCACCTGATCAGATCACTCGTAATCCATTGGCATCGTAACACATAATCATTGTCATCTTCCTCAAATAGGCTGGCCACCTGAAGGCTGGGCTTGTTAATGTAAGGTGTATGGACGAAACAAGACGGATCCGATGGTGGCCAACGATACGTGGTTGACTTTTTTCCGATCACAGTGGATCTCACTTCATCCTTTTTGGGTTCATGGCCCTTTGATTGGTCCTTTGGGTTCGCGGTCTTTGCACCTTCCTCTCCCTGATCCTCTTCTCCTTTACCTTTCTGATCCTGACCAATGGCGCCTCGGTCGCGATCAATTCAAGATCTACCATGGTGTCCCCAACCTAATGATATAAAACTGACCTTCTTGACGTAAGTAAATTTCCGTTCGGACCTTTTCGAGTTCCCATCTGATGATCGGGTGAGGTTTTTGGGGCATCCGATGAATGGAACGGCGTCATCCGATCATGCGGCACAGCTCGCGATACGCTTCCCTTCTCTCTGTTGCATCCTCTGTGTTGAACTTTAGAAAGAACGGTCTTTGGTCCATGTCGAATGGGTCGTCGGACCTACCATTAATAAATAAAAGCATGGCCGCGAAATGGACGGCCACTTCGCCCTCGCGCTCAAGAACGCCCCGATGGAGTTCGGTGACCACCTCTGGTGGATGGAAATCCGCGACGAGGTCCAATGCCTGTGTGAGCCCCCCATAGAATTTCGTGGTCCTTAACGCCCTGATCAGGATTTCAGTGTATTCAATGTCAGAAACAAGTTGAGGAGAATACATCAGAACTGACAACTGTATCTCTAGTTCCTCACCATCGATCGCGGACCTGAGGGCATCTCGGGCTCTTGATGTGTCAAGTCTTGCCAAGGCCTCGATATCACGCCAGTCGAGAGGATGGTGATTGATCAGTACGATCTCAATGGTCTTCAGTTCTTCTTCGTCAGCATCATCGAGCGCTTCGAGGTCATAGCCGATGCCATCATGCCACTTCTCATAGTCGATCACCATGCTTCGTTCGAAGCGCCGAAATGGTGTGTCCGAGGCGATCTTACTGTGCCGATCTTCGGGACCGACCTTTTTCGGGTATTCCATATCAATTACGGTTGGTTCTCGAGAATCATATATCTTGTCCATCTCGAGCCCTGATGGTTCAGTATGGGGAGGTTCAAGGACGAAGAAGAACCGTCGCTCATCAGGGAATTCTCAATAATTGCAAGGTGTGTCTCGGTCGTTGAACAGTAAACCATCACCCGATCTCTTGGGACGAGTTGTCACTGGTCGGGCCAATATGACATTAAGCACCAGTGGGAGGTGCGGGAAAACTGTGCCCTACCTCGACGATATCGTTCCCAGCTTCAAGCTCCTCTTCGACCAGCGATCGCAACTTAGGAGGGAACGGATCCAATTCATTGAGGTATTCCATGGGTCCTTTCATGTGGGTGATCAATTCGTTCTCACCCTTAATCAAATTAATTATGGGAAGTACCCTTGATCAAAACATCCCAACAGAATTGGATTCATAAAATCACATATAAAAAATAAGGCTGGTCGATCCGACCAGTCCATAGGGGTGTCATCGAACATCTTTCGATGTCGATATTATTTAATTGAACATAAGTTGTATAATAATAGTTCTATAATAATCAATATTGATAATTAGCAAGATCGATTCTCGATCCAATTTTCCTCATTGAGTGAACTTACTGGGGTTGGTCACATGTTAAGGTCAATGCATAGAGATAAGTATCCTCGTTTTCCTCGATCTTTAAAGAATAATAATAACGTCATCTTTCAACCCTCGTTCTCCTTATTATCAATAACGGAAATAGAATTTTTCAATGTTGGCTAAAAATTCTTTTTCAAATTTGATAAAGCAAGTCATCAGAGCATCGATATATCATTCAACCTGAACGACGGTGGGCGAGAAATCCCCATCTGGGAGCTGGCCGATCTCCCATCCGACCGCCGTCGTTTCACAATATAGGTATTCAATGCCATGAAACTCGATGGAGTCGCCATGGGCGTCCTCGCATGCTAGACCGACCATCACCCGCTCAGTATCGATCAGAATTACAGCGTCGTAACCCATCTTCTCGAATATGGATGCCAGGAGGAAGGACTTGTCTTCACAGTCTCTCGCATGCAAATAGAGCGCCTCCACAGGGAAGCTCCAATACTCGACCCTTCCGTTCGTCCGATCACCAAGAAGGCCACCAACACTACTGAGGACGAGAAAAGGAAAAGGGTCAATCCCTTCCAAGATCCATCATTCATTGTCGATTTTGGAGTTTCATGATAATTTTTGACCTCCAGATGGGCCCATCCACAATAATGGCACATGGTGTAACCGGGCATCGCGTTCGTGCCGCAATGAGGACAGACCATCTCTGGTGGTCCAATCGATTTTTCCATGAGTCGATTATTAGGTTCGTGGTGGGATTAATAAAATTTCAGGACCCCTCAGATACTATTCATTGGATCATGACCTTGATAGGTCACACGATGGGTCTTCGACTCATAAAAAACTATTCAGTAAATGTAAAAAAAATAGAAATGGAAAAATGTTTGATATATTCTCACTTCTTTTTCTTCAAGAAGAAGTAGCCCAGACCAGCGATCGCAGCGACTGCGACCGCACCACCGATGATGTACAACATCGTGTTGTCCGTACTACTTCCCCCATCCTCCTCGGGGCTTGTCGTTACAGCCGATGAAGATGGGCCCGTCCCTATGGCGTTGACCGCTTTCACGGTATAGGTATAGTTCATCCCAGCGGTACCGCTCTCGTCGACGTAGGTCAGTGTGCTCGCTCCCACCGATTTGATCATCTCGACCGAACCACCCTCCGGGGTGCGGTATATCTGATAGTTCAATATCGGTGAGCCACCGTCAGAGGCCGGTGCGGTCCAGGTGAGCGTGACCTTTCCCGAACCGGGCGTGGCCGCAAGGTTCTCTGGGGCTCCTGGTACAGCCAGAGCACTGGCCGTGGCGTTTGCTTCATTGGAGGATCCGCTGGTCCCATAGGAGTTGTTGGCCTTCACCATGTAATAGTAGGGCGTGCCGACGGTGACGCCATCGTCAAGGTAGATGGTATTGCCTATGACCTCATCTATAGGTGTGCTTCCCTCGCCACCTGCTGTGGTCCCCCGGAACACCAAGTACTTCTCGACATTACCGCCCGCTGGTTCGGTCCAGCTCAAGGTGATGGACCCAGGGTTGCCAGTGGCCGTCAGGTCTGTGGGCACACCTGGTGCTACCCCCGTTGCTGAAGGTGTCGCTTGGGCAGTGTTCGAGGCCGGGCTGCTGCCAACCGTGCTCACGGCCTTGACCACATAGAAGTATGGGATTCCATTGGTCACGGTCGTGTCGTTGAAGGTCAGTATTCCAGCCGCCACATTTCCAATTGAGGTGGTGCCGATGCTTCCAGCGCTCAATCCACGATAGATATCATATCTCGTGACCGCCGAGCTTCCTGCACTGGAGGGAGCCTGCCAGGTGAGGATGACATATCCATCATGACCTACTCCCACCAAGTTCTGGGGGGCACTTGGAACCGTACCGGCAGATGTGGCTGTCGCTGTTACCTCACTAGATGCTGGGCTCGGTCCCGCCGTGTTCACTGCCTTCACGATATAGAAGTAAGGCGTACCTGGGACAGCAGTTGTGTCGTTATAGGTAAGCGTCCCTGTACTGACTGTGTCTAATGCCGCTCCATATCCACCAGAGCTTGTGGCCCGGTAGACGTTGTATGCGGTAAAGGCGGGAGTCCCTACACTGGATGGAGCATCCCACGTTAGAATGACGTATCCATTCCCAGCTTGAGAATCAAGGTTCCTTGGGGCACTTGGTGCACTCGTTGAACCCGTCGCCGAAGCTGTGTCTATGTTGGATAGCTCCAACGCATCACCATAGGCGTTCGACGCCTCGACCCTATAGCTATAGGTGACGCCTGGTACCACAAATAGGTCGTCGACGAACTCCACAGGCCCTACCTCGGCACGGATATAGTAGCCGACCGTGTCCCAAGTTCCATCTGTGTCGTTGCGCAGAACATAATAGGTCATCAGGTTGGCCGTCCCCTGATAGGCGGGACTGCTCCACTGCAAGGTGATCTTACCAGACCCACCTGTTGCGGAGAGATCCGTGACCGGGTCCGGGAAGTCCCCGGTCGGGCTCGCAAAGGATGTCGCCTCATTAGAAGCATCACTCAGACCATACATGTTGAGCAATTTGACCGTATAGAAATAGTTGACATCTGGTTCGGCAATATCATCGGTCCAATCTATGCCACCGTCAAAATCGATGTCCTCGATCTGAACTATAAATGTAGGATCTATCGCACCTGAGCTGTTCCCACGATATACCTCATAGCCGATCAGGATGGAAGCAGGTGTGGACGGTGGCAGATAGAGATCGACACCATAGGAGTCTGGTGTTGCCACAAGGCCGGTCGGTGCGACCGGTGGGCTGCCCGTGTGGGGTGTCGCGCTGGCTTCTGGCGAGATCGTTCCAACCATCGTATCGATCAATGGTTCGACCTTGTAAAAGTACGTGATTCCATTGGTCACATTATAGTCGAAGAAATGGTCCACACTTCCTACGTTTATCAGCAAGGTCTCCGTCCCGGAGGATTCTGACTTATAGATATTATAGGATGTTGCCGCCTTTGTCTCATTATGAGCTGAATCCCAAATCAAGAGCGCCTTGCCATCCCCTGGATATGCGTTCAGTGTGGCGACCTCGAACGGTATCGAATATGCCATTGGTGTCGCGTTATCAATGTTCGAGAACGCACTTTGATCTCCAGACCAGTTCACAGACTTGACCTTATAATAATAGTTCACACCATTGGTGAGACCCATATCGAAATAGGATCCATGATAGCCAATGTCTGAAACCGAGGTATCATTTCCCACGATATCATATGGCCCAGCCTCGTTCGTGGACCTATATACATCATAAGTATCGAATCCTCCTGCGGATGGATTTGCAGGTCGATCCCAAAATATGTAAGCTGATTGGTTAGATCCGATAGCTGTCACATTCTCAGGTGATCCCGGAACGGTCCCCTGGCCTCCAATTGTCACATCGACCCAACCAGGAGAGCCTTGACCATAGCTGTTGACCGCGCAGATTGAATAATTATAATCTACGCCCATGCCGGTATATGGTCCTACTTCATCCACATAACCAGTACTTCGATACCATTCCTCTAACTGGTTGATCTCGATTATGTCATAAATAGACAAAGCCAGGATCACGGTAGACGAAGTAGAATCTCACTGGGGTGCTCCCAGAATCAGCAGGTGCTGTCCAATTGATCTGGGCCTGGTATACTTGATTCTCTCCAATGACCGTTGGGGCATCCGGTGTCGATCCGGTCAGACTGGGCTTGGCGAAGACCTCGTTCGAGAAGCTGCTGTTCCCCGCATCGCTGGACGCCTTCAACTTGTAATAATATGTTGTCTCCAAGGAAACGCTGGTATCGTTATAGAAGTTGAGGCCTCCCATGTCGGTGCCATAGTATGAGGTATTTCCAACAAAGGTCCAGTCAATGGGTGTAGCCCCTTGGCCGCCCGAGCTCTCCCCCCTGTAGATGTAATATCTCTTGATCAGGTCGTCCCCGTTGGTGGCAGGATGGTCCCACCACAACCAAACATATCCTGGCCCTCGGTCGGCGACCAAATTCAATGGTGCTCCCGGGACCGCTCCCGCGCCAAGGTCTGAATCGTTACCGGAATTAGATCGGTCGACCGCAAGCGCGCTGCCAGCGACGATGACAAAGCTTGTGGAAAGCATTGCCAGCACCACGGCTACACAAATGAATGTTTTCAATCTTTCAGCTAATATGTCTTTCAATTTAAACCCCCTCCCCAAATCATTCAGATGAGAAGCGCTCGGTTAATTGCCCTTACCTCCCCCTGGATAACATGGTCATATTGTTAGGGGATTATAGCTATTGGGCTGACAATTTAATACTTTTCTCGATTATGATTTTATGAATCATAGTAATATTGTCGATTTACCTTAGCATTTATTGGTGGCCATTATCTAACGACCATCGATGTATAATCACATCGAATCTGATGCATCGATGATTTCACAGAGTATTAAGAATTAAGATTCCCCCTTATCACAACCTAGCGATCCTGAGTTCATTGATGCTGATTGTGATCGAATCCTAGGTGCCGAATATCTCAACTTGAAAAATATCATTCCTAGGTTCAGAACCAGAGCCACAGCGTTCCAGAAGATGATGGGCCAACTATCTATCATAACGCCTTAGCACAACCATAGGGCCATTCCCGCGGCAAGGAGCACGGGCATCACCAGGGACATATCTTCTATGCGCTTCGTCTGATACACTTGACCAGTTGGTGGACGAACCCGACAGTGGTGAGCAATCCCGCGACGAGGCCCAGGGCCAACCAATCATCCATGCCCGTCAATCCTTGCTTTTGATTTTACTCTTCGATTTCTGACGAGACATCTAGAGTAACAAGAGCCCTTCGTCGACCACTACCTCGAATGGGATGTCGAGGGTCTCAGACGCTCCTGCTTATCATCACGACAAGATCAGGGTGAGACCCGTTGGATCTGTGAGCGCATCACCCTGGTCACCCAACCATCGTCCAGGTCCAGGTCCTTGAAGAGCCAGAGGGTGAATATCGTCACCCATGTTCCCTTTTGGGACGAGAAGATCTTCATGAAGACCATGGGCCGCATGTCCAGCTCGTAGATGACGCTGCCCTCGCCGATATCTGGGCGTTTCGGGACGTCCGACTCAAGACCATCTCCGACCTGCTGGAACACCCGTCGCGCCTCCTCCCGGTCAGAGAACTCGAAGAGGATGGTCAGTAACTGGGCACGGCGCTCATCGAACTCCTCCAAAGAGTATGCCTTGATCTCCCGATAGACCGGCTTCAGATCCTCGCTTATGGACATTTTGTCAGGGACGATGTCCCTCCAGCCTGGTCCTAGTTGTTCCGGTGATAGGGCCAGATGACGGTCCTTTGCAACGATATCCGATGAGGTAGCAACATTCTCGTGATCCTTCCTCTGCACGGCCATCTCTCGTCCTTCCCTTTCTCTGGGACGGTCATAGCCATCATCATTCCTTTAATCTTTCTCGCGAGAGGTCCAAAGAGTTCAGTAAAGGATAAATGTCCGGGGCACAGATTGAAATCCGATGTGCGGACGTTTCGTCATCGCCTTCACCGATGGCTTCCATGCCCGATTCCGCGTCGGGGTAAACGACGTCAAGGTCACGCCTAGGTTCAACATCGCCCCCTCCCAGGACGTCCCGATAGTCCTTCGCGATAGCCCGAACCGACTGGAGATGATGCATTGGGGCCTGATCCCGTCCTGGTCCAAGGCCGAGCGGACCGGTCTGAAGTTGATCAACGCACGTTCCGAGTCGGTCATGGAGAAGCCGATGTTCAAAAGGCTAATCGGGGACCATCGATGCCTGGTGCCCGCGACTGGTTTCTATGAATGGATGACCACCGATGAGGGGAAGGTCCCATTTTACATCAGTTCCAAGCAAGGTGATTACCTAGGCTTCGCCGGGCTTTATGACCAATGGCGCTCCCCAGAGGGGCTGGTCATCTCTTCCTTCACCATCATCACCACCGCCGCCAACGAGCTGATGAAACCCATACATGATCGCATGCCGGTCATCGTCCGGCCGGATGATGAGGACATTTGGATGCAACGTAAGGCATTGGACACAGGCATTGTGAGAAGGATGCTTGCCCCCTATCCCTCGGAGGAGCTCGTGGCCCATCAGGTCGCCAAGATGGTGCGCAACCCAGGGGTGGAGGGGCCAGATCTGATCAGGCCGGTGGAGCAAGGTGCCCGCACGGTCCAGATGCATCTTTGATTAACGTCTCAGTGACGACTTTCCTGGAAGTCCTTGAAGCGCCACAGGGCGGAGGCTTGGCAACTGGTCATAGCCATGACGGAACCTATCATGATGGCCTCGAACATCTCCTCGTCAGAGGCCCCATCTTTGCTCGTCTGTCGGAGATGAACGTCAAGACAATGGTCCGCACCCAGTGCGGTGCCCGCGGCCAGTACCGCCTGTTCCATCGTCTTGTTGTCCAGATGCCTCGGCTCGAAGAGCAGTTGCCTGGTGAGGTCCGCGTAACTGAGGAAGAGCTCAGGCCTCTCGGCGATAGTGGATGGGATGAATGGCAGCCCATAGTGATGTTCGATCCTTTCCAGATTCTCCTTGACCTTCCTCTTCGTCTCTTCCTGCTCGACCTTTAGATCCTTATTCTGTATGAAAGTCCCCCTGAAATCGTGAGGGACCATCGGACCAGGACTTCGAGGTATCCCACGAACAAAGGCTATATCCCTGACGGCGATTCGTGCCTCATGCTCATCCGGGCCTGGGCGGTCAGTAAGTCATTCGGACCTAAGGAGGTGTTGAAGGAGATCACCTTCCAGATCGACGAGAGGGACCGTGTGGCGATAGTCGGGCCCAATGGGGTGGGGAAATCCACACTTCTGAGGGTACTGATGGGCGAGATCGCCCCGGACATCGGCGAGATAGTGCGCAGGACCGAGCGCATCTGCTATCTCTCCCAGTTCCCCCAGTACGATCCGGAGGAGAACGTCGTGGACTCCGTGAGCAGCTGCGTCCAGACGTCCAGTACCATCGGTAAGCGGATGAGGGAGCTGGAAGAGATGATGCTTCGACCCGGTCCCGATGTGGACATGGACCAGGTGGCCATGGAGTATGCAGGTCTCCAGGAGGAGTTCAACAACTCCGACGCCTTCGAGGATGAGACGCTCGTCAAGGAAGCATTGGCCAGAGTGGGCCTTCCGGACGATAAGCTGGAGAAGAGGGTGAGCGAGCTCAGCGGAGGGGAACGGACGAAGGTGATGCTGGCCCGAGTCCTCATGAAGGCGGATGAGGCGGACCTGTTGGTGCTGGACGAGCCCACGAGCCACTTGGACATGGCGGCCATCGAATGGCTGGAGGACTTCCTGCTCCAATTCCCAGGAGCGGTAGTGGTCGTATCACATGACCGATACTTCCTCGATAGGACGATCACGCATGTCCTCGAGCTCGAGGACGGGGTCGCCCGCCAGTTCAAAGGGAATTACACGGACTATGTGGCGAAGAAGCGTCTCGAGATCGAGCGCCGTCGCATCGCCGCGGAGAAGTACGAGACGGAGAAGGAACGTCTGGAAGAGAGCGCTGTGGAGATGCACCAGAAGGAATGGTACAAGTCCAAGCACAAGACGCGAATGAAGATGGTGGAGCGTTTGGAGGAGGTCGAGCCCCCTAAGAAGAGGCCAGAGCTCAACTTCAAGGTGGAGTCCAAGGAGCGCTCCGGAAAGAACGTCATCACCGCCAAGGCCTTGAGCGTGAGGCGAGGGGATAGGACCGTCCTGCAACATCTCGACCTGGAGATCGAGGTCGGGGACAAGCTGGGGATCTTTGGGGCGAACGGCTCCGGCAAGACCACATTGATGAAGACGATCATGGGAGAACTTCCGTTCCATGGGGAGCTCTGGCTCGCTCCCGGGGCGGCGATAGGCTATTTCGGTCAAGGCCATGACCAGCTGAATCCCGAGCTCACCGCCGAGGACCATCTGCTTGAGACCCTTGGCCACGATTCCCGAGTGGAGGCGCGCAAACTGTTGGCCCGTTTCTTCCTCAGGGGCCCTGAGGTGCAAAGGCCGATCTCGACACTGTCGGGCGGGGAGAGGGCCCGGGTGGCCCTGGCCATGCTTCTGGCGGAAAGGAGGAACCTGCTGCTGCTCGACGAGCCCACCAATTACCTAGATATCCAGGCCAGGCAGGCGGTGGAAGGGGCCCTAATGGACTACAAGGGTACCTTGTTGATCATCACCCACGATCGTTACCTTATGAACACCGTGTGCAACATGGTGGGAGAGATGCGCGACGGGAAGATCACGGTATACCCTGGTACATACTCGCAGTTCAAGCAGAAGATGAAGGAGACCACCGTATCGGTGGAGCAGGCGGGCGTCTACAAGGTGGTATCCGGGTTCACCGATTGGAACACCAAGACGAAGTTCAACGTCGGCGACAAGGTGGCTGTTGCCCCTAGCGAGCTGGAGCGTTTCAGATGGGCCATGGAAGCGGGGAAGCTGAAGAAGGTCTCCGGGACCGAGCTGAAGAAGGTGCGGAAGTGAGAAATATCATTTTCTTAAGGTGGCGGACAATCTGTCCCTTATCGTCTCGATCCCATCATATCGTTTCTTTATGGACCTATGATGACACGATATCAGGTGGAGTGCGGGGAACAGTTCGATGATCTCATCATCCTGGAAATAATGGTAGATGATGCCATCTCCTCGAGAGAAGGTGTTCTCCTCCAATGTTTGACCCCTTCCATATCTCATGTCCAGGACAGAGAACGCCTGGAAATGCAACGATCCATTCGGGCACAGCACTCTGGTGATCTCCTCGGCGGCCTTCCTCCGTTCCTCATGGTAGAGGTGCTCTAACATATGGTGGCAAAGCACGACATGGAACGATCCATCCTTGAATGGAAGATCGACCGCATTGGCCTGTACCAGATCCACGTTGGTCGATCCATGTCGTTGGCAAAGTCGTAGACTGGAGATCGAGAAATCGATCCCCACCACCTCTATATCATGGGATGAGAGGACGGCCAGGGTCTTACCATTTCCACAACCGAGCTCCAGGACCTTCTGGCCAGATTCAAACTTAATATCCAGATCTGGGACACCGCGCCACAAGGTGCCTTTGTTATCATATTCATCATCCCAGGTCCCCTTTCGCTGCCTAAGGGTCAGCATTCCCTTTTCCACAGGAGCGAATATCGGTCTCGGTTTATAATTTGTAATGAAATGCTTCTAGAACATAATTTCCAATGCAAGATATGGACGCAATGGTCAATACATGCAGAAAATGAATTCGATCGCCCAGATCATGCAGGTAATCTCTGACGATTCGGGCCGTTTTTATATCCCACAGATGATTCACCTTGAGGTATCTCAATGCCTGAGAGCGTCATTGAAGTCAACGACCTGACCAAGAGATATGATGATCTCATCGCGGTTGACCGGGTGAGCTTCAACGTCCTCAGGGGCGAGGTCTTCTCCATCCTTGGTCCCAATGGGGCAGGGAAGACCACCACCGTCGAGATCATGGAGTGCCTTCGAAAACCGACCTCCGGGCAGGTGAGCGTGCTCGGTTATGACGTCCGCACAAGGTCGAAGGATATCAAGAGGAAGGTCGGCATATTACCACAGGATTTCAACACCTACGATCGACTGACAGTCAAGGAGAACATCGAGTATTATGGCGGGATGTTCGACCGCTCCATCCCCACCCAAGAACTGTTGGACGCGGTCAACCTCAATTCCAAGAGGGATGAGCTATTCAAGAACCTGTCGGGCGGGTTGAAGCAGAGGGTGGGGGTGGCCATCGCGATGGTCAACGACCCAGAGGTCATCTTCCTGGACGAACCGACCACTGGACTGGACCCCAAGGCACGGCGTGAGGTCTGGGAGGTCGTCCGGAGTCTGAAGGCCAAAGGCAAGACCGTCATCCTCACTACCCATTACATGGAGGAGGCGGAGGTCCTCTCTGACCGACTGGCCATCATGGACAACGGTCGCTTCATAGCGTATGACGCCCCCAAGACGATCATTCAGCAGCACGGCAGCGGTAACCTCTGCATCGTGAAGGGAGGTAATGACGATGTCCTCAAGGCCCTGGTAGAGAATGGGTTCAATGCGGAACGGACCGATGGGGACGTGCAGTGCAAGCTCGAGGACCGGTCCAGCCTACCAAAGGTAGTGCGCATTCTTGATGATCAGGAAGATCTTCTATGATGAGATCCAGTTGAAGCGTTCCACCCTGGAGGACGTCTTCCTCAAGTTGACTGGCAAGCGCATTGCGGAGGAGGAATTGGAGGAGACGGCCCCAAAGAAAAGGAAGAGGTGGGGTAAATGAAGAGCCGTATCCTGATAGACTTCGTCGCCACAGCGAAGATGTTCTTCCGTAACAAAGGGGCGATCTTTTGGACGCTGGCCTTCCCCGTCCTGTTGATATTCATATTTGGTGCCATCTTCAGCTCCACCGGTCAGAGCGAATACGACCTCTACGTGCAGAACCTGGACGATGGACCGGCCTCCGTGCAGTTCATCGATTCGCTCAACCAAACCGGGGTCCTCAACATTCACATGGTCCCCACCGACATCTCGGCCTCCGATTATGTCCAGGATAACTCCCTGACCGGGATCATGATCGTCCCTTCGAACTTCACCCAGAACCTGGCGTCAAATCAGACGGCCTTCGTCGAGTTACGGCTGGACCAGACATCTGGTTCTTCTGGAATCATCGCCAGCGTCGTCACATCCGTGGTCAACCAATACAACCTCCAGCTCTCTGGCGGCAAGGAGTATATCGTGACCATCTACACGCCCATTGTGGCGGAGAACATAAGCGATATCGATTTCTTCCTCCCTGGCGTCATTGGATTAACGATCATGACCACCTGTACGCTCTACATGCAAGGGGTACAGAGCAACTATTTCGCCACTGGCATCTTCCGGAAACTGTCCACCACCCCCATGACCAGGATGGAATGGTTGATATCCCGGGCATTGTGGCAATTGGTGGTGGTCTTCATGTCATTGGCGGCGATGCTGATCGTGGGCATCGCATTCTTCGATGCCCATCTCACCTTGACCTGGCTCTCCATCCTCATCATCATTCTGGGAGGGATCATGTTCACCGGGCTGGGCATGATGATATCTCGCTTCGCCAAGGATGAGGAGACCGCGAACGCGGCCGCATCGGCGATAACGTTCCCCATGATGTTCCTCTCTGGGTCGTTCTTCCCACTGGAGCAGATGCCGGACTACCTTCAGCAGATCGCAAAGGTGCTCCCTCTGACATATGTCAACAATGGGCTCAGGGACACCATGGTCTTCGGGAACACCTCTGGGGCCCTATTCAACCTGGAGGTGATCGCCTTATTGGCAGCGGTCTTCGTCATCATCGGAGCATACATCTCCAAGTGGACGGAGGATTAGGATGAGAAGAAAAAGATCGACGAAACGATTTCTCCCCTTGGTTTTTTATCAACCTAATATACCCCCTCCTCTCATGTTATAGACCATGGCGGAAGATAAAGGTCCGGTCAAAGTAGAGGTCTTCGCGGTCTCATGCGCAAAGTGCAGGCGGGCCGAGCAGGTGGTCATCACAGCGGTGGCCGAGCTACCCGATATCGATGTTGAGGTCGAGAAGAAACAGGACCTCTTCGAACTTAAGGAAAGGGGCGTTATGGCCAATCCCGCGGTCATCATCGATGGAGAGATCGTGTCACAGGGAAGGATCCCTAGCATCGTGGAGATCAAGGAGCTTATCAACAAGGCGGACCTGAAGAGGAAGAGCAAGTTCTGAACGATGGGAAATTATCCCAATCCAAAAGAACGAAGCCAGATCTATTTGTTTTATTGATGCATAGGACTACCATCGCACCCTTTCACCGAACACGCCAATCAATAGGTCGCGATTGTCGTGCTGTGCGCTCATGGTGAGCACGAATTCCTCCGACAATGAATGGAACCTCATCACGTAAGTGGCACCATCCTCATCGCTGGTCAGGTCCACCGATAGGACCTCCCGGTTCCTCAGGGAGAAGTTGCCCGATGTCTCCGCTAGCACATCCGACAGGCTCATCTCATTGTACTTGTCCGCATATGGTGCTCCTGCCCCGCGATCCGGGTCGCTTCGGCTGAGCGCCGCCAGTCCTCCGAGGCCCCTAGAAGGTTGGACGGACCGGAGGTCACTCTCCGTCATGCGTGCAAATATCAGACGATGGTCGGTGACCAGGACCGTGAACCTGCCATCCCCCCTCGCATCTGAGCTCATTAGGACGTTCGGTATGGTCCCAAGGATCTTCTCCGCCTCGGCCTCAAGCGGAATGCCGGTCACGTCCACGACCCTCTTGGTCCCGCAATAGGGACAGAAGAGCATGTCCCCAGTGATGTCCCTCCCGCATGCTTGACACAATGGCATACATTCACCTGGTCCCTCGGAACGCATGACGCCTATTCAATCATCTCGGTCGTCCGACCGCCGTCATGTAGACCACGGACTCATCGATGCCGTCCACCCCTAGGAGCGCGTTCACCTCATCGTCGTAGAAGGCGGCGATATGACATGCCGCCAATCCCTGGGCGGCGCATGCTAGAGCGAGGTTCTGACCGATGTGGCCAGCATCGAGGTCGACATAACGGAACGTCCTCTGACCATATTTCCACATCTGTCTTGGGAACATCGCGGTCCAGACGAAGGTGACGGCTGAATCGGCCACCATGTCTTGATCGAGGGCGGAGGCGGCCATGTGATCCCCGTTCTCGCCCTCTCGAAGTCTTTCCAGTTCGTGTCCACGAATGCCATAGTGATAGATGCCGGGACCCGCACCCTTCACCCGGTTGATGCAAAGGTATGTCTCGATGGGATAGAGCGCCCCGGCGGATGGGACCACCCTGAACTCATGACCCCGATCCCGCCTGGTCATCCCCGTGCTATAGGTGAGCAGATACGAGAGCTCCGCCATGTCGATCTCCTCATGGGAATAGGACCTTCCACTTCGTCTGGCGAGGAGGACCTCCTCGAAGCTCAGACCCTTGCTGACCCCTGGAGGAGGTAGCTTGGTCCGGGTAAGCGTTCGGATATTCCTTGTAGGTCTCAGGCTTCGAGTCCCAATCGAGCGCCCTTCCAGCGCCCCTATCCCGTCGGTGCTTCGTCTCGGCCCAGAACCTCTCACCAATGTCGTCAGCCATAACATCATCTCCAGTGGACTGCCTCATTCGGACCTGATCGAACAACATCCCCATTCATATGTAAATAGCCTGCCTCAAGGCGACTTGGGGGTGGGACTGAAGCCTGGAGTTTGCATCAACACCTTGTCGACCTCCATGTAGGCCTTTCCAGTCATGGCGTAACGGTAGAGGACGGCTATTAGCACCTTACTGATTAGTGAGCCCAACACAAGGATGACCATCGTATAGACCAGTAAACCGATAAGGACCCCCAGGGAAAGCCATGAGCTCGAAAGCAACACCGCTAAGGGAATGAATACCACCAACCCCAGGAGGAAAAGGAGCACGAAAATCAAGGCGATGCTCAGATTCGATATGAGCGTCGGGCCCAAGGTGGACCGCACCAATGTTACGCTCCGTTTGATCCCTTCGAAAGGACCGACGTTCTCGAAGACCATCACAGGGACCACGAAGAATGTCGCGATCCCCCAGGCAAGACCCGCGAATAAGCTGAGCAATCCCCCGAAAATCCGGCCTGGCGTATCCTGGACAGGATGAACCCGACCACGGTGGAGATGACGGCCCATTGGAAAATATACTTGGTCTTCCCGGCCGCGAACCTGATACCATACGCCACGGTGGTATTGTTCCCGTCCATGACATGCATCGCGCAGGCGAGGGTGGCGACCTGGAAGAAGATCGCCAGGAAGTAGATGACGAAGTACACCAGTATGAACATCAAGGCCATCAGGAGACCGTTGTTCTCGAACATCGTGTCCATTCCTATGAAGAACATGAACGGTGCCACTATCATGATGAATGCGATGATGCTCAACGTCCCCGAGATTATCGGGAAGGCCAATAGCGATTTGTCCGTCTTGATGACATGCCAGCTCAATTTTGGTAACTGCCAAGCCCTCGCAAATTGACCCATATCCACTCCCCTGATCGATAAATAGGATGATGTGCGTTATAAAATGATTCGTAAAATTCTATATTCGTTTATTCTAACTGGTGTTTTCGTCTAATATCGACCTCTTGATCCACCGCCGCCCGTCCCCCCGCCCCCGAAGCGACCGCCTCCACCGCCTCGGGAGAATAGGAAAAATATCCAGAGGATGGCCCTCCCCCTGGTGATGACCACCAAGGCGACTATGCCTATGGCGGCCAGGGTCAACTGCCAGCCGCTTAGTGGGATGAACCAAATGGGATAGTCATTACCGGGATCGTTACCCTCTGAAACGTAATTGTCGACCAGCTCCAGGCCGATGGCGTAGACGTACAATGTGATGCCATAGGACAGGTCCCCCTGTTCCATCTGCGGGATCAGATAATCGTTCTCGAACCCCTTCAGCACGAACCCGGAGAGGATGTCCATGATCCCACTCCCAGTAACTGTGCGCCAACGTACCAACGTTTCATTGACGAAGAAGACGACCAGGACACCGTTGTCATTGTCCTTCCTGGCCGATGCCGTTCTTCTCGAAGGTTTGGAGCGCGAATGTGTTCAGGTCATAATCGCCTAGGTCGTCCACTATCAGAAGGGCGATCTCGCAGGAGTTGTTGAGCTCCACCTCATAACAGAAGTCCTCCAGGTCGTAATAGTCCTCATCGATGAGCACGCCCACATCGTCATTGACGTAGGGGCTGATGGTGGGTATCCCCGAGTAATCGTCCTTCGGGGCGGGATATGCCACGAAGAGGACGGCGGCAAGGACCACACTGATGATGACCACCGCTGCGATGGCGGCGTTACGCTGACGTCCATTCATCGCAGACCTTCTCAGAGGTTGCTCCCATCTCCGGGCCGCTCACTGCCCCAGTATTCCCTCTCATCGAAACCGAAGGAGGATGCGAACAGCATCATGGGGAACGATTTGATTCCGGAATTGTAATCCCTCACCGCTTCATTGTATTGCAACCGGGAGTATGACAATGCCTCGTTCTGGTCCGACCACCTCGCCCATGTATTGGCTCACGATGGCGGAGGCGGTAAGCACGGGATAGTTCTCCCAGGTGTCGCCAGGACCGTCCCGAACTGTGTGTCGATCTGGGTGCTTATGTTGGACAGATATCAGTGTCGTTCGCTCCGTTATCTATGGCCTCATACCAACGGGTGCGGAGATCTGTGATGTTCTGCAACAATGTGGATTCATAGACCTTATACGATTCCACCTGGTCCAGAAGAGGTCCCAAGGTGTCCATCTTGGTGGTGTATCGGTTCTTGAATCTGCGACTCTTTCGAATCGACATCTTGCTGGTTGGAAACAGTGCTGTTATAGGCCAGCACCACCCATAGCGATCATTAACACCAAGATCGCGACCACCGCGACGACGATGACGATCTTGAGGTTGGAACGGGATTCCGCCATGCCGTAATCAATGGAGGAACCCTTTATCAATCTTGCTCTTGCCAGCCTCGTAAAGACGCTTACTTCCGGTCCTTCCTGGAAATTCCCATCTGGACCACAAGGACGATGCTCAAGAGGACCACAAGGCAACCTCCCAGGAACACCATTCCGTTCACACCGGGCGAGGACCGGCAGGGAACCCACCACTATCGATATGCTGTCAGATCCTTCGTTGCCTGCGGCATCGTGCACAACGACCGTCACCTCACGGTCACCTGAGGCCAACCCAGGCATTTGCACCGATACTATGTATGGCCCGCTGTAGACGATCTGGTCGTCCACCATCACCTCCATTTTGGTCAACGAGGAAGTGTTGTCCCACGCCACCTGGACTACCTTGGCATCGCCCTTGGGGAACATGGTACCGTTCATGGTCATCACTTCCACCTCTGGACGAAGGTAATCTATGCCGAACTCCACCGAAGCGACCGATTCCTGGTTACCGGCGTTGTCGATGGACCGATACTGCAGGCGGTGCCATCCCATCTCGCTGAACAGCAATGGGACATCGTAAGTATGCCAGGGTCCGCTATCTATGCGATAGGATGTCCACCATACCCCGCTCCATTGGTCCTCAGATACCAGGGCGATGGTCAAATCCCGGTCGTTCCATGTCGACATGTTCCCCGACGAGCTTATCATTGTGACGGGAACGGTGACATCGGGTTCATCACCGACATTTATGGTCCAGTTGAGATAGCTCTTGGTGTTTCCATCCTGCACCATCAAAGAAACAGGGTATCTTCCCAGCACGGTCGGGATGCCCTGAACGGTGCACTTGCTCTCTGATGTCGCGGTCATGGTGAGCCAGGGGGCGTCCTCCCCGTAAAGTGTCCAGATGTTATGTCCCGAGTCGGGGAATGTTGCCATTGCCGTGAAGTTGTACATTTGATCCACCAGTCCGATCCTGGGAGCCTCATTGAGGATGACTGGGGTCTCCAGTTTGACGATCAGTTTTGCCGACCCGTTCCAATATTGTGAAACGAAAAGGTCATCGCGTATGTCATAGCCACAATCCATCACCCTCGCCTGATCGAGGAATGGGAGGGCTTGATCGCTGGTCCCAAGGGAGCTGTAGGTCCGGTTCCCCTCGACGACCTTAACCTCGATCACCTTCGCACCACCAGTGTTCAGCTGGAGAGTGATGGGAACGTTCCAGTAACCCGATAGCACGGGGGTCCTTCCTTTCCACATCATATACCAGGACGCCATTCTGGCTCTCCGCCGTGTTCAATGTGGCCTGGGTGGTCCTACTGCCATAGATGTAGCTCGCCACCTCCCCGTCCGTGGCCTTCCAGTTCTCTGGCGAGCCATCGGTCTTGATATCGTCAAGGTAATCGAGGATGGCGGTCACGTTCCGATATCCTTCACCGATGATGCGGTACTCTGGATGACCGTACACTCTGAGAAGACCGGAGCGCTCCGCCAACTGGGAGAACCTGTCAATGGTCTGCTCATAGGATTGGTCCTGGTTGTCCGTCGACCATAGTCTGGCCGCGTCCATGAGGTCCATCATCGTCAAGGGGGACCAGCTCACATTATGGTCCGAGCTCCATCCATCATAAAGATAGTAGCTCCCTATCCAGGTGGAGTTGCCCGGGACCCCGTTGTAATTGTTGGAGCCGATCCCTTCGATCCTCGTTCCCGCAAGGTATTGGGCGAACATCATCTGGTAGGTGGCGCTGTTGCCGGGATTGGCGAGGGATATGTACGTGTCCCCCATCCCGCCGCTGCTGGGCCGGTCCCATCGGCTCGCATATTCATACTCGCCGCGGAACATCCGCTGATTTTCCTCAGCCGAATCCATCGACTCCGGCCAGGACTTCTTCATCCATGTCACATAATCGTGGGGATTGTGCATCCCGATCTCCGAATCGGTGGCAAGGATCTCGCTCGACTCCCCGACCAGGCTCATAACATAGGCGGTGGTCGGATGGTCGAAGGCGGCATAGTGCTCCAATGCCGACAACGGTCCCACGCAATCGTCCAGCCCGAACACGGTGGCCCAGTCCCAACCATTCCACCATTGAGACACCGCGAGGCCCTCATCATGGAAGTTGGTGGTCACCTTCATTTTGCCCTCTATCGTCATATATGGCAGCTCGATGAGGTACGAGGTTGGGACCGCCCAATCGACCGATCGGGGCAACATTGCCTGATATCTCCCGTTGGACGGGACAAATGCGGACCTTATCGCTCCCAAGCTCACGTTCGCATCGGTGATCGCTATCCCATTTTCATCGATGATGCTCAACCAGAGGGGATCGTCCACTCGCACGGTCTCCAAGAGGGGCGAAATGCGAGGATAGGGTGAGCCGGTCGGCCTTGCCGCAAAGTTGTCCAGCATCCATCCCCCGTTGTTGCCATAGTCGCCAAAGATGGTCAGCAAGGGGGATATCACCGTCTCCTCGCTGATATGTAGGACAGGGGCTACATCCCTTCCTTCGACATCTATCGAGTGAGTGAATACGATACCGACCAAGGAATGGATGACGGTGACATTGAGCTCTTGCCCATCATAAGCGTAGGACACGGTATATCGGTCTGGTAAGTACGCCTCCCTGCTCGTATCCCTGGAATAGGCTGGAAGGATGTCCGTTCCCACCTTGTTCCACGATGGGCTCTGTTCCGAGAGGATGTATATCCCCTCCTGGTCCCTCCCACCGACGCGGAGGTCAACACTGGCCAGGACCGATCCATTGATATCAAGGATGCCGGAGATCAGGGAGTATCTGCCTGGCTCCTTGCCAGCACCATAATAGGAACTTCCCTCTCGGGGGGCGAAGGCCTCGAATGAAATGTTCCATCCCATTTGCGGGACGATCGGTTCATAGCGCACGATCTCCCGTGACTCGTTGCCTCGGAACATGACCCAAAGGCCACCATCCAAGAACACGATGTCGGTGGCCTCGGAGGAATGGAATGTGAGCCCATCGGAACCTTCGGTCGTTCCCGTCGGAACATCATCGAAGGTCTCCATCCGACCCCATCGCTCATCAGCGGTCAAAGAGCCGTGGTCGGAGGACGGTGCCGCCCCTGAGGTCACTGTGGGAGCGATGAACGTCGCTGCGAGCAACAACCCCACCAGCATCAGGGACAGGGCAAGTTTCCTCATTGCGCTCATCCGATCTTTCGCTTCCTATGAGGCCACTCGTATATTAACCGGAGGATATCAATGACATTCAGTGCTGTCGACCCCACTACCAGGCTGGAGCGAGGGTGGTCCCGCTGACGAATGGCAGGTAGAGGAGCTTGACCTCGTTCACCTTCAGATCATAGGATAGGCTCTGCAGGACCCCAGGTTTCTCTGCCTCCATAGAAACGATGACAAAGTCGGCCAGCTCCTCCGCCTCATTCTTTGTGATGGTGGAACCGATCCTCTGCCTACCGCCGAAGTCCGGACGGACATCGTAACGTGGAGGTTCATAGGTGAGGCTCATGGCCAACTGCTTCGTCATTCCGACGCCCATCTCGCTGGCGGGTACGAAGACGTTGAATGTCCCGGTGTTGCTCCCCCCCTTCATGAACTTGGACAGTTTGTAGAGGGACCCGCCCGCCACGTTCGAGTCTTTTATAGTCACCGTGCACAGGACCCTCCAGAAGGGGTAGTACGATATCTGGCCCGTGTTCGATCGTTTGACGTCTGCCACCTCATACGGGACGAGGTTAACCCCTCCGTTCCGACTGTGCATGGCATGGCAGTTATCGCATAAGAACAACTGGTCCAGGACCTTGGACTGGATGGCAATACCGCATTGGGGGCACTTGACCTGCACCACTTTCATCTCATCACCGCCTCAGGTCAAAAGGTAGCAGCTTCAAGGCATCGGCGACATGCAAGACGCTCTTGACCCCTTTGACCCCGTATTTCTTATCGTCGAAGTCACCCTCGATTATCTCCGACCCATGTCTGAAGAAATTGTACATGAGGAAGAAGATGATGGAGCCGAACACCAGCCCGCCGATCGCGAACTCCGGGACCGCCGATGCTATGCCCAATCCCGCTATGATCCCCCCAATGGATGTCCCGGCTGTGATGGCCAAGGCCTGATACAGCGAGTCTCCCGGGGCCCTTCCCGATATCACGCTGCCCGTCACCCCGTCCATGGTGTAGAAGTACATGTTCTCGTTGTAGGAATATCGGACCACCCAAATGGGATAGTACATCATGCTCATGGGCCTGGGTAGGACGTGCAGTCGCTCGAATGTGATATGGGGGACGTTGGATTCCTTCCTTGCGTTGGTGACCGCCTCGGCCTTCATATGGTCCATGGCCTGGTCCTTGCTGGTCGTCGCCTCGTAGGTGGGTATCATGGTGAAATCCTCGAGGGCACGCTCACCAGTGAAGTTTCGAACGTGTTTGATGCCAAGGTCCCCTGGATCGCAGGCGATCTCGGAGATGGGGTAATCGTGGAGGATCAGCTCCTCCTTGGGTATGCGCTCCGTGTGCGTACGCCCCTTGGAGTCGCTATGCGTCCTTTCCTCATAGCCGCAGATCCAACCGACCACCCTGATGTTGGTGCTCCAGAATGGCAGATAGATAGGATAGGCCTCCAGTACCTTTCCCTTGGTGGACAGGTCCCTGGCCTTCCAACCCTTGCGGAACCATCCTTGGGACAGGGAGGATGCTTGGTCCTTGGTCATGTTGTTCTTGAAGGCGATGGTGATCACGCCCGCATCCCCCTCGATGAACAGGGCGGAGCCACAATACTGACAGTTCAGGACCGTGCGTCCCTCCTCCACCTTGACCGCGCCACCGCACGCGGGACAGTTCAGACTGACCTCGATCGCCATCCTAGAACCTCCTTGCCACGAACAGGGACGCCAGGAAGACACCTGCGATGGTCGCCCCCATAAGGCCCAATGCCAAGGCCGGGGCCGCCAGCGCTATGAATCCCTCTGCGATGAATGCTAGGAACCCGATCCCTGCCACGGTGACATATGAAGCGGAGGATCGCTTCGGGAACTCAGCGGCGAACACCTCTCCAGAGGTACCAGACAACACTGCCTTCCAGTCGGTCCCGTTGAAACTGTATTCCAGGATGAAGATGGGAAAGAACACCAGTGCTTGCTCCTTCGCGGTCCCGGGGAGTTGGTTGAGATATGGGAGCATCTCGATGTCTGGCTTGATCATCTCCACGCCCTGGGCATCGAAGTTCTTGTCGAACACCCGCATATCGCCCGCCGGGACCTTGAGCGAGTGCAGGCCCGGCAACGTGGTGGACGCGGCCGGTTCCACGTTTACCCTTTCCACGCCTCCCTGGTCCCTCTTGAACAGGTAGACCGGGAAGAACTGCCTCTTGATTGAGCGCACCTGGGCCAGGCGGTCCAGGTCCTTCGCTTTCGTCGAACCGGCCGCCCAACGGCGGAAGGTGCCGATCACCGCATTGTCGTCCATCGTGAAGGGCAGGATGTAATAGAAACCTGCCCCACTGCGGTCGATGTAGATGCCAGTGGAGCAATAGTTGCACCGGACCAGCATGTCCTTTACATCGAACTCCACTGGTGCCCCGCACTTGGGGCAGGAGATGTTCGCCATCCGATGACCTCAGATCAGAAGGTCGTCCCGCACTCTGGGCAGAACTTGGCGCTGGCCGGTGATTCCGTTCCGCACTTGGGACATTTCTTCTTGGCCTGCATGGGGTTCCCGCACTCCGCGCAGAACTTGGCGTCGGCAGCGACAGCGCTGGAGCACTTGGGACATTTGACCATGTCCGCGACCATCTTCGCCCCGCAGTTGGAACAGAACTTCGCCCCGGCCAGGTTCTGCGTCCCGCACTTGGGACAGGGGACCATGCCCTGAGACCCTTGCATTGGCGGGGGTGCCATCGATGCTGAGCGCATCTGATCGACCATGGTGTAGCCTAGGCCCACGCCCGCCCCTACACCTACACCCACACCAGCTGCCCCACCCGAGGTGTTCTGCGCGGCCTCACGCATCGCCTGCCCGGACTGGTACTGCATGTAGTTGGTGCCCAGCGCCTGCATGGAGGCCCGGGTGTCCACTGCCTTCTGCACCTCATCGGGCATCGAGATGTACATGCCGGAGATCTTGTCGATCCCCACGCCATAAAGCTCGAAGTGGTCATTGCACTTGGACAGCACGGACTGCTCTATGTTGGTGAGGCTCGCCCCCAGGTCGAGCACCCCCATCCCATCGTTCTTCATCTCGCCGATCGAGCTGTAGATCAGCACCACCATCTGTTCCTTGATGCGTTCCTCCACCTCGGCCGAGGTGGCGAAGTTGAACGTCCCGACGAACTGGTTGATGAAGTTCTCTGGATTGGCCACTTTGTAACGGAATTCGCCGAACACGCGGAGGTTGACCATCCCGAACTCCTTGTCCCGGAACTGGTAGGGCTGCTTGGAGCCGAACTTGCCATCGAACGCCCTTTTCTGAAGATAGACGACCTCGGCAAGCTGCTGGACACCTGAAAGTGCCTTCACCAGCTTCCCCACGATAGGGGCGTTCTGGCTGGTCAATGCGTAACGGTCCGGCCGGTCGAAATAGGCCAATACCTTACCATCGCGGTAGAAGGCAGCTATCTCGTCCTCTCTCACCACTATGTTATCGTTCAACTTTATGTTGCGAGGCAACCTGTACATGATGTTGCCGCGTTTGTCCTGGTCGTCCCAGGAGAATGTCGCTGACCCGAATAGACTATCAGCCATGTGTTCACAGCCCCGTGCCTTGTATCATTGCGATCCTCTTCTCCCACTTGTCCTCGAGGCCCGTCAATCTCTTCTTGACGTCCTTTATGCTCGCCTTCGTCGCTTTCTCATCCTCCGCGGCCAATGCCCCTTTGAGGTCACCAATGGCCTGGTCGATGAAGTGTACGTTCTCGAGGACGCTGTAATCGTAATCGTAGATGCGGTTCAGCTCGTCGATGTCGAAGCGCACGTCTGTGACAAAGCCGGAGTACCCGGTCTCGCTGAACCTCACCAGACCCTCCACCTTCTTGTACTGGTTGATTATTCCCCCGAGGGTGGAGACCTCCTTCGCCATCGGCATGGCCTCCAGCAGGTCCTTCCTGCAATCCTCCAGCTCATCCCTCTGCAAGGCCAGGCGCTTCGCGAGCTCGATTCGCATGATCTTGTCGGAGTCCCTAAGGTCCTCCCTGATCCTGTAGCCACGATACCCCGGGATGATCAATTGGATCTTCTTAAGGAGACCCCGGTCCTCCTCGACCTTGCGCCTGACGTCTGGCATGTTTATCCCCAGATTTGTGCATATTATAGGGTCCGATATTAAAACTATCGAACGGACTGGATTGATTATAGAATATGACTGGTGATTCTTTTCATCGATAGATCCCTTGTTGATGGGACCGGGGCATCGATTCCGTTAGGATTCAATTATCCTTGGGTCGTTTAGTCAAATGACGGGTTCTATGCCATCCAGATAGTGATGTTTCGACCGTTTGGATATACTGTATTTATATGCGTTAGATAAACGTCTAATAAATTTCGAATCATTTTCTTATATAGAGATGACTTCCAGTGCTCAAACATCTTTCAGCAGGGAGTGAATAGCGTGCAAATAATAGAGAACTCTAGGTCCACCACTGGAACCAAGACCCGAGTGCAGGACGTCAACCCGACCAGCGGGATGTGCCCTCTATGTATAGAAGAATGCAACGTGCTGTGCGAGGTGGGCAAGTCCGCCTTCCGCGGCCGTGAGGTCCTCTACCCGTCCCCCGAGTACTTCGGGACGAGCACGGCCTCATCCAACAAGGATTTCTTTTTGGACTGGTCCCACTTCCAGATCATGGCCGAGCTCATCGGGGCCTATGGCATCGAGGCTAACCCGGACAAGGCCTTCTTCGAGAACGTGGACATAACCACAAAGGTCGCAACGAGGAACAAGAAACCCATCCATCTGAAGGTCCCCTTCGTCATCGCCGGTCTAGGCTCGACCGCCGTGGCCAAGAGGAACTGGGAGTCGCTCGCCAAGGGAGCGGCCATGGCAGGAATAATCGAGACCGTGGGTGAGAACGTCTGCGGCATGGACCCCGAGTCGACCTACGCCAACGGGAAGGTGCAGAGCAGCCCCGACATGGCCTTCCGCATCAGCTCCTACCGGGAGCTGTGGGACGGCAAGCACGGTGACATCGCGGTCCAGACCAACGTCGAGGATGGAAGGGGCGGGGTCGACGACTACGTCATGTCCAAGCTCGAGGTCAATATAATCGAACGCAAATGGGGCCAGGGCGCCAAGGCCATCGGTGGCGAGGTGCGTCTGACCAGCATAGAGCGCGCTTTGGATCTGAAGAAGCGTGGCTACCTCGTGCTGCCCGACCCGGAGGACAAGGCGGTCCAGGCGGCATTCAAAGCAGGGGTCTTCAAGACCTTCGAGCGGCATAGCCGCGTAGGTTTCCCCGACATCCGCTCCTTCGTGGAGGATGTGGAGAAGCTGCGCGAGAAGGGTGCCAAATACGTGTTCCTCAAGACCGGTGCGTACAGGCCCGAGATCGTGGCATTCACGATGAAGGCGGCCTCCATGGCCAAGGTCGACATGCTCACCTTCGATGGAGCTGGTGGCGGTACCGGCATGAGCCCGGTGCCCATGATGAACGAGATGTCCACCCCCACCGTGCATCTGCAGGCCCAGATGCTAGCCTGTGCATCCATCCTCAAGAAGAAGGGCAAGTTCGTCCCTGACCTGATCATGGCCGGCGGGTTCGTGAACGAGACCCAGATGTACAAGTCGATCGCGATGAGCAACATCGGCGGTGCCCCGCTCGTGAAGGGGATCGCGATGGCCCGCGCACCCATCCTGGCCGCTATGAAGTCCCAGTACTTCGCCAAGCAGGCAGCAGAGGGCAAGCTGGCCAAGAGCTTCACCGACGAGTATGGAGCGGAACCGGACAAGTTCTTCATCCAGGCCCAGGACCTGATAAAGGAGTATCCTGGTAAGAAGCTGGGAAAGGACATACCATGGGGCGCAGTAGGCCTGTATACCTACTTCGACCGGCTCGCCATCGGACTGCGCCAGATGATGGCCGGGTCCAGGAAGTTCAGCCTTGAGGTCCTGGACCGCAGCGACATCATGTCCCTCACCCCCTACGCCGCCAAGGTGACCGGCATACCCACCATCGACGAGATGGCCGAGAAGGTCATGCCAGGCATCCTGGAGTTCTGGGACGAGTGAACGAGCCACATGAGCTTTGGCAAAACCTTTTTCCCTTCTTTTATATTTAAAATAAACGGAAAAATATTTTTATAATGACCATGTGCTAGCACTTCCAACCGTTCATAAGGGCGGGGCTCCACGGGGGTGGAGAGCGGGACTTTCTTAGGAGGAGAGTATCGCATAAAGAAAGGGGTTGGGCCACCGACCGAGTCAAAACCCTTTCCAAACCCCTTTCTTCTAGGCGGCCGAACGTTAGGTGACATCGTTCTGTTCGGGATTAACTATGTAAATAGGCAGCATCCATGGCTTTTCCGGTGTCATATATGCCAGAAGAGAAACCGTTGGATATGTTCTGCTATCAATGCTCACAGACCGCACGAGGCACAGGTTGCACCGTGAAGGGTGTTTGCGGCAAGGAGCCCACCGTGGCGAGATTGCAGGACAATCTGATCTTCACGATGAAGGGGATAGCGGCATACTCCTATCACTGCCGCGAGCTGGGCAAGTCAGACCCCGAGGTGGACGCGTTCATCGCCAAAGGGCTGTACGCCACCTTGACCAACGTCAATTTCGACGCCGGTGACTTCGTGGCCATGGCGTTGGAGGCAGGGCGGGTCAACATCAAGGCCATGCGCATGCTCAAGAACGCTCACATCGAGCGCTATGGCGAACCGACCCCGGTCCAGGTGCCCAATGGGACCAGGAAGGGGAAGGCCATCATCGCCACCGGGCACAGCCTCAAAGCGTTGGAGGAGCTGCTCAAACAGACCGAGGGCACTGGGATCAACGTTTACACTCATTCCGAACTGCTTCCTGCCCATGGCTATCCCAAGCTACGTCAGTACAAGCACCTGGCCGGGAACGTGGGAAAGGCCTGGTTCGACCAGAAGACGCTCTTCGCCGAGGTCAATGCGGCCATCGTCGGGACCTCGAACTGCGTGCTCCTGCCCAAGGACAGCTACAAGGACCGCATGTTCACGGTGGGCGTGGCCGGCCTTCCTGGCGTGAAGAAGGTCCATGGATACGACTTCTCGCCTGTGATCGAGATGGCCCGGTCGTTACCGGACCTTCCCGGACATATCGATGGCCAGGTGACCACCGGCTTCGGAGCGAGCACAGTGCTAGGCATCGCCCCCAAGATCCTCGACCTCGTGAAGCAGGGGAAGATAAGCCACTTCTTCCTGGTAGGAGGGTGTGACGCCCCTCTCAAAAAGAGCGAGTACTATGCGGAGTTCGTGGAGAAGTTGCCCAAGGACTCGATCGTTCTGACCTTGGCCTGCGGGAAGTACCGGTTCAACCACCTTGACCTGGGATCCATCGAGGGAGTGCCCCGACTTATCGATGTGGGACAATGCAACGACTCGATTGTGGCCTTGGACATCGCTGCGGCCCTCGCCGATGCCTTGAACATGGGTGTGAACGACCTGCCCCTCACCCTTCATGTCAGTTGGATGGAGCAGAAGGCCGTCGCCATCCTCTGGAGCCTGTTGGCCGCTGGTGTGAAGAACATACAGCTCGGCCCGATCCTGCCTGCCTGGGTGAATCAGGACATATTGAACGTCCTGGTGAAGGAGTACGGCATCTCCCTCATGGGAAGGCCCGAGGAGGACATCAGCTCCGCCATTCAGAATTGAGCGTTCCGACCATCAAACCATTTCCCTTCTTTTCCAGAAGCTTGATTATGCCTCGCCTCTCCTATGACGGGCAGAGAGGTCCGATCATGTCTTCCCCCAAGCACACAAATCGTCTGGCCAACGAGCAGAGCCCCTATCTCCTGCAGCACGCGCACAACCCCGTGGACTGGTTCCCCTGGGGGGAGGAGGCTTTCGCCAAGGCCAGTTCGGAGGATAGGCCCATCTTCCTCTCCATCGGATATTCCTCCTGCCATTGGTGCCATGTCATGGAACGGGAGTGCTTCGAGGACGAGGATGTGGCCACATTGATGAACCAGACCTTCGTCAACATCAAGGTGGACAGGGAGGAGAGGCCGGACATCGACGATCTTTACATGAAGGTATGCCAGATGATGACCGGTGGGGGCGGTTGGCCCCTGACCATAATCATGCGTCCGGACAGGCGGCCATTCTACGCCGCCACCTTCATCCCGCGCGGCAACCGAGGAGGAACGATGGGCCTTCTGGACCTCATCCCCACCATTTCCAAGGTATGGCAGGAGAGACGCGGCGAGATCGATCGAGTGGCCGACCAGGTCGTGGCCTCGTTGCGACAACGGTCCACAATGGTGACGAAAGTGGACGAAGGGGCCGACCTGGCACAATTAGCCTTCCAGGAGCTCCTCTCCACGTATGAGGACAAATACGGTGGTTTCGAGGAGGCCCCCAAGTTCCCCACCCCTCATAAGTTGATGTTGCTCCTCCGCTATGGGCGGAGGCGAGGCGACCAGTCGGCACTGGACATGGCATTGTGGACCCTGCGCAATATGAGCCATGGCGGGATCTATGACCACGTCGGCTTCGGGTTCCACCGTTATTCCACGGACCTTCGCTGGTTCGTTCCTCATTTCGAGAAGATGCTCTATGACCAGGCCATGCACGTCATGGCCTATACAGAGGCCTACCTCTTGACCAAAGACGATTGGTTCAAACGAGTGGCATGTGACACGCTAGCCTACGTTCTCAGGGACCTAAGATCGCCCGAGGGAGGCCTCTATTCCTCAGAGGATGCCGATAGCGAAGGGGAGGAGGGAAGGTTCTACACCTTCACGCATGGGGAGGTGGTGGGGTCAATGGGTCCTGAGGACGGCTCGATCTTCCTCGATGCCTGTGACATCCGGGAGGAGGGCAATTACCGCGAGGAGGCCTCCGGAAGGCACTTGGGACGCAACATCGTCCACCTGACCAATGACCTGGAGGACCTGGCATTGGAAAGGGACATTTCCCGATCGGTCCTGACCAAGACCCTCGACAACGGATTTCGGGGTCTGTACAGGTTGCGGGAGGAACGGGAGCGGCCGCTCCGGGACGACAAGGTCCTCTTGGATTGGAACGGCCTCATGGTCGCTGCTCTCGCCAAGGCGTTCCGCGCCTTCGGGGACGAAGAACATATCCGAGCTGCGGTCGGGATAGTGGACTTCATAGAGACCAGATTGATGGACCCATTCGATGGCCTACATCACAGCTATCGTGCCGGTCGTTCGGCCATAACGGTCTTCCTCAGCGATCTGGCGTTCTACATCTGGGGGTTGCTGGAGCTGTACATGGCCACCTTCGAGCTACGCTACCTCAAGCGAGCCAGGGAGCTGGCCAAGGAGATGGTACATGACTTCGCATCTCCTGAGGGGGATTTCTTCCTGGCGCGAGAGAACGACGAGATGCTCATACGGGGCAAGGAGCATTATGATGGGGCCATGCCCTCCGGTAACTCGGTGGCGATCTACGACCTGATGATCCTCTATCAGCTCACCGAGGATGAGGATTATCGGCGACTCGCAGAACGTGGTCTGCAGGCGACATTACCCATGGCATCGAGGGTGCCTAGCGCCCATTCCTTTTTGGCCATGGCAGCGGACCTGCTCAAAGCCTCCGCGCCAGAGGTGGTGATCAGTGACGGTGGGGATCGAGAATTGGCGCAGCGAATGCTTCGTTCCCTAAATTCCGGGTATCTTCCGGACATGGCCTTGCTCTATCGCAAGGTAGGTGCCGATGATAGGTGCCATGAGCTGCCCCATCTCGACCTTAAGGGCACAGGACCTGGTCTGGTGACCGTACACATTTGCCAGGGCAATTCCTGTCTGGCACCCATCAACTCATGGGAGGATCTCGAGAAATGGATCAAACGGTCCGCTCGGTCGAGCGAGGGATGAGCAAACTCAGATGAGCTCGAAAGCGGCGGCCAGCGCACCATCCTCCGCATGATGATAGTCCGATCCCGTACCTATGATGATGACATCCCCCTCCAAGACATTGAAGATGTCCCGGAGCTCCGCGGCGAAGGCAGGTCTCTCCTTGTCGAGGTTGAAGTCGGGGGGCACCCAGAGCTCGCCACCCTGGATCAGGATGGTGGTCGCACCGTCTGCCCCGGCTCGGACGGCAGCGTCCCTTTGTTCCACACCTATCTTGACCATTCTCCGATGACCTCGTACCAAGATCGCCACTGTCTCAAGGCCAAGTGAGGCATCGGTCTTGGGTAGCGCACCCACCTGGATCGGGAATCCGTTCAGGAACTCCACGCCCTTATTGGATATGGATATCCCGGTCTGCTTGACATCGATCAGTTCGTGGTCTCGCAGGTACTCTATGATGGTGCGCATGCTGCCCTCGCCTACCCCCACTGCCTGGGACAGTTGTTTCCGGCCCTTGCGCCGCCCATCGGACAGGGCGGCGAGGGCCTTGTATACATGGAAGTCAGCGAAGCGGTGCACCGGCCCGTACCGGGATAGGTCGATGAGCTTCATCGGCCTAGAATACCGTCACATCGCCTTTTACAACTTTCTCTGTCACTTTGCCGATGCTGTCCAACCAGTTGTTCGCGATCCCTTGGGCGTTGCTGATCCATTTTTCCTGTTTTACGCCGGGGGCCATGAACAGCTGGATGCTGCATGTCTGGGGGTCACTTATGGGCCGACCGATCTGGGAGAGGATGCGTACGTGCGCCTCCAACACATCTCCTTTCGCCTCCTTCACGATGTCAGCGGCGATCCAGTTGGCAAGGATGTTGTACATCTTGCCGACGTGGGTGATGGGATTCTTGCCGGCCGAGGCCTCCATGGACATGGGGCGGTATGGGGTGATCAGACCGTTGACGCGGTTGCCTCGCCCGACGGAGCCGTCGTCACCGTTCTCTGCGCTCAGGCCCGTCACGGTCAGATAGTAGTTGCCGTTCTCCGGATCATCGGCATAGTTGATGTCGACAGCGACCTCGTAGTCCGTGTATTTGCAGGCCTTGTCGAGTACTAGGTCCTTCATCTGCTGCAGGGCGCTGGTGTAATGATCGGCATCAGGGATATAGCGGTCGACCATGGCGCATGCCACGGTCATGGTGATCTTGTCGCCATCGCGGGCGCACATGACCTTGACGTCCTCGCCGGTCTCCTTCAGTTTCTTCTTCATCGCCCCATTGATGTAGCGCTCGGTCTCCAGGCAAACGGTCTCGGTCTGGGAGAGGGGGGCGTAGCTGCAGCCGAAGGAGGTGTCGTTGGCCAGTAGGCAATGGTTGCCGCTGAAGTCCGTCCCACACTTATGCTGAAGGGTCTCGAAGTTCTTGATGAGGTCCTGGGAGCCTTTGCCGATCTTGCAGTCCACGATGACATCGTTCCTGACGTCGAGGTTGGGGAAGCGTTTCAGATAGTCCTTGGCGGCACTAATGGCCGTGGTGGCGTAAGGGAGCCTCTCATTGTTGACCGTGGTGATGGCCCTTCCCACTAACACTATGTATATGGGCTCCAGCATGCGGCCGCCACCGAACTTGGGGGCGCTCTGTCCGCCCACGACCTCGTTCTGGTCGGTGTTGTGATGCAGGATCTCACCGTGATAGTCCAGGTACATCTTGCAAAGCGCTCTGGAAACCGATTCGGCGATGCCGTCGGAAATGCTATCCGGATGCCCGATGCCCTTGCGCTCCACCAGTTCCACACGCTGCTGTTCGATGGGGGTGTGGCTCGCGCTCTCGACGATGATGTTCTTTCTGATCTTCTGGACAGCGGCCTTCTTGGGGGCCGCAATTTTCTTGACAGTCTTCGCCATATGCTGAATCTCCTTGGATCCTTGGGACCGTCCCGAGGAGCTGACCCAACTGGCCAGTCCATTGTCAGGGATGGATGGCTCGTTATTTATTCCCTCGATTTAAGGATGATTGACTCAATTATTCATATATGAATAAATCATATTCAATCCTCGATATGAAGTTCCCCGAGGAGACCGACATCAAGAGGATGCGCAAGAACCTCGACATCACCCAGGCCGAGCTAGCCACGATCTCTGGTGTTTCTCAGTCCACCATAGCCAAGATGGAGCGGGGGGCGATCAAGGGCAGTTACGAGGCCGTCACCCGCATCTTCACCGTCCTGGAGGAGGAGATGAACCGGCGCAGCCATTCCCGTCAGGCCAAGGACGTCATGTCCGAGAATGTCATTAGCGTCCAGGTCCGGGACACCACCAGGCATGCGTCCGAGATCATGAGGCAGACGGGATATTCCCAGTTACCGGTCTTCGATGGGGTCCAGCACGTGGGCAGCATAACCGAATATGACATCCTCTCCCGGTTGCAGGACGGAGCACGGATGGAGGACCTCAGCGAGCTGGGGGTGGGTTCCATCATGTCGGGGACGTTCCCGATCGTCAACGTAGATACCCCAGTGGATGTGGTCACCTCGTTGCTTTCGACCTCGGACGCCGTGCTGGTCTCGAAGAAGGGGATGATCGTAGGCATAATCACCCGTTCGGACGTTCTCAAATTGATGTGACATCTCCAGCTACTGTCTGCGGATGTCGACGACCATGAGGTCCGCCGCCAGGTAAGATTCCGAAAAATACCTGACCGCCTCCTCCAGTAGGATGGATGGATCCTCGTATCTCCCGCTGAAGTGCACGAGATACAATCTCCGCACTCCGGCCCGATGGGCCAACCGGGCCGCCTCCTCCGCCGTGGAATGACCGAAAGCCTTGGCCTTCTCGGAGAGCGAAGAATCGACCGTGGCCTCGTGCACCATGACATCGCTCCCTCTGGCCGCCTCCATGAAGCCCTCGCAAGGTCTGGTATCGCCGCTGTAGGAGAACTTCATACCGTTCCTGGAGGGGCCAAGGACCATGTCGGGGGTCACGATACCATCTTCGACCTCGACCCACTCGCCAGCCTGGAGACGTGCGAACAAGGGCCCTTCGGGCACTCCCAGGTCCTTCGCCCTTTCCGGAATGAACCTTCCTGGGTATCCCTTTTCCTCGAAGACGTATCCTAGCGCGGGAACGGTATGGTCCACCTTGATGGCCTTTACCGTGAAATCATCTCCCTCGACCACCTCGGTATCGGTTAGCTCCCTGGCCACCACATCGAACCCCAGGTCGAAGAGTCCCAGCTTGAGCACACCCTCCACCATGTCGATGGTCCCCTCCGGACCATAGATGTACAGTGGCCTCTCCCTTCCATTGAAGTTCATGGATTGGATGAGCCCTGGCAACCCTAGGAAGTGGTCACCGTGAAGATGGGTGACGAAGACCCGGGTGACCTTCATATAAGAGAAGGATGAGCGCATGAACTGCCTTTGGGTGCCCTCCCCGCAATCGAACAGGAGAACCTCCGGGCCATGGCGCAAGGCGATGGCGACGGTGTTCCTCTCCGGGGTCGGGACGCTGCCCCCTGTTCCCAAGAAGAGAAGCTCCACAGCACCCCATCGCCTATACAGCTTTAATTTCTTTCTGGGGGGAGCGCTCCACCCTTCGTAATGAAAGGAAGAACACCACAAGCCCGATCGAGGCGAGCACGGTGGCGATGTACATCGCCCCATGGTATCCATAGACATAGGCGGCGACCCCCCCGCATACCGCCCCTATGATGGCCGATATGCTCAACGAGGATTGCAACAGACCAGCACTGGTCCCCTTCTCCTCATTCCGCTCCATGACGAACTTGATGCTTCCCACATAGAGGCTGGACCATGCGGCGGCGATGGTGATCTGGGCAGGGATGATCTGCCACGCCTCGGTGGCCAGGGTGTATGCTGGGAAAGTAACGATGGAGAAGATGAAACCGGCCACGACCAACTTCTTGGAGCTGAACCGGTCCACGATGTTCATGAAGACGAACTGGGCCACGGCATTGACCGCATAGATAGTCCCTATGAACCAGGGGGCGGCCCCGAGGTCCTGGAGGAACAAGGGGTAGATCACCCAGATCATGTTGGCACCCGTGTGGCGGAACATGACGGAGAGGTAGACCGGATAGTTACGTTTGAGGATCTCCCTGGGGAAGAGAGGCACCTTCTGATGCTTCTCCCGGGAAAGGGGATCAACAATGAGATCGTGAAGGCCGCGAACATGAGGATGGAGCAGGCCAGGAAGATCTCGTAGTAGATGGAGATGATCCCGCCATGAATACACCTATGCCGAATCCCAGGCTCCCATAGGCGGAGAACTTACCGACCTTCTTATCGGAGTCATAGACATGCGCGAGCAGGGCGGAAGGATAGATACCAGCGCAGAGTCCCACGATCAGGCGTACGATGGCAATGCTTGACACGTCCCCGGCGAAGATGAGTAAGAATATGGCGACCGAGGTCAGGGCCAGTCCTACCTGTAGGATCATCCTACGTCCATGGACGTCAGAGTAACGCCCGAAGTAATACGAAGAACCGAAAAGTGCGGCGTTGAAGGAGGCGGTGATAAGCCCGATCTCGATGGTGTTCGCCCCGAACTCATCCTGTAAAAGGTTCGGGATTAGAAGTGCAGACCCGGACAGCGATGCGCTCGAGAGCATCTGCACCCATGAGGCCTTTCCCCCTCCGACCATTGATGGATCACGCCTTCATGGAGGTCAATGGCCCAGGCTGTCCAACTTGCGGTCCTTCTTGGTCCTCTTCTTGTATTCCTTATAATGGTCCTTGCACAGGTGGGCCCTGCGGGCATCTTCGATGATGTCCAACCCTGCTTCGGTCGCGGACTCAGTGGAGATAGACCTCTCTGCCTCCTTACCACAACCTTTGACCGTGCACTCATCGTTCTCGGGCACGGGGGACCTTACGTTCCGCCATGCCTCTAAATTGCCGAGCGATTATAAAAATACTATCGCTGGCTTGGACATCTATGCGGTAAGTTTATTTTCGAAGAGGTGGAATACCGTGCTGAGAACATGAAATGCGCACCGACCCAATGCTCAATCAAGAGGATCCTCCTGGCCGTGGACGGGTCCGAGAACTCGCTCCGTGCGGTCGACAAGGCCATCGAGATGGCACTGTCGTTCAGCGCCAGCGTGGTCATAATCAATGTCGTAAGCCCTTCTGATATCAAGTATTATTCTGGAAAGGGCAAGGAACCTTCCTGCGAGGATGCGGAGAGGGCGAACAGCAAGCTCTGTGAGGCGGTGGAAAGGATGCATGCCTCTAGGGTACTTTACGACACGAAGGTGGTCTCCGGTAATCCCGCGGAGCAAATATTGCAAGAGGCGGAGGGCGAGACCGAGGAGGACCGGTACGACCTTATCATCATGGGAAGCAAAGGCGACAGCGAAGGGCAGAGATTCTTGTTCGGAAGCGTCGCCCAGAAGGTCACCCAGCATTCCAGGGTCGCGGTCCTGGTCGTTCCTTGAGAGCGGTGCGGCAATGGTCAAGATAGCCCCCTCCATCCTTTCAGCGAACTTCGCCAACCTTGGTCAGGAGGTCGAAAGGGTCGAGAGGTCCGGTGCCGACTGGGTGCATGTGGACGTGATGGACGGCGTGTTCGTACCGAATATCAGCTTCGGGCCTACGGTCATCAAGCATGTCCGTTCGCATTCGAGACTGCCCTTCGATGTTCACCTTATGATAGTCAAACCGGAGAGATATCTGAAGCAGTTCGCTGATGCGGGGGCGGACCTCATCACTGTACATGTGGAGGCCAGCGATCAGGTCGCGGAGAGCTTGAGCACCATCCATGTCCTGGGCAAGGGTGCCGGCGTGTCCGTCAACCCGGAGACGGCCTTCGAGAGGGCGATGCCCTATCTTGAAAAGATAGAGCTTCTGCTCATCATGAGCGTACATCCTGGGTTCGGAGGGCAGTCCTTTATCCCGGACGTCGTCCCAAAGATCCGCGAGGCGGTGCGGTTGAAGGAGGAGAACGGCTACCGATACGAGATCGAGGTGGATGGAGGGATCAACAGGCATACCGCCAAGATCTGCATCGACGCCGGTGCCATGGTGCTTGTGGCAGGTAACGCCCTCTTCGGTCTGGCGGACATGGGCGCAGAGCTGGCCATCTGGAAAGGTTATGGCCAGGGCACAAAGGCATGACGACATCGAGGCTCATGCCTATAGATGGCTTTATGATGGATTACGCATTTCGGGTAAGATATAAGTTATATCCAGAAGGGGTTGGAACATGACAAGGATAGGATCCAAGAAATCCCTCGTCTACAAGCTTGGGATCAAGGACGGTTTCAAGGTCTATATGCACAACCCCCCCACTGGTTTCCATACCGTGCTGGGAAGGTTGCCAAAGAACGTGGTGGAGCTTGAAAAACCGGTCACGGACACAGACTTCATACTCATTTTCACGCAGGTCAAGAAGGAACTCGGCGACCTATATCCCAAGATGATGAACTACCTCGCTCCAGAGGGTGTCATCTGGGTCTGCTGGCCTAAGGAATCCGCTCAAATGAAGAGCGACCTCACCGGCAAGGTGGTACGGGACACGGGCGTCAACAATGGCATGAACGATGTCAAGGTATCGTCGATCGATGACACTTGGTCTGGGCTGAAGTTCGTCAAGAAGACCAAGGAAAAGTGAGCCCTCTACTCTTTCCAGATGTACCCGGGGCTCCAAAAGGTTGATAAACGGAACACTATATTCAGAGGCGAGTGGCAATCGTGGACTTTTCGAGAAGAATGTTGATCCTGGTGCTCATCCTGGTGGTGCTGCCAATAGCACTCCTGGCCATATCACTTTACCTAGAATCCACCATCTGCATCGCCATGTCCATCCTCATGTGGATCGGCATGGTCATCGTCACGGCCTTCCTGCCTTACTTCAAAGAGGGATGATCAATCCACCACTTGGCCGAAGGCCATCTTGCTGCTGACGCGGGTTATCCTCACCTTGTAGGTCTGCCCCACCCTGCTCTCGGGGACGATCACCACGAAACCTCCGACCTTGCCTACCCCATCGCCTTGGGACCCCAGGTCGGTTATGGCTATCTGGTACACCTTACCGACCTCGACCGGCTTGGTCCCCTTGAAACCGTACTCGTCGCTCATGTCACCGATGATGGGCCTGGGCCATAGATAATTTCGACGCCCGCCGCACTATCTATTTATGCGAGGCACCCCGATGACCACGACGCCGGTGCACGCATGGGAGTGAACCTTACCGACCTGGTACAGTTCAATGAGCTCGACCCCGCCCTGCTGAAGGGCAGGACCGTGGCCATCGATGCCTATAACGCCATCTATCAGTTCCTCTCGGTGATACGAGGTCCAGATGGGGCACCTCTCATGGACAGCAAGGGCAGGGTGACCAGTCACCTCGCCGGCCTGCTCAACCGGAACGCCAATCTCATAGAGCTAGGCCTCAGCCCTGTCTATGTTTTCGATGGAATTTCATCCAGGTTGAAGGCAGCCACCATCAGGGAGCGGAGCGAGCGCCGTGCCAAGGCCCAGGAGGAGTGGCGGGAGGCGGTCAGGGAGGGGGATATGCAGAAGGCCTACTCCAAGGCCACCCAGTCGTCGAGGTTGACCAACGAGATAGTGGAGTCATCGCGTGTCCTCCTGGTGCATCTTGGCATCCCCATTGTCCAAGCCCCCGAGGAGGGGGAGGCGCAGGCAGCGTACATGGCACAAAAGGGCGATGTCTGGGCCGCCTCCAGCCAGGATTATGACTCATTGCTCTTCGGAGCCCCCCGGCTGGTGCGCAACCTCACCCTGGCCGGTAGGAGGAAGATGCCCGGTCGCAACGAGTATCGTGACATCCGGATGGAGATGTTGGAGCTGGATGACACCCTTTCACACCTTGGTCTGACCAGGGAACAGCTCATCGACCTATGCATCCTGGTAGGAACCGATTTCAACGAGGGTATCAGAGGGATCGGACCGAAGAAGGCCTACAAGCTGATCAAGGAGCACGGGAGCGCACCAAGGGCGTTAGCCACCCTCGATAAGGAACTACCAGAGTATGATTCGATCAAGGAGATCTTCCTCCATTTCGAGCATACCGACGAATATGACCTCAAGCTCCGTCCACCTGAGGTAGAGAAGGTGGTGGAAATGTTGGTCGGTCAATACGATTTCAGCGAGCAGCGCGTTCAGAACGCCCTGCAGAAGATGGCACCCCCTGCGCCGATGAAGGTGGAGAAGGGAACGCAGAAGAGCCTGGACTCCTTCTTCTGATTATCAACGGGGGTATTGGCGGGGCAGCAATTATTATACCCTCCCCTGATTAAGAATCGACCCACCATGGCCATCGACGGGACCCGGGGAAATCCAGGGCCGTTGGTTTAATAGCCCATGTCATATTCTGGGCAAGGAAGGGAAAAGGCGATGATAAAGCCAATCCAGAGCAACTACAACCCCGCCGAGCTGGAAAAGCAGGTGCGGGAATACTGGGCACAGACCAATGCTTATCGCAAGACTAAGGAGCTTAGGTCCGGCGGTCCCGACTACTACTTCGTAGACGGTCCGCCCTACACCACTGGCGCCATTCATTTGGGGACGACCCTCAACAAGACCATCAAGGACAGCTATGTCCGCTTCCGGCGCATGCAGCGCTACAATGTGTTCGACAGGCCCGGCTACGACATGCACGGGCTCCCCATCGAGGTGAAGGTGGAGCAGAGCATCGGGGTGAAGAACAAGAAGGAGATCGAGGAGTATGGCATCGACCGCTTCGTCTCCACCTGCAAGAACTTCGCCATGGAGTTCCAGCAGAAGATGAACGTCCAATTCGCCGAACTGGGGGTCTGGATGGATTGGGACAACCCCTATCTCACCATTGCTCCATATTACATCGAGGCGGCCTGGTGGACGCTGAAGCGTGCCTATGACAAGGGCCTTCTCGCACCGGCCAACCGTGTGCTTCCCTCCTGTCCTCGATGCGAGACGGCGCTCGCTGAGGCGGAGATCGAATATTCTGACGAGCGGGACCCTTCGATATATGTCAAGTTCCCGCTCCGCGACGACCCCAAGGTCTTCCTGCTCATCTGGACCACCACACCGTGGACCCTCCCGGCCAACCTGGCCGTGGCCGCCCATCCCGACTTCCGCTACGCCAAGGTGCGTTACCGGCGCATCGGCGAGACCGAGACGGTCATAGTGATGATGGACCTGGTCGAACAGATCCGGGAGATGGCCGGTTGGGAGAAGTATGACATCCTGGAGGAGATAGAGGGGGACGACCTGGTAGGGAAGGAGTATGTCTCGATTTTCGAGGAGACCGTCCCATACCAGAAGGAAGTCCGGGGAAAATGGGTGCATCGCGTCATACCATCCAAGACCGTCGAGGCGGCGAACACCGGGCTAGTCCACATCGCCCCGGGCTTCGGTCCGGAGGATTTCGATCTCGGCAAGGAGTACGGCATAGAGCCGTTCTGCCCGGTGAACGAGACCGGTCGCTACACGGAGAGCGTTGGCCAGCGCTATGCTGGCATGCACATCAAGAAGGCGAACGAGATGATCATCCAGGACCTGGAAGAGAAGGACCGGATGTTCCACCGCACCACGCTATCGCATCGCTATGGTCATTGCTGGCGTTGCAACTCCCCGATAATATTCCGCACCACCAACCAGTGGTTCCTCAAGGTCTCCCAGGTCAAGAACCATATGCTCGAGGAGGTGGAACGGATCCGTTGGACCCCGGACTGGGCCGGATCATCCAGAGAGTACGATTGGGTCTCCAACGCACGGGACTGGTGCATCTCTCGGCAGCGTTATTGGGGCATACCCATGCCCATATGGACCTGCCAGAAGTGCAACGAGATCAAGGTGATCGGGACCACCGAGGAGCTAGAGAAGGCGGACGGGTTCCGCCGGGACATGGACCTGCACAGGCCCTGGATCGATGGCGTCACCATGAAGTGCCCCAAGTGCGGGGAGACGATGAGGCGCATACCGGACGTACTGGACGTATGGTTCGATTCCGCCGTGGCCTCATGGGCTCAGCTGGGTTTCCCCCGCCAACGGGCGGACTTCGAGAGGCTATGGCCCGCCAAATGGATATGCGAGGCACATGACCAGACCAGAGGATGGTTCTATTCCCAGCTCGCCGCGGGCGTCATGGCCTTCGGGCGGGCCCCCTACGAGAGCGTGCTCATGCACGGATGGATGCTGGACCCCGATGGGCAGCCCATGTCCAAGAGCAAGGGAAACGTCATCGAACCGGAGAAGGTGGTCAAGGACTATGGCGCTGACGCCCTGCGATTCTACCTGATGCGCGCGTCCGCCCCATGGGAGGACACCAGCTTCCAATGGGAAGGGGTCAAGAGCGCCCGGAAGATGTTGAACGTCTTTTGGAACGTGGTCAACTTCGCCACCACCTACATGGTGATAGACAACTTCGAATCGACAGAATGGCCCATGGACAAGTTGGAGTCCCACCTCCGTCCCGAGGACCGCTGGCTCATCTCCCGTGTGGAGAAGCTCAAGAGCGAGGTCACCAGGGACATGAACAATTACGAGATGCACAAGGCGACCCGTGCAATGGAGGAGTTCATCCTCGAGGACCTGTCCCGCTGGTATGTGCGTCTCATCCGCGACCGCATGTGGAGCGAGGAGGGCGACCTGGACAAGCTTTCCGCCTACCGTGTGCTGTTCGACGCCATCGCATCCTTGAACATGATGCTGGCCCCCGTCTGTCCACACATCACCGAACAGGTGTACCGTGCGATGGACGGCAGCAAGGACACGGTGCACATGCTCGACTGGCCCACCGCCGACCTCACCAAATTGGATGAGCGTCTGGAGACCTCGATGAACACGGTCAAGGAGATCGTGGAGATCGTCACGAGGGAGCGTCAGACCCGCGGGGTCAAGTTGCGCTGGCCATTGAAGAGGATGATTGTCCTTCCCGAGACCGCCGACTCCATGGAGGCCGTCAAGGCACTGCAGGACATCCTGCTGCAACAGGCCAACGTGAAGCGCATCGAGTACGTGGAACCTGGAAAGGACTGGGATGAGACGGTGCTCACGGTGGTACCGAACCCCAACGCCATCGGCAAGGTCTACCGCCAGTGGGCGGCGAAGATCGCCGTCCTGCTCCGGTCGCGGCCCGCCCGCCTCATCAAGGAGTCGGTGGAGAAGGGCGAGTACCAGCTCGGCATCGAAGGACAGTATCTGAGCATCGAACCGAACATGGTATCCTTCGAGGCGGCATTGCCCCCCGACGTCATGGCCGTGAAGTACAGCGGTGGACAGATCTACCTCGACTTCCAGATCACGGCCGAGATCGAGGCGGAAGGATACTCCCGAGAACTCATCCGCCGCATCCAACAGATGAGGAAGGACATGAAGCTCGACGTCGAGGAGTTCATCGCCGTGGAGCTGAACGCCCCCGCCAAGATCGAGGAGTATGTGAAGGTCTGGATGGACCACATCATGTCAGAGACGCGCTGCCGGCGCATGCAGTTCATGAACCAGCCCAGCGGGGAGTACAAGGTCCAATGGGACATCGAGGGCGAGAAGCTTTCGCTCGGCATAACGTCGTTGCACATCCGCGACGCCATCTCGGACCTCATGGAACTCCCTGGGATGACGCAGAAGATGGCGCTCGCACTAGTGGACGCTGAATACCGGTCCGTCGACTCGCTCCGTGAATTGGATGAGGAGAAGCTAGCGGTGATCCCAGGTCTGACCAGGCCCGATGCCAAAAAGATCGTCCATGCCCTTTCCCGTCAGAACGCGTCGGCCGACCGATGTGTATCCTGCAACGGTCTGTTGGACGCCCAGCGGCAATGCCCAAAATGCGGAAAGGGCTCCGCATCCTCCGAACCTTTGCCGAAGGAACGCATGCTGCCGTTGCTCATGCGCATACCCCGTGTCAACCATCTGAAGGCGGAGATGCTCTACGATTCGGGTTACTTCAACCCGGAGAAGTTGAAGAACGCAAGCAAGGAGGACCTCCAGAACGTCAAGGGCCTGGGCACGAAGACGATCGACAGCATCCTCGCGTACGTGGCAGAGGGGAACCTGGAGAAGAGCGTCCCCTGCAAGAAGTGTGGCGTGACCGTGGCCCCCGACATGTTGGTCTGTTCGAACTGCGGCACCCCAGTGGTAGTGGCCGAGGAGACCGAGGAGGAGGCGCTACCAGTGGCCGAGATGATGGTGATACAGGATTTGGAGAGGTCCTTCAGCTACCTGATCAAGGAGGACCGCTCCGACCGCGCCTATGCCTATTTCGAGAAGGAGATCGGGAAGGGCCTGAAGGGCTATTGCGTGACCCGCAACTATCCGGTCAAGATCAAGGCCAAGTACAACATCGGGGAGACACCGATCGTCTGGCTCTCCAACGTAGGTAAGGAGAACTCGCTGAGGCCCAAAGACCTGGAGAAGCTGTCATATTCCCTCGAGACGTTCCTGGGCAATGGCGGCGGAATCGTCCTATTGGATGGGCTGGAATATCTGATCACCAACAACAATTTCCTCACCGTGCTGCGTTTCCTGCAGTCGTTGCGTGACCAGGTGGCCATAAACCATTCGATATTGCTGATGGTGCTGAACCCTTCCACCCTCGACCCGCATGAGATGAACCTGTTGGAGAAGGAAGTGGACGGGACGATCTGAGGACCGACGGCATCTCAAACCTTTTATTTCCTTCTCATCATTTAAGTCTAGAGGGGATGGGACGAGCTGCAGGTATAGATTGACCGGTGCCGGAGGGGAGCATTGCCTCTTGGGATCGCATCGTCAACTGGACAACGGGGGCCTCGATTTGGTCTTCCAGAGCATCGATCGGGGTGGGCCGCTCCGATGTGATGGAGCGATGTTCAAGGTGTGCCCTTTCAAGGTGGCTGGAGCCGAGGAGACGCCATTGGACTCCCGTGGTACGGTGCATTGCAAATGGTGCGGTAAGAGACACGCCCCGGGATCATTGAACCGAAGGCTCTGCCAGGAATGGCACATGTTCAAGGCTTCCCATAGGGAGAATCAAAAGGGGATGGCGGGCGATCGGAAGTTCTTCTTATATGGGAGCAGGACAGTGGTCTTCTCCCACGACTGCGACGAGGCGCTTCGGCGCTTGCTGTGGCCGAGAGTGCACATCACCATTTTGCGACGCGACAGGTTCACATGCCAGGATTGTGGACGCCAGGGACGGCAGGTCGTCGCGGGGAAATTGAGGGGCCTCGAGGTGCATCATATAATCCCTCGAAGCGAGGGTGGGACGGACCATCCGACCAACCTCAAGACCGTCTGTCATGAATGCCATAAGCGATATACCGCGGAGAGCGCCAGGGACAGGGCCATCATAAGGTCGACGGAAAGGCAGGTCAATTCATTATCGATTCAAAATTATAGAATTGAGGTGGAGGAATTGGAAGGCGAAGACCATGATCATATCGACCTCGATCTGCGAGATTGATGATGAGCCCAAGAGGTTCTCATTCGGTCCTTGATACGGACATGCCAGAATAACATGGACTAAGCGCTTTCATGACAAGATCATCCTAAAAAATCAAATTTCCGCAGATTAGGGAGCAATGCGCCCAGAACCGCCAAATTGTTATCAAATAATGATACCTATATGGCGAATAATGCCTGATCGCAGAGGAGATTGGGACCTCGAGGCCATGCCGGACATTTCGGGCCGAACCGTGATAGTTACCGGTGCCGCCTCAGGTCTTGGTGCGCAAATAACAAAGGTCCTTTCTTCGAAAGGTGGTCAAGTGGTCATGGCTGACATAGATGTCGCCAAGGCCAACACCGTGGCCGAAAGTATCCGTTCCTCGATCCCGGGAGCTACCCCAGAGGTAATTGAGTTGGACCTGGCCGATCTACGGTCCGTCAAGAGGTTCGCCGATTCTTTTAGATCAAAGCATGGGTCCCTCGACATTCTAGTAAACAACGCCGGGATCATGGTACTGCCCTATTCGAAGACGGTTCAAGGGTATGAGTCGCAATGGGGAGTGAATTATCTAGGGCACTTCTTCCTCACTGCCAATCTTCTCGATCTCCTAATGCTTACAAGAGACTCCCGTGTCGTCATTCAGACCAGCATCGTCCATCGTGGAGGGGCGATCAATTTTGAGGATATCAATTGGGAGCGGCACTATAGCCCTTGGAAAGCGTATAAGCAGAGCAAATTGGCCACTCTGCTCTTTTCCCAAGAATTGCAGAGAAGGTTGGACCTTCACGATATCGAATCGCCCCATTGTGTTGCATGTCATCCTGGATTGGTGGACACCTCCCTTTATGGGCATAGAAAGCTGATGCGCTTGGGTCTTAAGCCTTTCATGCACGATATCTTTCAGGGGTCGTTGCCTGCTTTGCGTGCGTGTTTGGACCCGACGGTCAAAGGTGGTGAATTTTACGGCCCTGATGGCTGGATGCAATTCAAAGGTCATCCGGTCCTAGTAGCGCCCCAGAAACAGGGAAGGGACCTAGCTCTAGCTAAGCTGGTATGGGAACTATCGGAGAAAATGACAGGTATCTGTTTTTCGTCTCGCCTAGAAGCGGCCTCAATGAAAATGGACTAAGCTCTTGTCAATTTGATGACAGGTCTGTTATTGAACTTCATTCTCTTCAGGTGACGGTCGTTGATGGAATCACATTCTCAGAAACTCCAACTTACTCAGATAAAATCAAGTCGATGCTCAACACACCCAAAGGTATGTTGGAAGGACATTAGAGATCGTTTGGATAGGATTTCGCAAAATTTCCGCTATTTGATATCGATCATAGTTCTAGGTCCGATAGCAACCTTCGGAACCCTGGTACCACGTCCATATTATCTAGGTCACTTGGGGCGAGCCATCTGTGGTCAGTATGCTCCCAGTCTATGGTCACCAAGGGAGATCCGACATCGAAAAGGAAGGGATGCACCTTCCATATCCTGCCCTCCGAACGTACCATCACTGTCTTGCCAATCTTGATCAACTGAGGGTCCTCGATCCCAGTCTCCTCCGCGATCTCCTTGTAGGCTGTCTCCAAAGGCTGCTCGCCCTTCTCGATGAATCCGCTGACCCCAGCCCATTTCAGCTTGTTGGTGGAGACCTTGTCGCTCCGCTTCAGGGCAAGGACCTTGCCCTCATGGCGCAAGACACAGGTCACCACCTCGGACAAGATGACATCCACGATCTCCACGGTGCCCTCGGCACCATCGACCACCAACTGGTCATCGTCCATTATCAAGGAGATGTCGATCCCGTCCACCATCGGTACCGATGCCATTACCGCCCCTGTAGCCACGATCGTCTCTGCACTCTCGTTTATTATCGCTGAGGGGAGGTGTCCGTTCTTCCTCAGATCGAGCAGCGTGTAGGAACCCACCGTGCTTCCCTTCCCTCGGGAGAACACGAAGACCCTCCCTTCCAATGGCTCTCCCTCCCTTCCGCTTGATATCGTGAGCAGGCCCGTCTGGGGGCTGACGCCACCAAGGAAACTGAATGCAGAACGTAGGACCAGCGCCTTCCCCTCGGCCCTGCCCCGGGATATCGACCTGCCCTGTAGGATCAGGATATCATCTCCAGAAGCTGAGGGGCGGAACGGCACATAACTTTCTGAGAGCATAGCCCGGGAAGATAGGAGCAGGCCTTGCACGAGTTGGTGGCCGTCACCCTGTGCGTCCCCTCTATCGGTGCCACTATCATGCAGGTGTCGCAGACCACCTTACCGAACCTGTTCAAAGCGGCCACCTCCTCTGGGCATTGAGAGGCTGTGCTTCGGGAGGTGCAGAACCACACCTCGACCTTCGGAGACCTCTTCCTTCCCTTGGTGATCGAGGCGAGCTCCCTCATCTCCCTAACGGATAGGTGAGGACAGCCCAAGGCGATCAGGTCCGGCTCCTCCTCCACGCTTAACCTCGACCGTACCTCGTCGAGCTCCTTCCTCCCGATATGGACCATATCCAATCCCTTGAGGTCATGTCCTTCGCTCTCTGGGGTTGACCCCTCCACGTGGAACAAGGCCACGCTGCCCGCCGCGGCCATCGCCGCGGCCATTATCTTAAGCTCGTCCTTGTCTGGGGCGATACCACGGAAATATGGGACCGAGCCTCCAGTGGTCTGACCGACGGCATGACCCAACAGGGAATGGTCGAAAATGCCTTCTACCCCCTCGACCTCCACGACCACGGTGGGTGCCCTGTTCTCGTCGAGATGCAGGCCATAGCAAGGTGTCCGACCCAGTATCGCTGCGGCCAAGGCCCCTGGACCGCCCTCGCGGTTCGTCCTTGCTCCCAGGACCGAGTTCGCAAAGGAAAGTGCGGAGGATTCGGCCCATGCGATGGTGTCCCCTTGACGAGGGACGTTCTCGGTCAGGTACGGAGTGCAAGAGCAGGTGGTGCTCACGCCGAGCGCGGCATACCGGTCCATGATGACCAGCTGTCTTTTTGCGAACGATTCGGGGATGCGCATCTCGCTCCATCGCTCAGCGTCCATGCCCATGGGGTTCAATGTGGTGGGGACCCTGACCTTCGAATCCCTGGACATCTCGATGAGGAAATCGATCCCACCCTCACCGATCGTCTTATATGAAACGCCTGACAGATGGGCGGAGGTTATAGGTACCAATCGCTTGGCATCATAGATCCTTCCCAGGGCGACCAAGAGCTCCATCGCCCTCTGTTGTCCCGGTCCTCCTTCACCGGCTAGGATTTCTTCCTCATCCCTGCTCAGAAACATGTCCAGTGCGATGTAAGGAAAGAAGGCCGATAAATAATGTTTGAACTTTCACGTTGATGAGGGCGTGTATCGCAGGAATCCCTGGTTCCGAGATGGTTTTTATGCAATGTTGCAACATTTGACCTATTATCGTGAGAAAATGTTGCACGAGCATTCGCTATCAGGGAAAAAGATGCGATTTTTTTAAATACATATCATTATTTGATTGTCTTTAGCGTGATAGGGTGTATCACACGATGACCCTAACACCTGAAAATGAAGATGAAACACGGAGCGGTCGTTCCTCCTCGTAGTCGAGTTGTGTTCCTGCTCGGCCGCTCCGCCCATCCATTATCGTTTCGGTGATATTAACATTTTACATATTGGCAATTCTCAACGCTGACGTGACGGAACGTGAACGGTCAACACGAGATCGATTATAGACCGAACGATCGATTGATGAGAAGCGGGCCCGCGGGGATTTGAACCCCGGTTCAAGGCTCCGGAGGCCTTTGTGATATCCAAGCTACACTACGAGCCCTTGTTGGCCCTCCATTCCGGAGGGCGAGTAAAAGATTTTTCCTGACCCAGATACGAGGTTCTGGGTCGAGGTTCACTTCTTCTTGCTGAACTCAGTATAGCCGCAACGTCCGCAGGCCAACCTGTTCTCGTGGTTGGCCAGGAAAACGCCGGGCCCGCACTTGGGGCAGTGCTTCTTCTTGCGCTCGAGCTTGCCGTCCTTTCCGACGCCATAGGCATCCTTCTTGGACTTGCGGATGGTCTTGACGGCCGGGGCCTTCTTCTTCTCGTCCTTCGCCATTTCAAATCACCTTACTTTATCTTCGGGGCTGCCCTGGCGGTATGAGCGACGGCGACCTTCTTCTTCTTCTCGGCCAGGCCGTGGCGTACTTGCATGTAGTTCCGCTCGGTCCTCTTGACGGCATCGACCGAATCATAGACCTTAGCGTAACCGTGGCTTACGCCCATACCGGTCTCGGTGACGTTGCGGTCTATGATGACCTGCTCCTTCTTCGCCCCCATGGCCTCTGCCACCTTCTGGCGCAGCTCATCCCTCTTTGGGGTGGCCAGTCCGCCATGCTCGGCCGTGAAATTCAATTCCCATCTGTGCTGAAGCAGGTTCTGCTTCTTGTTATCGATCCTCAGGTTCAATTCGATTCCTCCATTTCGTATATCAATCCTATAGCCTTCTCGCGGACATTGACGTCTATGTGGACCATCGTCATTCCCTTATTCGGGACCCCATATATCAGGCAGGAGCGGTCCGGTGCCACAGCGGCACATACCAAGGCCGCCAGGTCCTCCTCCCCTTCGATGAACATCTTGGTCGGGGCCCTCGACCCGATGGCATCCATGACCCCCTTCACCAGCTCCGGGGTGATGGTCCCGGGTTCGTTCTTGATGGACACGGTCCTTCCCTCGATACCGTCCAAGTAGCGGTCCAGGGTTGTCATGGGTTTGCGTTCGGTGACACGATCGTATATGGTTAGGTGGGGCACGATGCCGTTCTGGAGCAGTGCCAATGAGACGACGTCGCCGACGGAGATGACCATATCACACCCATCTACCGCCTTTACCATGTCAGCCTCGGTCATTATCTCACCCCACAGCACCCTCATCTGCGGCCATAACCGCTCGGGCAGGACCCACCCATTCCTAGGCACCTTCAGTTCAGCGCACTTTGAGCGCGAACTTGCCGTTGACATTGATGCCCATCCTCTTGGAGATCTCAGACTTGGTGTGGTCGATGATGATCACGTAACCTTGCCAGTCCTTGGAGGTCTGGTTGCCGCATAGCGGACAGACGTCCCCCTCCGTGATGAAGCTGCAGTTCTTGCAGGCCTTCATTAACTTGGTCATGCCGCTCCCTTCTCGGCCTTCTTGGCTCGGTCCTCGGCGATCCACTCCATCTTACCAAGCCCGGGCTGCCTCATGGTCAGACCGATCTTGCTCTCCCTCGGGTTCCGCTCGTTCAGCGAGAGGGCCACGATGCGGGCACGCACCTTGTCGCCCACACGGAGGTCTCTCTTGGTGTCCTTTCCGATGAGGCGCTGGTTGACATCATCGATGTCAATGCGGTCGTCCATTACCTGGCTGATGTGCAGCAGACCGTCCAACGGTCCGAAGCGGACGAAAGCACCGAACTTCAGCACTTCGACCACCGCGCCCTCGACGATCTCCTGCTGCATGGGTTTGAAGATCAAGGCATGGTACTTCACCGTCTGGTAGACAGCCCCGTCACCGTGAACGATGCGACCAGGTCCGATGGGCTCTATGTTTTGGATCAGGACGGTGAGTGATTCTCCCTCTATCTTGCCCTCATAGGACTCTCGGGCGAGCTGATTGACCACCGCGTCCAGGTCATCACCCAAACGCTCTGGAGGAATGCGAACAACGTTCTCACGTTGTGTCAACAAGTACATTGAAAGACCCCTGTAACTAACCAGCGATGCGGTAACTCTTATTTAAACCTTGACTATAAATACGGTCCCCATTCTGGTGTGCTGGATAAAAAAAGAAAGGATAGGGGAAGGGGTTTTTATGGAGCTACCACGAACAGGCCCGCGAACACCAGGGTGATGGTGGCCAGGAGCTTGATCAGCACGTGCAGCGAAGGTCCAGCGGTGTCCTTGAACGGGTCACCGACAGTATCTCCGACCACTGCCGCCGCATGGAGGGGGGTCTTCTTCTGACCCGAGGATTCCACGTATTTCTTCGCGTTGTCCCACGCCCCACCACTGTTGTTCAGGGTCAGCGCCATCATCAAGCCTGCGATGGTACCTACCATGAGCATGGCGCCCACGGCCTGATATGCTATCGTCCAGTCATCTGGATACGCATATCTCATGGTCAGACCGAGCGCAAGCGGTACGATGACCGGCAATATGCCCGGTAGGATCATGGCCTTCAGAGCACCTTTGGTGGATATGTCCACGCAGCGGGCGTAATCGGGCTTATCGTCCCCTGCCAGTATGTTCGGGTTCTCCTTGAACTGGCGTCTGACCTCTGCGATCATATCGCCCGCAGCCTTACCGACCGCGCGTATGGCCAAGGAGGCGAACAGGAACACCAGCATCGCTCCGATGAGAGCCCCGACGAACACGGGGGGCTGGGCGATGTCCACCTGATAGACGGCGAAGATCTCAGCGCCTTCGTAACCACGGATGGATGCGACCGCGTCGAAGTAAGCACCGAACAGCAGGTAGGCGGCCAAGGCGGCCGATCCCATGGCATATCCCTTGGTGAGGGCCTTGGTGGTGTTGCCGACAGAGTCCAATTTGTCGGTGCGGTGGCGGATCTCCTCGGGTTGCGAGGACATCTCCACGATGCCACCGGCGTTGTCAGTGATCGGGCCGAAGGTGTCCTCGGCCAGTACGAACGCGGCTGTGGCTAGCATACCCATGGTGGCGACGGCGGTACCGTACAGACCATATGAGAACAGTTCGCCCGTTGAGGACCCAGATGGTGCCGCAAGTTGACCTAGCTCATATGCGCCGAGCAATGAGACGGCGATGGCTATGACGGGCATGAACGTGGTCTCCAGACCGATCGCGAAACCACTGATGATGTTGGTGGCCGCTCCGGTCTCTGAGGCCTTCGCGATGTCGCGCACCGGACGGTAGGATCCGGATGTGTAATATTGGGTGATGTACACTATGACGATGCTGAGGATGACCCCGATGATCCCACAGCCGACGAAGTACGCCCAGTTGTCACCTAGCATCTGACTGGCGGCTATGCCGAACAAGATGATGGCAAGGACACATGCGACGTAATATCCCCGATTCAGGGCCTTCATCGGTTCCTCGTCCTCGTTCTTCATCTTGACAAGGTAGATACCGACTACACCTGCGAAGATACCAAGGCCACGAGCGACCAACGGGAAGAACACGAATCCGATGTTACCTGTGAAAGAGTAGAGGACGAAACCTAGGATCATGGCACCGATGTTCTCGGCAGCAGTGGACTCGAAGAGGTCCGCACCACGTCCGGCACAGTCCCCCACATTGTCCCCGACCAGGTCAGCGATGACCGCCGGGTTCTTGGGGCTGTCCTCAGGGATGCCTGCCTCGACCTTGCCGACCAGGTCCGCACCGACGTCGGCGGCCTTGGTGTAGATACCGCCGCCCAACTGGGCGAACAAGGCAGCGAAGGAGGCTCCGAACGCATAACCGACCGCCAGGAGCAAAGCCTGCTGCAAGCTTTGGTCAATGCCGTTAACGGTGTCCTCAGGCTGAAGCCACCAGAACAGGAACACAACGCCTGCCACTCCGAGAAGGCTCAGGGTGACGACTGCGATACCGGATACCGCGCCACCCCTGAAGGAGACCTGAAGGGCCTCGCCGAGGGTACGCCGTGCGGCGCTGGCGGTCCTGATGTTCGCGTTCACGGAGACGATCATCCCAATGTAGCCCGATAGGGCGGAACAGAAGGCGCCGATCAAGAACGCTGCACCAGTCAACGGATCGATGGCAACCATGATGAGTATGCCAAGGATGACGCTGATGATCGCGATCGTCTTATATTGTCGAGCCAAGTAGGCCATTGCCCCTTCCTTGATGGCGTCGCTGACCACCCTCATCTCGGGTGTACCGGTGTCCTTCTTGAACACCCAGCGTGTCAGCAACCAAACAAAGAGCAGACCGACCAGACCCGCAATAGGAATCACATAGAGTATCGGATCCAATTCCACGTTGATCATGTGTATTTTCCCCAATGCAAGTTTGAGGGCAAATATTGGTACTTATATAAGTTATTTTGTTCTTTTGAGAAGAATGTTTTTCGTAGTCTGGCTTCGATAGCTAGATACTATAAAAGGCAGACAATGATAAAGACGCAACAAAGTGCCCTCTATTCGTTAAAACCCTAAGATACCAGAACGATGACGAACCTCGATATCGGCATCATGGTATGTAATTAAATATATATGTGGTAAAATAATATTGGCCCGTGGCCGTCCTCACAGACCCGGACTTTCTCATCAATGCCCTGATCGCCGTCGGTGTGGGGGCCTTGGTAGGGCTGGAGAGGGAGCATCACCGGGACGAGGTGTCCTCGTTCGCAGGGGTGAGGACCTTCGCGTTGGTCTCGCTTTTCGGTTTCATTGCGGCATATCTCACGACAAAGGACCCCGATTTCGCTTGGGTGTTGATTGCCGGGGTGCTACTGGTCGGTGCCTTCGCCATATTCCTCGCTTATATCAAGTTCGAGAAGGGCTTCCCTGGACTCACCACGCCGATGGCGATGATGGTGACGTTCTTCGCTGGGGCATTGGTGGGCCTCGACATGCTCTTCGCGGCCGCGGTGGTAACATTGGTCACGACGTTCCTGCTCGTATCGAGGCGCAGGCTGCACCAATTCGCGGAGATATTGGACGACGATGAGATCATCGGGGCCTTGCAGTTCCTGACCCTGGCGATAATACTATATCCGTTGACAACGGAGCTCGACCTGGATGCCCCTTGGGACGTTTTCAACCCGGGAGGCATCCTCGCATTGAACTTCGTGCTCCTCCTGGTCGTGTTCGTCAGTGCCATCAGCTTCGCCTCGTTCATAATCATCCGGAAGGAAGGGCCCAAGCGTGGGCTCGAGTTCTCAGGGCTGCTAGGGGGGATGATCAACTCAGAGGCCACGACCGCCTCCATCAGCAACATGGTCAAGGAGAGGAAGGACCTGATGAAGACGGCGATATCGGGCATCCTCTTTGCGACCGGCGTGATGTTCGTCCGCAACCTGATCGTCGTAGCGCTGTCCGACCCGACCTTGAGCACGGCCACGATCCTCCTCGTCCCCGCTGGGATTTCGACCGTCGTCGCCTTCCTGCTCGGACTGTTCATCAAGTCCGAGGAGGTGTCGGACCAGAAGCTCGAGGTGAAGTCCCCCTTCGCCATCTTGCCCGCATTGAAGTTCGCTGGGCTCATCTTGGTCATTTCGTTGATATCCTATCTGGCGAACGAGTACCTTGGCAGCTATGGTGTCTACATCTCGGCCATCGGAGGTTTCGTCTCCTCGGCTGCGGTGGCCGCCTCCCTTGGGACCCTGGTCTTCACGGATAACCTGGACCCCTTGATCGCCGCTCAGACCATCATGCTCGCCTGCGCCTTCAGCTGCGTGAACAAGATTATCATCACACGGTCCGTAGACAAGGAGCTTGCGAGCGCTGCGAAGAGCCGACTGGTGATGGTCACAGTGGTGGCCGTCGTGAACACGGCCGCGCTGTTCATCATCAGTCTCGTCGTGTGATGGGCGCGCCTATCAGAACCTGGCCTTAAGGACGATGATCCCTTCCCTTCGAGAGATATCGATGGGCTGCCTTCCAGTGCCATGGTTGGTGCCTCTCATCTTGAGCACCTCCAGATACTTCCTCCTGGTGACCACCTCGTCCGAAAGGAGTAGCAATATGATCCCATCGACGGCATAGGCGACCTCCGAGGGGTAAAGCTCGTTCGGCTTCACTTCCCCAGTTAGCAAGGTCACAGCGTTCCAGTTCTTCAGCCGGTTGGTCAGGTCGAAGAGGAATTGCCGATAGTCCCCACCAAGCATGTTCCCGATGACGGTTATGGGATCGATCACGATACGCTGGGGCATCACCTCCGCGATCTTCTCGTCGATGGCGTTGAGCAACTCCTCGGACTTCATGGTCCGAAGCTTGTCCCCCAGGTCCATATAGACGATCTGGTCGTCGAAATAGGCAGGGTCCATGAAGTCGAATTGCATTGCATATCGCATCATCCACTGCGTAGGCTCGCTCAATGTGGTTATGTAAAGGCATTGCTCCCCCTTCTTGGCCCCCTCGCACAGATACTTCATCGCAAAGGTGGTCTTACCTGTCCCAGCGCTTCCCGCCACCAATATCACCGAAGGGAAGGGGAACCCTCCTTCGATGGAATCGTCCAATCCGTTTATGCCACTGGTAAGTCGGACGATCTCATTCCTCGTCCTTATGTATGTCTCGGGAGCGCTCATTTATTTACACCTCATCGGAATCCACGATCCTGGCGATGCCATTCCTCTTGCTGGTGAGCGACATTGAGGCCAGGATGCCATCGTTGACGCTTATCTCACGGGGGCACATTGAACGCGCCACCTCATACAGCATGCTGTTCCTCTCCTTGTCGACCAGCAGTGGTATCTGCACTCTGGCATGGGAGGTGAGCACATCGATGAAATCCTGCAGGAAAAGCTCGACATTGTTGAAGCTGTTGTAGAGAAGAAGGGAGGATATGTTGTCAATCATGGCGAAACGACAACTATGCAGGTCCATTGGCGCCGATCGTAGTGGACCGCCGGCCCAATCCCTTATCGCAGATGGTAGGGAATCTATGTTGGAGGGTGCGTTGAGGAGGTTGGCGCGATCGGGACCGCACTTCGTATCAGCGGCGAAACGGCTGATGGCATCTATGAAAATCAGACCGTGCGGATCGATCTGGTGCATCCCCATGAGATGCAACATGTAATGGTGGGGGCGGTCTATCGCGATGAACATGCCGGGACGCTCCGGCATCGAGGAGAAGGCCTTGAGCAGAAGGAGGTTCACCCGGACGAACTGAGTGGATTTGACGTCCAGGAGCACCGGGCCGTTGTCATAGGCGCTCAAGTTGTCCTTGAGGTAAGCCAAAAGATACAGGTCCTTCTCGTTCATTAACCCACTTTCTATTCGATTGGCCCGTAGATATTTAAAATCACTCGGCAAATTATCAGCCCCTACCAAATTAAATGACCATGTGAGAGAAAAAGTCGAGATGCTGGATGGGCGGGCACATCTCCATCGGGACAAGTCATTTTATATCCTCACCGCTTTCCAATGACGATAACTTGAGCCAGGGAGACCTATTGGGACTGCTGCTCGTCTATGCCTACATCGGGGCGGTGGTGCTGATAGCCAGCAAGTGGTCGTATCTCAAGCGGACCAACATGCACCGCAAGTTCATCCACATCATGATCGGGAACATCGTTTTCCTATGGTGGGTCTTCGAAAACGCATGGGCCATGGCCTTGCTGGCCGCCGCACCGTTCATATTGGTGTGCTACCTATTCTCCAAGGAGGGGTCCAGGACAGATGAGCCGCACTCGAAGGTCGAAAAGGAGATCAAGGCGTCCATCCTGGCGGAGGCCTCCATCAACGGGCACAAGATGGGGCTGGTCTACTATGCCATCTCCTGGACCTTGCTTGCCTATTTCTTTTTCGACAACCTCATGATCGCATCCATAGGCATAGTGAGTATGGCATACGGGGACGGGATGGGAGGTCTGATTGGGAAGCGCTATGGTACTAGGCGGATACATGACGGGAAGACGCTCGAGGGCACATTGTCCGTGTTCTTGTTCGCCGCCATCGCCTGTGCCGTCGTCTTTACCTTCTACGACTACCTCTACCTCAACGGGATCTACGGGACCCACTATGTTGAAATGCTATGGGTCCTTCCGATCAGCATCGCGATCGCCGCATATGTCGCGGTGGTCGAGCTCTACACCCCTGGGGAGTATGACAACCTGGTCATCCCCCTGTCGACCGTCGTCATCCTGGCATTGGTGGGGATCTGAGGATGCGCTGGTCGGTGGTCGATGGCATCGACGGTTCGGGAAAGAGCACGGTGGCGCATTGGATGGTCGAATATTACGAGGCGAGGGGCCTCAAGGCGCACCTGTTCGTTCACCCCTCGGACCGATTGCTCGGACGCATATCCAAGGGGGCGCTGCGATCGAAAGGGCGGCTTATGCATTCGATCGCCACCTTGTTCTTCATAGCTGACGTCTTGGTCTCCGTCAAGAAGATGAGGTCCTTCAAGGGGGCCGAGGACAGGGTGATTTTCGTCCGTTATCTGTTGGGAGCGGCCTACCTCCCAGAGTCCCTGATGGTCACTGGCTATGAGTTCTTCAAGAGGATAATCGACCTTCCATCCACCCGGTTGCTGGTGGACGTGAACCCAGAGATGGCCCTGGCCAGGATAGAGGGAAGGGACCACCAGAGGGAGATGTTCGAGAACCTCGAAGGTCTGGAGAAGACAAGACGGAAGGTGTTGGTCCTGGCCCAGGACGATTGGGCCGTCATCGACAACTCTGGCGATGCCGACCATACCCGGCGGGAGCTCATCGCCCTGCTCGAGGTATGGGAGGCACAGGACGCTCCCTAAGCCTGAGGAGGAACGAAAGGACCAGGGCGATCAAGATGGTCCCGCCCACCGATATCAGCACCGCGTCATAGCCCTCATCGACGTACAGAGGGCCGAGCAACAGAGGGGAGACGGCATAGCCAAGGAACCTGGCGCTGTTGAAGACCGAGGAGACGGTGCCTTTGATGTCCGGGACCAGTTCGACGGCCAGTGTGAAAAGCGATGCCCAAAGGACCTGCGACCCCATCCCGAGCAATGCCAAGGAAATTCCGTAGGATAGGACGCTCTCCGAATAGTATAGCGATAATATGGCCAGAAGGACGAATGTGAGCCCTATCGACGCTGTGGTGGACCGGCCGACCCTGTCCACCAACAGACCGCCCATCGGGGCTGCGAATATGCCAGCCAGACCGGTCAGGGCCACCATGGCCCCTATCATGCCTCCAGAGAGTTCCAGTGGCGGTCTGGACAGGATGTCCGAGACGTAGGAAAGGGCCCCTATGTAGCAGAAGAAGTTGAGGAAGCCGATCGCCGATATCATGAGGACGCCGTGGTTGCGTATCGTACGTTCAACGTTGGGTCTTATCGAGCGCAAGGATGCCCCCGATGCCCTGAACCCTTGGCCTTTGTACGTCATCAGAATGGCCGCGTTGCATAGGATGCAAAGGACCGCGATGAGGTAGAACGTGTAGCGCCAGTCCCATTGGCCCAATATCCCCGCGATCAATGGACCGCAGGCCACGCCGGCTGTGGTCGCGGCGGCCAGATAGCCCATGTTCCTCCCCCGCGCCCCTGGGGACACGACCTCCGCCAATATGGCCACCAGGACCGGATTGACGAACGCATAGCCGAAACCCTGTACGGCCCGGGATAGGTAGAACAATCCCGCATCCTGGCTCATCGCGCATAGAAGTGCCCCGACCGCATAGACCATGAAACCGAAGGTGACGACCTTGCGTCGCCCATAGATGTCCGAGAGGGAACCGGAGAAGAAGCTGAATATGGCGAATGGGAACATGTAGAAGGATATGGAGAGGAGGACCTCGGCCGCGGTCAGGTTGAAATCCTGTTCCAGGATGGGAACTACCGCGAGCACTGCGTTGCCGGCGAGCGGTCCCGAGAAAGCCCCGGCGAAGACTGCCAGGCGAGCATAGTTCACCATCCGGGTCGAATCATCGCCATCGGATATTATCTTTCTGGACTCGCCGCCCCGTCGATTCAGCAACATATTTCTAGCCCTAGCTGACTGACCAAACCAAGGAGTGTTTCCAATGCGAGGCCGTAAGGTCGAGGACATCAGGTTGAGGGAAGGCATGAGCGTGGACGAGCTCATGCGCGAGCTCAAGGGGTCAGGAGGTTTCACCGGTCGCAAGGTGGCGGACGCGGTGGACATCATGGAGAAGATGGTGCGGAGCGAGGGCTGCGTGAAGTTCCTATCGTTCCCGGCATGCATCATGGCCACCGGCACCCGCGGTGTGATCGTGGAGATGGTGAGACGCAAACTGGTCGATGTCATCATCACGACGTGCGGCACCTTGGACCATGACCTGGCCAGAGTGTGGCGGGATTATTACCATGGCGATTTCTTCATGGACGATGCCGAGCTGAGGCGCGAGGGCATCAACCGTCTCGGCAACATACTGGTCCCCGATGACAGCTATGGATTGGTGCTGGAGGAGAAGTTGATCCCCATGTTCGAGGAGATATTGGAAGGAAGGAACTCCATCTCGACCAGGGAGCTCATAGACCAGGTAGGGTCACGGATCGATGATGAGAGCTCTTTGCTGCACTGGTGCCATCGGAACAAGGTCCCCATCTTCGTCCCGGGAATAACGGACGGTTCATTCGGAAGCCAGATCTGGATGTACTGGCAGACGCATCGCAAGCTTCACATCGACCTGTTCCAGGACGAGCAGGACCTTTCGGACACCATCTTCCATGCGAAGGAGAGCGGAGCGATCGTGGTAGGCGGGGGAATATCGAAACATCATGTCATCTGGTGGAACCAGTTCCGGGGTGGTCTCGACTATGCCATCTATATGACAACCGCTCCGGAGTACGATGGCTCCCTTTCCGGCGCGCAGGTCCGGGAAGCGGTGTCGTGGGGTAAGGTCAAGGAGACAGCAGACCACGTCACGGTGGAGGGGGATGCCACGATCACGCTCCCCCTGGTCGTCGCAAGCCTGCTGGAGCGGGTGTGCAGGTGAGGAAGGTCGCAGTCATCGGTGGGGACGGGATAGGTCCCGAGGTCATCGACGCGGCAGTGCATGTCCTCGAGACGGTGGGAGCCCCTCTGGAGCTCATCAGGGCGGAGATGGGGGCCTACTGCCATGCGGTCCACGGATCATATCTCCCCGAAGCCACCATCGATGTCCTGGAGGGAACGGACTGTTGTCTCTTCGGGGCCATCACTTCGCCGCCCTCGGGCACCCCTGGTTACCGATCGCCGTTACTGGAGGTCCGAAGGAGGTTCGACCTCTATGCCAACGTCCGACCCTCCAAGAGGTTGCATCCCATGCTCGGCCTGGTCGATCTTGACGTTACGATCGTCCGAGAGAACACCGAAGGGATGTACACCGGTCTCGAGAGGGACATCGAGGGAGGTGTCGTCCTGGAAAGGGTAGTCACCGAGAGGGCCTGTCGGCGTTTGGTACGTTACTCCATCGACCTATGTCGTCGCCAAGGGATCGCGAACGTGACATGCGTCCATAAGTCCAACGTCCTCAGGAGGTCAGACGGACTGTTCCGTCGCGTCTTCTTCGAGGAGATGGCAGGGACAGGTCTGGAAGCGAACGAGCTTCTCGTCGATGCTGCGGCAGCGGCGCTCGTATCCAAACCGACCTCGTTACATTGCCTGGTGACCCTGAACCTCTATGGTGACATATTATCTGATGAGGCAGCGGCTTTGGTGGGGGGCCTCGGCTTCGCACCTTCGGCCAACATCGGGGACCGTTACGCGTTGTTCGAGCCGGTTCACGGGTCAGCTCCAGACATCGCTGGTCAGGGAGTGGCCAATCCTTCAGGGGCGATCCTTTCCGCGGCACTGATGCTCGATCATCTTGACCTATCCGACCTAGGCGAGGAGATCAGAGGGGCAGTATCCTTGACGCTGGCCCAAGGGGTCTTCACCAGGGATGCTGGCGGGGAATTCGGCACGAAAAGGTTCCTCGATGCCATCATCCAAAATCTCCGATGAGATCGCATAGGTCCAAGGGCCTGTCCGACCTGTGCGAATCCATGGAAGCGCAAATATACCCGTTGCATCGAACTGTTTGCTATGAGCCCAATGAACGGTGAGACGAGAACGAGAAAGGCAGCATTCGCGGCCGGTTGCTTTTGGGGCGTGGAGGCCGAGTTCCGTAAGATACCTGGAGTTATCGACGCCCAGGTAGGTTATATGGGTGGAACGGTGGACAACCCCAATTACCAGCTGGTATGCGGTGGTAGGACCGGACATGCCGAGGCGGTGGAGCTCACGTTCGATCCTGAGATGGTATCATACGAGCAATTGCTAGAGGCTTTCTGGGGCATGCACAACCCGACCCAGCTCAACAGACAGGGAGTGGATGTGGGCAGTCAGTACCGATCCGCCATATTCTATTACGACGAGGCACAGCATAGTTCCGCCTTGGGATCGATGGCCAAGCAGACATCGTCGGGGCGGTTCTCCAAACCGATCGTCACCCAGGTCGTCCCTGCCACGACCTTCTGGAGGGCCGAGGAGTACCATCAGAGATATCTCGAGAAGCATGGAAGGGCCTCCTGCCACATTTGAACGGGTTCGTAAAGTGCGATAGAAATCGAAGTGGCATGATCTTGCGGAATGACATTCTGCAGCAATGATTCTATATGCTGGATAGATCTTAAAGCTCGATATCAGGAACGATAATTTGCGAACTACCTTAATAATCCCGCTCCGGGCTGCAATATGTCGACAAGAAGCTAGTGGAGCCAAGACCAATGCTATCGAAACGGTCCCCGGTCAGCGGCAAGGTCGCCCTATTGACCATGGTCACGGTGATGACCTTGGTGCTGACCATCTTCCCGACGCAGGTCCTCGCCTTCGACCCTGATGCTCCAAGCAGCCCGATACTGGTGGGAGCGACACCAGGGAACGGCACTATGGACCTTAGCTGGACCATTCCTGCCTATAGCAACGCCTCGGGGGTATCAGAATATCGCGTCTATAGGGGAGACACAAACATCACGCTCGAGCTCATCGTCACGCTTGGCAATGTCACTGGTTACGTGGATGTCGGGCTGGTCAATGGCAAGACCTATTTCTACTCCGTTTCCGCCGTGAACTCTGCTGGCGAAGGTCCCCGGTCCGACCTTTTGAACGCCACGCCGATGACCGTCCCCAATCGCCCCCGGCAGGTCAGCCTGGTTCCGGGGAACATGTTCATGAACGTCACATGGTCGGGTCCCGACTTCGATGGGGGCTCTCCAGTCATTGGATATGTCATCTATAGGTCCGAGTCCGGTCCCAGGGTGGAGGTGGGGAGGGTCATCAACCAGACCTTCTTCATCGATCCCCTGCTGGTAATCGGTCATACGTACACCTACCATATCGCCGCCTTCAATCTGGCAGGCGAGGGTGCCGTCAGTCTTTCCGAGGTAGGTGTCCCCGATATCATCCCGGGGTCCACCAGAGACCTTGCAGTCCTGGAAGGGGTGCGCAATGCCACATTGGTCTGGAACGACCCAGTGTCCAATGGGGGCTCCGTGATCCTAGGTTATAAGATATTCAGGGGCAACTCCTCCCTCAACATCACATTCCTGACCGTCGTCGAGCACGTCTATTCCTATCTCGACATCGGTCTTGAGGACAACACCACCTACTTCTATCAGGTCGTCGCGTTCAACAAGGTGGGGGATGGTCCCAAGAGCTACATCGTATACACAGCTACATTCGGACCTCCCATCATCACCCTGAACGCGATCAAGGGCGGCGACAACAGCGTGGAGCTGTTCTGGTATCCTGTCGATGACGGGGGTACCTCGGTGGTCCGATATTGGATCTATCGCGGTTCCAACGAGACGAATCCCATCTTGTATGCCACCTTGGGCAATGTGCTAAGATACGTGGATGCCGGAGCGGAAAATGGCGTGAACTATTTCTACCGCGTGGCGGGCGAGAATGCGGTCGGCGTCGGTCTGTCCCAATCGCTGAACTGCACCCCGTGTACCACCCCGACCTCGCCGAACGATCTGGTCGGTGTCCCCCAGGACAATTACATCGTCTTGAACTGGAGCGCCCCTTCCGATCTGGGGGGAGCGTCTGTCCTCACGTACAACATCTATAAGGGCGACACCTCGGGGCTGGTAACTTACGTTGGATCGACCAATCACACTCAGTATGTCAGTGCCGGCCTGGAGATCGGCCAGACATATTACTATAGGATAAGTGCTGTGAATCGCGCTGGAGAAGGGGTCTTGAGCGCCGAGCTGGCCATCAAGTCCGGTCGCACACCGACGTTGCCGCGCGATCTGCAGGCATTTGGTTGGCAGGGAACGGTCCAGCTCTTCTGGAAGGAACCGATCGAGTCAGGGACCAGTGCGGTCCAGCTATATTCGGTGTATCGGTCCAACAGCAGCTCCGTGGGAGAGTTCGACCTGTTGACCAATGTCACCTCGACGAGCTTCGCTGATACCGACGTCGTGAACGGTGAGACCTACCATTACTATATCCAAGCCAAGAACTCGATCGGTTATGGACCTGCCACAAGCGTGGTGACGGCACAGCCCCACCTAAATGGCACGGTTCCGACGGCGCCATTCGACCTCCGGGTGGTCAATGGGAGCGATAGCATCTATCTCAGCTGGGAGGCCCCCATCAAAGATGGTGGCCAACCGATAACTGGCTATGCGATATATCGAGGGGTCATGCCTGATATAATGGTCTACTATCGCACCGTCAACCTGACCAGTTTCAATAATTCGAACCTCGGGACCGGTATGACATATTATTACAAGGTCGCCGCCGTCAATGCCATCGGCACCGGGCCTTCGACCGTTACAGTGAATGGGACCACAGCTCCCCTCCCACCCCCCGAGGAGGAAGCGTCCCTGATCTGGCAGATCCTGGGAAGCATGTTCTTCTACCTAGGTGTGGTGTTGGCAGGATGTTCCGTAGCAGTTTGGTTCGTCATGAGGCGCCGCCGGCGAAAGAAAGCGCGGATGCGAGGGGCGAAGAGGCCCCAGAAGCAGATGGGAGCGCCGCAGGGCCAGGCACGGACCGCGCCCTCTGGACAGCAACAGATGGGTCAACTACCTAAGAAGTGAAACGTTAAGGCGTTCCCTTCAACCATCCCCAGGCTTGAGATGATGGGACCCTTTTCTTTCATTTCGATCCAATAATGAATATGGTCGTCACTATGTCAGTTGTGTGAGGATAATCCCCATCTCTATCGAACCTTTTGTGAATATCAAAAAATAGCATCCAGGTCGTAACTATTTATTAAAAAGGAGATTGTTCTCAATTACATGGCCCAGTGCCCCAACTGCAGTAAGAAGATAGGTTTGCTGATAAACACCAATTGCAAGAGCTGCAGGAAGAAGTATTGCAGCGATTGCGGTGATGTATATGGGAGTGGGATAGGGTCGAAAGTCGATAAGGATCCGGATGGAAGGCCTTTCACAGAGCACTTCGCATTAAGGTCCGCAATATGCAAACCATGTATCGCAAACATGGAGTCCGGGGTGACCGCGGAAGCCTATAAATCGAATCCCTACGGTGCTTGCCCCGCTTGCGGATACGATACATCTCCGACAAAATACCGATTTTCGCTCGATGAAAGGGTCAACTTCGCATTCCCGAACGAGAACGGCTTCACCATCCCCATGCTTTGCCTCCAGGCCTATTGCCCAAAATGTTCCAAGATCTATTCTAATAAGTTCCTGTGGGCATTTGGGAGCCCCTATGATGGTCCTGCGAACTGGGACGAACCGAAATGGTGGAACTATTCTCAGGCCAGGCTGGCCGAGAGCGTGGAACGCATCGAGGACGCTGCCAACCACTATGAGAAGGCTGGGCTATTAGAGAAGGCAAAGCAGCTCAGGATAAAGAACAAGAACCAGGTCGTCCACCACATAACCGTAGATGTGAACAAGATGCTGGAGTTCCTCAAGGAGAGCAACTTCACCATCCCTTACAAATGCCCATCATGCCATGGGACCATCAAATTGAATGGTCAGCGGGACGCCAACAGCTTCTTCGTCTGCGAGTATTGCGGCACATCGCTCCAGACCGTCGATGTTCAGAACATGATCGGTGCCATGATGTGAACGCCCTGGTCACTGCCTGGAATCCGCGCTTCAATCGTCGATTCTAATCCTCAATCCGCCCAAACGCCTTCATCTGAGTCAACGACTCCAGCGTCAGGTGGCCACGCCATTCCAAGCGTGCTTGAGCCCAGTCCTCTGGATATGATCCAGCCCACGACCAGACCGGATCCCAAGTTCCCTCTGCGCTCTGATGATCAATCTGGTAGTCCAGGTGTTTCTGCACCATATCGGCGACCAAGTCCGCGCCGATTGACTCTGGCGTCCTAATCACCCGCAAGGGGGTCAGGCAGTAGGAGTTCCATCTTTCTGGATCGCCAATCACGACCTTCGGTATAACCTCGCGGATACGGTTCTCCAATCGTTGCACCCATCGATGCGGCAGGTCTCTAGTCTCAGCCAGGGCGATTGCATACTCCAGGTCGCTACCCCCTCCTCCGCCCAATTCTGGGGCGGACTCGATATACTCGATCGTTTCCTCGGTCACCCTCTCTAGCCATTCTATTGGCAACAGTGATGAGTAAGAGTACAAGCCGGCCACAACAAGGGCGCGCGGGATGATATGGAATCCGTCAAAGGTCCTCTCCAGACTGCCGTCCTTATCGTGCCACCACGGCGCATGTGGATATGAATTCACATCCTTGGGTGCAACATGCCAGGTACCGTTCTCCTCCTCGAACGCGTCCTCCAGGTACGCCACCGCACGTTGCACCAGGGGCTCATCTGCGGGACAGTCCAGCACACTCAGCATCCTCAGGCCTATCGCGGTGGCGAGTGCGGACGAGCTAGGGGAGCGTAGGTCTGGTTCAAGTGCCCGACCAAAACCGCCATCTGAGTTCTGGAACGTGCTCAGAGCAATGAGCGCTCCCTCCGTGCCGGCATCTTCGAAGCGGTGCTGGAAGAGCGCCCGCTCCAGTGGTCTTGCCTGCTGTAGGAGAAAATGGCGAGCGCGCTCATATGCTTCGTGTTTTAACATTCTCATGCTTCCAGTCCATTTATGCCTGGAACCAATATAACTATCGAGAATTGAGGTCGAAATCGATCTTGCCTTGGCTCTTCAAGTGCACGCAATCTGAGACTCTATCAATATTAGCAGATATTGGAAGGAAGAAGGGTGTCAAACAAGTCGAAACGCTTGGGCTGAGACAACCGAGACAATGATGAATGGAAAACGCCAAAATTTGTGTTGCATAAAGATAATGGTGCAGGGGTTGGGATTTGAACCCAAGGACCACTAAGGACTAGACCCTCAATCTAGCGCCGTTGGCCAGGCTTGGCTACCCCTGCTTGCTCGACTCGGAATGCCCCTACACTTTATCAACCTTTGCACCCACGTCTTGTCGGGTGACCCCTTCATGGCCGATCGATTAAACATCCATCCAATGGATCCAACCTTGTGGTGGTGGTGTAAGGACAAAGGGCCGACATGATGGTTCATGGCTCACGGTTATATACCGCCTTGGTCATCGATGCAGATGCCAGGAGAGGGAGGGCGACTGACGGTAGGGCGCAAGCCCAGCTGAGGAAGTTCCCTCCTCCACGAGAAAGGTGGACCACACGAGTGGTTTGGTGAGAGCCAAGGCAAGGACGCAGAAACGACACAGTCTCGGGGGCAGGATGATTCGTCTGTCGATGACGTTCCCTGAGGATTTGGTGAAACGGTGACTCCCCACCGGAGCAAGCCCAAACAGCTGGAATGACGATCTCAGGACCGGCGGGTAGGGCGCTTAGTTGAATGTCGCCTGAAACAGAAGGGGGACTACTACCCTCACCTGGCCCTTGCAACAGTTGCACCATGATACGTCCAGCCATGACATTTTTAGTCAATGTTATAAAGGGCCAACGCGTTCGCCCTCCAATACCTCTGGCGGAAGGTGAGACCATCAGCTATTGGAACCCAAGGATGGAACAGATGCCCCGGGAGGAGCTGAAGTCGCTCCAGTTCAAATCGATGAAGACCCTGGTCTACAAGTTGTACAGCTTCTCCGATTTCTATCGAAGGCGGATGAAGGCCGCCAACGTCCATCCGGACGACATTCAGTGCCTTGACGATGTGGCCAAGCTGCCCTTCATGGTGAAGAGCGATCTCCGGGACAACTATCCGGACAAGCTCTTCGTGACCCCGAGGGACGAGGTGGTCAGATTCCATGCATCCTCTGGTACCACAGGTAAATCCACGGTGGTGGGATATACCCAGCACGACCTGGACGGTTGGACCACCTCATTGGCCAGGGCGCTTTCATCCTGTGGCCTGGGAAGGGCGGATACGATCCAGGTATCCTACGGTTACGGGCTCTTCACCGGTGGTCTGGGCCTGCACTATGGGGCTGAGCGCATCGGAGCCGCGGTCCTACCAGCGAGCGTTGGCAACACCGAGAGGCAAATAGAGCTCATGATGGATATGCAGGTCACCGCCATAGCTTGCACGCCATCCTACCTTCTTCATATGGGCGAGGTCGCTCAGAAGATGGGGGTGAGCTTCGCCAAGGACACCAAGCTCCGCCGCGCCATCTTGGGGGCGGAGCCATGGTCCGAAAGGATGCGCATGAGGATCGAGGACGACCTCGGAATAAAGGCATATGACATCTATGGGACGAGCGAACTCTCGGGACCGCTCTTCACGGAATGCGAGGAGCAATGCGGCATCCACGTTTGGGGAGACCTGGCCCTGGTCGAGGTGATCGATCCCGACACCGAGGAGCCGGTGGCACCTGGTGAGAGAGGCGAGCTGGTGGTCACCATGTTGCAGAAGGAGGCATTGCCCATTATCCGATATCGGGTCGGTGACATCACCACCCTTCAAGAGGAGGAGTGCGCCTGTGGCCGTACCCATCCCCGCATAGGTCGTATCCAAGGAAGGGTAGACGACATGCTTATCATCCGTGGCATCAATGTTTTCCCATCCCAGGTAGAGTACTCCCTGATGTCCATACCCGAGGTGGGCACCCACTTCATGATCGAGGTGGACCGCAAGGGCGAGCTGGATGACATGTTGGTCCGCGTCGAGCTAAAAAGGGAGTACTTCAGCGACCGTATCGACGACCTGATGCGCATCAAGAGGAAGGTGACACACGCGTTACGATCCTCATTGAACGTCAATGTCGAGGTCGAGCTGGCCAATCCGGATTCGCTCCCCCGGTTCGAGGGAAAGGCGAAACGGGTCATTGATAGGAGGAAGATCTGATGGTCAAGAAGCATCTCATTCAACAGGTATCGATGTTCACCGAGAACAGGCCGGGACGCCTCGCCGCGTTCGCCCAGGCGATGGAAGGGGAGTCTATCGACATCTACGCATTCAGCATCGCTGAGGCAGAAGGGTTCGGTGTGATAAGGGCATTGGTGTCCGATCCTATCAGGGCGTGCAAGAAGCTGTCGGACCTCGGTTTCATGGTGAAGACCACCGATGTCATCGCCGTACGCATGAAGGACAGACCTGGTGGCCTGAGGGAGGTGGCCGAGGTGTTGGGTAAGGCTGACATCAACATAGATTACAGCTATGCCTACAGCTCCAGGCATGGGGCGGTCCTGATCCTCCGGGTGGACCGCATCGAGGAGGCCGTGGGCAAGCTTCAGGAGATAGGCATCCCACTGTTGGAGTCGTCCGAGGTCCATTGATCTCTGGATATCAGGGGTAAAAAAATACGCTCGCCCAGCGCTATTCCAAAGATCGATATTTATTCAAAAGGGGTGACCGGTGATCACTCCAAAAACTTCCTGTGCTGGATGTTCCGAATGATGTCTTCCGCCCTTGTCTGCCATCTGCTGCATATCGACATGATCCATTGGCATCGAGCAGCACTTAACTGATATTGTCCGCTCTTTCAGCGGATTATCCATCAGTTTTCCTCGAGGAATGCGTAAAATTGGTTTAAGCACAAACACTCAACATCGTATTTGCGATTGTTTGGGGAGGAAAAACATGAAATTGGACAATGGTAAGATGTACCTGATCGAAGAGAGGGTACCATTGAGGACGCATCAATTGTTGAGGAAGGAGCTGGCCAGGGGACGCCCGGCCTTGTACATATCGAAGCATTCACCGAACCAGATCAAGAACCAGTTCATAAATCTGAACGAGCCATTGACCACAAGGTGGCTCTCTCCACGTCCAGATGAGGATTGCATACCACCCATGAACCTCAAGATGTTCGAGCGGTACTTGGAGCAGTTCCTGAAGGAGAACGAGAACGGGATCGTGGTCCTCAACGGCCTGGATGTTCTAGAGATGTGGAATGGATTCAGACCTGTGTTGAACATATTGAAGAGGGCCCATGCCACCGTCAGCGACGGTTGCTGTCATAACTTCATCATCAGCCTGGACCCCAAGAACCATTATGACAAACAGCTGGCGGAACTGGAGGCCATTTCGGACGAGGTGGTCGTCAGCAACGTGGAGGCCTAGGCCTCCCTAATTATTCATTTCAATAATATCGATGCAAATAGCTTATTTAAGGAGGAATATTCTCCAAATATGAGACCGGCCCTTCAGGCCATGATTACCGCCATCATTGGAGATTCGACTGTCCGGAGCATCGGAGATGACCTCTAGATTGCTACAGGACCTTCGTGCCTTCTTGAGCAACAATCAGACGGTGCCGCGAGCCGAATGGGTAGAGTTCGCCACGGAGGTCCGTATGGCACGACCCGGTATAGCGACCTTCTATAACATCGCCAAGGAGATCGAGGGACTGGCCTCCAACACGGCCATTCAGAACTGGAACAACGCCATCACGCTCATGGTGGAACGCTGCACCGATCAGGAGATCAACGCCCCCAGCCACATCGCCTCACGTTTTGTCAATATCGCGCAGGGGGAGAAGTTCCTCACGTTGTCATATTCGAGCACCGTAATGGCTACCCTGCTGATGTTGAAGAGCGAGAGGGAGATCGAGGTGCTGGTCGCCGAATCGCTCCCCATGGCCGAGGGACGGATCACAGCCAAGAAGCTCATGAAGAACGGGGTCAAGGTCAGGGTCATCCCTGATGCCCTCATGGGCGCGGTCATCGACGAGGTGGACTGCTGCGTAGTTGGAGCGGATGCGATCACCCCCATGGGCGTGTTCAATAAGGTCGGTACGAGGGCCTTGTCCACGGTCGCCATGACCGCGGGGAAGACGTTCTACGTACTCTGCAGCGAACTCAAGATAGCCCCATTGGAGCATGTGGAGTTCGGAAGGAAGAAAATGGAGTCCGAAGGCCTACATGAGCTCACCCAGATATTCGAGCTCACACCATTGGACCTCGTGGATGTCGTCGTCACCGATCAGAGACATGTGTCCCCGCGCTCATTGACGTTCAAACAATAAGGCGCAAAATACATCTGGGCAGTAGCCAATGATGTCGCATGAAGGTCATCTCCATCTCCAAGTCTGGGGATCTAGCAAGCATCGCCCTGTCCGGTTGTCCGATGAAATGCGTTTACTGTGCCCACGGACGGCAGGACCGACGGGACTATACCGTTGAGAAGGTGATCTCAGAGGTGGCGACGGATGCAGTGAAGCGGGTATACATCGGAGGGATGGACCCTCTCATCCAGAAGAAGGAGCTGTTCCCCTTGGTCAAGACCCTCAAGCAGCGAGGGATGGAGGTCACGGTGAAGACCTCTGGGAACGATCCCACCGCCATCAAGGACTTCCTACCTTATGTGGACCGTTTCTCCCTGGAAATAAAATGCCCCCTCGATGATGCGAGATGCTGGTCATCCCTCTCAGGTCATGACGAGGAATGGGTCCAGGGGTTCCTGGTGAACCTCAAACAGAGTTTGGAGATCATCAAAGGCAGGCCATTGCGGATAATGACCCGCGTCATACCGCGCTATATCGACATGGACAAGGTGAAGCGGATCGGGGAGCAGCTCGCCCCCTACGCCGATGAGGCCATACTCAATCAGTTCCTGAGCAATCCCATGAACGACGTTCCCTGGAACGGGATAGAGGTCGCCTCCCCACCGGTGAATGAGATGCTGGAAATGGGAGACGAACTAGTGAAAAGCATACCTTGGGTGAGGGTCCAGTGCTCTGGGTTCCAGCGTGACCTTCGCCGTTAGGCAGGTTCCACCTTCTCGGCGAACGCATTGCTTCCGGACACCTTGGTTATGCGGACCTCTAGGTCCTCCCCCACCTTGGCTCCCCGGACGAACACAACCATGCCTTCCACGCGGGCTATCCCATCCCCTTGCTTCCCCATGTCCCGGATGCTGACCTGGTAGACATCTCCAACGTTGACGGTCGCCTTCCTCTGGGGCTGGTCGAACTTCTTGAACTTCATCATCATCACCTCCATTCATCCCAGGCGCTTCAGGAAATCCTTGGCAGGCCGGTCGAAGCCCTCTGTGATCACATCGACCTCCCTTCCCTCCACGCCACGCAACTGAACTGCGATGAACCCCTTTTCGCTCTCCATTACCAAACGACGTTCGGTCTCTTCGGTTAGCTTCAACCCGAGTCCCACGAAATTCGACCTGGCCAGGCTCAGGACCTCCGCGGGTTTCAGGCTGGTCTTGGTCGTGAATCTCATGGGCGCAACTCCTGGACCTAATCGACCTGGGAAATATTTTATCATATTCCCCTCCCTGGGTGCGATAGGCTCAAATTAAATACGGATGGGTCGAATAGTCGCTGCGAGCTACCATGGATCACGTTGACCTCACAGCGAACGCCTCGATAGTGCTCAGGAAGCGCTACCTGCGCAAGGATGGCGAGGGGCGGTTGATCGAGACTCCAGATGAAATGTTCAGGAGGGTGGCGCACGACATCGCCTCGGTCAACGAACATTATGGGGACCGGGACGCACGGAAAGAGGAGGAGGAATTCTACGAGGCGATGCGCTCCCTTTCCTTCCTTCCCAATTCCCCCACATTGATGAACGCAGGGACCCAGATCCAGCAACTGGCAGCCTGCTTCGTGCTCCCGGTGGAGGATTCCATCGAGGGGATCTTCGATGCGGTGAAATGGGCGGCGGTGGTGCATCAGAGCGGTGGCGGGACCGGGTTCTCATTCTCCCGACTGAGACCCACGGGCGATATGGTCGCATCGACGAGCGGTGAGGCCTCTGGTCCGTTGTCGTTCATGCGAGTGTTCGATGTGGCCACCGAGGCGGTCCGGCAAGGGGGCCGACGAAGAGGGGCCTCGATGGGGGTGCTGAGAGTGGACCATCCGGACATCAGGGACTTTGTGAGAGCGAAGGACCGACCTGGCGAGCTGACCAACTTCAACATCTCCGTGGCGGTTACCGACGAATTCATGGACTGCTGCATTGGACGACGGGGAGCTTTCGCTTCGGGACCCTAGTTCGGGAAGGGAACGTTCGCGTGTCTCCGCCCGTGACCTATACCAGGACATCTGTTCCACGGCCTGGGCCCACGGAGACCCTGGTGTGATATTCATCGACGAGGTCAACCGCCGCAATCCCACACCACAGCTTGGATCGATCGAGACCACCAATCCATGCGGCGAGGTGCCGCTCCTGCCCTTCGAGGCCTGCAACCTCGGGTCCATCAACCTGGCCAAGATGATGGTTATGGGCAGCAACGGCGCCGAATTGGACCTGTTGAGATTGGACCGGACGGTGGACCTGGCCGTCAGGTTCCTCGACAACGTCATCGACGCCGGTCATTATCCTTTGCCTCAGATCGAGGCGGTCGTGCATGGGAATCGCAAGATCGGCCTAGGCGTCATGGGATTCGCCGATGTCCTGATCATCATGGGCATACGTTATGGGTCCGAGCGATCGATCGCTCTCATCGACCGGATCATGTCCCGGATGCGATCGAAGGCCGAGGAGGCGTCCAAGAGGATAGCCGAATCGCGTGGGGCCTTCCCGAACTTCGAAGGGAGTGCGCTCAAGCGAGAACAACGCAACGCCACCGTGCTCAGCATCGCCCCCACGGGGACGATAAGCATCATCGCTGGGTGCTCCAGCGGGATCGAGCCTCACTATGCCTTCCATTTCGAAAGGCACGTCCTGGATGGGGAGGTGCTCAGGGAGACGGACCCGTTGTTCCTGCATGCTCTGGACGAGCACACACTCGACCGGTCAATGGTGCTCTCCGCCTTGGTGGGCAGAAGTTCGGTCCAGGACCTTCCGTTCATACCCGAGGAGATGAAGGAGATCTTCGTGACATCGCACGACCTACCGCCAAAGGACCAGATCGTTGTGCAGGCCGCATTCCAGGTGCACGTGGACAATGCTGTTTCAAAAACGATCAACCTCCGGCCTGAGGCAACTGTGACCGACATAGCGGAGGCCTTCGCCCTGGCCTATCGTTTCCGATGCAAGGGCATAACCGTCTACCGGGAAGGTTCCCGTTCGGGACAGGTCCTCACCGCCCCTGGTAGACCCGAATGCGTCACCTGTGGGCGTTTGGAACGATTGGCCGACCACACTTGATTCATCATTGATCGTGAAGGGGCCAGCTATTGAAACTCTTCATCAATAATGATATCAGGAATGATAGCTTGATGGCGGGGTTTATAAGGCATGTCAGCCAATTTGTAATTAAGCCTGCGAGGCACGGCTTGGATCGAACGGTCCGATAAAAAGGATCGACCGGCCTTACCCTCTGTCGCTGCACTCGCAACAAGATGGCTTTCCTCCCCTAATCACCTGGGTAAGGCCGGGATTGTTCTTCTCAATCGAAGCGCAGCACCTCTGCTGGCGACACTTTGCTTGCTCCGCGCGCCGCGGGGTAGACGCACAGGATCGTGGCGATGAACGCTGCGAGACCTACGAATATTATCGGCCACCAATCCACCACGAAGGCGAAATCTGAACCGCTGAAGGAGGTCTTCCAGAGATTATAGCCGACGATATATCCCATGAGCGTCCCGATCATGATCCCCAATGCTGAAACGAATGCCGATTCGATCGCGAAGTTGACGACCACCATCCTTTTACGGAATCCTATGGCGCGCATCATACCTATCTCCAACTTTCGTTCGTTTATGGAACGGATGGTTATGATCCCTAGACCCACTATCCCGATGATCAGACCGATGGCCAGGAAGGCACGGAACAACGTGAAGATGCTATTGATCGCACCGGTGATCTCCTGCGCCAACTGATCGACGTTGATGGTTATGACACCCCAGGGTAGGAACTCTATTTCCAGAAGCGCGGCCTGCTCCGCCACATCCAACCCGGTCGAGAAGTCGATGAGCATGATGGAAGGCCCCTCGGCCCCATATGCGGTGGTCACAACATCAGTGGCCATGTACACACCGCTCAGGAACTGTTGTTTCATTATCCCGACCACGGTGACGTTCTGGAAAGTACCGAACACAGATTCCAGACGAATGGTCTGTCCTAATGTGACCCCCGGGCTCTCGACCACTCCCGGCTGTCCACCGAAACCGCCCCCCTCCATTACGGCGAAGCTACCATCCACGATCACAAGACTGGGATCGGAGAGGACCGCCTGGTAGACCTCATCACTACTTCCGTAGAGGGAACTGTTGTACTGTGACAATGGGAAGCTGCCCTCGGTGAAGAACCTTTGATCGAAACCGATCACGCTCGTACCCCTATCAGCAAGGGATGTGGCACCTGTCGACGTTACGCCGGTGTAATTGGCAGTCGCAGGCATGGCCGGGAGCGATATCATATTGGAGACATTTCCCGCTTGGAGCGGACCTCCAGACTCGTTGACGTACTCCCAAGGATTGTCCGGCATAGGGACTGGTAAGGTCTTGTACGCCACCAGGTCGAAACCGCCTGAGGATTCCTCGACCATGGTGGTGACACCAGCACCGATCAACCCGGAGAGCATCGTCAGGACCGTGACGGTAAATATCACCAGGCCGAAGATGAAAATACTTAGCCCAGTGCGGAATCTGGCCCTAAGTGGGTATGAGACCGCGGTCACCGCCACCGCTCGATAGCTGCCTCGGGTCCGGAAGAGCTTGGTCATGAACCAGACGATCGAGGACGAGTTGAATATGACCAATATCAGGGAGGACGCCACCATGAACAGTCCGCTTATGATGAACAACTCGATGCCATATTCGTAGTCGTTGAACGGCGTTATCTGCTCCGGGAGAGGGAGCCATAGGATCAATGTAGCCAAGCTCGCGATGCTCCATGCCAACCGGTCGCCCATGAAAAGACGGAGGAAGAATCCAGAGGACAGGATCATCGTGGAAAGTCCCGCGTAAGCAAGGCCTCCAGATTTCATGGATATGCCTAGCAGCACTAACAGGGACCCTAAGATCATACCACCCGTTCCGATGAGCAACGCACGGCGGTCCCTACTCTCCAGTGGAGGTTCTGGTATGTTCCTTACCGCCCGGACGATATTGAGATTGGATATCCTCCTTGTCGTGATGTAGACTGTCGCTAAGGTCAACATGAAACCGGCAAGGAACGATATGGCCAGTGAGAAGCCCGTGAAGGCGAAATACGAGGTCAAGGGCACGCTGGCGAACGTGAAAGCGGTGTCAACGAAGTACACCAGACCGTATGCTATGGCCAGACCGAACAGGACGCCAACGGCTGAGGCCACCCCTGCATATAGGAGACCCTCATATGTGAGCAATCTCCGCAGGTCGGTCCTGCGCATCCCCAAGGCTCGGGCCATCCCCATCTCGCTCTTTCGCTCCTCTCCCAGCATAGTGAATATGTTGATGACGAGCGCGATGCCAGCGATGACAGAGAACGAACCGAATACCAGGAACAATTGGGTGAAGACCTCGAGTTGGGCCTGTCCATCGACCAATATCTGCTTAACATCGAAGACGATCTTAAGACCGGTGCTGGGTTCTAGCGGGGCCAATATGGCATTAATATCGTCCCTCACCTGGTCGTTGTTGCCGTAAATCTCGCCATCGATCTCGCTGTTGTGGATGAACCAGGTGTTGATCTCTCCGGTGTGGTTGAACCCGGTCTGTATCGTATTGATGTCGACCCAGACCTCGCTATTTAGACCGATTTGGCCAGGTTCTTGGTTCTCGATTATCGCTTCCACGGTAAGGGGGAGGAAGGTGGTGCCCTGGGCTATGACAACGGTATCCCCGATGTTAACGCCAAGGTCCTTGGCCGTACCGGTGAACAGGTAACACCCAGTCGGGGTTGGTCCAGAGTAGAAGATCGTTCCATTGGTGCCTTGGAACCCACCGAAGCTCGACCATAATGATTGGTTGATCCCCGTGGCCATGATGTTCGGGGTGGAGAGCCCATTATCCATATTCTGGATGCTATAGGAGTCCATGACCAATGGTGACACGGCCACCACGTTCGGTATCCCCTCGAGCTGGGCGGTCAGATTGTCGGAGAAGGTCTGGTTATAGAAGTCATAGCCACCTTGGTCATTGATCGAGGCGACCACGAAGTCCACATCACCAGCGCCCTTCGTTACCTCATTGACTATCATATTGTCGAGAGTGTCCCCGACCACGAAGGAGGCGGCGATTATCGCTGTTCCGACCATCAGCCCACCGATCACCAGGGCGGTCGTGCTCTTTCGCCTGATGAAATTGCGGCGGGCCATCGTGAATAGGACCTTGTGGTGGCTGGCATCCATGAGTATGAAGGCCGAGATCAGGACCACCACCGCCATCAATGCGTATGTGATGGGGAGGTACAGCAAGGAAAGCACCAATAGAAGAGCGATGATGGCCGCCGTGGCCAGATATCCTTTGGTCAGCTTCAAGGCGCTCACCCTAGCTCGCAGATGTCCTTCTTGATGCTCTGGATCTTACCGTTCTGGGAAATGATGTTGCCATCCCTCATATGTATGATCCGGTCGCACTGGGCTCCGACCTCGGGATCGTGAGTGACGATCACGAAGGTCTCATTATTTTCCTTGTTCAGCTTCCTCATCAGTGTGACGACATCTTCCGCGGTCTTCTTATCCAGGTCACCGGTGGGCTCATCCGCCCACACCAGTGCGGGTTCGTTGGCCAAGGCCCTGGCGATGGTGACCCTCTGACGCTCCCCTCCAGAAAGGGCGGAAGGCCTTAAGGTAGCCCGCTCCTTCAGACCTACCAGTGTGAGCAGCTCCATGGCCCTCTTGTTCGCCACATCCGGCTTCTCTCCGCATATGAGCAACGGCAGTTCAACATTCTCAACTGCGGTAAGGACGGGCAATAGATTGTAGAATTGGAAGATGAAACCCATGCGACGGGCCCTGAAGTTGCTCTTCTGGTCATCAGACATGGTCGTTAGCTCGGAGTCCTCGATGTAGACCTTGCCAGTGGTAGGCTCGTCGATCCCAGAGAGACAGTTCAACAAGGTTGTCTTTCCACATCCTGAGGGTCCCATGACCGCCACCATCTCCCCCTTCTCGATCTCTACACTGATGCCACGCAAGGCATCCACTACGACATCACCGGAAACATACGTCTTTTTAACATCCTGGCATCTGATGATCGGAATAGGAATCAACCCCTGATCGAGGTCGCGCTATCTTGTGTACGCTATATTAATAGTTCGCGAAATGGGTCCAATATCATTATGAAGGGAAGGAATCCATCGATTGGCCATCGAACGGACCCTAAGATAAATTGTATAATAGTATACATTAAAGTTCAAAATTGTTATATATTGAATATGCTTTTCTCTATTCCATGAGTCTCAAGTTCGATCAAATCAGGATCAATCTCGGTATCGACGAGATTCCGAGGAAATGGTACAACATCGCTGCCGATTCCCCCGAGCCCATCCCGCCACCGCTCAATCCGGCCACGAAGGAGCCAGCCCCTCCAGAGGCATTGGAGGCGATATTCCCTAAGGCCATCATCAGACAGGAGATGTCCACCGATCGATACATCGACATACCCGACGAGATCAGGGAGGCATATGTCCTTTTGGGAAGGCCCTCCCCCCTGCAACGCGCCATACGTCTGGAGAAGGCGCTGAACACCCCTGCACACATCTATTTCAAACGTGAGGACCTGTCCCCCTGCGGTAGCCACAAGCCCAACACCGCGATAGCTCAAGCATACTACAACAAGAAGGAGGGCATCGAGAACCTCACCACCGAGACCGGTGCTGGTCAATGGGGATCGTCCTTGGCCCTCGCTTGCGCCCACTTCGACATGAGTTGCAAGGTCTTCATGGTCAGGGTCAGTTACGATCAGAAGCCCTACCGGCGCTATGTTATGGAGACCTATGGGGCGAAGGTCTTCCCGTCACCGAGCCCCGAGACGGAGTTCGGAAGGATGCTCCTGAAGAAGAACCCCAACAACACTGGCTCCCTGGGCATCGCCATTTCCGAGGCGATCGAGACCTGCGTCAAGGCGAAGAACACCAAATACTCGCTGGGATCGGTGGCCAACCACGTCATGCTTCACCAGACCGTGCATCGGGCAGGAGGTCATGGCCCAACTGGATAAGGTGGATGAGAAGGCCGATTACATGATCGCTTGCGTGGGCGGAGGTAGCAACTTCGCCGGTTTCAGCTTCCCGATGCTCGGTGAGAAGATCCGAAAGAAGACCGACACCGTCTTCATAGCGGCCGAGCCGAAGTCCGTCCCATCCATAACCGGTGGTGAGTACCGTTACGACTTCGGTGATACCGCTGGAATGACACCGCTCTTCAAGATGTACACCCTCGGGGCGGACTTCATGCCTTCCGCGATCCATGCAGGTGGTCTCCGCTATCACGGAATGGCACCGACGGTCAGCCTGATGGCCCATCTCGGCCTCGTGAAAGGTATGGCCTTCGAACAGAATGACACCTTCGCGGCAGGCGTTCAGTTCGCCCGAACGGAAGGGATCATCCCTGCCCCGGAGTCGACGCATGCTATCAAGGCAGCGATCGACCTGGCCCTCGAGGCCAAGAGGAAGAACGAGAAGAAGACGATCGTCTTCAACCTGTCCGGCCATGGTTTGCTGGACATGGGAGGCTACGCCCAATATATCTCTGGGAAGATGAACGGGAACGGAAATTGAGCGGATGGTCTCCGATCCAAACCTCCTTAATTTTGAATTTTTTTATCTGTATATGATCAATTCATGCAGTCTTTGGCATTGGGCCGATGAGCTTGAGATTGGTACCTGGCATCGTTGTTAAAAGAACATCATCATCTACCGACTCATCCCTGGAAGGAATTGGCTTCGCTATCCCTCATTATTATACAAGTGAAAAATATTTCATTTTTGATAATATCTAAAAGCCATCGAATGTATTTTTTCGTATCATGATTGATAAAACATTCTGGATGCATCGTTTATTAGACATTAACGAATGTTAATTTTCATTCTTGAAAATATCGCCAAGTTATAAATACAGAATTTAATCACTATTGATACCGATACAAATTCTGCTCCCATCATACGAACAATAGGGGCTGCGATACATCGTTTGAATGCAGATGAGAGCAGGATAATGGGGAGGATTAAATGGATAAATCAGGTGCCCAGAAAGTGGTAGCCATAATCATAGTGCTAGCACTATGTACGGTCGGCGTCCTGTTATTAGTCGGCAGTATGAATCCAGATTGGTTCGGAAATGCCTCTGGTTCATCGGAGACTAATACACAGGTCAGTGTCGACCAAGATGCGCAACCATTGTTGCAAGCAACTCAAGGTTATACTTGGACCTTGACTAAAACCGCTACTCCGGACTTTTTGCTTTTAGCTCCGGGAGAAAACGCTGACGTGACCTATACGATAACCGCGACCCGTACGGCCGTGGAGTCTGATTCTGTGATGGCTGTCAAAGGCAGCATCCACGTTATGAACGTGGGAAATGCCCAGACCAAGAACCTTATGATCACAGATATCGTCCAAGCCAACGATGGTAACGGTTTCGTTGACATCGCCTCTGTCGCAGTCGACACCAGCAAGAAACCGGTGTTGGCCGCAGGTGAGGACTACTGGTATCCGTTCACCGTATACTTCAAGAACGTTGATGGTGCAACATACCAGAACATCGAGCGTGTGTCTATCAGCAACCTTGTTGACAGGACCGGACAATCCCTAGCAGCAGAAGCTGTCTTGGATGTCAAGGCCGCCGCGACCCCCCTGCAAATAGCGGGAGAGGATGCGAACGCCACAGTGACAGATGCTTGGACATCTCCAAATGGATGGGTTACAACACCTTCCACAGCTGGACCGTGGACCTTCACTGACAGTGGATCAGTTTCTTACACTGTCAAGGTGTCCAATGTCTTCGCGAGCTTCTACACTGAGTCCTACATGACGAACACCGCCACGCTCACAGGAAGCGACTCGGGTGAGACCGTGATGGCCGACAAGACCGTCGTGCTATCCACCAACTTCCACCCTGGAATCAAGATCGTGAAATCCGCGCCAGCATGCGTCCAGAGGGGAGACCCGATCACCTACACCTTCACGGTGTACAACATCGGTGATGCCCTCATTAACAACGTGACCGTGCTCGACCCGATGTTCCCTGACTCATTGAACTACTACATCGGCGACATGGCGGCCGGATCCCAGGTGAGCTTCACCGTGGAATTGCCCACCGACGAGTCGACTGAAGACGTGCTCGTGAACACCGCGACCGTTCATGGCTTCTTCAAGTGCCTACCAATATCGAACTCTTCCACCGCTACGGTCAATGTCGTCGACCCGAGCATTAGCCTCGTGAAGACCGGACCCGAGTGCATCAGTGGTGGAGCGACGATTGAGTGGATGTTCAACGTGACGAACACTGGTGATGTAGAACTATTGAACATCATGTTGAACGATCCGTTGGTCGGAAATGAGAACCTTGGCAACCTTGCCCCTGGTGCCAGCTTGGTTTTCATGAGGACCAGCATTGCTCCGATGAGCGGCTCCGTGACGAACGAGGCGATGGTTACCGCCAGCACCTCGTGCGGGATAGGAGTCGAAGCTGAAGATGACGCGACCGTACAGGTCGTGAACCCATCGATGACCTTCGTGAAGGGCGGCCCGGACTGCATCAGGATCGGCGATGACATCGTCTGGACGTTCTCTATAAAGAACACCGGTGATGTCGAGCTGACCAACCTCATGATGGTCGACCCGCCTGCAGGCGTCAGTGTACCGATGGCAAGTTTGGCCCCGGGTGCGTACTGGAACTTCACATATACCACCACCCCCGCTGAGACTGGATCGGCATACAACTACGCCTATGTTACCGCAACTGCTGCATGTGGTTATCAACTGAATGAGACAGACGACCACAGCGTCATGGTCATCAACCCCGCGATCGAACTGATCAAGGGAGGACCTGACGAAGAGGTGGGCGAGGGCAGCGAGATTATCTGGACTTTCTCCATTGAGAACACTGGCGATGCCAACCTGATCAACGTGATCTTCGACGATCCGTTGCTCGGAGAGACATTCCCCTACACTGACAACGGAGGAGTATTTGTCCCAGGTGCGAAGTGGGAGTTCACTTTGAGCTCAACCGCCCCAACGGGAGAAGGATCTGTTGAGAACATAGCCACCGTGACGGGGACCTCGGAATGCGGTTCAGTTACCGACATCTCATCGTCATCCGCATGGACAGTGACTATTATTCTGGACAGTCCAGGTATCGAGATAATCAAGGAAGGCCCCGACTGCGTGCAGCTCGGAGCGCCAGTTCGTCTGGTCTTTCACAGTCCGCAACATCGGGAACATTAACCTGACCGACGTCACTGTTCGATGACCCAAACTGGGGATCAGCGATATGGCGTTGCCCGACCTGTTGGTCGGAGGAATCGTATGTCTTCACCAAGACCTCAGAACGCCCGTGAGCTCCGGCACCGTGACCAATGTAGCCTCCGTTATCGGCAACTCAGATTTCGGTGAGGTCAGCGCGAGCAGCGATGCTTCTCGTTAGCGTAGTCATAACCCGAAGATCAGCATCGAGAAGGGCGGTCCTGACACCGTCGAGCCTGGTGCGGACATCGTGTGGACATTCTCCATCATGAACACCGGCGACACCCCGTTGAGCAACGTCGTGTTCAACGACCCGCCGGTTGGCGTGACGTTGACCTACACCGAGAACGGTGGCGTCCTGGCCGTCGGTGCCAAGTGGGAGTTCACCTACACCACCGTCGCCCCGGAGAGCGGAGATGTCGACAACTACGCCTATGTTACCGCCATGGCGGCTGCGGCATACAGGTAAGGGACGATGATGACCACACCGTCGAGGTGGAGTCACCCTGCGACTGCGACTGCCTGCTGGTCACCAAGACCGGAACTATCCGAGGCAAAACCAGGAGATGATGGTTGTATGGAAATACAGTTTGTACAACTGTGCCTACCCTGGTATGTACCCGTGCATGACCAACTTCTGGCTGCACGATGAGATAACCCTCGGTGATGGTAGCGTCGTTGCGATCTTCGATTCGTTCTCCGGTGAAGTGATACCATGTGCTGTCGGTACAGCCAATGGTCCCTGGACCCTTGCTCCGGGAGAGTGGTTCAACTTCACGGTAGAGTTCGAGATACCGAAGGGCTGGACCTACTGTGACGACGGAGAGTGGATGAACAACACCTTCAAAGCGCAGGCCTGCTGCGCCGGTGGATATGCCCGTGGAGAGGCCTCTTGGAGCACACACATAACAGATTGCTGCTCCATCAGGGTCGTCAAGACCTCCAACGTTGACGAGGCTGCCCCTGGCGATGAGATCGAGTACACATTGGCGATAACCAACACTGGAATGAACCGCCTCTGTGCATTGAAGGTATGGGAGTCCCTCGAGGACCAGAAGATCGACCTACAGTGCGACCTTGACCCTTGTGAGACCGTATCTACACCTTCGTGTGGACCGTGCCAGCCGATTGGAACTGGTGCGACAACCCGAGGGTCGTGGAGAACAAGGCTGGAGCCTGTGCCTACTGCCTCGAATGCGGCGTGTGGGTGAAGGACTGGGACTGCAACAGCGTAGATATCATCTACCCGCCGCAGATCGAGATAACCAAGACGGCAGACAAATCCGTGGCCTGGGCCAACCCAATATATGGTCCGGATATGAATTCTAACTTGATCACCTACACCATCACGGTCAGGAACGTTGGGCCATACCCAATCACCTGCGTCCATGTGGTCGATGAGATGCTCGGGTTGGATACCTGGATCTGCTGCCTGATGCCCTGCTGCGACGACTGCCCAGACAATGTCGCCAAAACAATTGTTGATGGCGAGAGTGGCTGCGGTTGCCCGTCCTGCGAGGTCGGATGCATGAACGAGTGGACGTTCACTAAGACCATAGAAGTCCCGTGTGACTGGTCTTGGTGCGATGATGGCGACTACCTTAACAACGAGGCGAGCGTCTCCGGTTGGGCCTGTGGTCATTCCGTGAGCGACAGCGACACAGAGAGCGTCCTCATCAAAGACCCCTACCACCTCGAGATCGTAAAGACCGCCCCTGAGGTCGTCTACCAGGGTCAGAACATTGTCTACTCCATAATGGTCCGCAACGCGGGTAGCATGGTACTGTCCTACATCGATGTGTATGATGACGTCGATAAGGATGGAATAATCGACTGGAAGGCCACCATCGAATGTTTGGCGCCTTGCCAGGTCGAATATCTATCCTGGACATATCAGGTACCGTTAGAGTGCTGTAAGAAAGACTACAAACTATGCAACTATGTCTATGCTAACGCCTGGGTCCGTGATGTAAAGGTCGAGGCTCATGATTATGCCTCATCTTGGGTCATGTGCCCGTGCAGCCTGGACATCGTTGTTGAAGCCCAGGACGGAGCAGTTCCGGGCGAGACCGTGGAGTTCACCGCCACTGTAACGAACGATGGTAACATCACCATCGTACAGATGGATGTTTTCGCCATGGTCAAGGCCTGTGAGTGCCACGACTGGGAGCCGTACAAGCTCGGTTGCATCATCTACCTCAACCCCGGTGAGTCGAAGGAGTTCACCTTCAACTACACCATACCCACCTGCGAGCAATGCTGCCAGGCTGGATTCTGGCTGAAGTATTCGGCCTTGGTCGAGGGCGAGTGCGGTTGCTCCGAGAAGGAGATCTGGGCTGGCGATTGTGGGTACCTATGGGTTAGGGCTTGCTGCGCCATTGACGTAGAGAAGACCGCCAATATCGAATGCGCCGAACCTGGTGAGACCATCATCTACACCATCACCGTGACCAACCTGGGCGTTAAACCGCTCTGCGGCGTGACGGTATGGGACGATAAGCTGATGTGGTCTCAAGAAGATCGACGGCCTTATGCCCGGACAGTCCATGAGCTGGGACGTATCATACACCGTGCCTGAATCTTGGAACCACTGCGACAACGGCGATATGCTGGTCAATGAGGTCCATGCCAAGGCATTGTGCTGTGAGTGCTCCGATTGCTGCAAGGGCGCGCGCTGGGTGGAGGATGTCGACAGTGTATCTGTCGGTATCTATGACCCGATAACCCTGATCGTCGACAAGAAATACATCGGAACCGCAGTACCTACAACGGCGACACTATCGTCCTGAGAAGTGGCTTCGATTCGAGGCCAAAACCGGGACAGACGGTCCATTACCAGATTGTCGTGAGGAACGCAGGGTTGCTTGCCATTGAGCTGCATCGAAGTCTACGATACCTTTAACGGTGTTACCGAGTTCGTCGACTGCATCCCGTGCTTACTCCCCTGCGAGCAGATGGTGTACGACGTATACTATGAGATACCGTGCGACTGGACCTACTGCGATAATGGCGAGTACATTGATAACACAGCTACCGTAACAGGCTGGGCCTGCGACGTGGCCGTGAGCGAGAGCGACACTGAGACCGTAATGGTGAACGTGGACCACATCGTGGAAGTCTACAAGTCAGGTCCTGCTGAGGCCGTGCCTGGTCAGACCATCACCTATGAGATATCTGTGCGCAATGCGGGAAAGCAGCCCCTGTGCAACCTCATGGTGACGGACTACATCGGCAACATGTGGATCGGCAACGATCCGATGAGGCCCTTCAGTAAGATGCTGGACTACCGTGTGATAGAATGTCTGGATTCGTGCGAGAATGTCACCTTCACGGTAACATACACCGTGCCTGAGGACTGGACCTGCATGAACGGCGAATGGCTGTTCAACTGGGTCACTGTCATGGGCAAGGCGTGCTGGCCGTGCGAGATGATGAGGGATTGCGACTTGGTATGGACCAAGATCGTCGACATACAACCCACCATCGAGGTGGAGAAGTACGGTCCCGAATTTGCGGTACCGGGTCAAGAAGTATGGTACAACATCGTTGTCACCAACCCGAACTGCAAAGCGTTGGGCTGTATCGAAGTGGTCGACGAGACACTCGGTTACTACTATGTGATCCCGTGCATGAAGCCATTCGAGACCATCACAATACCAGTGTCCTTCATCGTCCCGGCGGACTGGTCGTTCTGTGAGAACGGAGAATTCATAAACAACACCGTCGAGGTGTCCGCGTGGGCGTGCACGAAGCGCGTGAGCGATTCCGCCGAACACACCTTGATGGTCTGGGACCCGATGGACCTGAGGATCAGCAAGACGAGCGACAAGCCTAATGGAGCGATGCCCGGCGAGACCATCAACTACACCATAACGGTGTGGAATGCTGGTTCCAAGGTGCTCAGCTCTGTCATGATCGTCGATGAGATGCTGAACTTCTGCGAGACCATCGAATGCCTGATGCCATGCGAGAGCGTGACCTACTACGCGACCTACACTGTGCCGGAGGATTGGACCTTCTGCTGCGATGGCGAGTGGATCAACAACACCGTGAAGGCCTGGGCCCTAGGTTGCCCATTGTGCCCCC
>CAVVVD010000007.1:0-475340 GCA_963751645.1 Methanomassiliicoccaceae archaeon | reverse complement strand
CAGGCGCTACCAAAAGAGGTCAAGACCTTGTGGGGTATCAACATGGTGAAGGAGCTTTCCTATCAAGAGTGCAGCCATCTATGTCCTGAGACGTCCTTTGAATGCACGACCACCGCGGAGATCACGCCGACGGTGGCGATAGTAGGGCAGGAGAGGGCCCTCAGGGCCTTGCAGTTCGGCCTGGCCATGCCTGACCCGCGGTTCAACATATTCATCTCCGGTCCCTCCGGGACAGGACGGTCCAAGGCCATATCGGAGTTCCTGAAGGATGTCTGCGCCTCCCTTCCGACGCCATCCGATTGGTGCTATGTCAACAACTTCAAGGAGCCGAGCCGCCCGAAGGCCATCGATGTCGACCCAGGGGCGGGAAAGGTGTTCAAGCGCCTGATGGACCGGTTCGCCCAGGATGTACTGAAGGCCTTGCCCAGGGCCTTCGAGAGCGAGGAGTATGCACAACGAAGGGCGGAGACGGTCAAGAAGGCGGAGGAGGAGCAACGCGTCCTGATCCAGCAGGCCAATGAGATGGCGCGCAAGAAAGGATTCACCATCCAGCCCTCGCCCCAAGGCATTCAGCTGAACCCCATCAAGTCCGGCATTCCCTTCATCGGGAACATGACCAGCCCGGCCGAGGAGGCCGAGACGGAGAGAAAGCGCGCCGAACTGGAACTGGAATTGCGCCAATCGCTCCGCCCCCTCATCGACATAGGGAGGGCCACGGAAGCGGCGATGGAGAAGTTGAACAAGGAGGTCGTGGGCAACGCGGTCGGCCCCCTGCTGACCGAGATGAGGGAGACCTTCAAGAAGAACCCCAAGGTGATATTGTACCTGGACGAGGTCATGGAGGATGTGCTCGAGAACCTTCCCGCCCTCCTGGTGCAGGTCCTCCCCCAGCTCATGCAACAGCAGCCCCAAGGCCCCGATGGCAGGCCGGCCATCCCCGATCGACCATACCAAGAACTACCGCGTCAACCTGTTCGTCGATAATTCCGAGCTTAAGGGGGGGCCCAATGTCTACGAGCCCTCCCCCACCTTCACCCATATGTTCGGATTCTCGGAGAAGGAGGTCCGCTTCGGGGCCTTGATGACCGATTTCACCATGATACAGGCAGGGTCCATGCATAGGGCCAACGGCGGTTTCATCGTGGTCCAGGCCGAGCGCCTATTGGCGGACCTGGTGGCGTATGACACCTTGAAGAGGACCATCCAGTCCAGGAAGCTGACCATCGAGGACGCCACCGATCGTTACACTTACATCGTCACGAAATCGCTAAGGCCAGAGCCGATCCCGTTCAAATGCAAGGTCATCCTCTTCGGCAACCCGGAGTCCTACCAGATCCTTTACCATTATGACCCGGACTTCCGTGAGCTGTTCAAGGTCAAGGCGGAGTTCGATCGGTCCATGGAGAGGAACGAAGTGAACATCAAGAGGTATTCGGCGTTCGTCTGCATCCTGTGCAACTCCGAATCGTTGCTGCACCTCGACCCATCCGGGATGGGGGCGTTGGTCGAATACAGCTCCAGACTGGCGGATGACAAGGAAAAGCTCTCCACCCAGTTCTCGGAGATGGCGGACGCGGTCCGGGAGGCCAGCTTCTATGCCAAGCAGGATGGGGAGGACAAGGTCGGCCGGAAGCACATAGAGAGGCAGATGGACGAGAAGGTCTACCGGTCCAATCTGCTCCAGAAGAAGATCCAGGAGATGATCGAGAACGGGACTATCCTGGTGGACACCGACGGTGAGATGGTGGGGCAGATCAATGGCCTGGCCGTCCTCTCTCTGGGTGACTACATGTTCGGACAGCCCAGCCGGATAACCGCCACCGTGGGCATCGGGAGGGAGGGGGTCCTGGACATCGAGCGTCAGGCCCAGATGGGCGGTCCGACCCACACCAAGGGGGTGCTCATCCTCACCGGGTATCTGAACCAGATGTACGCCCAGGACCGCCCGTTGAGCCTGACGGCGCGCCTGGTGTTCGAGCAGTCCTACTCCGGCGTCGATGGGGACAGCGCCTCCAGCACCGAGCTTTACGCATTGCTCTCCGCCCTCTCCGGAAGACCGATCAAACAGTACCTTGCGGTCACAGGTTCCGTGAACCAGAAGGGTCAGGTCCAGGCCATCGGCGGGCAGAACCAGAAGATCGAGGGTTTCTTCGAGGTGTGCAAGGCGCGCGGCCTCACTGGGAAGCAAGGCTGCCTTGTGCCCAAGAGCAACGTGCGCAACCTGATGCTCAAGCCTGAGGTGCTCGATGCGGTCCGGGAAGGCAAGTTCCACCTCTATCCCATCGAGTCCATCGACGAGGGGATCGAGGTCCTGACGGGCGTCAAAGCGGGCAAGAGGCTGCCCGATGGGAGCTACGAGCCTGGCACGATCCACGACCTGGTACAGCGCCGCCTGTCGGAGATGGCGGAGAAGGTGAAGGAGTTCCGTCTCTGACCGACCGAGCCCAGAAGCGGTGGAGGCGATGGCCGAGCCCATCATGCCGTTGGCCGATGACCCGCTTGGCAATCATTTTTCTAATCTGAGGGGTTATAGTGAGCGAGAGCTATGCAGATCGGAATAGTCGGCAAGCCGAACGTCGGCAAGTCCACCTTCTTCTCCGCGGCCACCCTGGCCCCGGCCGAGATCGCCCCTTATCCCTTCACGACCATCAAACCGAACCACGGAGTGGCCTACGTCCGCACCAAGTGCCCCCACACCGAGATCGGGCATGTGTGCCAGCCTAGGCATGGCACCTGCGAGAACGGTGTCCGCCTGGTGCCGGTCGATATCCTGGACGTGGCTGGCCTGGTCCCGGACGCCTGGAAGGGCAAGGGTCTGGGCAACCAGTTCCTGGACGACCTCCGCCAGGCCGACGCCTTCGTCCACGTCATCGACGCCTCGGGGAGCACCGACTGCGAAGGCAACGCGGTGGCAGCATGCTCCCATGACCCGATGGAGGACGTGCGTTTCCTGGAGTCGGAGATATCGCACTGGATGAAGGGCATACTCGACAAGGGCTGGGAGAAGGCGGCACGGATGGCCCACCTGGAGGGTCTGAAGGTCCACGAGCTGATCCACAGCAAACTGACCGGACTGGGGGTGACGGAGGGGGCGATACTCGCCGCCATCCGGGAATGTGCCATGCCTGATAACCCCCTCAACTGGAACGACACGGACATGCTCCGCCTGTGCGAGAACATCCGCAAGCACAGCAAGCCCATGATGATCGCGCTGAACAAGGCGGACATCGCCACCCCGGAGATGTTAGAGAAGATGGCGCAGACCCCGGGGTACATATCCGTCCCCACCTGCGCCGAGTCCGAGCTGGCATTGCGCAAGGCGGCGAAGGCCAACTTCCTGAAGTACCTGCCCGGAGCGGAATCGTTCACCGTCAACGAGCCGGAGAAGCTGTCCGCAGGACAGCGGAAGGGGTTGGACTACATCTCCCAGAACATGAAGAGGCACCACGGCACCGGGGTGCAGACCTGCCTCGAGCTGGCGGCCTTCAAGTTGCTCGACCTGATCGTGGTCTATCCGGTGGAGGACGAGACCAAGTGGACCGACCACGGGGGGAACGTGCTCCCCGATGCCTTCCTGATCAAGCGGGGCGCCACCGCCAAGGACCTCGCCTTCAAGATCCACACCGACCTGGGGAACGGTTTCATACGCGGCATCAACGCCCGCAACAAGCGTGTCGTGGGGCATGACTACGTGCTGCAGGACGGGGACATCATCTCCATCGTCTCCAAGAAGTGAGCCAATGGAGAGCTGGGACGTTCGATTGCTGACCGCGACCTATCGCCGTGACGAGCAGAACGACGAGATCATCATCGAACTCTATGGGAAGACCCGCGACCTGAAGAGCATAGTGATCCGGACCTCCGGGTTCAGACCATACTTCCACTTCCTGGAACCGATCGAGCATGGACCAGAGCGCCAAGGACAAGCTGGACTCGACCATCGCCCGATTGCATGCGAACGAGGAGGTGATCGATGTCCGACCGACCGAGCTGTTCCATGCCGGTCGGGTCCGAAGGGCGAGGAAGGTCACGATCAAGCACCCCTGGAAGGTCCCTGAGCTCCGAGATGACCTCAGGCGCGCCTACGAGGTGATGGCGGCGGACATCCCGTTCCATCATCGTTACATCTACGACATGGACCTGCCCTCCTGCATCCGGGTCCACGGGGACCGAAGGGACGTGCGTTACACGACCGACCTGGTGGTGGACCTCGACCATTTCGAGGAGATCGAACCCTTCACTCCCCAGCTGAGGGTCCTGTCGTTCGACATAGAGAACTCGATCACCGACGAGACCATCTTCACGATCTGCTACGTGGTCAAGGACGAGAAGGGGATCCGTGGCGGCGACCCGATATTCGGGACCGAGAAGGAGATCATCCAGAACTTCACGAGGGCCATCCAGAAGGAGGACCCGGACGTCATCACCGGTTACAACATCGATGGTTACGACATACCGTTCCTCAAGGACAGGGCCAAGAAGCTCGGGCTCCGCGAGCTGCAATGGGGGCGGGACCTGTCCGAGCCCCGCCGGGTGATGAACAAGTTCTGGCGTCTGACCGGAAGATTGGTGGCCGACGCCTGGTGGGCCGTCAAGATGGACATCAGGCCCAAGCAGGAGAGCCTGAACGCCGTCTCCAAGCTCCTCCTCGGTGAGGAGAAGGACGCGATCGGCCAAGAGATGAAGAACCGCATGAAGGTGAGCTCCACCGATTTCGACCCCCGCTACATCGACAAGCAATGGGCCGAGAGCAGGGACACGGTCCTGGCCTATTGCCTGCGGGACGCCGAGCTCGCCCTGCGCATCCTGGAGAAGGTCGGTCGGATAAGGAGGTACATGGACATCGCGGCGGTGTCCCGGCTGCCCGTCGATGATGCCCTCAACAGCGGCGCCTCCCAGCTCATAGATTCCATCCTCATCCGGGCAGCGGACCGGCACGTACCCCAAGGTGGCCGTCCCGCTCACCGGTGACTTCGATTCCGATGAGGAGGCCATCGAAGGCGGTTATGTCCATGAGATCTCCCCGGGACTGTATCACTGGGTGTGCGTCCTGGACTTCAAATCGATGTACCCGTCCCTATAATCGCGCAAGAACATCTGCTTCACGACCAGGGACCCCGAGGGAACGGTCGTGTCGCCCCTGGGGGTGCATTTCCTGAGCAAGGAGCAGAGGCCCGGGATATTGCCAAGGATCCTGGTCGGACCTGATGCGCGAGAGGGATGAGACGAAGGGGAAGATGAAGGCCGCCAAGTCCCCTGAGGAGGCGCATTACTACGACGGTCTGCAACAGGCCATCAAGATCCTCATGAACTCGTTCTACGGCGTCTTCGCCTCGACCTTCTATCGGTTCACGGACCGGTCCATCGGGAGCTCCATAACCGCCTTCGCTCGCGAGACCACCAAGGGGATCATCCAGAAACTGGAGGAGGAAGGTCGCCACGTCATCTACTCGGACACGGACTCCATCTTCGTGCAGAGCCCGGAGGACGACCTCGAAGGGTCGAGACGTTTCGGGACGGACCTGGCGGAGCGATTCAGCAGGGAAGGGAGCTCGTTGGAGTTCGAGAAGATCATGGAACCCCTCTTCTCCCACGGAAAGAAGAAACGTTACATCGGGAAGATGGTCTGGCCCAAGGAAGAGCTGGTCGTGCGCGGCTATGAGATGCGCCGCACCGATTCCTTCGACATGCAGTCGGAGACGCTCATGGCCGTCTTCGAGAAGGTGCTCGACGACAATCCCGAGGAGGCGGTCAAGGTCGCGAGGAAGGCCGTCCAGGACATCCTGTCCGGAGGGGTCCCGGTGGAGAAGCTGGTGATATCCAAGGGTTGCAAGCCCTTCAACACCTACGCCAATCCCGACTCCCAGGCGACGGTCCAGACCGCCAAGAAGCTGATGTCCATGGGCTATGAGTTCGTCCCGGGGATGAAGGTGTCCTGGGTAGTGACCAACTCGCGCAAGACCCCCCAGGAGGTCGTTCCCTGGATGGAGGGGCGCCCGTTCGAGGGGACCCCGGACTGGCGCTACTATGCCGAACGCGTGGCGCAGACGGTCTCCCGGGTCACAGAGGTCTATGGACTGGACGAGCGCAGCCTCATTGCGGGCAACACGCAGAAGAACCTCCTCGACGGCGACTTCCAGACCGAGGAGCGCCAGCCGCCTCCGGCAAGGAAGGAGGTCAAGCGGACCGATAAAAAGTTGACCCTGGACGACTATTTTTAAGTCGTTCCGACCCCGTCGCAGGAAGCATAATTTAAATATGGCCTCGGTACTGCGCAGGAAACGTGACGAGACGCGAAGTCTCGTAGGAGATGTGCCCCGAAAGGGGTGAATCCCTGCCGCCCCGCAACAAGGGCTGACGGTGATAACACATGGACCAGAAACCACAAGTCGAGAAGACCTCCGATGAGGAGGTCAGACATCCGTCCGGCAAGAGCATGTACAAGTACATCGCCGAGGCCTGGAACCATCCCTCTAAGACCTATGTCGATGACCTCATGTTCGAGCGCATGATCCAATGGCGCCGCGAAGCCAACTTCCTGCGGATCGATAAACCCCACCCGCCTGGACCGCGCCCGTGCATTGGGCTACAAGGCCAAGCAGGGATACGTGATGGTCCGTGGACATGTCCGCAAGGGCTCGCTGCAGAGGCGCAAGATGCGCTGGAAAGGTAGGCGCCCCAAGCGAAAGGGTATCAACCGCCTCACCATGGGCAAGAACCTGCAGTGGATCTGCGAGGAGAGGGCCGCCAAGCGCTACCCGAACCTGGAGATCCTCAACTCCTACTGGGTGGGACAGGATGGCAAGAACGTGTGGTACGAGATCATCATGGTCGACAAGCACCACCCGGTGATCATGGCGGACCACAGGATAAACTGGATCTGCAACAACGCCAACAAGGGCCGTGTCTACCGCGGTAAGACCTCTGCCGGTCAGAGGGCGCGCGGTCTGCTATGGAAGGGCAAGGGCTCAGAGAACGCCCGCCCCTCCGGAGCGGCCAACCGGCACCACAACAAGTAAGGGACACATTCCCTTCTTCCATTCCCAGACCGTTCCTGTCCAGGCAGGACGGTGCTTTCCATTTTTCTTTCTTTCAGAACTAGCGGTCAGTACGACGACATGACCTTTTTCGCTAAGGATCAGGATGAGATGTTGTGCAATCTCATCGCGATCTCCTCTGAAGACATGCCAACCAGAGGATAGAACACAGGTGCGCTCAGCCGGACGTCCTTGATCCTTTCCATGTCCTCTATCCCATAACCGAAGACCAGGGCCGATGCGCGTTGAGATCGCAACTGCTGCTCCAGGTCCCTCATCGGCTCCACCCTCATCTCCGGGTCCCAGAGCCTGGCCAGGCGGACCGCTTCGTTGTCTTCCTCGGCCAGTGCTATCACCTTGCACCCTCTCTTCATGACCATCCAGGCGGCGAGGGCGTCCCGCTCCCGTTCCAATCTGACCAGGACCCGGCCCTGACTCCCCATGGGCAGTCCCCCGGGACCGTCCAGGTAATCGGTGAAGAGGTAGGCCTTATCGTCCCTGATCTCGACCCAGATCGTCCTGTCGGGATGGTGTATGTCGACCTTGACCCCCCGCCCCTCGTGGGCCATGAGCACCGCCTCCCCCAGGGACCGGGCGGCATCCATGCTAGTGTAGGGATGTGTGCCAGCGCGACGGGCCTCGATCTTGAACGTGCTCCGATCGGGCAGCACGGATGCGGAGATCTCGGCGACCTTCCGACGCATCGTCTCCATATCACTGGACGTCCGCCAGGCAGGGCTGACCGAGGCCACCCCGAAGACGCGACGCAGGGAGCGGCATGCCCTGTCCACCTGGTCGGTCTCGACGTAGATCCTGCCCTGGTCGATCCGCACCAGCGCCTCCACCCCATCTCGGGCGAGCAAGGACATCATGTTGTCGACCAGTACCTTCTCGAACCTGGTGCGCACTCCCCTGGACTTGAGACCGACCTCAGCGTAGCGCACCAGTATGACGTCCATGGGGACGCATTAACGCCCACCCCTATTTCATATTTCCCGACCTAGAAGCGTTAATACCTGGGCCGGTCATTTATGACCCGTTCGTATGGATGCGATGACGGCTGTGGGGATCCTATCGGTGGCCCTGGTGGCGGGCGTGCTTGGAGCCCTGCTCGGCCTGGGCGGGGGCATCATCGTCATCCCCGGCCTCACCCTGGCCCTTGGGTTCGGCATGCAGGAGGCCATCGGGGCCAGTCTGATGGGCGTGATCGCATCCTCCACCGGCGCCGCCGTGCGCTACGTGCAACAGGGATATGTGAACGTCCGCCTCGGCATGCTCCTGGAGACCGCCACGACGACCGGTGCCATACTGGGAGCGCTGGTGGCGGTCTACCTGGACCAGGACTGGCTCGCCATCCTTTTCGCGGGTGTGCTGCTCTACAGCGCCTATCACATGTTGACCAAGAGGGAGAGGGTCTATCGACCGGAGGAGCTCGAGGGAGAGGCGCAGACCCTCGACCTCTCCTGCACCTACGTGGACCAGAAGGACGGTCAGGAGGTGTGCTATGGGGTGAGGCGCTACCGCACCGGACTGCTGGCCAGCCTGGGGGCGGGGGGCCTTTCCGGCCTCTTGGGGGTGGGGGGAGGCGTCATCAAGGTCCCGGTGATGAACGCCTGCATGTGCGTCCCGATGAAGGCGGCGACGGCCACCAGCAACTTCATGATCGGGGTGACCGCGCTGGCCGGTGCGATCATCTACGTCCGTTATGGCTATATCGAACCGGTCCTCGCGGGCCTGACGGCCCTGGGGGTGCTGGTCGGGGCGGTGGCCGGCTCCCGGCTGGTCAATTATACGGGGGGCCGTTCCCTTCGCATCATCTTCGGTGTCGTGCTTTTGCTGGTGGCCATGCTCATGGTCCTCAAGGGACTGGGCCTGCTGGAGGTGGTGTGATGCCTTCCCAGGAACGGATGAACCGGGTCATCCACAAGGTGCTCCTGGTCGGCGTCGTGGCGAGCATGACCCTGATCGGCGCTGGGCTCGTCCTGTCGATATTCTCCGATGGACATAGCGACGACTGGGTGGAGCTGGGGGCGCTTTGGGACAATATCATGCAGGGCAACCCGATCGCCCTGGTGGAGCTCGGGCTGCTGGTCCTCATCGCCACGCCCCTCCTGCGCATCCTCACCGCCTTGGTCCTCTTCACCGCCGAGCGTGACTACCGCTTCATCCTCATCTCGCTGGTGGTACTGGGCATGGTGAGCCTGGCCGTTGTCATTGATATCTGAACGGAGAATGATTCATATCCTTGCGGGCCGTTCATCGAAATTCGGGATGGGATGACTGACAAGAAGGAGAATGAGGAGAAGTGGTACTACACCTTCCTGCCCTACAACATCGCTGGCGGGTCGACCTCCAACCTCATACCGCTCTTCATGGCCCAGACCCTGAAGGCCAGCTTGGCGGAGGTGGGCATGGTCAGCGCCATCACCTCCATAGCGTCCGTTCCGGCCAACATCCTCTGGGGCAACCTGTCCGATATGAGCAAGAAGAGGAAACCGTACATCCTGATCGGCTTCCTGGGGATGGGGTTGGCCCTGGCGTTGATGGGCCTCTCCGTCGGTCTTTTTGAATATTTCGTGGCGAACTTCCTGTTCGGCCTCCTGGCCGCCGCCGTCGCCCCCGTGGGCACCGTGCTGGTCCTGGAGACGTTCCCCAAGACGGAATGGGGGAGACGGCTAGGTGACTTCAGCAAGGTGAGCGGGATCGGTTGGGTCATCGGTCTGGTCCTCGGCATCATCTGGCTCATGGTGTTCGATGGGAACGATCAGGAGATGTCCATGCGGGCGCTCTTCCTGCTCTCGGCAGGACTGTGCCTCATCGCCACTTTCCTGGCGCTCCGTTGGGTGCCAGAGCCTCGGGAGAAGATCGACCGTAATCAGGTGTCCCCTGAGGAAATCGACCATATCTTCATCTCCAGGATCGAGAAGGCGCGCTACCTCCCCCAGAAGATCGTCTACACTGTGGAGGTCAGCGCGAAGAACCTGCGTTGGAATAACTTCCCCCAGAACCTGAAGCGATACTACGCGGTCATCTTCCTCGCTTTCAGTGGCTTTCTGTCGTTCTATGTCGCATTGCCGATCTTCCTGAGTGCCTACATCGGTCTCAGCAATCCCGAGGTGTTCGTCGTCTATCTCGCCAGCTCGATCACCTCCGCCCTCACCTATGGCTTCATGGGGAGGCAGATCGAGAAGAAGGGCGGGAAGAGGATCCAGATGGCCTGCTTCGCGGCGCGCATCGCCATCTTCCCATCGTTCTTCCTGGTCACCATGCTCAGCCTCGGCTCGTCCGAGCTGTTCATCGTCCTCCTGGTCCTGCACGCCGGCGCAGGGTTGTGCTGGGCCGGGCTCAGCGTGGCTGGACACGCCATAGTGGGAAAGCTCGCCTACAAGAACTTCAGGACGCAGTCCCTAGGCATGTACAACGCCGTGCAGGGGACCGCCACCATCATCGGGTCGCTGGTGGGCGGATTCGTGGCCAGCATACTAGGGTATGAGGCGTTGTTCGTCATGGCCTCGGTCTTCATCGGTGCGGCACTCTGCCTACTGGCCCTTACCAACGTAGATAAAGAGCCCGATGGCGATGGCCCGGCCGTGGCAGCTTGATTCAGAGTGGCCCGAGCGGCGATCAGTTTGCCATAGAGTTCGGCCCGGGACTCCTCTCCTTCCTTCAAAGGACCGCTCGTGCCGGTGACCAAGAAAGATTCTGGGTCGGTGACCAAAGTCAGACCGCCCTTCTCCAGCATCGCTTTGAGACGCTCGGTCGCTCCAGAGTGGACCTTGTCGAACCGTGTGTCGAAACGGCGGCCCGCCTTCCCTTCCCCTCGTATTTTATGGCGTTGCTCAACAACGTGCGCATCTTGAAGGTCGGTCCGCCCCAACGGGTCGGGCTGCCGATGACCCATAGGTCCACATCGTGGAAGTCGTCCTCGCAGGCCTTCGCCACCCAAAGGACCCTCACCTCCGTCAGCCCTGCTTCTGCCAGGCCTTTGGCTATGGCCTGTGCGATCCGTTCGGTGTTCCCGTACTTGGAGTCATAGACCAGGACGACCTTCATTTAGGACATCTCTCCCGGTAATGGACATTCCTTCCCATAAAGGAAGGGAGGGGCCCTCCATCGATTCGGAGGGAGCTTCTGCCTCGTTATCGTTTATGGATTGATGGTGGTCCGAGGGATTTCCTCCTCACATGGTCCGCAGTGCCCGTTGTGCCTCCTTCTCCAGGTCCTGGTATGATTCGCCGCTCAGATCGATGACCAACCGCCTGATGGTCCCGGTGAACTCCCACGGTCTCTCCCCGGGGAAGTCGGACGTTATCTCCGAACCTCCCCCTCTGCCCGCCTGCAGGGACCCACCGAGCCCGAATTTACCTGGCTGGGTCTGGATCTTTCCCTCGCCGACCTTCCGATCATTGATGAAGAGGGTGAGGTCGCCGTGAGTTATGCCTCCCTTCGGTCCAGTAACGTCCTTGTCGAAAGTGGCCGCGACGATGATGTTCTTTCCTGGCTGCAACTTCTCCGTCGAGGTGACGGTCTGGACCTTCATGCCCAGGAAGTTGTATACGAAGGTCAGCCTCCCATCCTTGACGAAAAGGGCCTGCCCACCGAACTTTGACCCCATCTGGAAGATTATGCCGCTGGCGCCCTCGGCGGGTATGTCCAACGGTGCCCCGATCTTGTAGGACCGGTTTCGCATGTTGGGGGCGACAGATTCCGGGATGCCCTCCGTGTCCGGATAGAAGACATACCGCGTCCTATCTTGGCTAGGCTGGGGTCGGGGCGTCGTGATGAGCTCTATCGGAAAACGATCATCGAGAGGCAGGCCGTTTGTCTTTCCCGCCTCCACGAACCACTGTTGGATCAGCTCGGTGAGCTTTTCCGGATATTTCTCGGCCAGGTCGTTCACCTCCGCCCGGTCCTCATCCACATGGTAAAGTTCCCAGCGGTCATTGGCATAGTTGCCCCAGCCAGCAATGGTCGGGTGCACCGTCGATGCTTTCCAACCGTCATGCCATATGCCCCTGCTTCCCAGCATGTTATAATATTGGGTGGTCTTTTGCGTCGGAGCCTCTTCGTCCTCGAAGCTATACTTTAGACTGACCCCCTCCAAGGGCTTCTGGGAATAGCCCTTCACGTTGTCTGGCATCTCCAAGGAGAGACATTCCAATATGGTCGGCACGATGTCGACGACGTGATGGTACTGATGCCGGATCCCCCTGGCCTTTATGCCTTTCGGCCAGGATATGATTAGGGGGTCGCAGGTGCCGCCGCTATAGGCCGCGTAGCGCTTGTACATCTTGAAGGGCGAGCAGAACGCCTCGGCCCAACCGGCGGGATAGTGATTGTACGTCTCCTCGCCGCCCAGCTTGTCCAGCATCTTCAGGTTGTCCTCGAGCCTGTCCGGGATACCATTGAAGAACAGGCACTCATTTACCGATCCGCTGGGGCCACCCTCCCCGCTGGCCCCATTGTCGGAGATGACGACTACCAAGGTGTTGTCCATCTGCCCGGATTCCTCGAGATAGTCCAACATCCGACCGATCTCGTGGTCGGTGTAGCTGACGAAGCCTGCGTACACCTCGGCCATCCGATTGAACAGCTCCTTCTCCTCCTTGGACAACGTACCCCATTCCGGGATTATGTCCAGGGCGGGCCATTTCGTACCCTTTCCACTGACCTCGTCGACCATGGTGTTTATGGCGGAAAGTTCCGTGCTCTGCGGCAATATGCCCATTTCCTTCTGTCTCTGGATGGTCATCTCCCGATAGAGCTCATAGCCCATGTCGAACTTGCCCTTGTATCGGTCCGCCCACTCCTTCGGCACATGATGGGGCGCATGTCCCGCCCCGGGGCAGAAGTAAAGGAAGAACGGTTTCGATGGGGCTATCTGCTTCGAGTCCCTGATGAAGCGGATGGCCATGTCCACCAGGTCCTTGCTTAGGTGGTATCCATCCTTGGGGAGGTAGGGTTGCTCCACCACATGGTTGTCATAGACCAGGTCGGGGTACCATTGGGACGACTCCCCGCCCATGAAACCATAGAACCTGTCGAAACCCCGGCTCAAGGGCCAGTTCCTCTTCGAGGAGGCGGTTGTGCTCTCTTCCTCGGGAGTGAGGTGCCATTTTCCGACGGCATAGGTGTTGTAGCCCCTCTCCACCAGCACCTCCGCCAAGTTCGCAGTCTCCGGTGGGATGCGACCGCTCGAACCCGGGAAACCTGTGGTCCCCTCGGTGATGCAGGCCATCCCCACCGTCGTATGGTTCCGTCCAGTGATCAAGGTGGCCCGCGTCGGCGAGCACAAGGCGGTGGTGTGGAACTGGGTGTAACGAAGGCCATTATTGGCCAGGCGGTCCATGTTCGGCGTCTCGATCAATCCCCCGAAGGAACTGAACGCCCCGAAGCCCACGTCGTCCCAGACAATGACGATCACGTTTGGCGATCCCTCTTGAGCGACGGGCTCTTTATAAGGCTCCCAGTCAGGAACGGAATCCCTGATATCGATGTTTATCTTACCTTTGAATGGTCTCCCCATATTTCATTCCCCTCTGATGTCGATCATCCCATCGGACCATTATCGAAGGACCTTGAACCATCGAACGATCGGACGATGATCGTGAGTGTTTAACTCGAACTCGCCTATAAAATATGATATTACCTCCGAAAGTACGGTCAAGAAATATTCTCATTTGAATGGAATGGCTGATAAATAGTCGGTAAACTCGACCTGAATATCGATGAGCCATGGATCAACTGACCTGGATCAGAACGGCGCTATCACGGTCGTCCGGTATCTGACCGATGTTCCAACCGTCACCGGTCGTCTCACAATAGTAGTAATTGACACCAGACAACTCATAATATGTGCCTGAGGCATCGGAGCAGGCCACGCCGACCGCCACATGGTCTTCATAGATGATGATGATGGCATCGATAGCCCATGACCTCGATGATGGAGGCGAAGAGGAACGATTTGTCCTCGCAATCACCAGTGTGGTCATGCAACGTCTCCACTGGAAAGCGCCAATACTCCTCGACACCGACGCTATCGATGTCATAGGTGTAGTTGATGGCCTGCACGAACCGAAGGACGCTATTTATGGTATCCCGGTCGTCCATGTTCTGTTCGGTCGCGATCTGATCCATCTGTTGGGCGATCTGGATGACCGTCGCGTCCTGGGTGGTGACGTATTCGGCCGCCAGAGAATCGTCATTGTATGCGTCAGACCTCGATCGATGGGGTCGTCCACATAGGACTGATAGTCCGCCAGTGGGATGTCGACCATCAGCGTGTAACGGATGTGGTCATAGCTCCAACTGAAGCTTTCCGTACCATACCCTGTCTGATATTCGGTATCCGGATCCTCCCAGCCCGCGATCAGGGCATATCCCACACCGGCCAGGATGAGGAGGGCGACCAATGCCACCGCGATCAGAATGAGCCCGTGGTTCGGCGGCGGAAGGGGTGGTGGGACCGGCGGAGGGATGGGCGGGACGGCTTGCGAGAACGCTTCCTTGCCGCAGTTGTTGCAGAACGCGTCCTGCTCTCCGAGCGCCCTGCCGCAATTGGTGCAGAAACGAACTCCTGTCATGTCAGGCTCCCTTGGCCATGATATTATGGTGTCATATTATAATCGTCCTCATTCCATTATCATCGATATTATTGATGGGTGGATATGAGGTGAAAGTCCGACATGAGGCAGGAACTTGGAGGCCTCACCAAATCGATAATTAGTAATATGGCCCTTACATTCAATCAAGAATCGTTGGACCAGATGTATAATAACCACATCTGATGACGTTCGGGGGGTCCCATTAGAATGCGCAAGATGAGCACTAGCACCAAGATCAAATTGGGGGTCTCGGTCCTGTTGATACTGGGAGTGCTATGGCTCGCGGGACCGAGCGAGGTGGCCGACACCTTGAACGATGTCGATCTCGCTCTGATCTTCATCGTTGTCGTGTTATATATCATAGGTCTGGTCCTGAAAGCATATCGTTGGGGAGTGCTTTTGAACGGTACCGGTAAAAGGGTCCCCTTCCGGTCCACGTTGGCAGCGTTCACCTTCTCCCAAGCGTTGAACAATATCATACCTGGGAGAGTGGTCGGTGAGACCTCCCGCATATTCGAGATCAAGAACAACGAAGGGGTGAGCGTGGGGAGCGGCCTCGCCACAGTGGTCACCGAGAGGGTGATGGACCTCCTGGTCGTGACCGCATTGGCGGTCACCAGCTTGGCGGCCCTTCTGACCTACTTCGTGGGAGAGACCAGGACCCAGCTCCTCCTGGTGGTGGCCGCCATGGTCGTCGCCAACATTGCGTTCATCTACGTCCTGGCCCACCCGACCTTGGCAGTGAGGTTGGGGGAATGGGCCGCCAAGATGTTGCAGCGCATGGGGCTGGGAACGAAGGGTGAGAAGCTCGCCAAGTACATGACCGGGTTCACCCGCTCCTTCGCTGAGGCGTTGCACCCTGATTCTCGCCAGACCAGGAAGACCATGGCGTGGGCCGGATTGCTGACCTGCATCATATGGACGATCGAGATCGCTCGCCTCTTCCTGATCATCCTCGCGCTCGGAGCGGACGTGACGCTCCTAGCTGTGATAGCGACCGTTAGCCTGGTATCGCTGAGCAGCATCGTGCTCTCCGCGGGGAGCAGCAACATCGTCATCTCCTCGGCGATATTCACCGCATGCGGCCTCGACCCTTCGGTCGCTGCCACCGCTGGCCTTCTAAGTGCCATGACCTCCATTTGGCTCTCGGTACCGATCAGCTTGATCGCTTTGGCCTATTACGAGAAGACGAGGAAACCTTCTGGTTCGCTCACTCCCGCTCAAAAATGACCGATAAGAGGTATTGCTTTGAAATGCACCACAGTACTTTTGATCAAGAACGAGCAAGACAACATCCGGCCTCTGACCGAGGACACATTGGCGGTATACCGGGCCAATGATATCGACGGGGAGGTCCTCCTGGTCGACGATGGATCCGATGACCGTTCGGGCGAGGTCTGTGATGAGCTGGCCAAGGCCCACGTAGATGTCAGGGCCGTGCACCACCCCCAGAACCTTGGAAGGTCCTATGCCATCCGGACCGGTTTCCAGGAGGCGAGAGGGGACGTCGTCATCATCATGGACGGGGACCGACAATATGAACCGAAGGAGATCCCGATGTTCCTTTCGAAGATGGACGAGGGATATGATGTCGTGTCGGGCTGGCGGCATCAGCGTACCGACCCGTTCGTCCGGAAGTTGATCTCAAGGACATATAACCGTTGGATCATCCAACGCAAGTTCGGCCTCGAGGTGAAGGACCAGAACAGCGGCTTCAAGGCCTTCCGCCGCGAAAAGGCCGTGACCATGGGCTTCGATCCCGAGGGGTATCGGGGACTGCACCGTTTCATCTTACCGCTCGCATCGTTGAAACGGCATAGGATCGTTGAGGTCCCTATCGTGCATTATGCCCGTCCCAGCGGAAAATCCTATATCAAGTTCTATACCGTCCCTTTCATCACCCTGAGCGATTACAACAAGTTCAAGCGTGACCACAAGGAAGAGATCAAGGCGATGCGGAAGAGGAAGTGATGGTCACAGAGGTCGATGATTGGAGAGTGGGCATATGACCGACCTTCCGGATGGTCCACGGAGCGGCATCGATAAAAAGATCGATGAAATCCTCATGCCTGTCCGCGGATGGAGCCCCCGGAGAAAGGTCCTGTTCCTGCTTGTCATCGCCATAATCGTCTACGGGGTAATGATCGCCGATACCTGGATCGCCGATCCGACCGCCTCATATGACATTGATATCTACCGAGCCCGCACCCAGGCCATCTTGGACGGGGAACTGCTCTACCGCGACGTCCATACAGAGACCCCGCCGCTGATCAACTACTTCCTGGTGCCAGCCCAGGTGCTGGGCGGGGCGGAGCACTACTGGGTGTGGGCGGCCTATCAGACGGCCTTTGCCTTCCTCCTCTCCATGATGCTATACTTGGTGCTACGCCGTTACGATGATGTCCGCGCTTTCCAAGTCGCTTTCCTGGCCTTGTTGTGCCCCTTCCTCATCGATGAGACCCATATCGGGGAAGATGGGGCCCTGGTGGCCTTCGTCTTTTTCACCGCGGTACTGCTCATGATGCTGGAGCATCGACGCTACGCCGCCCTCTCCATCGGCATCGGGATATGGACCAAGATGTGGTCGATACTGCTCCTTCCCACGCAGTTCCTCCGCTCGCCCACCTGGAGGGACCGAGCGGAGCTGGTCCTGATCATCGTCGCGGTCACCATGGTGGTCACGGTCCCCTTCCTCATCCTCTGCCCGGAGGAGTTCATGGAATTCTTGGAGTTCTACTTCCTCGGCGACCCGGAGCGGTCCAGCGGGGGCATGAGCGTGTGGAACTTCCTGCGCGTCGGGGGCTACGGGGTGCCGGAGACGTTGGAGCTGGCTCTGGTCCTGGGCTCCCTTCTTGCGGCCTACCTTTTCGCCTACTGGAAGCGCATGGGGGTGTGGCAGAGCGTAACCCTGGTGGTGGTGGTCTTCATCGTCTTCTACCCGAAGATGCACATGGGCTATTACATCCTGCCCACCGTGCTTCTTAGTGTCTGGGGGGCGAGGGATTGGCGCGTGGCCGTCCTGCCATACCTCGCCTTCATCCCGCTGAGCCTAACGTCCGGGTTCCTGCCTGATGCGGACTCGGCCATCTCCAACCTATTCGAGGATAGTTGGATCATCGGTCTGTTCCTATCGCTCGCTGGAACGCTGCTGTTCGTCCTGGCGGCATTCTTGGCATTGCGTCAGAGGTCCTTCCTGGAGACGGGGCCTTCTCCTAAGGACCAGGAGGTGGACGTACGTCCTTAGACGATCTTATCGACTCCTGGGACGGAAGGATCTTGAGAATGAGCGTGAGGAGGAAGCTGCTCGTCCTGGCCATCGCAACGGTCGTTCTATATGGGGCAGGGGTGGCCATCGACACCGCCATCACTTTGAACATCGGCGGTGCAACGGTGCATCCGGACATGCCATTGTATCAGGCCCGAGCGCAGACCATCATCGACGGGGGACTGATCTACCGCGATACTGGCACAGAGACGCCCCCGATCATCAACTACATGTTGGTGCCGGCGCAGCTCATGGGAGGGGGGGAGCACGAGTGGGTGTGGGGCCTCTATTTCTCCTTGTTCGCCGGCATGACCGCGATCATGCTGTACCTCTCGCTGAGGCGATGGAGCGAGGTAAGGGCCTTCCAAATGGGTATTGCGACCATCATAATGCCCTTCCTGCTCTTTGAAACGGTAACCGGTGAGGATGAGGCCATTGTCGTGTTCGTCTTCTTCGGGGGGGTCCTGCTGATGCTCTATAATTATAAGCTGCCAGCGGCACTCGCCATCGGGGTGGGCATTTGGACCAAGATGTTCTCGGTGCTCCTGCTTCCGATCGAGTTCCTGCGCTGGAGGAGCTGGAAGGACCGGGGCAAGCTCCTTTTGATCGTAGCCGCGGTCACTGTCATTGTAATAGGGTACTTTGCGCTGGTCTGCTACGACGATTTCATTTTCTTCCTTGAGTTCTACACGATGGGGGTGAGCGGTCGGGAGAGTGGGGGGGTAAGCATGTGGCACTTCCTACGAGTGGCCGGTTACGGATTGCCCAAGGAGGTGGAGCTGGCTTTGGTTCTGGTTTCTTTATTTATCGCCTATCTCTTCTGTTACAAGAAGAGGCTCGGAGTGTGGCAGAGCGTGACCCTTGTCGTGCTGGTCTTTCTAGTGGTGTATCCAAAGATGCATACAGGTTATTACGTGCTGCCTTGCATCCTGTTGTCAGCCTGGGCTGTGACTGACCGGCGAATCTTCTACCGCACCTTCCTGGCGTTCATACCGATCATGGCGGCCGCAGGATTCTCTGTTCAGGATGGGGGCGAGGTGATGTTCGACTTCCCCGGGAGCTGGATCGTGGGGTTCGGGCTCGCCCTGCTGGGCACTTTGATGTTCCTTGACGCGGGAAGGCTCGCTTCAAAGACCGCATTGTTCATGGACAAGGGCGTTGAGATGGCTAGCCATTCGGGGAAATGACGAGGCGATCGGACATTCATCAGGTTGACTTTTCCATGACCTTCTGCGGGTTCTTTTCCAATTTAGAAACATCATAGCCCTTTTCCCGCAAACGCCCAATGATTCCATCGTAGATGTCTCCCTCCATCTGAGGGCTCCGAGAAAGGACCCATAGATATTTTCGGGAGGCCTCGCCCACCACGGCGTACTCGTAATCATTGCCCAGTTCGATTATCCAGTAATTACCCGCGAAAGGCCAGAAGAAGGTCACCTTCAATTTGGCGTTCGTCTTCGGATCGACCACCCAGGCCTTGCCTTTGATAGTCTTCAACTCGCCATTGAAGTCCCCTTTGTACCCGCGGTTCAATACCCTGACCTTTCCGTCCGGAAGCAGTATGTACTCGGCCGTGATCCCGACCATCCCTTTCTCGAACCTTTGGGGGAATTTGGCGATCTCATACCAGGTACCCATGTACCTCTGCACGTCCACATGATCCACGGTCTTGAGCTCCATGATCTCGTTCCCTTCCTGGGCGACACCCATTATATGAATGTCGGTGAGATGGATAAATGATGGCCCTTGACAGGGCTGTGTCTGGAGATCGGAACGGAGGTCGCCCTTTATCATTTAAGATGAGAGAAGTGCAGGGAAAGGGATTTGAACCCTTGGACCACTAAGGACTATACCCTGAATCTGCGACCCGCTGGATAAGATATTATATAAGAAATATTAATAAATTGATATCGATACTCATTCCTTAATTTCCAAGAAATATTTCATTCGACAAATCATTAAATGTTTAATCGGTTTTTATTAGGAAAATATCCATCGATGGCCGCAGAGACCTTTACTGGAGAGTGAGCCCTCAGATAAGGGCCTGGAGGTGGAGACACGTCCCTAGACCAGCTGATCGATTCATGCAACGAGCGGGTGCTGAGGATGAGCGTGCGCAGGAAGCTTCTCATCCTCATACTGCTGACCATTTTTCTCTACGGAGGGGGTGTGATCATCAACAGCTCCGTCGACCTGGCCATCCAGGGGGCGGTCCATCACCCCGACCTTGAGCTTTACCAAGCCAGGGCCCAGACCATCATCGACGGGGGCCTGCTCTATCGCGATACTGGCACGGAGACGCCCCCGATCATCAACTACATGTTGGTCCCAGCGCAGCTCATGGGAGGGGGCGAGCACGAATGGGTTTGGGGCCTCTATTTCTCCTTCTTCGCCTGCATCACCGCCATCATGCTCTATCTCTCTTTGAGGCGATGGAACGAGGTTAAGGCCTTCCAAGTGGGCTTTGCGACCGTCATCACCCCCTTCCTGCTCATCGAATCGGTGGCTATTGAGGACGAGGCCATCGTCGTGTTCGTCTTCTTTGGGGCTGTCCTCCTTATGCTCTATAATCACAAATTGCCGGCCGCCCTCGCCATCGGTGTGGGCATTTGGACCAAGATGTTCTCGGTGCTCTTGCTTCCGATCGAGTTCTTGCGTTGGAGGAACTGGAAGGACCGCACATTGCTCCTCCTGATCGTCGCGTTGGTCACCGTCGTCGCCATCGGCTACTTTGCTCTGACGTGCTATGATGATTTCGTCTTCTTCCTGGAGTTCTACACCATGGGAGTGAGCGGCCGGGAGAGTGGGGGGGTAAGCATGTGGCATTTCCTACGAGTGGCCGGTTACGGATTGCCCAAGGAGGTGGAGCTGGCTTTGGTTCTGGTTTCTTTATTTATCGCCTACCTCTTCTGTCATATGAGGAGGCTCGGGACATGGCAGAGCGTCACACTAGTTGTGCTCGTCTTCCTGGTGGTTTACCCCAAGATGCATAATGGCTATTACGTGCTGCCCTGCATCCTGTTGTCTGCCTGGGCCGTGACGGACCGACGTATCTTCTACCGTACCTTCTTGGCATTCATACCGATCATGGCGGCCGGGGGATTCTCCACTCAGGAGGGGGGCGAGGTGATTTTTGAGTTCCCAGGAAGCTGGATCGTGGGATTCGGGCTTGCCCTGCTAGGCACCTTGATGTTCCTTGACGCTGGAAGACTGGCCTCAAAGACAATATTGTTCATGGATAAGAGTGACGAGAAGGCCGGCCATATCGAAAGGTGATGCTCGTAGGGATGAATGTCACCAAGAGAGATATTTGATGAATCACGACAGCGGCCGACATGAGCATCGGGACGAAAGCTGCTCCGTGTCGTTAGAATTGGAAAAGTGCAGGGAAAGGGATTTGAACCCTTGGACCACTAAGGACTAGACCCTGAATCTAGCGCCGTTGGCCAGGCTTGGCTATCCCTGCATGTGGGAAGCACACAATTACCTAGTGATACAAATACCTTATTGAAAGGGGAAATATCATCCCAGGCGGTCATCCAAGCAAGACCGTCTCTCCGAACGAACAGATTGCTGGACACGTAAGGATAATAATAATCAGGTGGTTATAGTCAACCATCCAGGAGCATTGGTCGAATGACCCCCAAGGATAAGAAGGGAAAGGAGAAGAAGGTCGAAAAGAAGGTCAAACGGAAGGAGACGACACCGACCGCTGAGAACCCTCTGGACGATACCAGGTTGTTCATCAACCGAGAGATGGCTTGGGTCCGCTTCAATCGCCGGATCTTCGAAGAGGCCCAGGACACGAACCATCCCCTCCTGGAGAGAGTGAAGTTCCTTGCCATATGTGGCAGCAACCTCGATGAGTTCTTCATGGTCCGTGTGTCGGGCCTGAGACGTCAGTTGATGAGGGGGGCCCTTGAGGTGCCACCGGACGGCATGACGCCACTGGAACAGATTATGGCCATCCGCCAGGAGCTGCAACCCATCCTGGAGGACTACTGCGCCACGTGGTTCAGCGACCTTTTGCCCAAGCTCGCTCAGAGCGGGGTCCATATCCATGCCGTCAAGGACCTCGGGCCCAAGCAGAGACAGTTCGTCCGGGACTACTTCGAGAGCGCGATCTATCCCGCGCTAACCCCTTTGGCATTGGATCTGGCCCATCCCTTCCCTTTCATATCGAACCTCAGCATCAACATGGCGGTGCAGCTTGTGGACGGTCAGGGGATCGAGCGCCTGGCCCGAGTGAAGGTACCGATGAACCTCATGCAACGCATTGTCCAGCTTCCCAATGAGTTGATGGATACGGACCCCAAGTCGACGACAGTGCATCTCGTTCTCCTGGAGGACGTGATCATGTCCAACCTCGACCTGTTATTCCCTAGCATGGTCATCGCTGGGGCCTACGCCTTCCGCATCACCCGCGACGCGGATTATGAGATAGAGATCGATGAGGCCGAGGACCTCCTCACCGCGATAGAGGAGGGCGTGGAGCAGCGTCGCATCGGTGCCCCGTCCAGGTTGGAGGTGCAGAGCAACATGCCCGAGAAGCTGCGTCAGCTCTTCGCGAACAAACTGGGTCTGCCTAGCTACCTCGTGTACGAGGAGAACTGCCCCCTGGGCCTGGTGGACCTGTGGCAACTTATGGGGCTGGCCCGCCCTGACCTCAAGGACCCGCCTTTCGCGGGATTCGTCCCTCCGGAACTGGCTAACGAGAAGAAGCTATTGTTCGCATTGGAACAACGCGACCATGTGCTCTACCATCCCTATGACAGCTTCAACACCGTGATCAACCTATTGAAACAGGCCGCGGTGGACCCTGACGTCCTGGCGATCAAGATCACTCTGTATCGTATCGATAAACGTTCTCCGGTGATCGATGCCCTCATGGAGGCTAGGGCGAACAACAAGCAGGTCGCGGCCCTGGTGGAGCTGAAGGCCAGGTTCGATGAGGAGAACAACATCGTCTGGGCGAAGATGTTGGAGCAGGCCGGAGTGCACGTGGTATATGGACTGATGGACCTGAAGGTGCATGCCAAGATGTGCCTGATAGTGAAGAGGTCCCACACGGGGATCGTTCGCATCGCCCACCTCAGCTCAGGCAACTATAACTCGGTCACCTCCAGAGTCTATGGGGACATCGGATACATCACTTCGGACCCGGACATCTGCTCTGACGTTCAGGACCTTTTCAACGCCTTGACCGGTTATTCCCAGAAAGAAGATTACAAGAAGTTGTTGGTGGCACCGCATTCCCTGCGCAGGGAGATGATCCGGCGCATAGATAGGGAGATCGAGAGGCACAAGGAGAAGAAGGATGGCCACATCGCCTGGAAGCTCAATGCCCTGTTGGACAAGGAGATAATCATGGCATTGTACCGGGCATCGCAGGCCGGGATCAAGATCGACCTCAACGTCAGGGGATTGTGCGCCCTCCGTCCTGGGATAAAGGGAGTGAGCGATAACATCCGGGTCACTTCGATCGTTGGACGCTTCCTAGAGCATTCCCGCATCTATTACTTCCACAATGGCGGGAGCTCAGAGGTGCTACTGGGCAGCAGCGACATGATGCCCCGGAACCTGAACCGCAGGGTGGAGGTGCTGTTCCCCATCCCCGACCCGATGCTGCGGAAGAACGTGGTCAAGATGATGATGGAACCACATCTCAAGGACAACGTGAAATCGAGGGAGCTCTTGGCGGATGGGACCTATCGACCGATAGTGCCGAAGGAAGGGCAGAAGAGATTGAGCTCACAACAATGGCTGATCGACCATAGAGGGGATTGGCATGGCGAATCGTAAGCCGGTACCGTTCGGTCTTTGCGCCTTCGGGGCGATGGCCATCGATGGCTATCTCTCTGCCCTGCACGATCAACTGCAAGGGGCCAGCGAGGCCGAGGTGATCGAGTTCGTCCACCAGTCCCGGGTCTATTCGAGACGTTTGCGCGCCGCCCTGACCATATTCGCCGACTGTTTCGAGCCCGACGATATCAAATGTTGGAACAAAAGGGTCAGAGCTGTGACCCGATCGTTGGGAGCGGCAAGGGACCTAGATGTGCAGATCCTTTTCCTGAACGATTACCTGAAGGAACGGGATGAGGCGGCACGTGCGCAGTTCGACGCCCTGGTGCAGGAACTGGTCGGCCAGAGGGCGGCATTGCAATCCCAGGTGGAGGATGCGTTGGCGCTCTTCGAATCCGAGGGATTGGTCCCAAGATGGCATGCGACCCTCCTGTCCCGAGCGGTGCCCATGGACGATCCCATGTGGCGGGAGGTCCGCACCGCCGCACTGTCAAACGTCATGGTCCTGACCAAGGATCTGCTTGACCTTGCCGACTGCGTGGCGGACGAGAGGGCCGTGGAGCAGCATCACCAGATGCGTATCGCCGCCAAACGGTTGCGCTACACCTTGGAGACCTTCGCAGTCGCGTATGACGACGGGCTCGGGTCACACATCGCGCGCCTCAAGAAACTACAGGATCTCCTAGGCGAGATGCACGACTGTGACGTTTGGATCATGACGTTGGTGGAGAGACTGCGATGGCGTTGCGAACCGGCCATGGCGGCCCTTCTGTTGGAAAGGCAGGAAAGACGATCGGCCCTATATCATAACCTGGTGACCACCTGGAAACGATGGGTCGATCAGATGGTGCTGAGCAGACTGGAGAGAAAATTGTTCAGCGGCCTGAGGCCCAACATAAGGGAGGTCGCCCTACCGGAGCTCGACCCGCCCGCCAAGATCGCCCTCATTTCGGACGTGCACGGAAACTTGCCCGCGCTGGAAGCCGTCATAGAAGATGCGACAGGGCGAGGGGCGGTGGCGTTCATGAACGCGGGCGACAACATAGGCTGGGGTCCGTTCGACAACGAGGTCGCCCAGTTCCTGCAGGATGGGCGGTTCCAGAACGTTCTGGGCAATTATGATCAGAAAATACTGAGGGTTAGGCTGGGGGGCACCCCTAGGAACACCGATGGCACGTCGTTGAAGGGAAAGGTCGCCGAGCATGCCGCCCTTAACCTCAGCGACGCCTCCATGTCCTTCCTGCTCGGCCTTCCGGAGGATATCAGGTTCGAAGTGGCCGGCAAGCGGGTCCTGGTGACCCATGCCAGCCCGGAATCGATCGAGGAACCTATCGATGATACCGTCCCGGAATCGAGGATGGGCGAGCTCGCCATCGCGGCGAAGGCGGATGTGGTCGTGATAGGGCACACCCATCACGGTCGCGACCGCACCGTTGCCGGTGTCCGTTTCATCAATCCCGGGAGTATCGGGAGGCCAGTGAACGGCGATCCCCGCGCCTCCTACGCCCTTCTCGACCCAGTGGACCTCAAGGTGGAGTTCGTGAAGGTAAGATATGACCTGGACGAGGTGGCGGACAGGGTGGTAGAGGTGGGTTTGCCAAAGGAGCTGGCAATGATGTTCCTCAGTGGCCGTGGCCCCGATGAACCGGAGGAGAAGGTGCACCCGATGTCCCATCTGGACCACAGCTCGAAGACGGGAATGGTGGAGGAGGTGGTCCGGTCCTTCGGACACCTGGACGATCACACACAGTTCGTGCGCTCCACGGCCGTGCAACTTTTCGACCTCCTGCAAGGAGAGCATGGGCTGGGAACGGGGGAAAGGTATTGGCTGGAGTGCGGGGCGCTACTTCACGACATAGGCTGGTCAGTGGGGGGCGAGGACCACAACCGCTCCTCCTTCAATCTGATACTGGTCGATGACCGACTGCCCTTCGACGAGAGGGAGAGGTTGATCGTGGCCAGCCTGGCCCGCTACCACCGCAAGGGACTGCCCAAGAAGGGACATGCCAACTATGGTTCGCTGAAAGGAAGGGAACGGAGGACCGTCGACATCCTCGGTGGCATATTGCGGGTGGCCGATGGTCTGGACGTCAGGCACAACCACGACGTCCGCCTGACAGGCTGCTGGACCGACCCACATATGATCATCATCGAGGTGGCGGACCCCCAAGAGCATCGCTACGAGATAGAGGCGGGATCGAGGAAAGGCAAGCTGTTTGAGAAGGCTTTTGATAGGAAGCTGATGATACAGTGAGCGTGCAGTGGGATGGAAAGGCGCACGTTGCGGCGTTCATCGACATCGGTACCAATTCCATCCGATTGCTTGTCGTCAGGATAAACGCCAATGGGTCATACACCGTCCTCAGGGAGGAGAAGGAGGTGGTGCGGCTCGGGGAGTCGGAGTTCAAGGACAACGTGCTCATCCCCAGGCCATGGAAAGGGCGGTGGTGGTCTGCCGCAAGTTCGTCGAACTATCGAAGAACTTCCGGACCGACCATATCCTGGCCGTCGCCACATCCGCCGCTCGGGAGGCGACGAACCAACAGGACCTTCTGGACCGCATCAAGGTCGGTGCGGGATTGGAGGTGAGCGTCATCTCCGGCCGAGAGGAGGCCCGATTGATTTATCTCGGAGTGTCCAGTGGTCTCCATATCGGTAAGAAGAAGGCCCTATTCATCGACATCGGCGGAGGAAGCTGTGAGGTCGTCATCGGGGACCAACAGCAATATCTTTATCTGGACAGCCTCAAGCTCGGGGCCATCCGGATGACCACGCTTTCGTCCCCGATGGGCACACCGGGCCGATCACCGATGCCATTTACGACAAGATGTGCAAGTATGTCAGGGCGGCCATCATTCGGACCCGGAAGGAGGTGGCCGAGCACAAGATCTCCCACGTGGTGGCCTCCTCGGGGACGGCCATCAACCTTGCCCAGATAGCCGCGCGCATGTTCGGCCTGGATGAGGAGAGGCAACCATACCTACGACGCTCTCATCTGAAGAAGCTCTCCGCCCACCTTCGCTCCCTGAGCCTGGAGAAGAGAAGGCAGGTGCCTGGGATGAAACGTGGAGAGGGCGGACATCATCATAGGGGGCGCGGCCACCCTGGAGACGCTGATGGACGAGTTGGGCATCTCCGAGGTGATGGTGAGCGAGAGAGGCCTGCGCGACGGCCTGTTTGTGGAATACCTTGGCGAGATCGGGCTCATATCGGATTCCGAAACGGTCAACGTCAGGGAGAGGAGCATCCTTCAGCTTGGACGGAGCTGTGATCTCGACGAGGTCCACGCGGATATAGTGCGACGCCTTTCGTTGCAGCTCTTCGACAGCGCTCGGATGGTGAAGCTGCATGACATGGGGGCATGGAGAGGGAGCTCCTCTCCTACGCCGCCTTCCTGCATGACATCGGTGATTTCATCTCGTTCAACAATCACCATCTCCATTCCTATTACATCATCATCAATTCCGAGCTCCTCGGTTTCGACCAGAACGAGACCGCCATAATCGCCAACGTGACGAAGTTCCACCGAAAGAAGGTGCCGAGGCGCGAAGACCCCGAGATGGGACTGGACCGCCGCACCCAGGAGATGATCTCCCGTCTCTCCGCGTTGCTACGGATTGCGGAGAGCCTGGACCGGAGCCATGTGGGACTGGTGGAGGACGCGGGGTTCATCCGCGCCGATAAGGAGAGGGCCGTCCTTCGCATCCGTTCCAAGGATGAGTGCCAGTTGGAGTGCTGGGGCGTGGAGGCGGACAGCAAGTCCTTCCAGAAGGCCTACGGACGGACCTTGGTCACCGATGTGGAAGTGGACAAGGGGTCATGGTAGGCATCGGCGAAGGGGAGGATGCGTCGAGATGGCATTCGCCAACTCGATGGGAATTAAAAGGGAGTAAGGCGTTTGTGCGAAGTAGAGAGATGGGCCTTACTTTCCGGCCTTCTTCATGATCTTCATCCAGCCGCCGGACTCATAGACAGCTAGACCACGCTTGTTAAGGGTCTTCTCGAACTCGTTCCAATCAGACGATCTCGAGCCTCGGGTTGTTTCCCTTTGTGAACTGAACACCGTTGGTGCCCTTTACGCGTCCGGGCTTAAGCCCCTTCTTCTTGGCAATCTCCTTCGCCTTGTCCAGACTGATCTGTTCCATCACCATGTGCTATCACCATCCATTCATAGCCATATAACTGGCATATGTCCAGTTTGTAATGAACCTTACTAATATATAATATTTATCTGATAATGCTCACTGACCAGTAGTCATTTTGCTTAAAAAGAAAACCATTTTTTCGGTTGAACTGTCCAGATTTTGTCGGATTAACGATTGATTTTTTATTTTATTCTTAGCCACCTATAGAAATTATGCTGGCCATCGCTCCAGCAATTGTGGTTTTTTATCGTGCCTCGCACGCTAATAATATATGCGCCGATGAAGATAGCCGCGCTGGAAATGACATCATTGTTCGGATCTTCGGGAATCCGAGGGCTGGTCGGTCGTGAGATTACCGCGGACCTTGCCCTCAAGATCGGTGAGTCGGTAGGTCACCAGTACAAGAACGTCATCATCGGGAAGGATTGTCGGACCAGCAGCGACATGATGGAGAACGCACTGGCAGCGGGTGCGATGGCCTCCGGTGCGGACGTGTACCTCGCTGGCATGGTCTCCACGCCCACGTTGGCCCGGGCCGCCTTCGACCACAGTTGTGGCCTGATGGTTACGGCCTCCCACAACCCTGCTGAGTATAACGGTGTCAAGATGTGGAACCCGGATGGAGCGCGTTCGACGGCAGGCAGATGAACGAGGTCGAGAACCTGATCGACAGACAGGCGAGCCGTTCGACCGGATTGGAAGGGAGTGGGACAGCAAAGCCACTATGCTGGTGCCATCCAAGACCATATCAACGACGTGTTGAGGTCGCTCGGGCAATTTCACGTGAACGTGGTGGTCGATTGCGGTTGTGGGGCCACCTGCACCATCACCCCCTTCCTCCTCAGGGAGATGGGTTGCTCCGTGCTCACCCTGAACGCCCAGCCAGATGGGTACTTCCCGGTAGACTGCCTGAGCCCACCGAGGAGCAGCTTGGCGACCTGCGTCAGATGGTGATCAGCAAGAACGCCGACCTGGGGATCGCCCATGATGGTGATGGGGACCGCATGGTGGCGATGGACGAGAACGGCAGGTTCATCGATGGCGACAAGCTCCTGGCCTTGTTCGCCTCATTGATGGAGGCGGACGGTATCGTGGCACCGATCGACGCATCGATGGTGCTCGATGACATGGTGGATGGCAATGTCGTGCGCACCAAGGTCGGGGATGTCTATGTGTCCGAGGCACTGAAGAAGAGCAACTTCCCGTTCGGGGGAGAGCCTTCGGGAACGTTCATCTTCCCTAGGGAGTCGTATTGTCCGGACGGGGTCTACGCCGCTGCCTTCCTGGCCAAGTGCGTGGCTGAGAACCGCCTGTCGGAACTGGTGGACTCCCTGCCCTCCTACCCTTCAGCGAGGGAGTCGTTCATTTTCCAGCCCCAGGAGAGGGACATCGTCAGAGGCAAGCTCGGGGGCGAGATGGCGAACCTGAAATGCAATCGCCTCATCACGGTGGACGGTTGCAGGGCGGAATACCGAGGATGGATGGTTCCTGGTCCGCCTTTCCGGGACCGAGCCGAAGGTCAGGGTCAACGCCGAGGCCAGGAACAAGGAGGAGCTGGACCGCCTGATGAATTTGGGACGGGGCATAGTCAAGAGGTGCTTGAAATGAGAGCTTTCATCCTGGCTGCGGGAGAGGGAAAGAGATTGAGGCCGCTCACCTCGAATATACCGAAACCATTGCTCACCTTGGCCGGCAAGCCATTTCTCACCCACCTCATGGAGTCCTTGCGCGGTGCCGGCATCGAGGACATCGTCCTATTGGTCGGTTGGAAGAGCAACCGCATCAAGGAGCACTATGGGGACGGTTCCGACCTCGGGCTCAAGATCACCTATCTGGAGCAGAAGGAGCGCCTTGGCACCGCCAATGCCATAGGTATCGCCGAGGGCCATATAGATGAGGACTTCGTCTGTCTGAACGGCGACGTGCTGCTCTCGAAGCAGGACGTGAAGGCAGCGGTGGACAGGTATCGGAAGGAACAGAGGGCGATGATCTGCGCCGTGAGGGTGCAGGACCCCTCCCGTTTCGGCGTGATCGACGAGAAGGATGGCCTGATGAGGCGCATAGTGGAGAAGCCCAAAGTGCCTCCGGGTGACCTTATCAATGCGGGCATGTTCATACTCAATGCGGACATCTTCCCGTTCATACGACGCACTGGGCGTTCCTCCCGGGGGGAGTTCGAGATCACCGATACCCTGAACCTCTATGCCCAGTCCAACGAGCTGGCGGTCCAGAGGCTGCAGGGGTATTGGATGGACGTGGGTAGGCCCTGGGACCTCCTCAAGGCGAACGAGATCCTCATGTCCGAGATCGAGCGGGACGTGAGGGGCGAGGTGGAGGAGGGGGCCACGCTGAAGGGGAACGTCGTCGTGCAGGAGGGCGCGATCGTCAGAAGTGGAGCCTACGTCCAAGGCCCGGTCTTCATCTCCAAAGGATGTGAGATCGGCCCGAACTGCTACATCAGACCGGCAACGAGCCTGGCGGAGAAGGTGAAGGTGGGGGCGTCCGTGGAGGTGAAGAACTCCATCGTCATGACGGGTACCCACATCCCACATCACAACTACGTGGGCGACAGCATCATAGGGGAGCGGTGCAACTTCGGCGCCGGGACCAAGGTGGCCAACCTGCGCTTCGACAACCGCACCATCAAGGTAACGTTCCTCGGGGAGGTGGTGGACACTGGTCTGAGGAAGCTGGGCGTGATCATGGGCGATGATGTGAAGACCGGCATAAACAGCATGATCGAGCCAGGGACCATCATCTGGGAGGGATGCACCATCGGCATGGGCGACGTTGGCCCGAGGCACCATCGGACCGGATTCTCGCGTCTTCTAGGTCATTCGTCGACTATTTCCAGACCGATGCGCCGACCCTCGTGGTCGTATGCCTGCCAGGACCTCATGTCATATGGGAGGCACATGATGATGTGGGTGTTCCCGAAGCGATTGAACATGCCCAGGTCCGCCTCCGAAGGCCGAAAGGAAGGGCCGGGATGGGAATGGACCGTCCCGACAGATGTTGAGGTCGATGGGGCGCATGTGCAGCAACAGATAGGCGCTGTCCTCGTTGGAGGTGGTGCCTGGTAGGAAATGCAGCTCGTCGATGATCCCATCCTCCTGGTGCAGAAGGGCCACGAACTCCCTGGGGTAGCTGCTCTTGGCCACATCGATGACCATCTCCAGCACCTCGCGGTAGATGCCCTTCGGCCTGGTCAGCATAACGATCCCATCAATTTCTCCCGAGTTCGGGTGTAGAATCCCTTCCCGAAGGAGACGAAACGCGCCTTGGTCTGCGAGGCGGTGAACTCCACCGTCTCGTTCCCTGCCATCTGCTCCGAGTCCTGGCCATCTATGACCACCAGGCACTCCTTGGGCCTCATGACCCTCAGGGTGATCCTGCTGCTCGAGGGCACGACGACCGGTCTGGCAGCGAACTTGAACGGGGCCATCGGGACTATCACCAGTGCGTCGATGCGCGGGTCGATCAGCGGGGCCCCCACGCTCATGGCGTAACAGGTGGAGCCGGTGGGCGTGGCCACGATGATCCCGTCCGCCCGGACGTTGATGGCCAATTCGTCGTCGACATGCACTTGGAAATGCCGGATCTTGGCGATGTTGGCCGTATGGACGACCGTTTCGTTCATGGCATCGCGCAACCTCTTGCCAGCCACGACCGTCTGGAGCTTGCTGCGCGTTTCCAGGGTGTAGTTACCGTTCAGGATGTTCTCCACGCCCTCCTCGAGTTCCTCCTCCGTGACCGTGGTCAGGAACCCTAGGTCGCCGGCGTTGATACCGAAGAGAGGGGCATCGTTGTGTTGCAATGCCCGCAGTATGGTCCCGTCCCCTCCCACCGCGATCATCATGTCCACGTCCATGTCGTCGATCAACATTCCAGGGCGCTTCAGGCGGGCGGCCACTTCGTTCTCTAAAAGGACCTCATGTCCTTTCAGCAGCCCCAACACGCTCTTGGCCAGGCGGGGCGCGTCCGGTATGTCCATGTTGACGCTCATCCCGAACCTCATCGCAGCACCTCACGCATAGATGCGTCTCCATATGCTAAGAAGTTACTTCTCACCGCAAGGTCGAATGGCATGTCCAAGACCTTCCCTTTGAGATCGACCAGGTCGCCCCCGGCCTCCCTGAGGATCAGCGCGGCGGCCGCTATGTCGACCACACGGATGGCCTTCGCGTAGGTGTCGGTGTGCAGGTAATACGCGTCCGCACTGCCCTGGGCCACGAGGGAGAGCTCCAGGGAGGAGCATCCTAGGGAACGGCATCTTCGACCGGTGCGGGCCATACGGAAATCGTCCTCGGTGGCGGATCTCCCCATATAGACCAGGAAGACCGCCTGGTCCATGTCCAGTTTGCGGGTGTGGATGGGCCTTCCGTTCAGATAGGCCCCCTTGCCCTTGACAGCGGAGTACCGGTCCCCAGTGACCAGGTTCAGCACGACGGCGGTGTCCACGTCGGCCATGCTCTCCCTTCCGAGCGCCAATGAGACGCTGTAGAGCGGTATGCCCATGATGGCGTTGTACGTCCCGTCGATGGGGTCGATGACCAACGTCCTCTCACCGCCTTCCCCCACCTGTCCCGCCTCCTCGCTCAGGACGTCCCAGGGCAGACCTTCGTCCCTCACATGATCGAGTATGACCTCCTCGGCCAATCGATCGATCAACAGCGTGGGGGTCCCATCCGCACCCATCTCCAGCTCCTCGCCCATGGAGGCCTCATGGCATCTGGGGCCTACGGTCCTGGCCACCCTGTCCGCGATGTCGTTAAGGATGTCTAGCATCGTCGCCTCAATGGACCCCCCATTAGAAATAATTGGTCGATGGGCAAAGCATTTTGTGGCCACAACGATTACGGCGGGAGGGGGCCTGGTCCATTTGAACGAGGATAGCAAGGGGAAGGCCGTGCTCACCATCGAGCAGATCGATGAGGGGGACATCGGATTGGTGGGGCCAAAGGCGGCCAACCTGGCCAACCTGCTGGGGGCGGGTTTTCCCGTGCCCTGGGCATTGGTCGTCCCGTCGACGGAGTATGATGAGTTCCTTCGGTCCAACGATCTCTCCGAAAATATCGCAGAGATCCTGAAGAGGACGGATTTCGAGAACGCCCGAGATGTGCAGGAGTCCTCGAGGAGCATCAAGGCGCTCATGATGGGGCTGCCGATGCGCGAAGGGCTGCACAGCGCACTGATCGAGGGACTGGAGAACGATGGTGACCAATTGTATGCTGTGCGCTCCTCGGCGATTGCGGAGGACCTCGGGGATGCGTCCTTTGCCGGTCAGCAGGACACCTTCCTCAGCGTGCCAAAGGGATCTGTCCCGGACCATGTCAAACTATGTTGGGCCTCCTATTGGAACGAGCGGGCCATGAGCTACCGCGACGACAACGAGGTCCCTCATTTGCGAACTGGTATGGCCGTCATCGTGCAAAGGATGGTCGACTCCAAGAGCTCGGGCATAATGTTCACCAAGGACCCCATGTCAGGTGATGAAAAGGTCATCATCGAGGCATCGTTCGGGCTGGGGGAGGCCATCGCCTCCGGGATGGTGAGCCCCGACCGGTTCGTCTGCGACGGGAGAGATTGTCACCTGGAGCATCGTCAGATCAATCGAAAGGAGAGGGCTTTCTTCCTCACCGGTCCAGAGCAGGGAGAGACCCTATCCGAGGAGGACCAGGGCAGACCCGCGCTCGAGAGCGCGCAGGTGGAGGCGCTGGCACGTATCGGGCTGCGCCTGGAGGGTCATTTCGGGTCACCGCAGGACATCGAGTGGGCCTTGGACGACCGTTCCCTCTTCGTGCTGCAGTCGCGACCCATCACCACGCTTGTCAAGGACAGGACCCTATGGACCAGGGCATATGGTGACGAATACTGGGCCGACGTCACCTCACCCCTGTTCTTCTCGCTCCTGGGCGAATACCTCACCAAGTACGTCAACCATGAGGGCAGCGCCATCATGGGCTACAAAGGCCTGACGGACAAGCAGCTGCTCCGAGTGCACAAGGGCCACGTCTACTTCAACACCGAGGTGCTGGAGGAGGTGTTCACCTACAACCCCAAGTTCTCCCGCACCAAGGAGCTGCTCAACTACTTCCCGGTCAAGGACCAGGACCGCATCGCCAATGCGAAGACGCGTGTCACGAAGAGGTTGTGGGCCGAGGTACGGATCGCGGTCCTGGACCCGGATGGGACCATCTTCCGCACCAACAAGGCCTATGACCAGTGGGCCGTGGGCTACATGAAGGCCATGGAGCCGTTCGACGCGCTGGACCTGACCAAGGTCGACGATGGGCGCCTTCTCCAGGAGTTCCGTTCCATGGAGACGGCCTACCTGAAGCACTTCCGTCTCATCAGGTACGGGATGGTGACCCATTCCATCGGCACGAATCTCATGGTCAAGCGCTGGCTGAGCGATTGGCTGGACGACCGGTCGGGGGTACTGTACTCCAAGGTGATCACCGGACTGAAGGGCAACAAGACCATCGAAACGAACATGGCCTTGGCCGATCTCGCGGACCAGGCCCGTTCACGACCGACGGTGGCGAAGCGCCTCATGGAACTCCCTTCCCGGACCTTCCTCGAGGAGCTCTGGACCGAGGAGATCTATGCGGACTTCCGTATAGGGTTCAGCGAGTTCCTGGACAGATATGGGCAGAGGTCCCATACCAGGGAGATATTCTTCCCCCGCTGGGCTGACGACCCTGCCCTGGTGGTGGACATCCTGAAGGCCCTGGTGCGATCCCCGCAGATGGACCTTGAGGAGATGGAGGGCAGGAAGGTGAAGGAACGGAAGGAGGCTGAGCGCGATATCCTGGCAAGGGTGCGCAAGATGCGCTTTGGCCTCCTGCGTCGCAAGTTGTTCAAGACGGTCCTTGGCTATGCCCAAACATACCTGATGTTCCGAGAGAACCAACGGTTCTACCTGGACCACATCCTCTACCGGTGGAGGAGATTGTTCAGGGAGTACGGTAGGAGGTTCCAGGAACGGGGGGTCCTGGACAGGGTGGACGACATCTTCTTCCTAAGCAAGGAGGAGATATTCAGTATGTCGTCCGGCGATCCGGACGATGCGAGGAGGAAGGTCGAGACGAGACGAAGGGAGTTCGACCGTTATGAGGACCATCTTCCGCCGAAGTTCATCCGAGGCAACGCTGAGTTCGATGATACCATCATATGGCAAGGGAATGTCCTGAGGATATCGGGCACATCGGTCAGCCCGGGGACCTGCACAGGACCGGTCCGGGTGGTGGACTCCATCGACCATCTCGCCGAGGTCCGTGACCATGAGATACTCGTCACATCGAACACAGACCCCGGTTGGACCGCGGTATTCAGCAAGATCGGTGGGCTCATAACGGAGACTGGGGGGATACTTTCTCATGGGGCGGTGGTCTCACGGGAGTACGGCATCCCCGCGGTCACCGCGGTGAAGGGAGCAACGAAAATCTTCAAGACGGGACAGAGGATAACCCTTGATGGCAACGAAGGCACGATCTACGTGTTGGAAGGTTGATCGATTTGGATTACGATATGCTGCATGAGGTCGGAGAGCATAAGGACTGGAACGAGAGTTATTACTTCAATTTCTTTGATCGAGGCAACGACCTGTGCGGTTTTATGCGCATAGGTATGAAGCCGAACAAGAAGGAGAAGTCGATTTTCTGTTTCTTCCTGATGCCTGATGGTTCGATCGTGGGCTTGAAGGAGAACGCTGAGCTCGAGAACACCGAGTTGAACGGCAAGGGCCTGTCCTTCGAGATGGTCGAGGCCGAGAAGAAGTGGACCTTGCGCTACGATGGCGAGCTCGTGCGCATGGACAAGGGCGAGGTCAAGCCGGTCAAGGCCTCCTTCGCTCTGGAATTCGAGGCCATAACCTCTCAGTTCGATTACCGTAACTGCATGACGCCCGAAAAGGAGAAGCTCGCCCAACAGGTGGCCGCCGAGCACATCGAACAGGTCGGACGGCTCGTAGGTACCGTCACCATCGAGGACCGCGAGTTCGTGGTCCGGGCGTTGGGCGAGAGGGACCACTCCTGGGGACCAAGGGACTGGACCGCACCCCGGTCCTGGCTTTGGGTCACCTGCCAGTTCAACGAACGCTACGCCTTCAACATCACCAAGCTGGAGATGGACAAGGGTGACGTGGACGCCGGTTTCCTGTTCCAGGACGGAGAGATGATCCCCATCGTCAAGGTGGACGTCGCCAGGGAGTTCCAGGCGGACGGAAGCCCGTCCGAGCTGTATATGGCGTTCTACGACAAGGAAGGGAACGTCTACGGCGTCAAGGGAGTGACCAAGCGCAAGGCCATGCTTCAGTTCGAGGGCGAGGACAAGAAGCACCACTCCGTCATGTGGGAGACGCTCACACGGTTCAAGCTGGAGGATGAGGTCGGCTTCGGCATCGCCGAGTACCTGATGCGCCACTGAGCCGAAAAATCACTTCCCCTCGGTTTTTTTCCATCCCTTGGCAGCAGGCAAAGCCCTATTGCTGAACCAGTAACGCAGCGAGGTCCATTCAGCATATGAAGCGGCCAGGTCCTTCGCCTCCTTTTTCGGGATGCCGTTGGTCTGTAGGGAACGGGAGAGATTCTTCTCCGCCTGCACCGCCGCCCGTTTGAAGCGCAGGTACGAGATGAAGAGGCGCAATAATAGTCCAGGTGCGCACCGTATCATGACGAGCATCGCGTCCTTTTCGCTCTGGCCCATATCAATCCTCTTCGATCCCCTTGGCCACCCTCTTCTTGATGGCCTTGCCTATGTCGTCGTCCTGATGGCCACCTACCAAGTTCTTCAGCATTCCGCCCAGGCTCAGCGAGTCCATGTATTGCTTGGTAAGCTCAAATGCCTCTTGCCCGGTCATCCCTGCCGCCTTTAGTGATTTATAGAACGCGGCCACCGATTGGCCGAATTTCTCTCCCTCCTGGGCATTGTACAGCACCTTGGTGACCGCTTCAAGCAGTCGTGGTAATTGCTCTGCTAAAACCTCGAAGATCTCCCTCAGCTCCTGGGGGCTCGGGAACTCGCCATTGCTGTATCTTTCTTCACTGTCCGTCATCTTGTCACCTCATACATCCTATTCCCGGGTATCCGTCCGTCCTCATTTCGATACTTCCTTTTCCTCTCGTGATCGGTTAGGCATGGTCACCCTACTTGCTCAATCCGAGCACTTGTGACCACTTCTTGATCACGTGCTCAGCGATGTCGTACACCTTCTCCTTGGGACCGGCTCGTTCGACCAGTACCTTCTGTTCCACCAACTCCCCCAACCGGTCCCGGACGATGCGTCGGGATGAGCTTCCCCGTCGGGCCCTCAGCTCCTCGGTTATCTCGGAGATGTTCAGGCCGGGCTTGTCGACCAGCACTCGGACGATGTCCTTGGATATGGGGTCCTTGACCTCCGGGAGGATGGTCTCGATGGATATCGACCCGAAGCGCTGATACAGCTCCATAAGTCGGAAGTACTTCTGGACGGTCTCCTGGAAACGCGCCAGCTGCTCCACCAGTTCGGAATAGGGCTGGGCCACGTCGCGCATGGCCTGCTCTAGTTGCTCCACCTTGTGGGTGAGCTCCTCGATCTTCTTGCCCTGGTCCTCCTCCCCGGCCACGGACCGGATAGCGTCGAGAAATCCTTTTAACCTTAACCCTCATCCTCTTGGCCGTATGGGTATCTCCAAGCATGCCATACGCCCGACCAGGTGGGAAGGGGTGTTCAGCGACGGCGATATGCTGCTCACGCGCAACCCCGTTCCGGGTGTCAGGGTGTACGGGGAACGTCTCTTCGATCACGACGGGATCGAATACCGGGAGTGGGTCCCCAGCCGAAGCAAGCTGGGCGCTTACCTGAAGAAGGACGGTCGTCATTTTCCGTTCACGAGGGGATCGAAGGTCCTCTATCTGGGAGCGGCGAGCGGGACCACATCCAGCCATGTTTCCGACATCGTGGTGGAGGGGACGGTGTTCTGCGTGGAGATCTCCCAGCGGTCGTTCCGGGACCTGGTCCAGGTCTGCGAACGCCGGACCAACATGGTCCCCATCCTAGCGGACGCCACCAGACCGGAGGAGTTCCAGTTCGTGGTGGAGGGGCCGGACGTGCTCTATCAGGACGTGGCCCAGAAGGACCAGGTGGGCATCTTCCTACGCAATCTGAGGGCGTTCAACATCAACAGAGGTATGTTGGTCGTGAAGGCCCGCTCCGAGGATGTCACCAAGGACCCTCGAGAGATCTTCCGGTCCGTGGAGGGGCAGTTCAGGAAGGAGGGGTTCCAGGTCCTTGACTCCATGGAACTGGAGCCCTTTGAGAAGGACCATGCCATGTTGGTGGTGGAAAGGGCTTGAGCTTCGTCTATGCCATAGCGTTCAGTGGGTCCCGGTTCCTCATGGTCTACAATCCTCGTCGTCAGGGCTGGGAGATGCCGGGCGGGAGGATAGAGCCAGGAGAGGGGCCCGAAAGAGCGGCGGTCAGGGAGTTCCGCGAGGAGACCGGGCAGTGCCTGATCCCCCGGGCAAGCGTTCCTTTCCGTGACGGTCACATCTTCGCTGGAGAGCTGAGCGTTTGTGAGGACAATGGGGAGATGGAATGGAGTCTCTTCGATGCGCTCCCGGCGGAGCTGGCCTTCCCAGAGGTCGAGTACCTCGAGCAATTACGATGGGCAAAAGAGGTCATGGGCATAGTCGATCGAACCCTCGCCCGACGTTAAAGTCTTAAATATTAGTAGTGGAATTGGCTGATGCCTCGCCACAGGCATAGCAAACCATTTGAGATTGAAGTTCCAAAGAGTTGACAATTATGGCAAAAATGCACGCCAGAAGAAGGGGAAAATCCGGTTCCCACCGGCCCATGGTCACCGAGAACCCAGAGTGGGTCCCGGTGCCGCCTGAGGAGATCGTTCAGCTTGTGGTCAAGTTCGCAAAGGAAGGCATGCCGACGGCCAAGATTGGCATGAAGTTGCGCGACCAATACGCCGTACCGGATGTGAAACTGGCCACCGGGAAGACCATCTTGGAGATCCTCGTCGAAAACGGCCTCTCCCCCAAGCTCCCCGAGGACCTGGTCGCCTTGATGCGCCGGGCCATCGACCTCAACGTCCACGTGGTGGCCAACAAAAAGGATAATGCCAACATCCGTGGTCTGCATCTGATCGAGGCCAAGATCCGTCGCTTGGTGAAATACTACAAGCGCGAGGGCGGTCTGCCCATGGAGTGGACATACTCTCTCAAGAACGCCGAGCTCTTGATCGAGTGAGGACGGATGGACGAGAACGTCCAGCTTCCCCCAAACCTCTTCACTGACTTTTCTAAGGCGGCGGAGGCGGTACGCCGGGCCGGGACGGTCCGCGTCGTCTCCCACAATGACGCTGACGGTCTGGCCTCCGCAGGCGTCCTCTGTTCCATGTTGTTACGGGAGTGCAAGCAGTTCCAATGCACCATGGCCAAGGGTTTCGACGAGAAGCTGGTCCGGGAGACCGTGAAGGACGCCGACCTGCTGATCATCTCGGACATGGGGTCGAACAACCTGGCCACCCTGGAATCCCTCGGGGTCCCCGTCATCGTGCTGGACCACCACCGGCCGGAGAGGGGCACGGACAAACTGATGCACCTCAACCCCCACGTCTATGGGATCGACGGTGCCATCTCCGGCTGCGCAAGTTCCCTGGCGATGCTCCTCGCCGTGCATGTGGCCGAGAGGAACTGGGACCTTCTCTGGGTCGCCTTCGGAGGCATCGTCGGCGATAGGCAGCATCTGCACGGATTGAGCGGGATAAACATCTGGCTATACCAGAACGGAGCAAAGAGGAAACTGATCCAGGAAAGGCCTGGACAGCTTATCGTGGACGGCAACCTCAAGGAGGCGTTGTTCCGCACCACCGACCCCTTCATCGTCGGGGTCAGCGGGGACAGGGAAGGGGTCAAGGCCTTGCTGGAGGACGCGGACGTGCTGGACAACCTGCCCTATGAGGCCCTGGACGAGGTTCAGCGCATGCGCCTGAACTCGTTGATCATGCTGCGATTGCTCAGACAGGGCAGCACCTTGGGCAACTTCGAGGAGGTGCTCGCCAATCGCTACCATTTCCCTGAGCGCAAGTTATACGCCCAGGACCTGGCGAACGCATTGAACGCCTGCGGGAAGTCCGAGAGGCAGGCCTTGGGCGTGGCTATGCTTTTGGGAGAGGTCGATGCAGCCAAGGAGGCGGACAGGATGCGGGTGGAGTTCGGTGAGAGCCTGCTGCACGCCTCGGTGGAGATCGGGCACAAGGGCCTGATACAAGGCAAGAACATCCAATATTTCATCTGCCCCAACCAGGACGTGTCATCGGAGGCATGCAGCGTCATGATGCAGTGGGTCGGCGACAGGGAGAAGCCTACCATAAGCCTCATCCACAAGAACGGCGAGGTGAAGATATCCTCCCGCGCCAACCGACGGATGGTGGACGAGATGGGGGTGGACCTCGGGGCGGCCATGAAGGAGGCGGCCGCCAAGGTAGGGGGCGTAGGCGGGGGCCACAACATCGCCAGCGGCGGTAAGGTCAACAGAGGTCGCGAGGAAGAGTTCCTGCAGGCCCTAGACCATATCGTGGGTTCCCAGAAGGCCGCTCGGCTCGCCGTCAAGTGATCAGCGCCAGGTGACATCGACCTGATCGGTGCGGAAGCGTTGGTCTATCTCGGTGTCCTTAACGGTCATGCGGACGCCGCCCTCGTACATCACCAGGCCGGTCCAAGCGATCATGGCCCCGTTGTCCATGCACAGGGTCCGGTCGGGGACGAAGGTGAGACCTCCCCTATCATGGGCCATGCTCGCCACCATGGCCTGCAGACGCTTGTTCTGCACCACTCCGCCACCTAGCAGGACCTCTGACTTCTCGATGTGCGCCATCGCCCGCTCCGTGACCTCCGTCAGCATGGCGAAGCAGGTCTCCTGCACACTGAAACATATGTCCTCTATGCTCTCGCCCTTGGCCCGATGCTGCATGGCCGCGGTCAGGATGCCTGAGAACGCGAGGTCCATGCCCTTGACGGAATAGGGGAGTTCGAGGAGCTTGGAGCCCTCCAGGGCGGCCTTCTCGATCTTCGGCCCAGCATAGTAGCCGAGGCCGATCTCGCGCCCCAGCTTATCGAACATGTTCCCGACCCCGATGTCCAAGGTCTCGCCGAAGATGCGATACTTCCCGTTGGCGAACGCGATGACCTGGGTGTTGCCCCCGGACGCGTAAAGGAGAACGGGGTCCTTCGCCTCGGTCTTGATTCGCCCGATCTCCAGGTGAGCGATGCAATGGTTCACTCCAATGATCGGCACCCCTAGGGAGAGGGCGAGCGCCCTGGCCCCTGTGGCCACGGTGCGGAGGCAGGGCCCTAGGCCTGGCCCTTGGGAGAAGGTCACCAGGTCGATGTCCTGAAATGTCAATCCCGCTCTCTCGACCGCGGTCCTGATGGTCGGCACCAGATGTTCGGCGTGGTGGTTCGCCGCCTCGCGGGGATGGATGCCTCCCTTCTCCGGCTTGTACATCTTGATCTCGTTGGCAAGGATGTCCCCCCGCTCGTTGACGATCCCCACCCCGCAGGTGTGGGCCGTTCCCTCGATGCCCAACGCGATCATGGAAGCCTATTGTGCGTTAGAATGTAAAAGGCTTCGTTCAGCACTGTCCGGAAAGGGACTTCAGCTTGTTCATGATGACTATCGCGCCCTCGAACACCTCATCGTCGACCACGAGGATGGGAGTGGGCTTGTTCAACAGTTCGTAGTAGGCCGCCTCGGCCAGTCCTTCAGCGGTGGTCGTGTCCACGACGTCCACCTTTAGACCCTCGGGCATTCGCTCCTTGACATACTCGCACTTCTGACAGGCGGGCTTGGTGAAAAGCAGTATCTCTGGCATCTTGTTCAGCCGCAGGAGATATGAGAGGGCCATAAAAATTATTCGTTGCTATCGGTCAAAGGGGCGGGAGCGATTGCCAGTCAGTTCGTTATTATAACGAAAGACATATAGAGTAGAACGCTTTACTGCGACAACGCACGGGCTCATGGTCTAGCGGTATGACGTTTCCCTGACACGGAGAAGGTCGCCGGTTCGAATCCGGCTGAGCCCACTCATTCTCTCATCCAGACAATTGTTTTCGAAATTCAATTCAATCTTTCTCCGTCCCAACAGCTGGGACTTTTTCTTCCCCTACCAGGGAAAGTGGGTGGGAAGGTCAGATATGGATGGGATATCCAATATTCCATACACATTGTCCCAGGCAGGTGTCTTTTTATTGTCCTTCTCATTGTTCTTACGATTCCAGATTATTTTCGACCCAACATATCCATGGTGGATACTTATCACATAAATAGAAAATTACTGCTTACGGGAGCATGAGCATTTCGAAGAATGATATTAAAAAGCAAAAGGCAGGAAAGAATGAAAAGATGGCAGCGTTAGAGAGCAAAGCTGCATCGGGCAGTGGGGCAGCGAAGAAGAAGCTGGCCAAGATGAAAAAGAAATGATCTCAGATATTTTACAATTTTTTATTGATACCATTGAATATTTTATTATACCATAATTTTTAATTTATTTTCGTGCAGAAGAAGTGAGTTTCCCATCATGGCCATATTGCCTGTTACAAGGGTTCTGAGATTTTACTCAGGGGATATCATCTTTGTGGGATTCTTTGAACATAACGATCTTTCTGGATCATGGAATTTTAAACGATACTCTCTGTTTGTTATTATTTCAAAAAGAAGAGAGGCGTTATTTGAAAAGGCCAAGAAAGGAAAGATGGGGGGAGTGGTTTTTTCCAGTAGATTATAAATCATCACCCAAGCACTAATCGACGGTTATCCATGATATCTAAATTCCTTATGAAGTGGTCTCGGCTGAGCCCACCTTTCTCATCAATCCACCTGAGTAAGAGGGTTTCTATCATCTGAATGCATATAATCAATTATCGAATGAGGCATTCAGAGCATCCGATGGAAAGAGATCATGCTTTCACTCATCTGGCCTCGTTTTCGACCGAAAGGTTGCTATTACGTAAAATGATGCTCGAGGATGCAGAGGCCTTCTTTCGCATAAAGTCGGACCCGTACGTAACGAGATGTTACGGCGAGGAGCCTCATCATTCGATAGAGGATACGAGGAACTGGGTCCGGGATTGCATCGATGCTGGTGAAAAACGTACGGCCATGATCTGGACCATAGTCATGGGGTCCAGTGGCTCGGCCATTGGCATGGTCTGTCTTTGGAACTTTCACCATGTGAACCATTGTGCTGAGCTTGGTTATGAACTGCATCCCGAATATTGGAACCAGGGGATCATGACCGAGGTATTGATGCCGATCATAACCTATGGATTCACTGTCATAGGGCTGAATCGTATCGAGGCCTGTCCATTGGTAATCAATGGACCGTCCATATCGCTCCTACGTAAATATGGGTTCAAGGAGGAAGGGACCCTCCGTCAGCGAGTGTTCTATGATGGCCGTTATCTGGACGAGAAGTTCTTCGCGCTGCTCAAAGAGGATTGGGAGTGTGCGGGGGAAGGGATTGAAAATTAGATTCGCCATTAGTCCATTTTCCCACCGGATCCCACAGTTTTTCACTCATGGGCGTTAGCCCGGGGCAGCCCAGGTTACCTCTACTACACCAGGTATGCCTTGATATCCTTGCGCAACAACAGATAGATGACGCACATCGGGGCGATCACCAGGATCAAGAAACGGAAGAAGGTCTGATAATCATTGTAACCGATGGTCACTATGGCGGCAAGCCCCATGACCGATGTTGCCACTGAGGCCATGATACCGACGCTCCAAGCGAAAGCCATGGCACGCAGGAACCCCCATAATAATAGGAACGATAGAAGGGCAAGGACCATGAACCCGGCACTGAAGGCGGTCAGTACCTCCGAGGCACTGTCCACCACCCAAGAAGGCGCGTTCGGACCGATCATATCCAAGATCTCCACTTCCGTCCCAGTGCCGACCACCACGATCATGCTCACCGAGCTATAGAACGCCAGGATCGAGACGAGGAACTCGAAGGTCATGAGATAGATGAGGTCATATGGGCGCCGCTTGCGGACCATGCCCTTCCGATTGCCAAAGTTCTATTTAACCTTGGCCGATGGCACTTGCTGGCCGACACATCCATGACGGTATCACTTGTCCATGTTCTTTCCCTGGGGGGCGGGGGCCATCCCTCTGGCCATGAAAAGACCGAACGGTATCAAAATGGCTGCGGCGAGCTTTTTACCCATGGATATCTTGGTCTCATAGTAGAAGTCCTTCTTGCCCTGATAGAACTCGAAGTCCGCTGGCAGGTACTCACTTAGATCTGGCGCCACCTTTGAGAAGAACCGGAAACGCATGTACTCTTGAAGGTCCGGTCGGGGAGAGGGGCCCTTGGTCGTCATGTCACGATAGAGCGTCCGAGCCGCTCGCTCGATTCTCCCGCTCGTTCTTCGCCTGCATCTTCTGATTGATAGGCCAGGGTGGTATGGCCACCTGCAATCGATACGTAATGCGGGCACCTCCCAATGCGATGCTCAGAGCCCTAACGGTATGCTTTAGGCCCGCCCCTCCGTTAGCCACGACAAGAGCGCTCTGATGGAAGAATCGAGGTCTGTGATTGGTATACGCGAACCGGTCCATGAAGTTCTTGAACAGCCGCTCACGTTCTGCACATAACCGGGGGAACGAGGATCAGCCCGTCCGCAGCCAGCATTCTCCTCTCCAGCTCCTCCCTTCCGTCCTTGAGTGGACAATGGGACTCGCCTTTGGATATGCAGGTGAAGCAGCCCTTGCATGGCAGTAGCCCGACATCAGACGAGATGGACATATTCCATCTCGACATCGCCAAGTGCTTTGAGCCTGCCCTCCAGATTCTTGACCACGCCATAACCGCCACCATGGCGGCGGGGGCTGCCCCAGGACCGCGATGACCTTCAGAGACATGTTCGACGGCAACGACCGGACAGGATTTCAAGGTTGTTGGAACAGCAAGACCATTCTGATAAAAATCATCGTCAAGAAAGAATAAAAAATTATAAATCAGAAAAATAATTGTTTTTAATGGTTGGGTTGGAAGGGGAGAATTCCAAAGAGGCAAAACAACAATCATCAAAGGCCCTTCATGAGAGAAAGAAATGGATGGTGGTTTTGGTGGCCCTGACCCTAGTCGGTGTCATTGGATTCGCCTCGATGCTCCTGGTTGATTGGCAGAACGACGATGAGAAGCCCTATGAATTCCAGAGCGATGAATATGTTAACTATTCCATCGCTGGTGAGTTCGCCGACAATACCCCTGTTAACGGCTCCTTCCACATATTGCCTTACAATGGATTTTCACTGTCTAAGTGGATGGGTGTTCCGCCTGAGTTTAACCAAACCTTCGGTAGTGCCACAGATAGGCTAGATGTGAAACCGATACTCACAAAGGAGTATGAGTATCTCTACTACTTCATCGGGAATGAGCGGATATCGACCCCGTTTGGGGAAAAGGCGGTAAGGACGCTGATAGGTCCATGTGGCAATTCTACAGTGGTCATCAACACCGGTTTACAATCATCTCTTGTGTATCGCATAAATGTGGTCAACCAAGCCTACAATTACACTATCTTCATGAATGAGACCGACAGCCCTGGAATCTGGGATTGCGATGAACGGTATTGGGAAAATCACGCTGAAGCCCTGAACGTCGTAAAAGCTGATGCCATCGGCTATGGCAACATCCTTGGAGAAAAGATTCAGGTCTGGGGCTTGGTCGAGGTCAGCACCAATCAGTCCTTGAATTATCGGATCGAGGGGATGAACGGAACCATGTACATGTTCTCGATGAGCGACGTAGAGGATATCGAGGACAGTGGTTTGTTCCATTACAACGCCACTTTGTCGATGATCCGGGCCAACGGAACGGTGGACGTCCCGGTCATGAAGGGAATCTATTACTTTTTCTTCTTCATGGATGGGTCCGAGGAGTTCGTGAGCGAGGAATATGGTTGGCTAAACATGTACTGGGGATCCAGAGATAATTAGGGATGCCCTAATCTTCTATTGGGATGTGGAAAACCTCACTGCCTCAGAGCGAGGGCTCGATCACGTATTTGCACATGTTGAAGTTCGAGCCGAAGGTCTCCTTCTCCACCACGCGCAAAGGCATGTTCAACTTCGATTCGAACATCGCCTCCAGCATGCCCTCGTTCAAGAGGCAGAGGGTCCTTCCGACATCGGGAGATTTGGAGCAATCGTACTCGTCCTTGATTATCAAAGTGACCGGATGGATGGAATAGACGACCACCTCCCCCAGTTCATGTTCCTTGTAGAACTCCTTGACCTCTTGGATGAGGCCCTCTACGTTGTTGGAGTTGAACCTCTTGGCCACCTCGGTCCCGATCTGACGACCGATATCCTTCAGGACAGGGTCCATGTTGAACCCGATGGCCTCCATCCCGATCACTATGGACCGGATCGTACCTTTGAGGAATGTGGCGGGGGTGCCGATGCTCCGAGCGATGGTGTTGCTTACGGCCTTCTTTAGTTCCTCTCGCGGCACCACCGAGGAGCCGACCGGTCTGGAGATCAGGTAGAATATCTTCCGTCTGTTGTCGTGCGGATCGTCCCGATAACCGATCAGACCCTCGACGACCATCTTTTCCAGATGGACGGACAGAGTGGATTGGGCCTTCCCCGTGAGGGTGGCGATCTCGCTGAGGCTCAGGTCGCGACGCTGCAGCTCAGAAAGTATCTTCTGTCGCACCGGGTTCGATATCTGGCGCAACCCGGTCGAGGTCGAATACACATCGAAATCTGAGGATTTCTTGTTCATCGCCCGTTCCTTCATTCTGATTAATGATGCCAGTTAATAAACATATTGCTCAAAGACGAATTATCGGGTATTTTGAGGCGGTCTTGGTAAGAACAATTTTCTAATGCCTCCACCCTCACTCGCACGAGAATATGAAAATAAGGATAGATGGCAAGGCGCAGGAGCGTCGGGCGCTCTGGTTCGAGGGCGACAAGGTGCGCATGATCGACCAACGCCTTCTGCCCCACCAAGTGCTGCTAGTGGACCTCTACACCTGCGAGGACGTGGCTGAGGCCATCAGGGACATGACCGTGAGGGGTGCCCCCGCAATAGGGGCCGCTGCCGCCTATGGCATGGTGCTTGCGCGGAACCAGGGCCTTGACCTCCTCGAGGCAGCGATGATGCTCAAATCGACCCGACCCACCGCCCACGACCTCTTCTTCGCGGTGGACTTCATGTTGCAGGCCGTTTCCAAGGGAGAGCCGGCCAAGGAGGCGGCCGACCGTTATGCGGACGCCATCGTGGAGAAGTGCCGGCTCATCGGAGAGCATGGTGAGGGCCTCATCAAGAGCGGGGCCAAGGTCATGACCCATTGCAACGCCGGAGCCTTGGCCACCTTGGACCACGGGACCGCGCTGGCCCCGATACGATTGGCCTGGAGGAAGGGAAGGCCCATCTTCGTCTACGTCTCCGAGACCCGACCAAGGCTGCAGGGGATGAAGCTAACCGCCTTCGAGATGGTGGAGGAGGGCATACCGCATGCCATCATCCCAGATGGGGCGGCGGGCCACTTCCTCCGCCTTGGGACGGACATCGTCATCGTCGGCGCGGACCGGATCGCGGCGAACGGGGACTTCGCCAACAAGATAGGGACCTTCGAGAAGGCCGTCCTCGCCCATGAGCTAGGTGTTCCGTTCTACACGGCCGCTCCCATTTCCACCTTCGACCTCCAGATAGAGAGCGGAAAGGACATCCCCATCGAGATCCGTTCACCTGAGGAGGTGACCCACATCGATGGTCGTCTCATCGCCCCGGTCGGGTCCCCGGCCCTGAACCCTTCCTTCGACGTCACGCCGCACAAGTACGTCACTGGCATCATAACCGAGATCGGTATCCTCAAGCCGAGCGAGGTCCACAAGGTGAAGGGGGCGAACCTGATATGAAGGACGAGAGGGCGAGGAAGGACCTGGTCCACTATGGCAAGCTGCTCTATGAGAGGGACCTGGTCACAGGATTATCGGGTAACATCAGCCAGCGTCTGGAGGGTGACCGGATGATCATAACCCCCTCCGGGACCTGCAAGGGCATGCTCGATGTGGAGCGGTTGGTAGAGATCGACCTGGGGACAGGGACCGTCCTGAGCGGGGGAAAACCGAGCATAGAGACCCCTTTCCACCTGGCATTCTATCGAGGCCGTCCAGACGTGGGGGCGGTGGTGCATACCCACCCCGAGTTCTGCACCGTCCTGGCTTTGGCCGGTGAACGGTTGAGGCCCGCCCTGACCCCGGAGTCGTTGCTCTACCTGGGTGGGGACATCCCGCTCATACCCTATTCCACCCCGGGCACGGAGGACCTGGCCAGGTCGATCGACGGCCCGATGTCCTGGAGCAACGCCTATCTGTTGGAGAAGCACGGGGCCATCACGGTGGGCAGGGACATGAGGGAGGCGTTCCACCGCATGGAGGCCTTGGAGTTCCTGGCGAAGCTTCAGTACCGCCTTGGCGTGATCGGCGGCGGGGAGGACCTTCCGGCCGATGAGGTGGCGCGAATCTTGAAGACCAAGTAATGGCATGGACGGACGACGTGATGAGATGATACTGGTGACCAAGTGGTTCGGCGTGTTCCTATGCGACGGGCAGAGCGTGAAACGACATGAGCTGTTCGAGAAGGACGCTAAGGCGATAGCCAAGAAGCTGGCCGCTGTGCAGCGCGGTGAGATACTTCCAGAGGAGAGGAAGCTGGCCCAGAAGCGCATGAAGGTGGCCGAGCCTCAGACTGTCCAAGCTGGGGAAACCGGTGCTTTTCGATTCCTCGTTCATCAAACCTCAGGACTACGGGCTCGATCCCCAGTTCATGCAGAGGGTCATGGTGGAGCTGGGCAAGGTGCGGACAAGGGAACCCTTGGGCGAGGACAAGTGCGTCGCCCAGGCCATCAGGGCCACGGACGACCTTATCGAGACGATCAACCTCATGAGCGAGCGGCTGCATGAGTGGTACGGTCTACACTTCCCTGAGCTGGCAGACTACGCCCAGGACGCCCGCTATTCAGAGCTCATCTCCAAGTATGGGGAGAGGGGGAGGATACTCGCCGAGCTGGGCATGGAGCTGGAATCGGTCGGGTCGGAAATGCAGGAGAAGGACCTCGATGCCCTGATGTCCATGGCAGCGAGCCTTGATGACCTCTATCGTCGCAAGGAGGCGTTGGACCGGTACATCCTGGAGAGCATGCAGAAGGTCGCGCCCAATCTCACCCACCTGCTCTCGGCCAATCTTGCCGCGAGGTTGATCTCGCTCTCTGGAGGGCTGGGCAGACTTGCCAGGTTCCCTTCCAGCACCGTCCAGGTCCTGGGAGCGGAGAAGGCGCTCTTCCTCCATCTCAGGACAGGGAAGAGACCGCCCAAGCATGGCGTCCTCTTCCAGCATCCCATGGTGAACCGCTCCGCCTATTGGCAGAGGGGCAAGGCGGCCAGGAGCCTGGCCGCCAAGGCCACCATCGCGGCCAGGGTCGATCTGTACAAGGGGGACTTCATCGGGGATAAGCTGCTGGCGGACATGGAGGCGAGGATGGTGGAGATCAAGGAGAAGTATCCCGAGCCGCCCCGCCGAGCGCCGTCTTCCCAGGGCCCATCAAGGAGCCCTCAGAGACCTGTGAAAAGAGGCAAGGTTTATAAATCAATGTAGGATTGACGGGTGATTGTTATGTCATGGACGCAGCAAGAGGTTCGTGAGCTGAAAGAGGGCCGTTACATGCTCATCGATGAAGAGCCCTGCAAGATCATTTCCATCTCCACATCCAAGCCAGGCAAACACGGTGAGGCCAAGGCCAACATCGATGCCGTGGGCATCTTCGACAAGAAGAAGCGCAGCGTGGTCTTCCCAGTGAAGCACAGGGTCCAGGTCCCCATGATCGACAAGCGTAAGGCACAGGTCCTGGCGGTCGCTGGCAACGAGGTCCAGCTCATGGACCTGGAGACATTCGAGAACTTCTCGTTGGCGATCCCAGAGGAATTCATGGGACAGCTCCATTCCGGCGAGGAGGTCATGTACCTCGTCGCCATGGAGCGCCGCATGATCACCAAGGTCTGAGATCTAGGACCTCCGCGCCGATCCTTCAAACCACTTCTCGCCCCTCATTCTTCTCGTTCGCACGACTCTTGGCGCATGCTATGGCGTGTCTTTGGTAAAGGATAAGAAATGGTTCGACCTATGCACGGCCATGTCATCGGATCTTGTTGATTCCTACGATGAACTGCTCTTCCGTTCCAAGAAGCTCGTCCTCCTCTCCTCCGCCATCGGTATCCTGCACTGGGACCTGGAGACCAAGATGCCGCCGCGGGGTCTGGAACAGAGGAGCGAGCAGCTGGCCGTCCTCGACGTGATGGCCCATCAGGAGCTCGTCAGCCCGGATGTGGCTAGATTGCTGGACAGGATCGAGGACCATAAGGACGTGGCATCGCTAGATGACGTGCAGAGACGGAACGTCCATCTGTTCCGAAAGGCCTATAACGAGTCCGCTCGGCTGCCGGAGCGTCTGGTGGCGGACCTGTCCAAACAGTCTGCCATAACCGTCGGCTCATGGAAGAAGGCCAAGGCCGCCCAGGACTTCAAACTTTACCGTTCAGACCTTGCACGCATGATCGAGCTCCGGGCGGAGGCGGCTGAGATCATGATGCATGTGAAGGGCACCAAGACCCCATACGATGCCCTCCTCGATTCGTACGAACCGGGCATGACCGCGGAGCGGGTGACGGAGGTGTTCACCGGAATGAAGAAGGGACTGATGAAGGTGCTTCACAAGATCGAAGGCTCCGGGTTCCATTCTGACATCTCCATAACGGAACGCAAGGTCCCCATCGAGTCGCAGAGGCAGATCAGCAAGATGGCCATGGACTTCGTAGGCTATGACACCATTGGCCAAAGTGCCGGCGGCCGTCTGGACGAGACGGAGCATCCCTTCTCGACCGGTTATTACGATGATGTCAGGATCACCACTCACTACTTCGAGGACAGGTACACCTCGAGCCTGTTCAGCGTGCTGCACGAGGCTGGCCACGCATTGTACGAACAGAACCAGCCCGCGAACTGGAAGTACCAACCCGTTGGGGCGGCCGCCAGCTATGGCATCCACGAGTCGCAGAGCCGTTTCGTGGAGAACATCGTGGGCAGGAGCCCGGAGTTCCTGCGCCACATGCTGCCCCGATTGCGGACAATCACCAACGGAGTACTGGAAGGGGTCGGTCTGGACCAGTTCGTGGCCGCCGTCAACCACGTGGAGCCCAGCCGAATTCGCATCGAGGCGGACGAGGTCACCTATGGCCTCCACATCATCATCCGTTTCGAGATCGAGAGGGACCTCTTCTCCGGCAAGATCGGCGTGGACGAGCTACCCCAGGTATGGGCTCAGAAGTACCAGGACTATCTTGGCGTAGATGTTCGCAACGACTCCGAGGGGGTCATGCAGGACACCCATTGGGCCTCCGGATATTACGGTTACTTCCCCAGCTACGCCCTGGGCAACATCTATGGGGGCATGTTCCTGTCCAAGATGAATGCGGCACTACCGCATTGGAAACAGAGCGTCGAGAAAGGCGATTTCACCCCAGTGAGGTCATGGCTCATGGAGAACGTGCACAGCAAAGGCAATCTCTACGACCCCGCCGACCTGGTCAAGGCCGTGACCGGCAAGGACATGGACATCGCGCCGTTCATAGGTTACCTGGACGAGAAGTTCTCAGGCATCTACGGGTATTGAGGGGTGCCCCTCCTCGGAGCATACCCGATCCCGCGATCATTCCTGACGACATACCTTGACCGCATCCTCCAGCGCCCTCTCGCATTCGTCACCGATGCGCTTGGCCGCCTGGTCGGAACGGGCCTCTGAGTAGATGCGGAATATGGGCTCGGTGCCGGAGGGCCGTATAAGTGCCCATCCCTCGTCGAAGTACACCTTGATGCCATCGGTGGTGTCCACCCTCATGCCATCGAAGCGCATCAACAACTCCTCCACCACCTGGTCCTTCACCTCGGGAGGGGTGTGCATCTTGCGCTTGTCCAAAGCGTAACCAGGCACGGTGGCCACCAACTTGGAGAGGGGCCCTTCCTTGGCAATGATCTCCAGTACCTTGGCCATGGTCATGCCGGCGTCCCGGCAATACTGATGCTCCGGGAATATCAGACCGCCGTTCTCCTCGCCGCCGAAGATGGCCTTCACCTCGATCATCTTGCGGGCCACCACGGGGGAGCCCACCTTGGTGTAGACGACCTCACCGCCCGCCTCCTTGACGACCTCCTCGACGCAGGACGATGTGCTAACGGGAGTGACCACCGTGCCGCCCCCCTTCTCGGCTACGACATAGCGGGCGACGATGGCCAAGGACTTGTCCCCATACAGGTAATTGCCCTTGTCGTCGATGAATATGCACCGGTCGGCATCGCCATCGTGCGCGATGCCCAGGTCGGCCCCCGTGGCCTTGACCATCTCTACCAGGTCCTTGAGGTTGTCCGGGGTCGGTTCGCTCTCGTGGCCCGGGAACGTCCCCTGGGGATTGGCGTTCAATGTGATCGCTCTCACGCCCAACATGTCCAATAGCTGGGGGGAGGTGACGCAGCCGGCCCCGTTGGCGCAGTCCAGGACGACCTTGAGCCGGGCATCCTCGATGCAGGTATAGTCCACCTGACGCCTGATCGCCCCGATGTAGCTCTGACCCACCCCGGTGATGGGGCGCATGGACCCGACCGTGCGCCAGCTCTTCTGAGCGAAGCTCTTGTTGAAGTAGATGCTCTCGATCATCTCCTCCTTGCTGCGCGGCATCTCGGTGCCATCGTAATCGATGCACTTGATTCCGTTGAACTGAGGTGGGTTATGCGATGCGGTTATCATTACGCCCCCTTGACCCCGGAGCTCTTGACGTAGTATTGCAGGGCGGGGGTGGGCAACATCCCCAGGTCCAGCACCTCCACCCCGGAGGCCATGAGCCCGGCGCACACGGCGCCCTTGATCATGTGGGCCGATGTACGGGTATCGGTGGCGATGGCCACCTTGCCGCCCATGTACGTACCGATGGCCATTCCCACGTCAAGGGCCAGCTGGGCGGTCATGTCCTCGTTCACCACTCCACGTACACCATTGGTACCGAACAAACGATCGCTCATGTCAAAACCTCATTGTGAATGGTACTGATGGGAGATCACGAGGATGTGCAGCATGTCCACGGCATCCTTGCTGGAATCGGATGATTCCTCCAAGCAACGCAACATGTCCATGAGGATGTAGACCCCCTTTGGGTCCAGCTCGGTCATCAGGATCTCCTTCTTGATGTTGAAGTACATGTCATCGATGATATGCTCCAGGACCCCGACCGCCTTCTCCTGGCTCATGACGGTCTCGGCGCTCACCCCCAGGGCGTCCACGCTCTGCCGCATGGCCTTGGATGATTTTTCCAGCTCGGAGGTCAGCTCGAAGAACTTCCTCCAGAGGTGTACGGGCACGCTCACCTTCGCCTCTATGGTGAGCTGCAGGTCCCGGCTGGCCTCGTTCCCCCAGTCGGCCACGTCCTCCATACGTCGGACCAGGTGCATCAGGTCCTCCCTCTCCTTCGGGGCCAGGTCGCCCTTGGCCAGCTCCTCGGACATGCGCTCCTCCACGTTGTCCGCCTCCTTCTCCGAGTAGGTCATCCGCCTGATGGCATCGATGGCTTTGACGTGGTCCTCGTTGGCCATGGCGCCGAACGCACGATTGATCTCGGAGATGGTGTCGCTGACCTTCTCAGCGTGGTCCCTGATCCCCTTAGAGATGACCGATTCCCTGCGCTTCCCGAACCAATCTGACATAGAACCTTTTTCACTCAAGGCTTATCGCCTCCTCGACGCCTTCCCGCGGACGGGGGAACAGCACTGCCGCTCTCTTGTTGACCATAAGATAAATCTCTTGACCTATTTGATAGAGGTGTCCATCGGTTATTGGAACATCGAAGTTCATTTCATCATCGCTCTCCGTATTCGCCTTTATCCGCCAGTAAGTTCCCATGTAGATCGAGCTCGTGACATTGGACCGCAGTCCGGTGGTGAATGGGTAGACGAACTCAGGCCGGACGGATATCACCACGGGGTCACCGATTTTGAAATCGGTGCTCATGACCTCCACCGTGGACCCTTCCCTTATCTCCACCCTCGACAGGCCGTCCACCTTTTCCCGTACCCAACCTTCCAGGAAGTTCGACTCGCCGATGAAGTTCGCCGTGAACAGCTGTTGGGGGTGGGTGTAGAGCTCTTCGGGGGTGCCGGTCTCGACCACCGAACCCGCACGCATGAGGACGATGCGGTCGGAGACCGTCATTGCTTCCTCCTGGTCATGGGTGACATGCACGACTGTGAGGCCCAGCTTCTTGGTGAGACGCCTCAGTTCGTAGCGCAGGTCCACCCTCACGCGTGCGTCCAATGCGGACAGGGGCTCGTCCAGCAATAGGAGGTCCGAGCCGCTGGCCAATGCCCTGGCCAACGCGACCTTCTGCTGTTCCCCTCCGGACATCTCGTCCGGGAACATGAGCATCCTGTCTAGAAGCTTGACGAGCTGGAGATGCTCCTTAGCCACCTTCTCCTGCTGTTCCTTCATCGCCCCTTTCGCCCTGCTGCTGTATGCCACGTTCTGGGCGGCGTTCAGGTTGGGGAACAGTGCGATGTTCTGGAACACATAGCCGATGCCCCGGTCTTCGATGGGGACCCCCTTCATATCGCTGCCGCGCAGGAAGACCTTGCCCTGGCTGGGTTCGATGATGCCGGCGATCATACGGATCAAGGTGGTCTTGCCGCAGCCGGACGGCCCCAATATGGTGACATATTCCTTGTCCTTGATCGTCAGCTCCACCCCACCGACCGCCACCACCTTGCCATAGGTCTTGCCCAGCCCTTGCAGCCGTATCTCTGGCATCTCAGTCCACCCTCAGCTCCTCGGCCATGCCCCTCGGGGGCATCTGGAACACCGTGGCCTTCTCCCAGGCCCAGCGCACGTTCACTTCGTCCCCGACATTCAACTTCCCCATCCTCCATGATGGGACCTTGGAACTGACCAGACCCACACCTTGGACCTGGACATCTATGAAGAGGAACTTCCCCTCGAACAGGATGCGCTCGATCCGCCCCTGCAGGGGACCTTGCTCATCTTTATTGATGTCGGTGTTGCCCACCTTGACCCCGACCACAACATCCTCCCCCACGGGGAACTGGCATGCCCTCGCCGGTACCGTCCTACCGTCCAGGAGGCGGATGATGGTGTTCCCGGCCTTGGACTGTATCTTACCAGTGAAGAAATTGGATTGCCCCACGAAGTTCGCAACGAAGGGTGACAACGGGTTGTCGAAGATCTCCACGGGAGTCCCTACCTGGACGATCTGGCCCTGGCGCAGGACGGCAATACGGTCGGCCATGACCAATGCCTCCTCCTGGTCGTGAGTGACGTGGATGGTCGTCAGGCCCAAGCTCTTTGAGAGGGAGCGCAACTCATACCTCAGGTTGATGCGGAGCCTGGCATCGAGGGCCCTTAACGGCTCGTCCAAGAGAAGGATCTCCGTCCCGGAGGCCAGAGCCCTCGCCAGGGCGGTGCGTTGCATCATGCCACCGCTCAGCTCCTTGGGAAGGGCCTCGGACCTGGAAGAGAGCCTTACGATATCCAGCATATCCGCGAGCAGGTGTTTCTGTTCCTGGTCTGGCATCCCTTTCAGGTCTGGTCCGAAGAGGACGTTCTCCGCAACGGTCATGTGCGGGAACAACGAGTAGGTCTGCGATAGCATGACCGCCCCCCGGTCCTCTGGTTCCCATCGAGTTATCTCCTTTCCATCCAACATCACATCTCCAGAGTCTGGAAGGGTGAGACCACAGATGATGCGCAGCAATGTGGTCTTTCCCGACCCTGTCGGCCCAAGAATGCAGAGATATTCACCGTCCAGCACCTCGAGGTCCAGCCCATCCGCTGCCTTGATGTCCCCGTAGGATTTCCTTACCTCATTCAGAGTGATGGAGGGCATTCAACCCAGCCTCCTTTTCCTGGTGATGCCCCGGAGGGCGAGCATGAAGGCGAAGGAGACCACGATGAGAACGATGCAAGTGAGCGCCGCCATATAGAATTGTTCGGCGTTGATGAGATTGACGATGTAGACCGGGGCGGTATTGACCGAGTTTCCCGCCACGGCGATCGTGGCCCCGGTCTCTCCCAGGCTCCTGGTGAAGGCCATGATTGCGCCTGCCAGGACCGAGGCCTTGATCATGGGGAACAGGACCTTTCGGAAGGCCTGAAGACGCTTGGCCCCCAAAGTCCTTGCCGTGTCCTCATAGGCAGCATCGACCTCCTCCACCGCGCCTTCCACGTTACGCACCACTAAGGGATATGTGAAGGCGATATGGGCGAATATCACTAGCAGGAACGGGATGGCGGATATCACCGGTGCTCCGGCCCAGAAGACCCCTAGAGAATATCCCAACGCTGCGGTGGGGACTATAAGTGGCACGTTCACCAGCACATCCAAGACCTGCGAGAGCCGCCCATTCCTGTTCCGCGCGATGTACAGGGCCAGCGGTATGCCCAGGAATATGTCCACGACTGTCACGACCCCGGCGATGACGAAGGAGTTGAACAGACTGTCCCAGAATGTCTGCCAATCGCCCTGGAAGCTGTCGCTGTGAAGACATATGCGAATATGAAGAACGAGGGGATCAGGACGATGACGATGAGGAATACCCCGCTGAGACCATCCTTCAATTTCGGGGTGATGCCACGGGAGAGGATCTTCTCCCATTTGGGCCAGACCCTGCCAGCCGGCAACCTGACCTTCATGACCAGGACCTTCAGGACCACCAAAAGCACCAATGACAGCGCTATGAGGAGGATGCTGATGAACGCCAATGGCGCCGCCAGGTCTGGATTGAGGTTCAGGCCGGCCTTCAAGGTGCCGATGAGTGTCGGACCGGTCTGAAATCCTTGCGAGTTCGCCATCGTGGCCAATGCTATCATCGTTCCGCCCGTCTCGCTCAGGCTGCGCGCCATGGCGAGGATGATGCCGGTCACCAGACCAGCGCGAAAAAGGGGTAGGGTGATGGTGCGGGCGGCGGTGAGCTTGCTCGCCCCCAGTGTCTGTCCGGCCGTCTCGTAGGTCTGGTCGATCTGCTCCAGGATGGCGGCCAGGGACCGTACCATGTATGGATAGGAGAAGACCACGTGGAGGAGCAGGACCAAGAGGAAGGGGCTTGATATCTCCCCGATGGCGAACCAAGGGGCCTCGGCCGTAGGCTTGGACACCGCCCAGAAGATCGCTGCGGAGAAGCCGAGGGCGGCGGTGGGGACGGCCAGGGGCATGTCGATCAACGTATCTAGGAACTGCTTGCCCCGGAACTCCTTCCGGACCAGGATCCAGGCCATGGGCAGGCCGAAGATGATGTCGATTATCACCACGATCCCGGCGATCTCAAAGGAGGCCACTATGGCGTCCTGGATAAGTTGTACGGCGGCAGGGTCGTCGAGGACGTACTTCTGGATGAGGTCCCAATCCGTGAACGTGTAACTTAGGATCCAGATGGTGGGGAGGATGATGAAGCCGATGAAGAAGATGATGACGAAGGCAAGCCAGCCGTTACGGAATCTCCGGCCGTTGATCCAATTCATGAACCCTTGCTGAGGCTTCTCCGCCAGTAGCCCACCTCCAATGGACAACCTGAAATTATCTTTGAATATATACCTACCTAAGGTTGAATGGACAAACATGTACGCGATAGGGATCGCGTTATCTTTCCGCTATTATCTGACCGATGATGGAGTCTCGCTCAGCCACCACCTGCCCCGGTCCGATGATGGAGTCCCTGACCTCGGCACCAGCCATTACCCTGGCACCCGCCATGATGGCGCTGTTGCTCACCATCGCTCCCTTTGAGAAGAGGGCCCCTGGCTCAGCGCAGACGTGGGGTCCTACCTGGCAATCATGCAGCATGGCCCCCTTCAGGTGGTTCGGTCCGTTCAATGATACGGTCCCTCTGAGATCGCAGGCCTCTATCACATCGCCCGACGCGTCGATCAGGGCCATCTGGGCCTTGAGGTAGCTCTCCCTGGTCCCACAGTCGACCCAATATCCTTCGAAACGATGCCCGAACAGTCCATCCTCGAGGACCTTGGGGAAGACCTCGCGTTCCAAGGAGACAACGCCCGGACCGATGTCGTCTAGGATCTCTGGCTCGAAGATGTAGGTCCCCGCGTTGATGAGGTTGGAGGCGGCCTCCTGGCGGGTCGGTTTCTCCTGGAACCTATTGATGCGCCCCGCCTGGTCCATCGCGACGACACCGAATGCGGAGGGGTCCTCCACCTCCCAAAGGGCCAGGGTGCCGATCCCGCCACCTTGGCGGTGCCTGTGCAGCATGACGTTCAGGTCGAGGGAGCACACGACATCGCCGTTGAAGGCGAAGAAGGTCTCGTCCAAGTGCTCTTCGACGTTCTTGAGAGCGCCCCCTGTCCCTAACGGATGGGTCTCGTTCACGAGGATGACCTTGCGCCCACAATCATGCACGCGGAAGTAGTCCTCCAATGCATCCTTCATGTAGGAGACGGCGAGAATGACCGTGTCGACCCGGGAAGGTAGTTCGTCTATGATGTGCTGGACAAGGGGCTTGCCCACCAGGGGCACCAGCGGTTTTGGTGTGCGATAGGTCAGAGGCCTAAGGCGTGTGCCTAGACCACCAGCGAGAATTACCGCCTTCATCCTTGACTTCACCGGGATGTTATTGGAAGGTGTTTCACAGCGGTGAGATGCTCACCACGTTATTGCCTCGGAGGACGACGACCCCAAGGCGCCGTGTCTGTTCGGAGGTGCGCTCCTCCGTGTCCTCCATGACCATGTTCATGTACTCATCGTACCCGGTCAGCTTGCCCTCTAGCACGCGGTTATCCTTTAGCAGGAGGGAGATCTTCTTGTCCATCGATTTCTCGAGCAGCGCGAGGGGCATTACCATAAAAACCACTACTTTGACGCATTAGGACGGCTGGATATAAAGGTTTTCTCGAACATCCGAAGTGGCCTTGGGGCTGGACCACATGACCTTCTCGAACCCGTGCACCGTCATCGAGTTCGATGCCGATCGTTCAGCTCCCATGGCTCAGCGATTATGGCTGCCTTTCATGGAGACGAAGGGATAGCCCGACCAGGTCCTCACCGGGGCAACATCATCGTCGCTCCTCTCCACGCTGATCTCCGTGATGGTGACGCAGGGGTCCGAGCCCGGCAATCGCCTTGCCTCGGTCATCATTATCGGTATCCTTCCAATGGTCGACCTCTGGTCCCTGACGTTCACTACTTCTTTGACTGTGATTCCAACCACCTCTTGATGTCCTCTTTGCGATTGCTGCCGATTCCGAAGTACTCAGAGAACTTGGGCGTTGTCGACAGCAACAACGTCTGTCTCTGCCTCTTTCCTGTGACGAGCCCGGCATGGCGCAGGGTACGAACCTCGTCATAGATGTCAGAGCCCATGAGCTTGGCCAGCTCGCTCTGTAGGATGGGCTGGTTATAGGCGATGATCGCGGCAAGGCGCAACACCTTGTCAGGCAGCTCCTTCTCCGCGTAGGTGGTGGAGAAACGGGCCGCCTCCGGCCTGAGCTGCATGGAGTACTTGAGACCGATCTTGACCACCTGTATGGCCGAGTCTCTCTGGTCGTACTCCTCCCCCAATTGCTTCAATGTGCGCCTGACCGTGTCTGGCGCGAGTCCAGTGGCCTCGCAGACCTCCGCCGCTCGCATGGGCCGACCGGCCGAGAACAGGACCGCCTCCACAGCACGCACTGCCTCCACCTCAGATCACCGCTCTCTTTTCCGGGGTAGGGACGAGGGGGGCCGCCCGCTCCTCCAGGGTCCCAATGTCCCAGGGGATCTTGATCTCCAGGAAGATCTGGCCATACGGCAGGTCGTTCTGCCAGAGCGCGACCTTTCCCGCCCTGGCCAGGAAGAGCAATGATACGATGACCGTGACCGTGTCGTCCTTCCCGCCCTCTATGATGTCCTCAAGGGCGATGGGGCCGTTGCCACAACGGAGTATGCGTTGCCAGGTCATCTCCACGTCCTTCTCCAGGTCCTCGGAGTGCGCCTTGCCATCGAAACGTTCCTGGGCGGCCTTGAGGACCTCCCGGGCCTTCTGCCTTGCGAGCTGGACCTCCACCTCGCGTTTGGCATCATCGAATGCATCCAAGAGCTCGACCAGCGACACCGGCCTGGTGCTGTGGTGCCGTACCGCCTCGGCAAGCTCCACACCGTCCGGGATGTCGGTGACTATGTCAGAGTGGAAGGGCTCCGCGCCCGGGCCGGCCATGCCTTCCAGGTCCCAGTCAGCGCACATGAGCTCGAACTGCTCGGGGCGCTCGTGGAGCAGCAGGACCTCGTGGCTCTGCATGCGCAAGATGCTCCAGGCCATGTGCACCAGCTTGCCCGCCACGATGAAGTTGACCTCATCGGCGTGCATCTTCTTGGTGTAGAGACGGACGAACTCCATCAGATTGACGTCCCAGGGATCGAAGTTGTTCGATAGCACCAGCTGGAAGACGAGATGCACCGCCCGGTCGATCGGGTCGAGCGGGGCCATGCCCTCTCCCTCCTCCGCCTGGCGGAGCAGGTCCATGTAGCGTTCGATCTTCTCGCTGCGGTCCCCCTCGTCGATGATAGCGCGGTGGAACAGCAAATGACCATAGATGGCCTCTGCGTTGGTCTCCATTATATCCCATCCCCCTTCTCCTCCGGGATCTTGAGCTCCTCCTGGAGGTCCTTGATGTCGCCCGAATTGGGCTTGATTATGACGTTGCTGATGCCGCCCTCTGGCTTGGTGACCCCGATGATGTGGTCGGCCTTGTTCAAGGTGACCTTCCTCAAGGAGATCATCACGAACTGGGCGGTATGAGAGCTATCCCTGACGCGCTGGGCGACCATGTCGGCGTTGACGGCGTCCAGGAACATGTCCACCTCGTCCAGAAGATAGAAGGGCGAGGGTTGCCATTCCTGCATGGCAAAGATGAAGCTTAGCGCCGCCAGGGATTTCTCGCCACCGCTAAGCGCCTCCAGGCGGAGGACCTTGCCGTGCCTGGGCCGGCATTTCATGACCAGGCCACCAGCGAAGGGCATATCGGGATCCTCCAGGAGCAGCTCCGCATCTCCCCCTTGGGACAGCTCGGCGTAGACGGTCTTGAAGTTCTGGTTGACGGCATCGAACACCTTCAGCAGGGCGACCTTCTTCTTCTCGTTCAGCTCGTTCATGAGCTTGATGAGGTCGCGTTTCTGGTCCTCGAGGCGTTTGACCTCGTTGCGCAGTTCGACGTGCCTCGCGAACTTCTCCTCATAGTCCTCGATGGACCGCAGGTTGACCGCCCCCATGTTGGCCAAGGATGATTCGCAGCGGTTGATCTCCGTCTTTATCTCGTCCATCGGTGGAAGGGGGAATGTCACCGGCACCTTGATCTGGTCGATCTCGGCGTCGCATTCCTTGATGCGCTCCATCGCCGTTGCTAGCTTGGTGTTGAGAGTGATCACGAAATCCTGGGAGGTCTCGGCCTTGGACTGTAGACGGTCCCGGTCCGATTCAAGCTGGGTCCTCTCCTTGAATGTGGCGTCCTTCTTGGCACGGAGGTCGATTACCTCCTTTCCCATGGACTCCTCGATGCGCTTCATGGCGTTGAGTTCCACCCGGAGCTTGGCCTCCTTCGCCCTCGCGTCCTCGCCCTCGGAATGGAGCCGTACCAACTTCTCCTTGGAGCTGGTCTCGAAATGGTCCATTTCGGTCAGGCGTTTCCGGAGCAGTTCGGTCTGGGTGTTGGACGTGGCCTTCTCCGAGCTCAGCTCGGCCAACGATGCGGTGAGCTCCACCACCTCCGACTGCAGGGAGCGAAGCTTGGTGGTGAGGTCCTTGGGAGCGATCTCCAGCTGCCTTTGTCTGGCCTGATCGCGCTGTCCCCGGAACTGATCTCCCTTGGAGGCAGCCGATGCGATCTCCTTGACCTGCCTCTCCAGGGCGAGACGGATGTCCTCCAGTTCCTTGGTCTTGAGCGCGACCTCCTCCTTGCCCTTGGCCATGCGGGCCTTGAGGTCCTTCAGGTTGCCCTCCAGACCGCTGATCTTGATCTCATTGTTGCTCTCGGACCCGCTGAGCTCCCGCATGCGGGTCTCCACCTGCTGTAGCTCCAGGCGCAACACCTTGAGCTGGGCGGCGACCTTCTCGGAATGATCGATGCTCTTCCTGAGCTCCTCTGCGATGTCGTCGAGCTTGCCCTTGGCGCTCTGACCGAACTTGAGGGTGTTGGTATCGAGCGTGCCCCCCACCATCGCCCCGGACGCCTCGATCAGCTCGCCTCCGGCCGTGACGAGGCGCACCCCGCCCATCAGCTTCCGGGCCTTTGCGAGGTCCTGGACGACCACCGTGTCGCCGAACACATACCAGAATGCAGGGCGATATCGCTCCTCGAAATCGATGAGGTCAATGGCATAGCCCACCGCCTCCTTGACGACCAGTTGGGCCTTGCCCCTCGGTTTTCCGTCCAGCATCTTGTTGAGCGGAAGGAATGTGGCCCGGCCCAGATTGTTGCGCTTCAGGAATTGGATGGCCTCGGAGGCCACCTCGTCATCGTCAACGATCACCGATTGCATCCTCGCCCCGGCGGCCACGTTGAGCGCCACCTCGTAATTCGGGTCGACCTTGGCAAGTTCGGCGACGGTACCGTGGATGCCTCTGATCTCGTGCTTGTCCCTCGCCTCCAACAACGAGCGCACGGCACGGTTGTATCCCTTGGCCAGGTTCTCCACCGCCTCCTTCTCGGTGGAAAGGTGGTTGTATTCCCGGGTAAGGGTCTTGATGGCCTGTTCCAGTTCCTCTAGCTGGGCCGCCATCTTCGATTCCTGTGAACGTTTGGCGAAGAACTGGGTCTGGAGCGCGTTGAGCTCTCCGGAGGAGCTCTTGTCGGTCCTCTGGATCTCCCTTAGCCGCCACTCGGCGTCCTTTATCTGGAACTCCAGATTGCCCTTTGTCTCCTCGTCCTCGACCAGTTCGGCCCTCAGACGGTTCTGCCGCTCCTCCTGGCGGTCCTTCTCCAGGTTCAGGGCGTGGACCTTCTCCTCGCTCTCCTTGACCTGGACGTCCAACTCGACCAGTCGCTTCTCCAGAATGAAGAGCTCGGAGTCGGATGCCGACATCTTCGATTGCACCTCGGCGTGCTGTCTACGCCTCTCCTCGAGCAGGCGTTGTTTGTCGAGCAGCTTCTCCTCCGTGAGCTTGAGCCTCTCCTCGATGGTCCGGACCTCCTGTTGGAGCTTGTTCCGTTCCTCCCTGTGTTGGCGCAGTGTATCCTGCAGTTCCCGACCTTCCTCGTCCGAGCGTTGTGCGTTGTCGACAGCGCGGGCGATCTCGATCTTGGCAGTGTCCATGCGCTCCTTGAGGTCCTTGAACTCCTGGCCACCCTTTTCCACTATCTCCCTCTCGAGGTCCTTGATGCGCTGCTCGGCATCGGTTATGGCCTTAGCGATCTCAGTGCGCCTGGTGCGCAACGCCTCCATCTCCCGATTATAGGAATCGATCTGGGCGCGGGTGGCGTTGACCTCGGACTCGGCCACCTCCTTCTTCTTATGGGCCAGTCGTGACCTCGATAGGGCCAATCGGTCCCTGGTCTCCATGAACCGAAGCGCGGCCGCCTTCTCGGCCTCGAGCTGCTGGAGTTGCTTCTCCAGCTCGTTCATGATGATCCCGATGCGCTCCATGTTCTCCTCGGCGCCCTTCCGTTCCCCCTCGGCCTTGAGGATGTCCTCGTCGAACTTGCTTATGCCAGAGATCTCATCGAGGAGGCGCCTTCGCTCCAGGGGGGACATCTCCACTATCCGTGTGACGTCGCCCTGTTGTACCAGGTTGTAGCCGTCGGCGCTGATCCTGGCCGATGCTAGGAGATAGTCGAACTCGTTGAGCGTGGATTTCCTATCGTTTACGTAGAAGTATGAGTTGTAACCGGTCTCGCTCTCCGAGAGCTTGACGTGCCTCGTCAGACGCACGATATCGTCATCGATGGGGATGAGGCGGTCCTTGTTGTCGAACACCAGGGAGACCTTGGTGTATGAGGAGGGTTGCTTGGACGGCCCTCCGTTGAAGATCAGGTCGGTGAGCCGGCCCGCACGCAAAGCCTTGGAGCTCTTTGGGCCGAGAACGAAAAGGATGGCATCGGAGATGTTGGACTTGCCGGAACCGTTGGGGCCAGTGACGGCCGTGAAGCCGTTCAGCATCGGGATGGTCATCTTCTTCCCGAAGGACTTGAAGTTCTCCACTTCGATCTGCTTCAGGTACATGACCGCCCTCCGGTGTGAAGGGCTCTAGAGCGTTTGCTCTGGTACAGCTCGAGCTCCAATTGCATCCCATCCATCGAGTCCGACGACTGTCGGACATACCTTACGAATGTTCTCTGAATTATTTATATTTTATTTATCTATGACCAATAAATTCTTGGCGCGTGAGTCTTCGGCTTTCGCGTAGGATTATCTCGGCCAATATGCACCGGATTACCGTTAAATAATGACAATGGCTACGAGTGACCATTGATCGGCCGTCGTTCTGTTCTGATCATGGTCTCCCGCTCCATCAGCGCCGTTCTGAGCTTGATAGCGCTCACCTTCATGACCAGATATCTTGACGAGGCCTATGGGCAGTTGAGCTACTCCCTGGCATTCCTGGGCATCATCTTCGGGATCGCTGACCTGGGATTTGCGCAGGCACATATAAAAAGGATTTCGGAGGGCAATGACATCAACGATTGCGTGAGCACCTATGCCACTGTGAGGCTCTGCACCCTGGCTGGGGCAGTGGTGGTGACCCTCGTCCTACTGTTTACCTATGACCTCATCTTCCCCGTCCCCATGGAGCCCACGGTCAAGGAACTGGTCTACATACTCTTGGCCTATTATGTGTTCTATGGGGTGGCTGGGATCGCCACTCTTACATTCGATGCCCGCCTCCAGACCACAAAGTCCCAGCTATCGTTGCTGATGGACCCATTGATCAGGGTGCCCCTTGTGATCTTCCTGCTCGTCAATCGCCAAGGGGTATCGGATGTGGCCTGGGCCTATGTCATCGCGGGTCTCGCCGTCTCGGTTGTGGCGCTCTTCTATCTGTTCCGGGACAAGATTCGATGGACCCGACCAACGTTGTTCCGCTCCTACCTGCAATACGCCACACCAGTGCTGGCCATCGTGATCACTGCGACGGTCATCTCCACCCTGGACAAATTGGTGATCGGCACCTTCATCTCGGAGGACTCAGTGAGGTTCTATAGCTCGAGCCAGAACCTCTTATCTATGTTCTTGGTGGTAAGCGCGGCCGTTGCCGCTTTAGCGTTCCCCGCGTTCTCCATGCTCGACAAGGAGGGGAAGCAGGGGGAGATCCGGATTAAGTCCACTGAAGCCATACGATACATCAGCATGATCATCCTGCCCATGGTGGTGGTCATCGTTCTCTTCCCAGTGGAGACGGCTGTCATCATCTTCGGAGGCACCTTCGCAGATTCAGGAAAGACTCTGAACATCCTCTCGGTGTCTGTTTTCCTGAGCGCGGTCGCCACGATCTTCATAACGCAGCTCTATGCGATCAACGAGCCGAAGAAGGTCGCGCGCATATATGTGACAGCCATGTTGGTCAATGCAGCGCTCCTATTCGTCCTGGTGCCCTATGAGATACTCGGGGTGGAATTGCTGGGCCTTTCCTACGTCGGGGCGGCGATTGCCAACCTGGCCACCTATGTGGTCATTTTAGGCTTGGCGATCTATATGGCCAGCAGGCATATCGAAGTGCGGTTGAACCTCCGGCCCTTGAAGTATTTCGTCGCGGTCGGGGCCGCGGCCCTTACCATCTTTGCCATCAGCTATTTCATCCCGGTGGATCGCTGGTACGACCTAGTCCTGGTCAGCCTTGCCAGCTATCTGTCGTTCGCCTTGGTACTCTTCTTGGAGAGGGAGCTTCAGAAGAAGGACCTGGACTACTTCCTTGACGTGGTGAACCTGGGCGAGATGTGGCGCTACGTCCGCTCGGAGCTCAAGGGCAGCAAATGAGAACGCTGGTTCATCCTGTTGAATCATACATGGCCAGCAATCGAGCTTCCATGGTCTTCCAATTATATTCCTTCTCGACCGCATTCCTTCCGTTCCTTCCCAGTGCCTCACGGAGACCTGGGTCGGAGAGCATACCCAAGGCATCCTTGAAGCCTGCGACGCTCCACTCGACCGTTAGACCAGAACCGGTCTTGTCCACGAGCTCGCCGCTCATGGTCCCCTTGGAAGCCAGCACCGGAGTCCCGACCGCCATGGCCTCGTACAGTCTGTTTGGGATTCCGATGCGATTGTTGGCATTGCTCGGATTTAACAATGCTATAACGGCGTCGGCCTGAGCTACCTCTTGTAGCAATCGGTCACGATCGACGTACCCGATGTAATCCACGTTATTTCTGGTCAGGACGGCCTGTTCGATCAATGGGCGTAGGGAGCCGTCGCCGGCGACCCTGAGGCGGACTCCCTCCATTCCTTGTATCGCATCGATCGCCTCCTCGATGAATCGCAGAGGTTCGAGACTCCCCCCATAGAAGATAACGATGTACTTCCTATCGCACCTGACCACCGGGACTTGCGGGGGATCTATGCAGTTCATGATCAACAACCGGATCACCATTTGACCATTCCTTAAGATAATCATAGTGACCTGGGTTGGCGACGATCACCTGCGTTGCTTGCGTGACCAGAGCGCGCTCGATCAGATCGAAGCATCTCGCTACCGGTTGAGGCAGGTCTTGAGAGACCATGTCTGCGTAGTGCTCATGGGCGTCGTAGATCAATGGGATCCCTTTGAGTCTCGAAATCAGTACGCCCAACAACAAGGTGTCCAGGTCGTGGGCGTGAACGACATCGTAATTGCCTTCATTGGCTCGGCGTAATGATGCGAACAGGAACGATGCGAAGTTAAAAACCAGACCTTTTTTATCGGAGAACTGACGAGTGCGAATACGATGCACTGTCACCCCCTCTACCATTTCATCTGGCTGTCGTTTATGATTACGGTCCCAGGACAAAATGGTCACGGACCTTCCGCTTCCGATCAAGGCCTTTGCTTCCTTCTCGACCCTGACGTCGGGCCGGTACTCATTGGACAGGAGCATGAGGACCCGGGAGGGCAAAGCGACAACCTCACACATCGACCGAGCATCCGCTCCTAAGGGATTCCTTCGACCTCTCTATCATCTCCACCGTGCGGACGCCGATGGCCCCGCTGTTCCTCGTCTCGGTGGAGGGGTCCCCGATGGATTTGATGAAATGGAGAAGCTCGTCCCTGATGGTGTTGTTCCGGACCACCCCTAGCTGGTAGGTATAGCCGCTCTCGTAGACCGTGACCACCTGCCCCACCGCGTCGATGGTGCAGGAACGGTTTTCCCCTACGATCTCGATCTGCCTAACCTTCTTAGGCGAGACCCAGTTCAAGTGGGCCTGCGATAATGCTCCAGATGGCAGTTCGCTGATGATGTAGGCCGCCTCCTCCATGGCCTTCTGGCGATAGGGCTTGGCGACACAGGTTATGCGCTGCGGCCACGCCTCGAACAGATAGTTCACGATATCGAAATAATGTGGCGCTAGGTCGACGATGACGTCACGGTCCATGAAGACCGGCTCCAGGTTGGTCCAGGTGAAGTTGAGCAGGAACACCCTTCCGAAGAAGTTCTCCTTCCAGAGGCGCTTCACCTCGGCCAGGGCGTTGTTGAAACGGTAAATGTGGCCAACCGAGAGCGTCAGGTTCCTTTCCTCCGCCAGCTCCACCAGCTTTCGACCGTCCTCGCTGCTCAATGTGATCGGTTTCTCCACCAGCACGTGCTTGCCCCTCTCCAGGGCCTCCTTGCATGCCTGATAGTGCAGCGCGTTCGGGAGACAGATGTGAACGGCCTGGATGGCGTTGTCCTCGATGACCTCCTTGTAATCGTGCACTAGGACCGGTACCTGATATCGGTCACGGCAATATTCCAGGTTGCGGTCCATGAGGTCGGAGACCGCCTTCACCTTCACATTCTGGATGGAACTGTACTCCTCCACGATCTTCCGGCCCCAGTAGCCGACCCCCAATACCCCGACCTCGAATCTCCTCATCTCATCATCTCCCGTAGAAGTGCCTGACCTCTTCGGTCACCCTCCTCACCTGATCATCGGTGAGCGTTGGGAAAATTGGAAGGGAGAGGAGCATCTGAGATAGCTTCTCAGCGACCGGATACTCCCCACCTTTGAATCGATAGATGTCCTTATAGACCGGTTGGAGGTGGATGGGCACGGGATAGTGGACCCCGCACTCGACCCCCTTATCGGAAAGATGCTTCGCCAGGTCGTCCCTTCTCTGACAATGGACCGCATATAGGTGAAAGACCGGCTGGACATCATGGTCCCCCATGGGGGGCGGGGTGAGCTCCACCACGTCCTTGAGCAGCCCGTTGTAGAGCCGGGCGATGGAGCGTCTTCTATCGTTCCACTCGTCCAGATGTTTCAATTGCACCAGGCCGAAGGCGGCATTGCAGCTGTTCAGACGGGATGTGTAACCGATGGCGTCATGGACGTAGCGAGACACCCTCCCGCAGTCCCTCAGCTTCGCTATCCTCTTGGCCAGATCGGCGTCGTTGGTCGTTATCATGCCGCCGTCGCCGCCCACCGTCATGTTCTTGGTGGGGTAGAACGAGAAGCACCCGGCATGACCGATGGACCCGATCCGCTTGCCGCGATACATGGCCCCATGGGCCTGGCAGGCGTCCTCCACCAAATACAGGTCCCTCTCCTGCGCGAACCCACCCAGTTCGTCCATGTTGCTTGGATGGCCGAAAAGATGCACCGGCATGATGGCGGTGGTGCGGGGACCGATCACCGGCCGCAACTTACCTGGATCGATGTTGTTGTCGACCTGGGCCGCGTCGCAGAAGGTCGGCGTCCCACCCGCCTGGACGATGACGTTGGCGGTGGCCACGAAAGACAATGGCGTGGTGACCACCTCCTTGCCCCGCACACCCAAGGCCTCCAAGGTCAGTTGGAGGGCGTTCGTACCGGAGGATACGGATATGGCATGTTCAGTGCCAATGAAACGCGCGAAGGCCTCCTCGAACTTGATAACGCTCTCCCCCAACACCATCTTCTCGTTGCGTAAGGCCTGGGCCGCCGCCTCCACCATTTCCTCGGTGACGGTCGGTCTGGCCATTGGGATCCTGTCCATTCAAACACCTCTCTTCTTTGTCGATCTGGCCGGGTTACCGACCACCAGATCCCCTGCGGGAACGTCCTTGGTGACCACGGCCCCTGCGCCGACCATGGCGTTCTCACCGATGGTCACGCCACAAATTATCGTCGCGTTGGCACCGATGGAGGCCCCGCGCCTCACCAGTGTGGGGGTCACAGCCCAATCGCCGACGGCATGGGGATGGAGGTCGTTGGTGAAGACCACATGAGGTCCGACGAAGACCTCATCCTCGATGGTGACCCCACTGGGAATGAACGCGAAGGCCTCGATCTTGCACCGGTCCCCGATGGAAACCCCCCTCTGTACCTCCACGAAGGCCGCCACCTTGCAATCTCGGCCGATCCGACAGCCATATAGATTTACGAAATCGCGCACGATGGTGCCCTCGCCGATATCACAATCCCTGATGGAATAGAAGTCGGCCAACAGCTTCATTTCGACCCGGGCTGAGAATGTCCGTTTTGATACTTATTAGCTATCGTCTGACTGGCCACGAAGGATAACCAGTTAGGATGGATGCCGATGTCAGGATGCTGAACGAGCACCATGCTCATTATCCCATGAAAAAGGCACGGCGAAATACTCATATGCCAAGGCTAAGATGCTTGACCGTTTCCGATGATGGTGAGCGTCGTCCTCAACGTGATGAATGAAGAGAAGAACATAGCGGACCTGCTGGACAGCCTGGTCATCCAGGAACAGCCCATGGAGGTGGTCGTGGTCGATGCGGCCAGCAAGGACAGGACCAGGGAGATCGTGCAGCGCTATGTGGAGAAGTACCCGTTCATCAGCCTGTACATCAAACCGGGACGCCGGGGAGAGAGCACCAACTACGGGGTAGAGAGGGCGAAGGGAGAGATACTGGCATTCATCGGTGGGGATTGCTTGGCCAACCCGTTCTGGATAAGGGAGCTGCGCAAGACCATAACAGAAGGTAACGGTGTGGTGGTGGGCAAGACCATCACCATCGGCCTGGACGCCTGGGTGGACCTGGACCGGGTCGAGCTCTACTATAAGGGCAACGACATTTCCTGGCCGAGCTGCAACGAGGCCTTCGTCAAGGAATCCATCCTCAAGGCGGGAAAGTTCGACCCTTGGTTCATAACGGCAGAGGACATCGACCTCAACATGCGCGTGGTGGAGAAGGGCTACAACATAGCGTACAACGAGAACGCCATCGTGTATCACCGCCACAAATCCACCCTCTATCGCTTCTTCAAGCAAGCGTTCTGGAATGGTGCTGGAAGGAAGCAACTGACCATGAAGCACGGTCGTCTCTGGACCAGCTATGACCCCTTGCGGATGTTCAAGCAGAAGGTGACATTCTGGTCGTTGACCCGGCTCGGGGTGGCCATGATGGGTTATGTGGCCTTCAAGCTCTTCGGTGACCGCGGCCCATACGACAAGGGTCATGGCGCTCCCTGATATCATGAGGTCCAACGCGTGCAACAACCATTATAAGAGGAATGGGGCGTTTTCCGTTCACCTAACATGCGCATCACCGTCATCATACCCACAATGAACGAGGAGGCTGGAATAGGCGGAGTAATCGAATCCGTCAAGAAGGCACTCGATGGCACCGAGCTCACCTACGATATCATGATAGTGGACACCGACTCCAAGGACAGGACCAAGGAGATAGCGAGGGACATGGGCGCCTTGGTGGTGGAGGAGTCCCGGAGGGGCTATGGTAGGGCCTATAAGACCGGTTTCGAAAGGGCGGAGGGCGATGTCATCGCCACCTTGGACGCCGATTGCACCTATCCGGCCGAGGAGATCCCTCGGTTGGCACGCCTGCTTGATTCGGACGACCTGGACTTCATCACCACCAATCGTTTCGCCCAGCTGGAGGAGGGGGCCATGTCGGCCAAGCACACCCTGGGTAACAAGGTCCTCACCTTCACCACGAATTTCCTATTCCATGTATGGATCAGGGACTCCCAGAGCGGCATGTGGGTGTTCCGGCGGACCATCCTCGACGAGCTTGACCTTACCTCGGACGGGATGGCCCTCTCAGAGGAGATCAAGATCGAGGCCTTTCGCAAATGTCGCGGTAGGGAGGTCCCCATCGAGTACCGGCGCAGGGTGGGGGAGGTCAAGCTATCCTCCTGGAAGGACGGATACAAGAACATACGTTTCCTTTTCAAGAAGAGACGGACCTTCAAACAAGCCCGCAAAGCCCCTTAGCCATGGCCAGGGCCTCGCTCAGCCTCTGCCTGGCGATCTTGCTATAGATGCATGCCGATGGATGGTAGGTCGGCAGTACCATCACCATTATCCCGTCGATCTCGACCTCCCTAGGGCGGTTGGCCTCCTCGGACATCTTGACCGGCCTGCCAAGTAGGTTGCTGGTGGCGGTGGCCCCTAATGGCACGACCAGGCGACGTCCGCGCAGCTCATCGATCAGGTAGGGGCGACAGGAGGCGACCTCGTCCTCCATCGGTCGACGGTTCCTCGGCGGACGGCAGCGCACGGTGTTGGTGATGTAGACACGCTCACGCTCCAGACCAGCCTCATGGAAACACTTATCCAGCCATTTACCGGCCCGTCCCACGAACGGTCTTCCCTGCAGGTCCTCCTTCTCCCCAGGCCCTTCGCCGATGAGCAACAGGGGGGATCGCGGGTCCCCATCGGGAAGGACCACTTGGATGCGCCCATCGCAAAGGCGACAGAGGCGACAATCAGGGTCGGTCGCCATCCTATTTCCCCAGGACCTCGGTGGCGGTGACCAGGGCGGTAAGTTCCGCCCCTGCCTCCAGGAGTTTCGCCCTGCCCCCCTCCTCCCGGTCCACCACGCTGAAGACGTGCTCGATGACCATGCCTTCGGAACGGAGCAGGTCCAGGGCGAACAAGGCCGATCCGGCCGAGGTGATGACGTCCTCCACGACCAAGACCCTCTCTCCAGGTCGATGGACCCCCTCGATCAGCTTGCTGGTCCCGTGGTCCTTCCTCTCCTTCCTCACCATGATGAACGGTATGTCGGTCTCCAGCGAGAGCGCCACGGCCAATGGGATCGAGCCCAGGACCACGCCGGCTATTCGGTCCACCAGGATGCCATGGCGTTGGATCTCCACGGCCATCTCTCGGGCCACCAGACGCAGCACCTTGGGGTCCGTGCTCGCCCTCTTGATATCGATGTAGTATTGGCTCTTCTTACCTGATGCGAGGGTGAAGTCCCCATACAGGAGCGCGCCGCACCCTACCAATGCCTGCTTGACCTTCTCGCTCATGATATCACCATGGAACCTTCTTCAGACCTTTCTTGTAACCGATGATGTTCACCCCACGGTGCAGTATCGGGGTGATGATCAGGACGGCGATCAGGCTGATGATGTGCTCGCCCTCCACGAACGCCCCAATGAACCAGTCAGGAACGATGGCCAGGGAGAGGAGCATCGCACCCGCGATGAAATTGTATTGGTCCAGAATGGGAGCCTTCGCCCCCCTTTCCAGGCCCAACCTGCGTTTGATGAAGGCGCTGACCAGGTCCCCTAACAACGACCCCAAGGCCAGGACGAAGACCACCAGGATGGCCTCTGGAACAGGTCCGAACCCCCAGTAGTCCTTCGGATCGAACGGATAGGCCAGGTAGAGCTGCACCAGACCGATCGAGGTCCCTGCGCATACCCCGCCCACGAAACCTCGCCAGGTCTTGCCATCCCCCAGTAGGCGTCGTCCCCTCCAGCTCTTTCCCAGGTCCATCGGCAGACCGCCCCCGAAGAGCACCGCCGCGGAATTCGGCAGGAAGGCGGGAAGCATGAGCCAGAATCCCAGGAATATCAACAGCAAGACCTCGGTAAGGTCCATGGCGGCTGATTCCTCCCCTCGATTAATAATCTTTCGACGGGCCCGCCGGACTGGACCCCCGATCCTCGAAGAAACGCAATATATCGTTGGGCGGTGCCTCGCTGAGAGTGAGGTCCAATCTTTCCCCGAACTGCATGGCCCTCTTGTCCAGGATGAGGGCGGCCCCCACATCGGTCTCTGTCCGGATGAGGCGACCTATGGCCTGGGCCAGCTTGCGGTAGGTGGGCGCCTTCACGGTGTACTCCCAGCCCTTATGGAACCTGGTCTCATAGAAATGCATCAGGGCGCGCTGTTTGGCCGTGGGCCGGGGATAGGGCAGGCCGACGATGATCGCCACCTCCAACTCCCGGTCCGGGAAGTCGATGCCTTCGCTGATGCGCCCACCCATGACCGCGAAGAGGACGGCCCCCTGCTCGCTCTGGCCCTTGAAGCGGGAAACCACCTCCATGAGGTCGTTCTGTGACATGCCCCTCTCTTCCACATGCACCCTTGGTTTCAGACGGGGGAGCACACGGTCGGAGATGAATCGATCCATCAGCGCATATGAAGGGAAGAAGACGACGGTGTTCCTGCCTATGATGTTGCATACCTGCACCACCTGGTCCTCCATTCGCTTGACCATGCCCTCGTCGCCCGCCATCTCCTCGAACTTGGTGGTGACGCTGTCCATGTAGAATATCACCCGGTTCTCCGGTGGGAACGGTGAGGGGAAGGTCATGAGCACGGTGTCGCGCGGTAGCCCGATGGAGTCGCGGTATTCCGCCAGAGGGGCGAGCGTGCCGGACATGTGGACCGACCCGCCGGAGCCCAATAGCACCGAGGTCGTTACCTCCGGGTCGAGACAGTAGGCACGGAAGCTTGGGCTGTCCCCCCCGATGACGAGCTTCACGTATATCGCATCGTCCAGTGTGGTCCAGTAGTTGAGAAATGACCCTAGGGCGAATATGTACGACCGAGGCAATCGGCCTTCCTGGGCCCGCTGCTCTCGAATGATCTCCCCCTGCTCCATCAGGAGCTTGGCGGCGGCCTGCAAACCTCTCGAGGAGGTGGTGAACGCTGACATGAGCCCTTCCTCCAGGAACGAGGGCGGTATGAGACCGTCCTCATCGATGAGGTAATCGCGCACCGCCTCGTCCAACATCCTTCGGGTCTGTACCAGCACATCGCGTATGCTGACCCCTTCGAGGACCTCCGGGTCGCCATATTCCTCGACCTCCCTCTCCACCGCATCCAGTGTCCACGAGGAAAGGGAGAAGCTCTCCACCTCGCGGGTGTAGTCGGGCAGATTGTGGGCCTCATCGACTATGATGAACAGGTCCTCCAAGGAGACGTTCATCCAGTTAAGAAGTGAGTGTCGGATGAACGGAATGAAGAAATACGCATAGGGCGCCGCCACGACGTTCGCTTCAGCGACCAATTCCTTCATCAGCTCATGTGGGCAGTAGTGATGTTGTTCGCAATATTCGACGAACTCTTCCGCTGTGGGTAGCCTCTCACGACACCAGGTGGCGATCGCATCCCGGTCCGCCGCCATCGTCTCCGCGAAGAACCGGCATCCTCCCTCGCCCTGCATGGCCTTCCGCTTCTTCTCCCGACAGAGGCGGGAAAGCTCCTCCGGGTTGCCGCCCCTCAGATCTGGGTCTTGACGGACCAGGGGGCATGTCACCTGACGACCTTGGATGGCGATACCGAAGACCGGGCTTTTTTGGGCGATGCGTCGGAGCTCGAGGATGACCTGCTTCTCCTGCGAATTGGTCCTGGTGAGGTATAGGACCTTTCGCCCTTGTGGCAATGCCTCCTGTAAGGCCCCGCTCAGGGCGCAGACGGTCTTCCCCGTGCCGGTCCCGCTTTCCAAGACAAGGTGGCGACGTTTTGCCGCGGCTCCACCCACCAGGCTCACGAACTCGGCCTGGTGCGGCCTAGGTGGATAGGGGAAGAGCTCCATCTCGGCAGCAATCCCTTTGGTCGACAATATGGTTTCCGTGAGGTCCCCGAAACTGGTCCAGGGACATTAGGAGAAAAATCACTTGGTCCGTTGCCAGATCTCGTCTGGGACTTCGTCGTAATCGAATGACGCATCCTTGCTTCCGACGCTAATGACGCCATCGACGTTGATGAGCTCGAATATCCTTTCCTTGCGGAACAGCCAGTAGTGTATTCGCCACTCCCTACCGTCGTACAAGGTGGTCTCCTCGCGCTCGGTGGTGAGGATGCCGGTATCTTCCAATTGATAGAAGGCGTCGCGATCCTCTGGCTCTAGGATATTGTCTATGATCCTCTCACTATAGCCAAAGAAGTTCAGAACGTGCTGGGCCATCCCTCTCGCCTGTTCCTCCGGCATGCCTTCGCGGTCAATGCCGTTGCGAATCGCGTTGGTGAGGTCCTCAACGGTGAGGGTGGTACATTTGTTCTCAAAACAGATCTCATAGGTGGGTTGCTTAGATCCGCCTCCGGAGACGAACGGGACATCATCCTTGATGCCTGAATCCCCGACCATCGAAATGGTCGCGGACTTGCTCCCTGCTTTCTTCGCTCCAGAAACAACTCTACCCTTGGCACCTGCACCGTTTTTCATGAGAACTGGCCTCTAAACAACATTATGAATCTGAAATGAATTGAATCTTAACCATTCACAGTATTGTATATATAAATTTTGGTCGACGCTCTTCATTTATCAAACTATAACCTAGGAAGCCTGAACCGCGGATATTGGTGGTTTATGGGACCGAAGTATAGAATCGAAATGTATTTATCTCTAAAAATTAAAGGTCTCACACTCTTGATTCTTTTGATTTTTTTCGGTGTTCGACATGATAGCGGAGTTCAGTGTGTTCCCGGTGGGAGAGGGGGAGAGCCTAAGCCAATATGTAGCGGAGTGCGTGAAGATAGTCCAACGCTCTGGTTTGGATTATGAGCTCACGCCCATGGGCACCATCGTCCAGGGCGATCTGGATGAGGTGATGTCCCTCATCTCCCAATGCCATAAGAAGGTCGCCAGCATGGCCAATAGGGTGGTCACGAACATCAAGATCGATGACCGGAGGGACGAAAGACCCATGCGATACAAGGTGGAAAGCGTGAAGGCCAAACTGTCCATAGGACCTATTGAAGGACTCGAGCTGTAGTACGATGCGTCGAGAGACATCCCTGCCCCCATATGGGAGCATCGATTCCTTCGTCGGCCTAGGCTCCCGGAATCGGGGGAGCTGCTCCTAACCATTTGCGTAAATGTGGGGGAACGCCTGGTCTCAGACGTTCATGTACTCCTTGGTCTTCATGTGGCTCAGCTTTACATATCGGGCCTCTTTGAAGTTGGGCAACGACCTTCAGTGCGTCCAGCACGTCCTTGTTGACGGGGTCGTCCACAGATATGAGCATCAATGCCTTCTTGCCCTTTCCCTCCCTGCCCACGCCCATCTGGGCGATGTTGATCCCCTTTGAGCCCAGCAACGATCCCACCCTTCCGATCATCCCAGGCATGTCCTCGTGCTTGGTGAGGATGAAGTCGCCCTCCAATGGCATGTCCAGATCGAACTCGTCGATGCCGAGCAGCCTGGGCTCGTCCCTTGGGAAGGCGGTGCCTCGCACCTCGTGCTTGCCGCTTTCGGAATGGATGCGCACCACCAGCATGTTCGTGTATAGGCCAGCCTCGTCCACCTTGGACTCCATTATCTGTAGCCCCTTCTCCCGTGCGATATGGTTGGCGTTGATCACGTTGGTGTTCTCACCAGTTATGTTGGACAGGGCTCCGATCAATGCGGAGACCGTCACCATCCTGGTGTCGAGGTTAGCTATCTCGCCATGGGCCTCCACCTCCATCTTCTTGACAGGACCGTCCACCAGCTGCTGACAGAACGAACCTAGCAGCTCGGCGATCCCAACGAACGGAGCCACCTTGGGGTCCATCTTGCTCATCGGGGCGTTGACAGCGTTCGATATCTTGTTCTCCAGGAGGAATATCTTAACATGCTCGGCCATCTCCATGGACACCTTCTCCTGGGCCTCTTTGGTGCTAGCGCCCAGGTGGGGGGTGAGGACCACGTTGTCGAGCTCCAGCAACTTCGACCCCTTTGGAGGCTCGTTCTCATAAACGTCGAGCGCGGCGCCAGCGATGCGCTTGGTCTGCAAGGCCTCCACCAGGGCGGCCTCGTCCACTATCTCTCCACGGGCGCAGTTGATCACCACGACGTGTGGCCGCATCATCTCGAACTGGGCCTTGCCGATCAGATGGTGCGTTCCGGGCGTAAGAGGGGCATGGATCGTGATGATGTCCGCCTCCTCCAAAACCTTATCCAGGGACATGAGGCGCACGCCCAGCTTCACGGCCAGCTCCTGTGAGATGAACGGATCGTAACCTATTAGCTTCATCCCGAAGGCCTTCGCCTTCTTGGCCACCTCACCACCGATGCGGCCAATGCCCACGATGCCCAGCGTCTTTCCGCTGAGCTCGATGCCCATGAACTTGTTGCGCTCCCACTTGCCCGCCTTGACGGAGGCGTCGGCCCAGGGTATGTTCCTGGCCCAGGAGAGCATCATGGCCATGGTATGTTCGGAGGCTGAGACGATGTTCGCCGATGGAGTGTTCATGACCAACACCCCACGGCGTGTGGCGGCATCGACATCGACATTGTCAACTCCAACGCCAGCCCTGCCCACCACGCGTAACTTCTTCCCTGCCTCGATGACAGGTGCAGTGACCTTCGTGCCGCTGCGCACGATCAGTGCCTCGTAATCCCCGATGATCTTGATCAGATCCTCCTGGGAGATCTTCGGGCGCACGTCGACGTGGACCTGGGGGTCCTTAGTGAGCATCTCGATGCCCTCCTTGGAAAGCTCGTCGGTGATAAGTATCTTCATTTCATCTCCTCCAGCACTTCATCCATCACATGGGTCAGGTCCTTAATATGGGATGTGGTGAGGTCCCCCATATGGCCTATGCGGAAGGTGCTGTCCTTCACCTTTCCATACCCAGGTGAGATCTCATAGCCCTTCTCGCGAAGTTTCTTGTCGAAAGTGCTCACGTCGAAACGCCCAGACTCGACCACCGATATGGATCGGGACCGGAAGCCGGTCTCTGCGTAGAGACCGAAACGTCTCATGGCCCAATCGTGGACCATCCGGGTCATCGCCTCATGTCGCTCGAACCTTGCTGCTGACCCCTCTCTCAGCCACTTGTCCAGTTGATAGTCCAGGCCATAGAGCAATGACACTGCCGGGGTGGTGAGGGGGAGGTCTTTGTCCGCGAACTTCTTGATCTCCACCAGGTCGAAATAGTAACCCCTGTTCTCAACGTTCTCCGCCTTCTTCATCAGACGCTCGGAGACGCATATTATCGCCAGGCCGGGGGGGAGGGCGAGAGCCTTCTGGCTCCCGAAGACCAGGGCGTCCGGTCTCATCTGCCTGAGATGCAGATCCACCGCCCCGACCGCCGTGACCCCATCAACAAAGAGCAACGGGTCACCGTTGGCACGCACCGCATCGGCAATCTCGAGCATCGGGTTGAGTACCCCAGTGGATGATTCGTTGGAGACCACCGTGACGGCCTCCGCCTCCTTGCTTATCTTCCCCTCTATGTGCTCCTTTCGAACCGCCTTGCCCCAGGTGGCCTCTATCTTATCGACCAGTTTACCGTTCAAGGTGCCGATCTGTTGCCAGCGATCACCGAAAGACCCGTTGGAGATGCTTATCATCTTTTTGTGCACACCGCAACGCACACAGGATTCCAGGAACCCGGTGGCCGAACAGGGGGATAGGAATATCTCCAGGTCTGTGTCCAAGGCCTTGTGTAGCTTCTCCACTATGCCATGCTGCAGGTCCTGGTAGTCCTTCCCGCGGTGGACAATCATAGGTCTTTCCATGGCTGAAAAGGTATCTGGAAACACTTCTACTGGGCCCACTGTAAAGAGCTTTCTATTCATTTTTTCGCCTTACCTTGATTTGAGGTGTGTAATTAATCAGTTATTGACTGAGGCACTTCAACTACCGTAATGGAAGCGATAAAATAAACTTTCTGGATTAATAAAAATATGATATAATAATATAGATACTATGTTATAAAAATATAATATAACTGTGTAAAGATCGTTGCCAGTTGCGATGGTCGAAACAAGTATAATCATACCAACATACAATCGTAAATCTTATTTTGAGAAGACGTTGGTTTCGATATTGAATCAAACCTATGACGACTTTGAGGTAATCATCGTGGATGATAGTCAAGATGATTCCATTTCCCAAATTATAAACGAAATTGCTGATGTTCGAATCAGGTACGTCCACAATAATGCAAGGCTGGGTGTTTCATGTGCAAGAAATCGTGGGCTCCAGATGGCCATGGGAAAATTCATTGCCTTTATCGATGATGATGACCTGTGGGATTCGAGATATCTCACGACACAAATTCCTAGATTGAAGGATGGTACATCGGTCCTTGTCTACTGTAATTGTAACATAGTTGATGCAGATGGGGAAGTGCGATATTATACACAAGAAGTATGGGAAGGATCCGTATATGATAGGTTACTGGAGAGAAATTTTCTGTCCACTTCTTGTGTGATAGTCAGAAATGAAAAGTTGAAGATGTCCGGTTTTTTTGATGAAGATCTCCCTACAAATGAAGATTGGGATCTCTGGCTACGCTTGGCCAAGGTTGGAAGTTTCTCAATCACCCAAGATAGAATGGTTGATGTGAGGAGACATGGCAATCAATTATCCACTCAAAAGAATAAAATGGTTGTTGGAAAGGATGTCGTCGTAAATCGGTACAGTAAAGACATGACCCGATCGATTCTGGAAGGCCATTATCAATGGTTGGCGGTAAATCAATATTTATATGGTGATAAGGAGAGGGCGTACTATTATGAGGACAGACTAATAGAAATGAACCCTAAGAACATCAAGTATAGAGTTACAAAGTCTTGTTTCCATTTGGGTCGGCCATTTGTACGCTTGGTCTTGCGCATCATGGGGCGAACCTATAATTTCTTGTAAGGAAAAACAGGTTGAGGGTATCGGATGAACAAAAATAAAATCATATATTTTGGACTCCCCCCCAATAGTGGTCAAGCATCTGGATACTCTAAATGGTTTTTTCCGGTTTTCAACTCTTTGCAGGCTCAGGGCGATTTTGACGTAAGCCTATTAAATTACAATGATAAATTATTAAATGAGCATTCTGGGAAATTCGCGAAGCTTGCCCTCCCATACCTCACATTCAAATTAAATAAAGAATTGGGTAGGAATAAAAATGTGGTGCATGTCCTTCGTCAAAATTCCTGGTTCAGTGATTTATTTATGTCCTGTAATTTATTATCAAAACATGATATAATGAAAGTGGTCACCATTCATGACATATTAAAGGAGGATGGGAGCGTAGACCATAGGGTTGGTGCGGTCATTAAAGGGGTTGACGCTATCTTTTGTCCGTCGCACTACACCAAGAATTCAATAGTGGACAATTTTAAAATTGATACTCCAATATTTGTGACATACAATCCATTGGATAATCGATATTCATTCAATGGCAGTAATAATGAAAGGGATAGACTAAAGAAAGAATATTCCAAGAAAGGTATAGCAAACTTGGATGGGAAGAGAGTGGTCATGAATGTGTCCTCCGAAATTGGTAGGAAGAACATAGAGACAATGCTTCACATCATATCTGAATTGAACAAGAACCAAGAAACCTATTTGCTAAAAATTGGGAGACCGACGAGAAACCGCCCGAAATATTTGGAGTTGGCCCAAAGCTTGAACATCATCGATAAGGTCATCTGGGTCGATTGGGTCGGTGAGAATGAGTTGGTCCAGCTCTACCAATTAAGTGATCTTTTTTTAACACTGAGCGAGGGGGAGGGGTTTTGCATGCCATTGATCGAGGCGATGTCTTGTGGCTTACCAATTATTGCGGTTAATAGAACGGCCATCCCTGAGATTCTTGGGGGAGTGGGATTATTGGTCGAACCTAACGATATAAGTGATATTGTTGAAAAGTGCGACAAGGTTCTCTCAGACCAATCATTACGAGAGAATATGAGGGCCCAAGGTGAAATAAGAAGTCGATCGTTCCGTACGGACATCGTGACCAAGAGATATCTTGATGCATATGATGAGATATTGATTTAGATAGCCTATAAATCAAATCTTAATCTCACCGATTAGTTATCATCTCTATTATGGAATTTAGGTTCCTCTCTCTTTTTTCTATTGAGAAATGCTCACAGATGCGGCCCCTCGCCTTATTTCCTACCTCATCATCTGTAGATAACGCCTTCTTTACGCCATGAATAATGCTTTCCACATTACCATATTCCGTATAGAACCCGGTTTCACCTATGGCCGTGGGAATGCCACATTGTCTCGTACCTACTGGAACACATTCACACAACATAGCCTCACATAAGGCGTTGGGCAGTCCCTCATATCTAGAGAGCTGACAGTATACCTTTGCCCTTTGATACCATCTTAACAGCTCCTCATCGTTCACGAACCCAGTGAATTTAACGTTGGCGGGAGCGGCCGATTTAAGATTGTCAATATACTTGTCCTTCCACCTCCCAATCAAAGCGAACTGGACATCTGGGAACGATTTAGCGGCCTCCACGAAATGATCATATCCCTTTCTTTTCGCGACCTGTGAGGTGACGTTACCAACGGTAATCACCAGTTTTTCTTTTCTCCCTTCAGGCCGGAAATACTGCTGATCATAGCCTGTGGGAACGTTGGTAACGTTCTCCCCACTTATCCCGGCATTAGCGATCAGGTCCGACTTAAGGGATTCATCAACAACACAAATCCAATCAGCGTGTCTCAATGAATATTTGGTAACGAACCTCTCCTTGAAATTTCGATATGCGCCGTAGTCAATCTCCGGCACGTTCGCGGCATCGTATCCTCCGACGATGACTACGACAGGAGTACCTCCTCCAACCAATTGTGCGAAGGTGGCATGCCAGCCAGCGAACCAACAGAAAATGATGTCGTTCCTTCTCCCTGCTTTCCGCAATGAAAAGATGGTATTGGACCACTGGCCTTTACCTCTAGGAGTATCTATGAACTCCACATTGTGGTTCTTACTCAGTATTTCGATATCTCTGGCAACGAAGGACTGTGAAGAATTTCCCACGATGCATACATTTCTTCGCTGTATGTCTGTCTCGTGACCGTTAATGGTCATTTTCTCGACCTCATCTACGACCGATGCCTTTTACCTTCTTTGCCTTCAGCTTGGCTAGCACCGTCTGGACACGGGCAGTTGCCTGGCCGATGTCTTCCTCCGTCAACCCGTTGTGTGTGACGAATCGTACAATGCTTGGGCCCATGGAAAATAAAAGCACGCCGTTCTTCTTGCATTCCGCGACGAAATCGTTCTCATCGACGCCTAGTCCCCTCAGGTCCGCAATAACGATGTTGGTCTGCACGAATTCCGTGTCGACACCTAGGCCGGCCTCCTGCAGGCCTTCGGCCAATAAGCGAGCGTTTTTATGGTCCTCTTTCAACCTATCGATCATATGGGTAAGGGCATAGATCCCTGGTGCGGCGATCACACCGGATTGACGCAGGCCCCCTCCGACCATTTTTCTGTTTATCCTTGCCCCTTCGATGAAATCTTTACTACCCAGGATGACGGATCCAACCGGACAGCACAATCCTTTGGAAAGACAGAAAGTGATGCTGTCTACATGACGCATGAAATCCTTCGGGCTCTTGTCCAAGGCGACGCACGCGTTGAAAATCCTCGCCCCGTCGATGTGCACCTTCATCCCATGGTCGTGGGCGATTCGAGCTAGTGCCCCCACCTGTTCCGGTTTCCAACAACACCCTCCTGCCCGATTGTGGGTGTTCTCGATGGACAACAACCGTGGTCTTGGATAATGTAGAGGGTCTGGTTCTCTGATGCTCTCCAGAAACTGCTTTTCGGTGAATACGCCATGCTTGCCAGATATTAGTCTGGGCACTGCCCCGACCAGGGCCGACATCCCCCCCAGCTCATAATAGTAAATGTGTGACTCTGCCTCTAGGAATATCTCGTCTCCTTTCCTGCAATGCGTCAGCATCGATACCAGGTTTCCCATCGTCCCACTGGGGACGAGCAGGGCGTCCTCGGCTCCGAACATGGCCGAGGCCATGTCCTGCAACTTGTTCACGGTGGGATCCTCGCGTTCCACATCGTCACCCAGGTTAGCGCCTAATATCGTCTGCAGCATCTCACGGCTTGGCAAGGTGAAAGTGTCACTGCGCAGGTCTATCGTTCTCATTTCTCTCCCTTGCCCAGGCAAGGAATGGCGACCTATAAAGACTGCCCTCAAAGTATGACCTTGGCCACTGTCCTCAAAGATTCCAACGCTGCTTCGCAGATCCTTAGGTTCATCGCGGCATCTTTCGGTGGTACCATTGGGTCCTTCCCTTCCTCCACCGCAATATGCGAGCGTGGTTCTGGCCCACGGACCCGGTGCCGATTACCCCCACTCTGAGCATGCCATCAATTACCCATTTGGCAGCCATTGAGGCTTGGGCACCGGGACAGGCAAACGAATAAATGCCCTCGGTTCTGTTCGGTCACCGTTCACTATGAAGAAGGACCTCTTGGATATCCTCGCCTGCCCGGTGTGCAAGGCTTCCCCGTTGCTCCTGCGGGTGAGCAGCGAGCGGGGAGCGGATGTCATAGAAGGAGAGCTTACCTGTCCCAAGTGCGAGAGGGCCTATCCCATCGAAGGTTCGATCCCCAACATGTTACCGCCCGAGGACCGCTGATTCATAGCTGATCCAGAGCCACCCCGATCCGGTGCATGCCCTCGATGATGTCCTTCCTGCTCGTTGCATAAGAGATGCGTATCTTTCCCTCGCCAGAGGGTCCGAAGGCACTGCCAGGGGTCACGGCGACATGGGCCTTCTCGAGCAGGTAGGCCGCGAGGTCCTCCGAAGGCATCTTCATGTCGAAAGAGGGGAAAAGATAGAAGGCCCCATTGGGTTTGGGGCAGGTTAGTTTGGGGATGTCCTTGATCATACTATAAATCAAATCTCGTCTTGCCTTGAACTCCTCCGCCATCTTAAGGACGGGATCCTGGGAGCCCTGCAATGCCATCAGGCCTGCCCGCTGCACGAAGGATGCGACGCAGGTTATGGACTGGGTCTGAAGCTTGTTCAGCTCATTGAAGATCGGTGTGGGGGCTACCGCCCAACCGATGCGCCACCCGGTCATGGCATAGGTCTTGGAAAGCCCTCCCAGCGTTATGGTCCGGTCGAACATTCCGTCGAGCGACCCGATAGATAGATGCTTCCCTTCGAAGACCAACCGCTCATATATCTCATCGGCAAGGACGAATATATCATGGTCCGTGCAAAGGTCAGCGATGCCCTTGATGTCTGCCGCCGTCATAACGGCGCCGCAGGGGTTGGATGGGGTGTTTAAGACGACCAACCTCGTATTATTGGTGATCTGGTCCGCGAAAGACTCCGGTGTGAACCTGTATCCGTTCTCGGGGTCGAGCTTGGCATAACGGACGTTAGCCCCGGCCAGGCGGGCGCATGCGTCGAACGTGCCCCATGCAGGGTCAGGGACGACCACTTCGTCCCCCTCATCGATCATCGCCAGCATCGTCATGAAGATGGCGTGCTTTGTGGGCGTGATGAGGACGTGCCTCATGGCGCATGGCAAGTTGTTCCGTCGTGATAAGTCGTCGGCCACCGCCTGCCTGAGCTCGGGGATGCCTGCCGATGGGGTGTAATAGGTCTCATGGTCATGTAAGGACTTGATGCAGGATTCGGTGATGTGCTCCGGGGTGTGGAAGTCTGGTTCGCCCATGGAAAAGGAAATGATGTCCTTCACGCCCTCTGTCTTCAGCTTGCTGACCACATTTGCGATCTTGACCGTTCCAGACTCGGGCACGTTGGCCATCCTGCGTGCGACCATTGGGGCGGATTAATGCTCATGGTCTCTTTATGCCTTTCTGACCTAACGACCTCTAGACCCGATGTTCCTTAAGCAAATGTTTTTCCTGAAATGTATAAAATAATGCATCCTTACCTTTAAATGTCCATTACGAAGGAAATAATTTTATAAGAGTGCCCTGCTAAGCCGGTCTGGTGAGTATATGGTATTTGAATTGGACCTGACCAAACTGCGCCATGGCAGCGACCTCGTGAAAAGAGGTTTTGCGAAGATGCAACAGGGAGGAGTGGTCATGGACGTCACCAACGCCGAACAGGCTGTCATCGCAGAGGAGGCCGGAGCCGTCGCGGTGATGGCCTTGGAGCGCGTACCAGCGGACATTCGGGCCCAAGGTGGCGTGGCCAGGATGGCCGATCCCCTGAAGATCGAGGAGATCATCGACTCGGTGACCATCCCAGTAATGGCCAAATGCCGCATCGGCCATTTCGTGGAGGCCCAGGTCCTAGAAACATTGGGCGTGGACATGATCGATGAGTCCGAGGTCCTCACGCCGGCCGACCCGTTCTACCATGTCAACAAGAAGAAGTTCACTGTGCCGTTCGTTTGCGGAGCGCGTGACCTGGGCGAGGCCCTGCGCCGCATCGACGAGGGTGCCGCGATGATCCGCACCAAGGGCGAGCCAGGAACGGGAAACGTTGTCGAGGCGGTCAAGCACCAACGCGTCATAATGGGTATGGTGCGAGATCTAAAGGGCAAGGAACATGAGGAGCTGGTCATGCTAGCGCGCAAGATCGAGGCACCCGTGTACCTGGTGGAGGAGGTGGCAAGATTGCAGCGTCTGCCGGTGATCAACTTCGCCGCAGGTGGGATCGCCACTCCCGCCGATGCCGCCTTGATGATGCAGCTTGGGTCCGACGGTGTATTCGTAGGTTCTGGTATCTTCAAATCGAGCGACCCGAAGACCAGGGCGAAGGCCATCGTTGACGCTGTAACCAACTTCGACGACCCTAAGGTGATAGCAGAAGTCTCCAAGGGTCTAGGTGAGGCGATGCATGGCATCGAGATCTCCACCATACCAGAACAGCAGCGCATGCAGGAACGTGGCTGGTAAACCGGCTGATCATCAGCCCTTTTTAATTTTTGATATGGGTAATCTCCTGGGACCACCCTATATATGTCCTTAAGGTCAAAAGAAGGGCCATCGAGGACCTACCCTGACCTAGGTGACGATGCCGAGATTGGTGTTGGACGTCGTTTTAAGCGACCTTCCCTTCCTAATATGGCAAAGAGCGAAGGATCTCTCCCGTGACGGCGTTGATATTGAGCAGATCCGGTCCGAGCGAAACGCTGATGTCGGCCAGTTCTTTCACGGGGCTCCTGAAATCGCCCTCAGAGAATCCTCCGAACATGATGATGGCGTTCTTGTCATCGAAACCCTTCAAGAGCTTGCCGAGGCCTTTGACCTCCCCATCCTGGCACATGAGCACCCGAACATCGGCCCGGCTCTTGGCGATGATATGCGCCAGGTCGCGGTTTGGCTCGATCGTCCACTTCCTGTCCTTACAATCGACCTGGCCATTGGAATAGAGGTCCCCCAGCAGACGAAGGAACTCGAAGTAATTCTGAGGTATCTGAGCCTTGGGCTCGAAGGATATGGCCTCGTTGTTGCGCGTATGAACGACCACATCGATGTACCCGAGACGGTAAGGGATGGAGCTGATGGCCAGGCTGAGAGCGTGATGTAATATGTCGGGTCTCCCCCTGCGATTTCCATCGCTCATGCCGCGCACGATATCGGCATGGAGAACATGGTCCAGGATAACGTCTCGCTTACCGAAGAGGGCATCGGAGCTCGCTCTCAGCTTTGCCCCATGGGCCTGTTCCTTAGGTAACACCTCGAGTTCGGTATCGACGATTGCCAGCGTTGCCCTCATGAAATCACCACGTCCATTTGGTCATTGTCCCGTGACATCTTGATCTCGCGCGAGATGCGTCTCCCAGTGCTCATCCCAGGCTCAACCAGGTCGGAATAGGGCGAGCCGGATATGAAGGGATTTGAACCTGCGACGATCCTGGAGGATATCTCGAAGACCTTGAACTCCAGCTTATCGGTGACTATGCACTCCAGGCAGAAGGGACCGATCATCCCGCCAAAGAGCTGTTCCGACCGTTCCACCACCTTCTCGCCCATCTCGAACACCTTGGGTAGCAGGCTCTCCCGGATGACCACCGGGATGTTGCCTGTGACGACGAAGGTCGGGAAATGACCTAGCTTCTTAAGCTCCTCCGCCGCCCCAAGCTTGTACATCTCATCGATGTTGCTCTCGTCACGGCGGTCCATGGACATCAGCTCCAGACACCCGTCGGAGACACGGTAACCATCCTGCTTGATGGGCGAGTAGAAGTAATGAAGATAGTAACGGGTGCCAAGTACGTACTCTTGGATGGTGAAGGGCTGCTCCATGTCGATCCCCATCTTGAAGTCCATGTAGTCCTTGGCGATGAAGAAGCCCCTGCCTCCCTTGGCGCCATGGTACTTCACCAGCACGGGCCGGTCGATGGACTTGGGGTCGTCGATGACCCGAGGCATGTCGATGCCCCCGGACTCGAGCCACTCCCTCATCTTGTTGCGGTCGGACTCCCATCCCAGCACGCGGCGGTTCCCGAAGGTGGGGATGGGCATGTCCTCGAACTTGTTGGTCCCCATGTACTCGACGAAGGAACCGTGAGGAACAATAATGACGTTCCTGGCCAAGAAATCGTCGGCCATATCGATGAGGTCCGTGTAGGATTGCAGCTTGACGATCTCGTCGGGCTTGGCCAGCGGGAACGCGTCATAATGCTTGTTGTTAGGCCTGACCGCCAGCCCCAAGGTGCGGAATCCCTCCTGCTTGGCTCCATGGAATATCTGCAAGGAGGAGTGCGAGCACAAGGTAGCGATGGTCAGCTTTTCCTTGTCATATTCCGCCATGATCTTCGAGATCTTTTTCTTCGGGACCATTAACTTGGAATTTGTATAGCCCTAATAAATTTTTGCAACCATCTGCAAAATCAAGATAATGAGGTCGGGTCCTCACCCCTCATAAAGTGACGTCGTATCCAAAATAGCCTGCCAGATAGTCAGCGGCGAAGAACACTATGACGCATCGGGTGATCGCTCCTAGGAAGTTGACCAGTGCGAACATCTTCATGTTCAGCACCTTGCCCTCCTTGTTGAACACCGCGAAGACATAGAGCACCACGGTGTCGCTCATGAAGGGGACGCTGAGAAGCAGGTAGAGGCCCACGTATCCCAACTTGATGACGAACCATTCGCAGAAGTGTACGAAGGCCCGGAAGAAGCTCCATTTATCGGACCAACGACGGATGGGGGCCTCGACATTGAAACCGATATAGAAGACCAGGATGCTCCCGACAGCCTTCCCCAATGCGAGGACCAGAGCCTTCGCAGCGAAAGGTGTTTGAGGACTCAGGAACAGGGCGAACTCCACCGGGATGGGCAGGAAGACGGCGGCCGCGATGGAATATAGGAACAGAAGGAACAGGTAGAGTATGGGGTCATGGGCGACGCTCTCCAGATAACTGACCATGTCGTCTATGAGACCCATGTGGCCGGTCATAAGGCTCCTAATTTATATAGGCTCGGAAGTGGGTGGTCGGTACGGTAATGGGGCGATGATACCATTGGGGACGACCCATTGATCAGATGCCCAGGATCGGCCTCAGTATGTCAGCGGCGACGTAAACGATGGCGCAACGCGTCAAGGACCCGAGGAAGTTGATCATCAGATAATGACTCCGGTCCATCGCCTTGCCCTCCTTGTTGAAGAGGGAGAAGAGATAGAGGGTAAGCGTGTCCGGCATGATAGGGATGCTGAGCAGGGCATAGAAGCCCAAATAGCCGAACCTCAGAACGAACCTCTCGCAAGCGCCGACGAAGGCGGCCCATATCCTCCACCTCTGCGCCGAGGTCCTTATCGGCTCCTCCAACTTGCCACCTATCGAGTACACGACGAACCCACCGACGGTCTTTCCCAAGGATAGGACCAGGGCGATGGACCAGAAGGGCACGGACTCGCTCAGGAACAGCGCTGCCTCCACCGGGAACGGGAGGAAGACCGCGGTGGCGATGGAGTATACGAACACCACTATCAAATATTGGACGGGGTCACTGGCCACCTCCTGCAGGATGTCCAATAGCTGCGCGATAAGGTCCATTTCACCCCCACGGCCGTATAATCGCCCGATGACTTCATACTGCGCCCGGTGCCAGCATCATCGCTTTTTATTGGCGCCAGGGTGGGATATCTATTTATGTTCATATGGGTATTATCCGCCTCGGGGATAATATTGGCTCCAGACAAGGCAGGAAAGGATGACTGGTTCGCGAAACTTGATGTTGAGCTCGAGAGGAAGACCCTCGCAGTCTCCCGCGACCGGGACGAGCTGCACATGCAGAGAACGAGGATCAACAAGGCTCTCATCGAGGACTTCTGGAACATCCTGAACCGGTTCAGCAAGATCTCTGTCCAAATGACCATGGAGCCCACCTACAGCACCTTCGCCCAATTCGAGAAGGATGGCTTCCCTGACAAGTGGAGCTTCCGTCCCGAATTCGACCTGGAGTCGGTAACCAACATGCAGTTGATAGACCGCTCCCAGGTACAAGGCCGCATGGGGGATTCCCTGAAGGTCTGGTACTATTCCGTCGATTCGACCCCGCACATCCGTGTGGTCTTCGACTACTGTGAGGGGGAGCACTACTACAAGTACGCTGGCTGGAAGAGGATCTTCGGGCAGTTCATCATCTATGATGCGGCGTTGAACAACTATGACGAGGACCAGATGCATGAGGTGTTGCGAGATGTGGTCCTTTCCTGGTATGAGTCGCACCTGAGGAACAACCGGGACATACTCATCACCCACTTGAAGGAGAACTACGAGAAGGGAGAGACCTTCACCGAGTGAGCCTCGTCCCGTTCTTTTTTATCCTCCGCGTTCGAGCGGAGGTACACTTTCGCCATCCCCCTGAATAATGCATTTAAGCAATATCCTGATATGGCATCGATTCTGCTACTTGAGCAGGAGGTATGTCATGAACAAGGAAGAGCTCGCACCCCATGTGAAGGAGATAGCCCGGGTGCTCGGAAACAAAGTGGACGAGTCTAGGATCGAGGAGGAGCTGGAGAACTACCTCAACGTATACCGCGTTTCGTTGGAGACGGCGAAACGCAGTGTCGTGAAGAACTTCGGAGGGGACCCGAACGGCCTGAGCAAGGGAAACCGCCGCAAGGTCGCTGACATCAAAGGAGGCGAACAGAGCGTCGACCTGGCCGTGAAAGTGATCACCGCCAATCCCAAGGACATCGAGGTCGATGGCAAGCCCCGGTCCCTGGTCTATGGACTTATGGCCGACGAGACGGGGACCATAAACTATAGCCTATGGGACCCCCAGCGCATCACGCTCAGACCGGGGGAGGTGGTCTTGGTCCGCAACGCCTATACCAAGGAGTACAATGGCCGCGTGGACCTGAATCTGGGCAACAGGGCGAACGTGGAGGTCCTGCCCCAGGATGCCGTGGTGGCGGATGTCTCCTCGAGCCCCCCGATATCCTATGGGGCGGGGGAGACCGTCAAGGTGGCACAGTTGGCCGATGGGATGAACAACGTCATCGTCTCCGCCCGGATCTTGACCGTGGAGAGGAAGGAGGTCGGTCAAGGTGATTCTGCCAAGGTCGTGTACCAAGGCATGATGGCCGATGACTCTGGTAAGGTGCAGTTCTCCGCGTGGCATGACTTCGAGCTCAAGCCCAATGAGGTGGTGAAGGTCTCCAAGGCCTATGTCAAGGGATGGAAGGGCGTCCCAAAGTTGAACTTCGGCGAACGTGCCTTGGTGGTCCGTCTTCCGGAGTCGAGCATGCCCGATGTGGTCTCGTCCAGACCCAAGCCCCGTACCATCGAGGACGTGGAGCGGGTGGGTGGCGCGACCGATGCCCTGATCATCGGGACCATCGTGGACATCAAGGAGGGGTCTGGCCTGATTAGACGTTGCCCCCAGTGCAAGCGCGTCGTCCAAAAGGGGGCTTGCCGTCTGCACGGAAAGGTCGATGGTTTCCCTGATTTACGCGTCAAGGCGGTTCTGGATGATGGTAACGCCTCCCTCACAGCGGTGATGAACAGACCGGTCACGGAGACGCTGATCGGCATGAACTTAGAGGAATGCGTCCGTCAGGCGAAGGAGGCCATGAACACCGAGGTCATCAGGGAGATCGTGGAGGAGAAGCTCCTGGCCAGGCCGTTAGAGCTGCGTGGAAACGTCCTCAGCGATGAGTACGGTCTGATGATGATCGTCGTCGATGCCTCTTCGGTCCGCATGGATGTACAGGCTAAGGCCGCCGAGATCTTGGCCAACGTGGAGGGATTCCAATGATAGGAAGGGAGCTGGCCTGGAGGGTCTTCGCAGCGGAGTTCAACTCCTCGCGAATGGAGATCAAGGGCGAGGGAGATAAGGCGCCGTCCCATCTGATCACACCATTGGGCGCGTTCATCAATCGGGTCCTTGTGGTCGGGGTGCTGACGGACATCGACAACATCGGCTCAGAGGAGGAACCATTATGGAGGGCCAGGATACAGGACCCCACCGGAACGTTCTACCTGTCCTCCGGGCAATACCAACCCGAAGCTACCGCGGCCTTATCCAAGATCCAACCCCCCAAGTTCGTGGCAGTGGTCGGCAAGTATCGCACCTACTCACCGGAGGAGGGCACGATGTATGTGTCCATACGCCCGGAGAAGGTGCAGGTGGTCGACATAGCCACCCGAGACTTCTGGGTATTGGAGACATGTCAGGCGACCATGCGCCGCATAAATGCGGTGGAGGAGGCCTTGGAGATGTCACCGCCCAACGCTGAACAGCTGATCAAACTTGGTTACAATGCCTCATTGGCAAATGGGGTAGTGAAAGCCCTGGACCACTATGGTGAGGTAGAGACGCAACGCTATCGCAACATGGTCACCGATTCCCTGAAGTTCTTGTTGCCTGAGATGGCTGGACCGGAAATGCCCGAGCATATTTCGGATATTCCGGAGGAGATAGAGGACGAGGAGGAAACGGCGTCTGTGGACAAGGAGCAGGTGGTCCTCGGGATCGTGCAAAGGATGGACCGCACCGGAAAGGGAGCGGTCTGGGATGAGATCGTTTCCGAGGCGGGCAAGGCGGGCATCGAGAGGGACGAGCTGGATGAGATCACCAACTCATTGTTAGATAAGGGATTGGTCTATGAGCCTGTGCTTGGGAAAATGAAAATCATTTAAAAACCTTTTTCATTTCAATTTTGTACCACAGTTATTGCAAAAATCCTGGTCAACGGTCACTCCGCTCCCACAGTTCTTACAGAACCTTACTTCATTGATATCGGGTAGACTTTTTGCGCCTTGCTGATATCTGTACATGGGCGATTTTCCACAATATGGACATGTGGAATATTGAACGGGGATGTTGGCACCGCAATTCAAGCATGTTCTGGTCTCCTGAAATCCGGACTCGTCCCAATGAATAAGGAAGTAAATCAACGCCGCTGGCCAACAGAAAATGATCAGAATTATCAATATTAACCAACTTCCATCAAACTCTTTCTTCGCCATGTACAATCCTCTTTTCCTGAGTTGAGCTAATCCTTCTTTTGTATTCTTGAAAACAATATAAATTTGTATTCATTAATTTATGAGTTGAAAAGCCAGAATCCATCATTTTAATTTATATTACTTTTTAGAACAATCATTTTATTTGTACATCCCATTCACCTGGCATTCATGTTGTTTAATCAAAAATGTTGTAAATGTAGTCAACGTTATAATCCAAAAGAAACAGAGAAATTAGGCCCATCGGTTAACGGGTATTGTGGAAAATGTGCCCAGACTATAATATTATTGAGATATAATAAAAATACCTTTGATAATCATATGAATAATTCATACATCCGCAAGATCTACACTGAATTTTATAATGAAACTGGCACTGGTTTATCAAATATCAATTTGGATGATTTATTGATTGTTCAGAAATATGAAGCAAACGGGGATTTTAAGAATGCACTGGCTCAACTGATCCAAATAAAAGGAAAATTCCCGTATTCAAACACAAAAACAGTTCTTAATGAGGAACGTCGTCTACGTCTTGAGTTGATCGAAAGATTGATTCTATCTGGTCGATTTGAAGATGCTGCCCTAAACTACGAGACCTTGGGCATGTGGAAAGAGGCTGGAGATACTAGGAAGATGAGTAGAACGGTCAAGAATGTCAATGTTGATGTTAATCAATTGATAGAGACTGTTAAAAAAGGAGGTCTAGGACTTCAATACAAATGTGGTGGTTGCGGTGCTTCACTCCAGATTGACGATGTCAACAATTCAAAGATAAGAAATTGCATGTATTGTGGTACAGCCATCGATGTAAACGCCATGATGGAAATCATAAAACATGCTCTTCGGTAAGTGGGAAATCCATTCTATGGCCTAATAAATATAGAATTAAAGGAAAGCGTTTGGACCTCGATCATTCATCATTGAGGTGGCGGTGGTGGATTCTGTGCTGCGTATGGAGACTTCCCACAGTGGGGACACACATTGTAGGTGACTGGAATATTGGCACCACAGTTCATGCATGTCCTGGTTTCCTCGACAGCTTCATCCCGCTTCATGAAATAATATATTATTGCTGCAGGCCAGCAGCAAATTATCAATATTATCAGAATGGCTAGGCTTCCTTGAAACTTCTTCTTTCCGATTTTAATCCCCCCAAACTAGGTATTATTTGATTCACTTTATTCATATATTATATTATTGGGTTCATTTCTAAACAGATAAAATACCTGGCCTACTTTTGTGGTCCCAAAAAACAATTCGGTCGGTTTTCATTGTTACTGCATTGCTTGCAGGTATAGTGAACCTTCAAGCCTTTGCTATAAATAAATATTACACTTATTATAATAATTAAAGGATAAACGCTTATCCTTAGCTCCTCTGGACAATAAATGACCGACATTATCGTCAGGGCTAGCGTGATTCCTAAGATCACGTTGAAGACGATGTTCGTTTGGGGGGTTCTGGGAATGACCAATCTTGTTAAATTTATTAAGAATAGAAAGATGGCACCAAGGATTAGAGGTTTGAATTCATCGACCCCCAAAATGTAGAGTATCATCAACGTGACCAAAGCAGTTGGGTAAACAACTAGGCATCCCCGACATACCTTCTTATTCCTGATTATGAAGAAATGGTCATCGAATTTTCCACATAGGGGATGATGAGCTAATACAAGTGGTTCTTTTTTTATTTCTTCAATGAACTTCAACATCTATGGAATCAATTATTAGAATATTACTATTAATAACAAATGGCATATATAAAAATAAATAAAAAAGAATAAATGGTTTAGATCAAGTTGCGCATCAATTGGTCCTCGAATTGCCACTGGGTCTCCATATGCTCGTTCATATCGGTCACCAATATGTACACCCAATAGATCGCGAAGAGGCCGAGCGTGAATAAAGTCAGGATGATGTAGAGCAGATAGCTCCGTTCATTCAGAGTCTTCCATGAGGGCATCATAACGTTCATGCCAATCTGTTGAGCCGCGGCCTGGGCGTTCTGGGAGTAAGCATGCCAGCGCTGATCGTGTCCGAAGGGCTCCTTGGTCAGGATGTAAAGGACGTACAGCATGGCAAAGAAACTCACTATTGGAATGATCAACAGGATGATAAGCAGGATGACGTTGTGATCCTTCTCTCTGAATGCTGCCTCCTGGTTTATGCTCTCCATAGTGCCCAGTTGAGCCCCTATCATTTGTGTCTTATAGGTCTCGTTTCCCTTCTCACGTAGGTAGTTAACCAAAGCGGCCCTCAAGATAGTCTCCCGCTTGAAGTGATTCTCGTTCCTTTTCAAGAGCTTGTAGAGCAATATGATGACCAAAATTTCGAAAATGAGCGACCCCACCAAAGCCAATGGGAAGAAGATCACCACGAAGACGATTTGTACAATTACCGCGATCAACAACAGCAATGCCCAGAACGTACCAAGGATCTCGTCCGACTGGGTCCTTGACTGTATCGCGTTGATCACCTGTTGTCTGCTCGCCCCTCCCGAATACATTGGAGTTGGTGCTGGTATTGGTACAGCCTGTGCCGGGGTCGGGCTGGGTGCGGCTGATGCGAGGCTAACCCCGCAATTGCTGCACCACTGAGCATCCGCCGGGTTCTGTCTACCGCAGCTAGAACATGTCTTGAATCCATCCATCTTAGTTCACCCCTCTCTAAGGTGATTTGTTCAATTATCCACTTCCCTGGTAAATAATCCTATTCCTGGGGATATAGATATTTTATTGAAAATAAATTATTTACCTCAATTGAGTGATCAATGAATCCTCGAACTGCCATTGGGTCCGGAAATGGTCATTCGGATCGTCGATCAGTTTCCAGAGCCAATAGAAAAGGAACAGGCCCAGAGTCAGGATGGTCAATAGGAAATAAAGGAGGAACGAACGCTCCGGGATGGTCCTCCATGAAGGTGCCACGACATTCATGCCGAATTGCTGGGAGCAATATTGTGCGTTCTGAATGAAAGCGTTCCAACGTTGGTCATGTTGCCCAGTGAACTTAGTGAGCACATAGAGGACGTAAAGGTTCACGAAGGGGACCAATGCTAAAATCGCAAAACCAAGGGCGTTGTGCTCCTGTTCCCTGTAGGATGCCTTCCATATTGATGCTCTCCATTGCCGCCAGTTGGGGTGCGATGGATTGTTGCTTGTATTGTTGGTTCGCCTTCTCTCGGAAGTATGTGATCAGGTTATATCGTAGGATGAGTTCGCGCTTGATGTGATGGTTCAAACGATCCGTCAGCTTATAGGCCAAGAAGGCATAAATGAAAAGCATAAGCACCGACCCAGCCAGAGCAAGCGGCCAGATGAACAGCCCGGCAATAAAGGCGACCGCCCAGGCCAATAGTGGGAGCACGACCCACCAATCAGGATAGAGCACGTCTGCCTGGGTACGCGTCTGGATGGAGAATATTATATTTTGCTTTGCCGCGCTTTCCCCTGCCGGTCCTTGTTGAGCTCCGACCCGAGGTTGTGCTCCTGAAGTGCCCGCTGCCAGATGTGTCCCACAACCGGCACAGAATGAAGCCCCGGAAGGGTTCTGCCTACCACAATCGGGGCATGTTTGATCTTCCATCGTTACACCCTGGTGACCCCTTATAGGGCTCAATCAATTATAATGGGCCTTTTATTTATTTAATCACTCTGTATCTAAAGAAGGACCGGATCACCGGTACACGGCTATGCTGGCATACGCGACGACCCTGTCCATCGTCTGGACGTCCCCCGAGTTGGCGTACTTGAGCAGCTTGGCGCTCTTGCCGCGGCAGGCCATGACCATGGCCATCGTCGGACCGTAACCGCACATACTGACCTGATGCCTCTGAACGGCATCATAGATGCCTTTGGCATCGAGGTCGAGGATCTTGTCTATCACCTTGGTGTCATCGACCTTGGCCTGATGGGGTGATACATAGTGGGACATATCGCTGGACGCGAGGATGACCACGTCCCTTCCCTCGATCGCGCCGCGCAAGCTCTTGGCGACCTCGACGGCCGTCTCATAGTCCTGATAGGCCATGGCGATGGGGACGAAGGTCACATTTGGGTCCAGGTACTGAAGGAATGGAAGCTGGACCTCTATGGAGTGCTCGTACACATGGGCCGTCCGGTCCAGTTCTACCACGCCTTTCAGCTTCGAGACGATCTCCTTGTCCACCTGGACAGTTCCCAATGGGGTCTCGAAGTCCTCGTCGGTGGTGGCGACGCCTTTTCCGACACCGTGGTGGTTCGGACCGATCACGACGAAGGTATCAGGCATTCCATCCTTGGCCAGGGCACAATAGGCATGGGCCGCCACCGGACCGGAATACACCAGCCCTGCATGGGGGACCATGGCCCCGACGATCTTCCGGGGACCCTCGTTTGGATGCGGTGGTAGTTTCCCTGGACCTATCGGTGAAAGGAAGCAACGCTCCACCTCAGCGCGCAGGCTAGAGGGGCGAGAAGCGTAGAATTGTCCGGCGACAGCGGCCTGTCTGACCATATGGATAATTATTGCGTGAAGGGGTTTAATAAAGGTTTTACGAAGCTATCACAAAGAAGCTTCGAAATCGTCGATGGTGAGCTTGTAGTCCTCGTCCCGACCGATCTGACCGCGGGCCTTGAGCACCTCGCGGGTGAGCAGCCAGTAGACACATGCCAAGGCACGGCGCCCCTTGTTGTTGGTGGGGATGACCAGATCGACGTTGCGGGTCTCGTTGTTGGCATCGCAGAGAGCTACGATCGGGATCCCGATGTTCAAAGCCTCGGCGACGGCCTGCTGGTCAGCGGCCGGGTCGGTCACCAGGATGATATCGGGCTCGATGAACTGGGGGAGCTTCGGGTTCGTAAGGGAACCGGGGATAAGGCGGTCCGCGAAGGACATGGCCCCGATGGTCTTGGAGAACATGCGGACCGGCTTCTGCCCGTATTGCCTAGCCGATACGACAAGGATCTTCTCGGCTGGGTAACGGGCTATGAACTGGGCTGCGGCACGGATGCGGTTGTCGGTCTGCTTCACGTCCAGGACATACAGTCCGTCGGACCGCACCTTGAAAATGAACTCCTTCATGTCAGCGCTCTTCTGCTGCGTACCGATGTGTACCCCAGACGTCAGGTATACATCCTCAGGCACGAGAAGCTCTGTCTTGACCTCTTCACTCATTTCAATACCCTCATTCGTCGCGTTTTACTGTGATTGGAATAACTTTCCGGTCGAACTCCATCATTGCGATCTGGATGGGGTCGATGGTACCCTCAGGGATATCCAGCAGGACAGGCGCGCCCAAAGAAATCTGAAGTGCCCTTGCACCTATGATGCGCGCCTTCTCAAATCTGGTATATTTCATTAGTTCACCTATTAGGGGGTTTCCCCATATTAACGGGGTCCTTATAAAGTTTTTGACTGAGGGATGGGGCTGTTGATGGGTACTGGCATAGTGAAACGCATATTGACTGGAAGGACACTGGCAGAAGGTGGGCGCCCCCTATCATGACTTGGGAGGGAACCTCTTCCTGGTCGAATTCACCAATCCACCGCTTCTCAGGATGTCGAGCAGGAACGGTGGCAAGGGTTCGAACCTCATCCCCTTCCCTGTGCTCTCGTTCACCAGAACGCCCCTGTCGATGTTGATCAGTGCCACCTGCCCCGTATGGAAGTTGTCGTGGGCCTCGGCGCACTCCACCACCGGCAGACCGATGTTGATGGCGTTACGGTAGAATATCCTGGCGAAGCTCGTGGCGACCACGGCGGCGACGCCCGCCGTCTTGAGCGCCACCGGTGCCTGCTCCCGGCTGGAGCCGCAGCCGAAGTTGCGCCCCGCCACGATGATGTCGCCATACCTCACGTCCTGACTGAAGGTCGGGTCCAGGTCCTCCAGGGCATGCCGGGCCAGATGACGGGGGTCGTAATCATCGAGGTATCGGCCTGATATTATCAGGTCGGTGTTGATGTGGTCCCCGTACCTCCACACCCGACCCTTCATGACATCAGCCTCCTGGGATCGGTGATGACGCCCTTGATGGCGCTGGCGGCCACGGTGAGCGGGCTGGCCAGATATATCTCGGCCTCTGGGCTCCCCATTCGCCCTCGGAAGTTGCGGTTGGTGGTGGTGATGGCCCGCTCCCCCGGCGCCAGCAGCCCTTGGTGGGCACCGAGGCAGGGCCCGCAGCCGGGGTTGAGGACGATCGCGCCGGCCCTCACGAACGATGCCAATATCCCTCGTTCCATCGCCTCCAGATAGACCTCTCGGGAGGCGGGGACGATGATGAGGCGCACCCCATCGGCCACTTGGTTACCGCTGATCAGTGAGGCCGCGGCGATCAGGTCCTCCATCCGTCCATTGGTGCAAGACCCTATCAGCGCCTGGTCTATGGGCAGGCCTTCCACCTCCTCCACCGGTCGGACGTTGTCCACGTGGTGGGGGCAGGCCACCTGGGGACCGAGGTCGGAGACGTCCTGGTCCAGCCCTTTCTCCACCGGGGCCTCTGGGTCCGAGAGCACTGGGCTCCAATTCACCGAGGTCCTCTTTGAGAGGTATTCCTGCACCTTGCGGTCGGGGAAGCAGACCCCGGCCTTGGCGCCCATCTCCACGGCCATGTTGCAGAGGACCAGCCGGGAGGATATGCTCATGGCGTCCACGGTCGGCCCGGTGTACTCCACACATCGGTAGTCCGCCCCGTCCGCGCCCAGTTCCCCTATGGTACGAAGAATGACGTCCTTCGACATGACCCCGGGCCGAAGTTCGCCCTCGAAGCGTATTCGGATGGTGCGGGGGACCTTCAGCCAGAGCTCCCCGGTGGCCCACACCGAAGCCATCTCGGTGGCCCCGATGCCAGTGGAGAAGGCGCCCAAGGCACCATATGATGTGGTATGCGAATCCGACCCTACGATGAGCATTCCCGGACGGACGTGACCCTTCTCGGGAAGCACCTGGTGGCAGATGCCCTCTCTCATGTCGTAGAAGTTAGGCAGTCCCTCGGCGCGCACGAACTCCCGGACCGTCCTGTGCCCTTCCGCGGCCTTGGTCGTATTGGCAGGGATGCGGTGGTCGAAGAGTATCACTATCCTCTCCCTGTCCCAGACATTGGGGGCCCCGATCTCTCGGAAGGAACGCAACACGAGCGCGGCGTTCTCGTGTGACATCGCCAGGTCTATCTTGGAATTGACGATCTGCCCAGGCTCGACCGAGCTGTTCCCGCTGGCCGAGGCAAGTACCTTCTGGGCGAAGGTCATATGTTCCATGGGCTCACGAAGTCCGTGTTCAGATAAATAATTAGCTGACGTTCAAGGTCTGGACTGGGATCCAAGCATCGGGTCGGTCAAACAACTGAGATATTACGGACAGATACGATGGATAGTCTATCGTTGAATGTGCTCATCCTATGCAATAGTTGATCTGCCAACGATCACGCATTATAAGAAAAAGCAATACGGGCGCTATTTTCCCTTGGCCTTGTCCCCGTATTTTGGCAGATAGGATTATGAGGTCATCTAGACTTCAGGGCGTCTCGAGGGACCTCTCATGAAGCTCAAGATGGGCATGCCCGCTCTCATCGAGTTCTCCAGCGTGGAGGAGAACGCACTGTTGTGCCAGGAGCTGGGCCTATCCTTTGTCGAACTGAACATGAACATGCCCTATTGCTTCCCGCAGAATCTGCCGGCCGGACGGGTCCGAAGGCTCTCCTGGAGCTGGGGCTGCGGTTCACGTTGCACATGCCGGATGATTTCGACCTCGGCTCGCTCCATGCGTCGGTGAGGCAGGGTACGCTGGAACGGTCCATGGAAGCACTGGATTGGGCGATCGATGCGGAGCTGGAGCTGCTGAACTTCCACATCAATCCAGGAATTTATTTCACATTGCCGAAATATCGAGTGTGGATATTCGACAAGTTCTACGAGCAGTTCAGTGAGAACCTCGTAGGCGCTTTCGGCACCCTATTGGACCGGGCGAACTCCCATGGGATCAAATTGAGCGTGGAGAACGTATGCAACTTCGACCTGCCCTTCATCGCTAGGGTCCTGGACGAACTGGTGAGATTGGACGGGTTCCATCTCACCTGGGACGTAGGGCACGATGCCAAGACCGGTTACAAGGAGAGACCGGTGCTATTGAGGCATGAAGGGAATCTCGCCCACATGCACCTCCATGATTATGATGGCAGGACCGACCATCAGGTCCTGTTCACCGGGGAGATCGACATCATAGGCATGGTCCTTTTCGCCCAGGCCCATGGCATGAGCGTGGTCCTGGAGACGAAGACCATCGATTCCTTGGTGCAGTCGGTGGAGAGGCTGACGAAAAGATTGGGGTAGGCGAACGGCAACGATCGCCCCGTATCAATGGCCCGGATACGGTCTGGGGCATCAATTTATTGCACCATGGCCATATCTGACCGGTCGGGGGAAGTCAGACGATCATCACTGTCCATGACGGAGCGGGCTGCGTAGGTGGGAACAAGATCCATCTGGAATGCGATGGCAGAGGGATGCTTCTCGATTTCGGACTGAACTATGGTCACATGGGCAAATACTATGAGAGCTTCATCGCACCCCGCGGGGGACGGGGCCTGCACGACTACCTGAGCATGGGGTTGGTGCCTCATCTGGACATCTATCGGAGGGAGTACGTCGTGAGCGATGTGGATACTGGGCACGGCTCAGAAGGTCCCTGTGGATGCATTGCTCATCTCACATGCACATATGGACCACATCGGGATGGCTGGCCTGCTACGCGAGGATGTTCCGTTCGTCTGCAGCCCGATGACCGCCGCCTTGATCAAGGCCATGAACGACGTCAACCGGTTCCATATAGCCAACAATTGCATCCGTTGCCCCCAGGACCGTCTGGACCCAGATGACGGTAGGATCATTGCCCGGCGGGGCTCAAGGATGAGGTACAGTTCCAGACGATATTGCCTTACCGAGCAAGGGAATGGCCCACTCCAAGAGCTTTGGGACGAGGACCTGGGAAGAGGGGAGGGCCATTCATCCCGGGACCTGGATGGGATGGACTGCCTCGGTCTCCAGATCAAGGCGTTCCCGGTCGACCATTCCATCTATGGGGCTACGGCCTTCGCGGTAAACAGCGAGGCGGGTTGGGCGGTATACACGGGGGACATTCGCCTCCATGGGCGTTTCCAAGAAAGGTCCAGGGAGTTCGTGGAGGAGGCACGGAGGCTTTCCCCAAGGGCGTTGATCGTGGAAGGGACCCGCATAGAGAGGGAGGGTGACGCGGAGGTCACTGAGGATGAGGTCAAGGAGAACTGCCTGAGAGCCTCCGACGGTGTGGATGGCTTGGTGGTGGCCGATTTCGGGCCACGCAACATCGAACGCCTCGATACGTTCATCGAGATCGCCTCTGAGTTGGGAAGGAAGCTGGTGGTCTCGAAGAAGGACGCTTATCTTCTCGATGCGGTGAGCCGTGTGGACGGAGCGGACCGCATGCGGGACGTCCATATCTTCGACCGGGTCAGAACGGATGAGGCGGGCGCAGAGGAAAGGGCGGCCCATGACCATCAGGATGGCCTACTGGACCCCAGGGAGATCGCCGCCGCACCGGGCGATCACCTGCTCTGTTTCTCCTATCCTGACATGAACGACCTATTGGACGTCGCCCCGCGCGGTGGGGTCTACATCTATTCCAGCAGCGAGGCGTACACAGAGGAGTCCGTCTTCGACTTCCAGCGTCTTTGGAACTGGATCAGGTATTTCGACATGGAGGCGGTCGGTTTCACCATGGGACGAGATGGCCCCAGCTTCACGAAGGGATACCATGCCTCCGGTCACCTGAGCACGGAGGACCTCGCCAAGGTCCTGGAACGGATCGGCGCGGAGATGGTGATCCCGGTCCATACAGCACATCCGGAGCGGTTCCGGTCGATCGCGCATAATGTCGTCGTCCCAGAGAAGGGCGTGGGGATCGAGATCCGTTAGGTACCGACCGACCAGCGTTCGACGTACCTGTCCACATCAAACTTATGCCTGGCACCATTGAGGTTCATGTACCGGACCTTTCCGAAAATAGGCCGCTCAGGCCAGGCTCGGTCGTGCAACCCACCTATGCTCCAGGCGATGCCAGCATATCCGTTGGGGTCGCGGCCGTCCAGCTCATAGCGGTCGTTCAGGATGATCGCGCTAGTGATGGCCTCCCCCGCCGTCCTGCTCCATTCCAGTATCTTCTTGGCCCAATACATCCTCAGATAACCGTGCATCTTGCCGGAGGTGACCATCTGCACCTGGGCGGCATTCCATAACGGGTCGTGCGTTCTCGCCCCCTCGAGCTCGTCCAAGCTGTAGACATAGTCCCTTTTGTCCGACTCATGCTTGCGCAGCGTCATCTGGGCCCAGGATGGCAGACATGCCACGCTGTCGTACCCCTGATCGTAATGGCATAGGTTGTCGGAGAGCTCCCGGCGAACGGTGAGCTCCTCAAGGAAGGCCTCCTTGTCGATCGATGGGGCCTGGGATGCCTTGACCTCCAAGGCCACCCTCTGAGCGCCGATCATCCCGAAATGTAGGTACGGTGAAAGCCCGGACTGCCCGTCCAAGTTCGGGTCGTTGCGATTCTCCGCATATCCCTTGAGCCGGAAGGATAGGAGGTCCTCCAGGCGACCCCGGGCCGCCCTTTCGCCCGGGAGATGGTCGGCTTGGTCAGAGCCGGTCAGCGGCCCAGGGCGAATTAGGCTCGCCCAGTCCACTGTGGTCTTAACCTTGGCATTGGCCAGTTTCGGCACCTGGCCAGGTAGCGATCCGATGAACTCTGGCAGGAGCCGACCGAGCTTGGGGCGCATGGTGGACGCGGCATACTCCTTCTTGGGTGATGCCACCCAGCAAGGCACGATGTTGTGGGCATCGACCAGCACGCAATCGCAATCCACCTGCTCCGTTACGTCCGTTCGCCATCGTGTCTTTGTCCGGAGTGGGTCGAAATCCATCACCAGCGCTCCTGCGTCATGGGACGAGAGATATCTCGGCATCAACCTGGTAGGGTCTCCCTGCAGCAGGTCGAAGGGAACACCTCTCCTGGCCAGATCGCCCTCGAGCTCCCTCAGCCCACTAAGCATGAAGCGGTAATGACGGTCCGTCGCTCCCAGATAGTCCGGCGCAAGACAGAAGGCCACGCGCAGCTCGACCTTCCTCGCCATAGCCATCCGATAGGCATGCCAAAGGGCCCAATTGTCCGAGGATCTCTGGTCCCGGCTCATCCAATAGATGACCGGACCTCTTCCTTTACCTTCGAAAAGTATCATGGCCCGCCTGCCCGCATCAGCATCGACCTTGAGGGAGGGGTCCTCTGGTAGCTTCATTGGTATTCCTTCCCTCGTAAGAGGGTGGAACGAGGGTTAATTCATTTCCGGTCACGGTTCCGTCAACCCATACCAGAGAGCGACGGTCCTCAATCTCCGTAGGCGGGACCAGGCGAGGATGGGAGGGAGCAAGGACAGAGGGAGGAAGGCCACCGCCCACCATTGTCCAGTAGCTCGAACATAGGACACAAATCCCCAGACCTGCCCCCAATGCGGCCGGCCAGGCCACAAATACATAGGACCATTTTGCCCGTGTGAGCATCTGCTCCAGGCCAAAAGGTGGGTCTGGGTCTGAGACCACGGCCTTGGCCACCGCCGCCGATATCATGCTCGCCTGGAAGACGCTGCGCACTGGCTCTCGCTGCTCCTTCGTGGCTAGGATGCACTCGCGGACGAAAATCGGCGAGGATACCGCGCCCTCGATGCCTATCTCGATGGCCCTCACCGGGACCCGGACCTCCGCGACGGCGGCCTCCCTACGGTCATGGGATAGCCCCCGCCAACCCTTGGAGACCGACCGGTCCTGGATGTAATGCAGGGCCCGCCCCATGTCCCGGCTGGCCTCCTCGAAGTCCCCTTCCAGGAATGCCATTCGGGCCTTCCACACGAACATCATGATCACGCTGTTCGGGGAGCCATGATGCCTTACCCTTCTGTACAGACCACGCCGATCCCTTCTCACCTCATGATGTCGGTCGGGCTCCACCGCACCCGCGACCATCAGCTCGCAATATCGGTCCTCCAGACCAAGAGCTGCACAGACCTCTCTGGTGATGGCCCGATGGCTCTTCCACTTCACATTTTCATCAGGTAATGAAGATATAAAGGCTCGCCGCAAGGGTGAGCGAAAATGAGAGGCTCAATCGTCCAGAGCGACCGCTTGGGCGTCCAAGGTCCCGTCCGGGAGGGGGTCGGCCTGTTTCGGTCGCCATAACGTTCGGGCCGCCCAGATGACCAAGATCAACGAGATCGATGCGATCAGACCGATCGCCAGATATGACAATGTGTCGTCGTTCCCTCCCAGGCCAGGGTCTCGACCGTCTGTCGGCACATAATCATTCCCGGCCTCCTGGGCATCTTGAAATGGTGTGGACGACCCAGCCGTAAGACCGATGAGGAGGAATGCGGCTATGACCATCAGGACGATGGAGGAGGATATCAGCACGATGATGCGCGTGTTCTCACCAGGCGAGATGATGTCCCTGGCCTTCCAGCTCAGACGATAATAGACGAACCCGTGGTCGTCCTCCCTCTTCACGAAATCGCCCTCCTCCAGCTTCTTCAGGTGGCGATAGACCGCCGCCTTGTCCACACCGAGCGTGTCGGCGAGCTGTGAGACGGTCCGGCGCTCGGACATCAGGGCCTTCAGTATCTCCAACCTGGTGTCGGAGGCCAATGCGAACAGCGCCTTCCTGTCCAGTTCCACGCGCAACTTGCTCTCTCCGAGGACGATAGGCGGTTCTCCGAGATTAATTCCTTTCATGTGCTCTCCCAGCGTCAGAGCGCCTTACCACCCGATGCTCCTTCCGAGCCCTCTGCCTCGACCGGCACACCGCCATATTGATACCAGTCCAGGAACAGGTCGTCATAGAACAACTTGCCCTGCGCCTCCAGGTCGGACAAAGACCAGGCCGCCAGCACATTGCAGGAGATGGTGTAGAGGGAGTCCTCGATCACCACGGAGCGGGACGCGCTCTCCGTCTCGCCATTGCTCAGCACGCCCTTGAGCCCTATGCCATCGACCGAGACCTCGAACACGTACGTCGATTGCTGTCCCGTCCAGTTGGTGGGGTCGTACGAATGTACAGGCACGACGAACAGACCATTCCTCTCGTCGAAGAGGACAGCCTTGTGGTCCCATTGGGCGTCGGAGTAGGCCCATCCCTGCGCCCTGAAGCTTTGCACCTCCACCGGATGCAACGGGTCGCTCACATTGAAGATGGACAGCTTGAGGGTAGAGTTCTCCCGTGCCCACGCCCAGGAGCAGGCCGTTGCCGAGGGGATGCAGGTAGGAGGAAAAGCCGGGGAGGACGAGCTCTCCCAGTGCGGTCGGGTGATAGGGGTCCGAGGATCGATCACGAACAACGGGTCGACGCGCTCGAAGGTGACCAGGTAAAGGGTGTCATCGAGGAAGCGGGCAGACTGGATGCTCTCGTTCAGACCGAGCCCATCGAGGCGGCCCATCACCTGGAGGTCATGGTCCAAAGTGAAGACCATGTTCTCCTGGTCCTGCCACCCGCTAGTGGTGGCCAGGCGAAGCACCCCGTCCTTGGCGTCCAAGGAGAACTGGTTTAGAAGGAATCCGTCCACCTCACCTTTGGCCACCGGGACGGCCGATATGCCCTGCAGCTCCAATCGATATATGGTCGTTTGAGGCATGGTGGGCTCGGCCCGGGCCACCGCGGTATCGTTCCCATCCCCCTCCGATACCCAGACCATGGCACTGGGCCAATCCACATAGGTAAGGTAGATGTCGGATTGGGAGACATAGATGATACTGGTATAGCTGGTCAGCACCGATGTGGCATTGTACGAGCCCGCACCTAGGTCTATCCCGAGGATATTTGTGAAGGAACCTACGTAGCTGGCATTTGGATCGAAGCGAATGTCCTGGGGGGAGAGTTGCGCACCGACGTCATCATGCCAGACCATGGGCATCTCTTGATCGTTGCTATACCAAATGTACTGGTCGGTCACAACGAAGAGCCTGTCATCGATGAGACGAGAGGTGAGATGGTATCCTGAGATGGCATAGCGATGGGAAATGACCGGATCCGTCTTGTCGCTCACATCCACCTGGAAGACCATGGTCTGACCCCTCATGATGCCGGGCCAGATGTCAATGGCATCGTATGCCAGGGGCCCATAGGACTCATAGACCTGACCGACGATGATCAACTGCTCCTCAAGGATGTAGATGCCGATCAGATATATGGTGAGCTCATCATCGTCCAGAAGGTCCTGGGCCAATATATGGGAGACGTTCGCCATCTCCGATGCCGGGTACGCCCTCACTATGCTCACCCGATCTGCTGAGACGATGTAAAGATAGGTGCCATCCGTCTTCACCGTGTCATACTCATCCACTCCCGCCACCTGGATATTGGTCTTGGAATGGAAATTCTTGATCGATGGTTCCGCCCCGCTCGCCGCCTCCATGCTGTCATACATGGACCGCCCTTGGTCTAACCCGCGGTCGTCCAGATATGTCCGCAGCTGTTGGTCGGTCTGGAACGCTGGAAGGTTACCAGCTGGAAGCTCCTGGCTGGAGGGTTGCCAAAGGAAGTACATTCCGGTCAATAGTAGACCGACCGTGATCGTGATCGCAATGACCATCGTAAGAGCGCGTCCTCGGGGCGTCATCGCTAATAGAATCTCGGATGGGACTATATCAATATCCGGTTCCTGTTGACCAATCGGTCAACCGATATCAGGATCGATACAATTTCCATCATCCAGATGTCCAACCCCCTCATTTTCAGGTCCAGGAAACATTAAGTACGTGGGAAGGGGTGATGGGCTTCTAAGCGGTTCTTTGAGGCCGATAAAGGCAGACACGTTGGGATAGCATGGATTTCCTATTTTCATTGCCCATCTATATGATCGTAATTTTCTACGCCTTCCTGGGCGCAGCGATAAAGTTCATAGACCAGGCATACGACGAGGAACGTTACTCCCGAAAGCTCGCCAATCTGCTGGCCGTCCTGGCGGGCCTGACCATGGGAGGGCTCATGGCCATGGACACCCCATTCTCCACCGCCTTCTTCGGGGCGATGGTCATCAGCCTGGTCCTTGCGCGAAAGATAGACAATCGTGCGTTCCTGATCGGGACCCTCACCGCCACGGCGACCCTGCTGGTGCTTTGGCCTTCCACCGACCCGGTCATCCTGTTGGTGCCGTTGGTGATATTCATCCTGGCCGGGTTCCTCGACGAGGTTGTGGACGACCTGGCCCAAAAGGCGGGGGCGCACAAGCTGGTCCGGTGGATCATGATGTATCGTCCCCTCAGCGACGTCGCCCTCGTGCTGATGATGGCCCTGGGTTGGTTCCCCTGGTACTACCTGGTGCCCTATTTCGCCTTCACTTTGGCCTATCTGACGATGGAACGATTGAGCTGGATGGAGACCGGTTCCACCATGAGGGACATGTTGTCCCGGGCCATGGGACTCATCCATACCCGACCGTGATAAAGGCGGTATGATTATCTAGGACCGGTTGCGCTCGTTCTTCGAGGTCGTTGAGATGGTAGAAGGGGACAAAGCTGAGGTCATAGCACGATTGCGGAAGATTCCAGGCGTGGGAGAGAATGCGGCAGAGGGCCTTTATCGGCTCGGTGTGAGGGATGCGGAGGACCTGAAGGGGCGTTCCGCGGACCAGATGTAGAGGAGCTCAGGAACATGAAAGGATATTACGCAGAGCCCTGTATGCTCAACTCCTTCAAGATCGCCGTCAAGTTCTCTGAGAGCAAGAAGTGATCTTCAATCGATGCTCTGAAAACTCATCTTCGTGCCTTCTCGGATGATCGTCAAAGTGGCATCGTCCACAGGTTCCCATCCATCCATTTCCCCCAACGGTTGGGAGCAGATCTGCAGAGGCGATCGGCTGTTCCCAGCACCCTGCTTGTAATGCATGCGGAAGTAATCATGTCTCTCAAAGGAGAGGTTGCAGGCGAATGTGATTGTGCCATCGCTGAGAAGGAAGTTCAAAGATGTGGTCCCCTTGCCCTTTTTTCTCAATATGGACTGGAGGGCCTCTTCTATCCCTCCGATGGGATCACCTTGCTCCTCCATGTTCTGCAATAACCACTGGAAGAACACCTCTGAGTCTGTGGACCCTCTCAATCGGGTCGACCGCATATCGGTGAGGCGAGCCCTCAACATCGCGTGAATGTCGATCGTCCCGTTGTGACAGAATATCCAATGGCCATCTGTGAAAGGGTGAGTGTTCTCGAGGGATTGACCGCCCACGGAACCCTTGCGGATGTGGCCGATGACGGTGGGTGACCGCGCCCTTAGCGCCGCGGCCCGAGCTAACGCCGACCGGTTCGCCCTGCACTGGTTCCCGCTCCACCACCGCCCGATCCTCGGTGAAATGACCCACGCCCCACCCGTGGCGATGCTCTCCAGACAGATCGAATAAATGCATGAGGGAACCATATGTGAACTCGGTGTCCAATGGGACAGTGACCACCGCCAACATACGGCACATCGACCCGATATCCCTCCTTGGATATTTTTTTCATTCGGCCCTGAGAAAGTATTTGTCTAACCCTGGCCATCGCTTCCTGGATGAGCACCCAGAAGTTCTATTTCATCGCTCGCATGCCTGACGAGCCGGGGGCATTGCATACCGCCGCCGAGATCGTCAAGCGTTACCGGGGGAACATAGAACGCATCCATTATGATAGGCGCATCGACCCCTATGTGGTCTTCTTCGAGGTCATCTGCGATCCGGTGGAATATGCTTCCATCGAAAGGGAGTTGAAGGCGATCGGTTTCCTGCAGACGTCCCTGACCAAGTTGGGTTTCCTTAAGTTCAAGGTGGTCTTGCCCCATCGTGCTGGCGCCCTGTTCGAGTTCTTGCACTACACCACCACCGCCCACAGCAACATAGCCTTCTTGGACTTCGATGACCAGAGCAAGCACCCTGACCAGGTGACCATCTCTTTGACATTGGATGACGTTACCAAGCTGGATCGGCTCTTGGAACAACTGAGGTCGCGCTATCCGTTGGAGATCCTCGAGTACGATGTCACCGGAAAGCATCTGGATGACACCGTTTTCTACATCCGTTTCGCCCAGGAGCTGCGTGAGATCATCGGGGACCATGAGGACCAGTTCCTCATGAAGCTGCTATCGGACATCAACCACATCGTCCAGGAGCTCACCAATCAGGACATGGACCCCAAGGCTGTGTTCAATAGCGTTCTCGAAACGGGACGGGCCTTGAAGATGTCGACGGGGCCGGACTTCTATGCGGAAGTGCAGAGTATCGATGTCACCGAGAAGGTGGAGCTGTTCTGCTTCCAACCTCCTTGTGGCGGTAACATCTATGTTCTGAATGACCGGGAAGGCATGGTCATAATCGACACGGGATACGGTCAATACAAGGATGATCTGAAGGAATATGCTGGCCCATTACGGATTGGGGGACATGTCCCGATTGAGGGGCATCTATATCACGCACGCCGACGCCGATCACTCTGGCGGGGCTTGGTCCTTCCCCGCACCAGTATACGTCCATCCAGGGACGGCGGACATCATCAACGCCGCCAATCGGGCCTATGGGTCCGTTTCGGAAAGCTCGGTGCTCGAGGCCGTCTATACCAAGCTGATCAACCTTTTCTCCGCGTTCAGACCGCCAGAGGAAATGGAGCTCTTTGACCTCACCCCCATCGGGGAGGTGATGGGCCTGAATGTCATCGGCTCCATCCGGGTGGGCGATATGACGCTGAAGGTGCTCGATGGTTTGGGAGGCCACCTTCATGGCCAGGTGTTCTTCGTCGCCGAGAAGGAGGGGGTGCTTTTCACAGGTGATAGCTTGATCAACTTCAAGAGCCTGAACGAGGAGCGCTCACGCTATAATCTGCTGGCCAAGAACCTGATGACGACGGTGAACGTCGACAGCGTACGAGCGGACCAGGAAAGACGAGTGTTGATCGAGTTGGCCAAGAAGCTCTCTGATGTTGACGGGCAAAGACCATGCCTTGTCTGTGGAGGCCATGGGACAATATCTTTCCTGGATGGCAAGGAGCTCAAGACCTACGGCCAGGTCCATCGATATCCTGAGGAGTCTATGGAAAGAGGAAAAATGATAGGAAAAGGTTTGTCTGGATGTTTATGATACCAAGGTACCAGCTGAACACCTGCCAGGCCAATAACGTTTTAGCTACCAGGCTCAGGATGATGTACCAATATTCGCCGTAGAGATAGTCCTTGAACTTCCCCACCTTCTTGTATTGGAGCACCATGATAACTGGGAAGATGTTGAAGCAGATGATTATCGAGGCGAATATGCCATAGACAAACGTCGGCGGACTCCCACCAGAAACCCCGAAGAAGTACATCATGAGGGCCACCCAAGGAATGAGCCCGGCGAAGCAGCCGAAGTAGAAAGCGGTCCAATTGGTCTTCTTGGTGGTCTGGTTATGAAGCTCCATCATGTACCCGAACAGGTTCATGCAGGCGTTGAGGCAGAACAGTAGCAAGATCGATACGAAATCGAACATGCCGACGAGCCAAGCGATGACCACCAACATGATCGAGGAGGAGAGGGCGTACTCGAACCACCGGGCCTTGTTGATGCCCATCTTCAGGTTCTTCACATACCAATCATAACCATATGTCGACACGCTGAGGTGTGCTATCGCCGATAGCATCAGGAACAAGGCCACCATTGGACCCACGGCCACGGAGAACAGTTCGGTGGGCACGGATGGCACGGTCGGCGGATACCCGTTCGCGGCATCTAGGAATGATGTCGTGAATGTCATCGTCACCGCGTAGTTGGCAATTACGAGCATCAAAATAGCTTGGAATAAGTGCAGGAATCCGGCCCCAATGTTGAATTTCCTCAACTTGGCGAATTTCTGCTCCTCTGTAGCATCAACGAATTTAACTCCCAATAAATCACCTTGAGGAATCAAGAGAGCCTATTGGATATAATAGTTTCATTGGGTCGCGGGTCGTTCCATTCATATGTCCAGATATACCATGTTGGATGATCGCTTACGCATTTGGGAAGTAACCGTATAATAGCGCATGATGTTTGAATCCAACGAGGGTAACCATTATCTGACGTTGGTTACATTCTCAGGAACGATGAGCCAAGACGATCTGCGCAAGATCCTTGAGGATCGGAAGTTCCTATTCTTCGGTGGTAAAGGTGGCGTTGGGAAGACAACCATGGCAGCGACGGCCGCCACCTGGTTGGGGGACCATGGATATAGCACCCTGATCGTGGCTACGGACCCTACCGTCAGCCTATCTGCGATATATGAGCAGCGCATCAGCGAGACGGAGATCACCAAGATAGGGACGGCCAGGAACCTCTGTGGCCTCAACATCAACCCCAAGAAGGCCATGGGCATGTTCCAGACGCGACTGGAGGGCACTTTGTCCGGGTTCGCCACGCTCTTCGGAAGCGAGCTGCTGAGCACCCCGTGCACCGAGGAGATCGCCGCCTTCGATCAGTTCGTATCATTCTTCGAGGACACGACCCATGACAAAGTCGTGTTCGATACCGCTCCCACCGGTCACACCTTGCGGGAGCTCTCCATGCCCTTCGATTGGTCCAGCTATATGACCAACCAGATCAAGAACAGACGTGAGCTGTCCGAGGCCCTGGGTTTCGTCTACGATGAAAAGATGGTCGACGATCTGAAGGTGGAGAAGGAGCGTTACGATAAGGCTGTTCGCGGATTGAGCGACGAGAGCATATCCGCGTTCAACCTGGTCCTGCTGCCAGAGCGCCTCCCCATCGAGGAGACGGCCAGGGCCATCACCGACCTCAAGGGCTTTGGGATCAACGTCCCAGCCATGATCATCAACGAGGTCATACCCAAAGATGTGCTCCAGGGCAACTGGTTCCTGGAAAGGAGGAGGGCCACCCAGGACAGGTACCTCCAGGAGATCGAGGTGCGATTCCCCGACCAGATCAAGAGGGAGGTACCCTTGTTCGACACGGACATCTATGGCATAGACCGGATCCGTATGGTCGGTGAGGTGCTCTATGGCAAGTAAGCTGAAGCTCACCATCCTCTCGTTCGCGTGTTGTGACCCCAAATTCGCCCAGTACGACAGACGATACGCCGATCTGATCAAGGAGGTCCTGGCGAAGAACAGTTGGGAGGCGGACCTGGAACTCGTTACCGTCACGGACGCCCTGATGAGCATGCAGTACGCTTACATGGCCCCCATCAGACCTATGTTCCAGAAGTATGGTTCGGCTATCACGCCGGCATTGTTCATCAATGAGGTGCTGGCGCTCTTCGGTGGAGTGCCCACGGAGGAGAAGCTCACCGAGGTCATCACGAAAGCCATATGCGATCCTCCCACCAGATCGTGATTGGATCATTTATGCCAGGATCGATTCGAATAAATTCGAGCTTCCTTCGACCATTTTGTGGAGGAGTTCATCAAAATTAATGTGGGACCCTTCCAAAGTAGATCTTGATCTTCGGTCGGTTCAGGTAGATTATTAGAACCCATGGCCAGAGCAACGACCAGGCCAATTCGGATACCCAGGCGGGGTCGCTGAACCCGATCACCCAAGGCTGGATGAACGCGATTAGTATCGATATAAGGGCAAAGACCATCCCAACCATCCAAGCCCACGTACTGGCCTTCCAGAACCCATAAGCTAAAATCAAGGCGACGACACCTTCGGCAATGAGCGCCGACCCGATGGTACCGAATATCAGAGGATAGTTTTCGATCAACCATTGGGACGGTTCCCCTTCGATGAAATCAAGGATCTGTTCTAAGGACAATGTGGCCAGGAAGACCATTCCAGCGGCCGATAGGAATGCGATTATTCCGATCAGCACCAGGAACAGGGCGATCAACGTGACGCCTAGGGGCCTATTTGACACCACGGTCCCGACATGCCCGGTGAGATAGATAAATCCTATTGGGAGGGAAAGACCTGGCTCGAGCGATATGAGGAATATTAATGGGCCAGCGACCCAATGGATGGGTGGTCGGGCCATCTCGAATTATGCCTTGACCTTATGGCTGAATGGGTGCATCTCCCCCCCCCCATTCTCAATCGAGTTTCCGAAGCATATCCTACGCAGTAACATATTTTCTGAGGTTGCGGGAGCCCAAGCGTTGCAATAGATCGATGCGCTTGACTTAGATTTCATGCACCGTCTAAAATTCTAATTGATTTACCGTGCCATAGGATCAACCCTCTTAACTTTGGAGATTACACCATCGATAATTATGAATAGAGTTTTATTTTTACATTTGAAAATAAGCCGCTCTGGCCCAATTATTGATGTTGGTTTGCTAAATTCAATGTCAATTATCTCAAATGATAATTAAAAAAATTTACAAATATCTCTAATGAACCTGTAACATCACCTTCTAACGCATTGCGTAAGAACGAAGGGGGAGGAACATGTACAAGAAATTGATACCAATAGCTGTAGCGGCACTCATGTTGGTGGTGTTATTTTATCCCGTCCAGCATGCTGATGCGGCGACAGCGAAATTGCCTGATTATCGACCGTATGATGCAGGGCCGGAGATTCGGTCCTGGCATGTGTCCGAAGACGGGTTGGGCGCATCGCTTAATGGGAATGCTGAGTCGGACGCGGCATCCATCTCTGCTACACCCTCGTTGAACATCCTGGAAGTAAAAACATGGATGATTTTGGATGATACGTCCGGTTATTATTTCGCAAACTTCTACAAGGTGGCAGTGGGTCCATCGGCCGAGATCTGGGTCCAAACCAATCTTGCATGGCCCGCCGGAGATCCTGTCTACCCCGGTCGTGACGCAGGCTCAGGTCGATTATCTATTAGGCCAATATGAGAACGTCATCAGTCTTAAGATGACCGACTACTTCCGGGCTCCTGATCATCATGATGGAACCTATTCACTCCTGGAAGATTGGGGGTATTTCCCAGCCGGTTATTATGCAGGAGATAAATTCGTGATACTGGTTAGCAACATCAGGGACGCGAACTATTATGATCCTACCTATCCGAATTATATCGCTGGGTTCTTTTCCCCATCTTTGAGGCATATTTCGATAGGAACGTCATAAGCATCGACAGTTACGACTGGGCCAACCGCATGGGCTCGGGAGGATCCAGACCATACCTCTACGAGGGCATCATCGCACATGAGATGGAGCATCTGTTTGATGAGTGATTCTGATCCTGATGAGGAGTCGTTCGTTAATGAGGGGTTAGCGGACTTCTCCATACCCTTGTGTGGATATGGAAGCCCAGTGTCCCATACCGGAGACCTTGTAACGCATCCAGAGAACTCCTTGGTGGCATGGGAGGACCAGGGCGGCCTGGAGGTCCTAGCCGATTATGGATTGGTCTACATGTGGACCTTGTTCCTATACGAGAAATTCGGGACCACGATGATCAAGAAGATGTTCAACGAACCGAAGAATGGCATCTCTGGCATCAACTCGGCGTTGGCATCATTTGGGACCCCGAGGAGGTTTGCCGATCTATATAGGGACTTCTCTGTGGCATTGCTCATCGATTGGTCGATGAACAACTACCAGTATGGGTTCAAAGGAGAGAACTTCAAGATAGACATTGGTACTCCGTCCGCACCGAACCCTGAGGCATTTGCGACCCCTGGAGCTCCGGCCTGGGGCACGGATTACATATGGTTGCAGAAGAACGCCAAGCAGGTCGTCTTCGATGGGGCGGACACCAACGCCCAAGACACGAGATGGACATCGGACGGAAACGTGCTCTGGTCCGGGACCGGGAATATGCTCGACAATTGGGCCATCTTTGAAGCCCAGGGTGGAGGGACTCTGAAATTCGATTCCTTGTGGGACCTGGAGGATTATTGGGATTATGGATTCGTGCAGGTGTCGACCGATGGCGGTCACACGTGGAAGAGCCTGGCCAACGCCTATACCGATTCCAACCCGGATCCTAACGCCCTCCCCAAGGTTATTGAGAACCTACCTGGTCTCACAAGTTATGTGACCTCATGGAAGTCCTTGACCTTTGACCTCTCTGCCTATGCTGGTCAAGACATCCTGATCGGGTTCCGTATGGTAACGGACACGAGTTTATATTATGGTGGATGGTGGATCGACAACGTCTATGTCGATGGTGCGTTGATCTCTGACGGCAAGGACGCCTCGGTGTTCATGGACATCACTGAGGTACTCCCGATCGAGAACGACTTCATGCTCACCCTGGTCGGTTTCCGCACCACGATGTTCGGCACCACATACACAATCTCCAAGGTCATGTTCAGCGACGTGACCGAGATGGCTGGCATCTTGATGTCGAGCCTTACCATGTATTCCAAGGTGGCGATGCTGATAACGTATTGCGCTCCTGAAGGGATAACCGACTACGCACAATATACCCTAACCGTAAAGATGTGAGCGGGTGGTAACGGCAAAACATCTTTCAAACCTCTTTCCATATATTTTTTTAAACCTAATTCCAGTGGATGATCCCTATTATGAATTACCTATTGTAAAATATCAAATGCAGGTCAAATAGTAAACCGCAATCTTCTTAATCCAGAAGGGTTTCTTAACAGGGTGAATAATGCAAGATCATCTAATAGCAGTGTTCTAGCATCAACTGTGCATTCATTTTCCCCGAGGGGCCCTCGAAGGCACACCATCGGCCCCGCTCCCTCCTTTGAGGATTCCATCCCAGATGATGTGGTCCACCTCGAGGATCGCCTGTGCGGCTGTGAGGCCGCTTTTGCTAAGTTCTTGCTCGTCACGGACCACAAGGGCTATCTGCGCGAAGACTTGAGCTAGGAAACGAGTATTCATAGGTCTGATCTCCCCTGCCGCTACCGCACCCTCAAGAAGGTCAATGAACCGATCGATAAAACGTTGTGAAATGCTGGAATATGCGAACCGCGCCGACTCGAAGCGATCGACGTCTTTGCGGAACTCATGGGACAGGGGGCGGATACTCTCAACTCCGGCCTGCCAGTAGAGGCGCGCCCTGTCTGCGGCGGTCTGGCCTCGAAGCGCGTGGACCTCCATATCTTCCAAGACGAGTTCGCCCCAGCGGGTGATGGCAAGCAAGATGAGACCGTCCTTATTCGAGGCGATCTTGTAGAGCGACGAGACAGAGCAATGCAGCTCATGAGCCATCTCCGATATCGTGACCTCGGAGAATCCGCGCACCGTGATGATCCCAATCACGCCATCCAGCAATTCCTGGCGGCGATCGTCGTCGAACCGCATTCGCAATGAGTAGCCTCCCGAGCCGAGCGACATCCTTGCCGAAAAATTGCCAAACTACTCAGTAGGGCATTATACCGACACAAAGCCGCTGGAACAAGTAACGATACCAGTATTATATTACTTTATTGTCGAGTAATGTAAAAGATAATATATTACTTTAAAGTTTACTGAATCATGGGATGATAGTCTGAAAAGACGTCCTAAATCCGGAGGCAAGATCGTCTCGGAAATGGATCTCATGCCTAACTTATATGAAACAAAGGAGTGAAAAATATGGTAATGTTTGGACCATTGCAGATGTTCGCGTTCGGTTTCCCAGGGAATAAATTCAACGGACAGATCCTTCCGGCCTTGGACGAAGCCAGGGAAAAGGGGATCATCAGATTTATCGATTACATGTTCGTTGCCAAAGATGATGATGGCAACCTCATCGAGGTCGAGGGGTCGGACCTGGGCGACGCTGAGATGATCGATCTGGGCGCCGGTATCGGTGCCTTGATGGGATTCGGCGCCGCCGGAGAGCAGGGCGCCAACGTCGGCTACCGCGAGGGAGAGGAAGCGGTAATTGAGAATGGCTTCGGGTTCACATACGAGGACATGGACCGCATAGCCGATGACATACCGAACAACAGCTCGGCATTGATCATGATCATAGAGCACCTCTGGGCAAAGGACCTGAAGCAACAGCTCCTCGACTCCAACGCAGTGATGCTGGGCCACGGGATGCTGACCAGGGACATGTATATGCAGATCGGTGCCATGGCGGCCGCCGAGAAAGCCGCGAAGAAAAAGACCGCAAAGGCAAAGCCGAAGAAGAAGAGAGCGGTTAAGAAGAAGTAAGTCGATAAACTCACAATGACCGGTTACCGTATCGAAAATCGGGAGACCGGTCGCTAGTCCTTTTTCAATACCCTTAAAAGGCCTAGCTAATTTACCGAGGTTAAACCGACCGAAAAAAAGGAGGAAGATTATGACCGGAACAGAACAACCAACTACGCCTACACAACCAACTACGCCTTCAAAGCAAGCACCTGCAGCTCCGCCGCAACCGATTAAGATTACTCCTGAAATGCTAGCGGCCAATAACTACCCTAAGGCTGGATTTTATCTAGCGGCATTAGGTGGGATGTTGATGTTCTTCGAGGGGCTCGCGGCGATATTCTTCCGTTCCATCTTTTACGCGATCGATGAAGACATATGGGCGGGACTTTCGTGGGTACTGGTCGGTATAATCCTGCTGTTCATTGGGTCGATCGTCGCCGGTGCTGCCGTCACCCTTTTGTTGAAACCAGAACTACGCAAAGCGGCAGGGGCTAGCATCATCATATTCTCATTGATCGGGCTCATTTTCGGTGGTGGGTGGATCATCGGTTCGGCAATGGGAGTGATCGGCGGGCTCCTGGCCATCATCTGGAAGCCCAAGGCGGCCTGAAGAAAGGCCCCTAACTATCTTTTTTTATTTTATTAAACCCGTTGATCTGATCGACCCTTTCGACAAATGCCGAACGTTGTTATAGAGGGAAGTAAGAAGGTAGTTAGAAAACCTCTTTACCATTTTCATTGTGCGCTTTTTAAGTGACATATAAATCCTCTCCATTTCTTCCTTAAGCAATATCAGTTGAAGGAACAGTTCAAAAAGATGCGTCGATCAGGAGCCAGACGATAAGTGCGAAAAGACCCGCTATTCCGTCAAAACGCAATATGAGTGGCTATAGATGATGGCGGGCCCGCGGGGATTCGAACCCCGGTCTTTAGCTCCGAAGGCTAAAAGGATAATCCAGACTACCCTACGAGCCCGGGTGGTCCCCCTTATCTTACCCCCCGTTCATAAGCCTTTGTCCTCACTCCTTACACGGAGCATCCGGGAACCTCACGATCTCCACGGTCTGGGAGGCGATCCGGATATTGCCCACCTTTGTGAACTCGTCCGAGACGATCAGAGACAACTTCGACTTGGTCGTCCGCCTGTTCCTTGGTGATACGATGTAACGGACAGATACCTCCACCCAGTTATCTGTCAGACGCAGGTAGGATACCGGCTCCACCATGGTCTTGGTTATGTAGTACTTCCCGGTGATCTGGTCGAGCTCACGGTCCGCGCTGATGGTGTCATCCTGGCTCATTTGGATGGCAGAGTCTTTCATGATGGCCGAGGCTTTCTTCCAATCGCTGTCATATGTGATCGGGATCACCAGCTCGTCCCAGACGAATGAGAAGTCCTTGGTATAGTTGTTCACGGCCTGTGAAAGTATCTGACCGTTGGGTACCGATGTCAACCTCCCCGTCGGCTGCTCCCCCTCCAGCCATCCCTTCGTCTCCAACAGCGTGGTGTACATGATCCCAATGTCGACGATGTCGCCCAGTTTGCCGCCGATGTCGACCCTGTCCCCGACGTTGTAGAACCCCGTAGTGAAGATTATGATACCCCCCATGAAGTTCTTGAAAAGGTCTTGGAGGGCCACCGCGATCCCAGCCAAGATGAGGCCATAGGAGACCAGCAGGATCGGCGTCTCCTCGATCCAAACGGCCAGTAAGGCTGTGATCGATATCAGGACCAGTAATATCGATAGGACCTTCCGGAACGAGTAGCTCATCTTGGGGTCCTTGAACCTCCTCGCCCCCAGAGGCTCGATCACGAATCGGAATATGAAATACAGCGCCGCCAGGACGGTCACGGAGAGCCATGCCTTGTACATCAGGTCGCTGTACTGGTCTGGCCTATAGGGATATTCCAGAAATGCGAACCCCAGGACCAATGAGGCGACTATCAACGAACCGAGGACGATCGACCTGCGCATGGCCGATAATGGTCGATGATAGGATAAACTATCTTTTATGGATCGGAAGGAGAATCATCTTGGGGACGAGCAAGATAGTGCACGTCGATCTGCCTTGAAATGGACAAGGTTTAAACCTCCGTCGAATCATCGACCGCTCATGAAGCGCGTGACCATGGGCCATGGTGCCGGCGGGGAGCTCATGCAGGAGCTCATAGCCAGGCATATCGCCCCCCACCTCCCCAAGTTCAAGACCGACGTGCCTCTCGACTCCTTCGACGATTCGGCCGTCGTCAATGGCATCGTGTTCACCACCGATGCCCATACGGTGAAACCGTTGTTCTTCCCGGGAGGGGACATCGGCGCCCTGTCCGTCTGCGGGACCATCAATGACATCTCGGTCATGGGAGGAGAGCCCCTGGCCCTCTCATCGGCCCTTGTCCTGGAGGAGGGTCTGGAGCTGGATGTCCTGGAGAAGGTCATGGAGAGCATGGGGAGACATTCGGAGATGGCGGGCGTCCCTATCGTCACTGGCGACACCAAGGTCATGGAATCGGGGGCGATCGACAAGATGGTCATCACCACCGCGGCCATCGGTCGGAGGAGCCCATTCATGGACCATAACCACCGCATCGCCTCGCAACATCGCAAGGTCGATTCCCAATGGCTCACCGACGACAACCTTCGGGACGGGGACATCGTGATCGCCTCGGGGAACATGGGAGACCATGGCATCGCCCTGCTCTCCTTCCGAGAGGGCTATGGTTTCGAGAGCCAGGTGCAGAGCGATGTGGCCCCGCTCAACAAGTTCATCGCCAATATCCTCGAGGTCGGGGGTGTGGTATGCATGAAGGACCCCACCAGAGGGGGTCTTGCCAACGCCATCAACGAATGGTCGTCCAAATCCAAGGTGGGGGTCGAGCTGGAGGAGATGGCCATCCCCCTATCCCCCGCGGTAAGGAATGCCAGCGAGATGCTGGGCCTGGACCCTCTTACCATAGGTAACGAAGGCAAGGTCCTGGTCGGGGTGGTGCCGGAGATGGCCGAGCAGGTGCTGCGCGTCATGCGCTCCTCCCCATTGGGCAAGGATGCCGCCATCATCGGCTGTGCCAGCAAACGCACCAAACATGTGATGATGAGGACCGAGGTGGGCGGCAAGCGCATATTGGAGCCTCCGGTCGGAGACCCGGTGCCGCGCATCTGCTGATCAGATCGCTCCGCCGATGAGGTAGCAGATCACGAAGGCCGCCATACCGATCACAGCCATCCTGGCCCCTCTGACCCAGGGGTTCTTGTTGCCGATACGGCCCATGAAGAAGCCGGTGACGAACAGCGTGGCGATGGCCAATCCGATGGCCACCTCCGCTGCTTCCTGAACGTGGTCGGAGCCCATGATGAGGAATGGTGTCATCATCAGGACTCCTACCAACAGGGGGGCCAAGGAGTTGAACAATGCTACGAGTGACGTCCCGACCCGTGAGACGCGACCTATGTCCGTCTCCTCCATGTCGGATAGCATGGCCCTACCTAGACGATCGATGCGCCTTCCCTGTTCCATGTTCTCCGCCTCGAAGACGCTTGAACCGGTGGATATCGAGAGCGCGACGGCGCTGGTCAGTATGGTGGTGACTATGACCACCATCTGCGACTCGTTGGTGAAGGCGGACCCGATCACGATGCCCAACATCACGAAGGTGGCGTCGAACACCGTGTTCACGAAATAGCGACGCATGGCCGGCATAATATCTGGGGCGGACAACGCCTTCCGCATCTTCGCTCTGAACCCATCGCTCAACTGCTTTACTCTCCGAACCGATCCATGAATGGAATGTAGGTAGCCATTATCATAGTTTCCATTAGGTCGGCCGTGATCTTTCCTCGTCCTGGAGCATTTAAAGGTCCATCATCTTCAATGATCGGTACATAATTAAGAAATATCTCTAATCCTCCTCCCAGGAATATTAAGCACTCAGAGGGCCATTTTCGCCCACTGATAAAATTCAGAGAGGAGGATAGGACTTGAAGAGCGTTACAGTGAAGTTGTTCAGTCTGGTCACCGTCTTACTTATGGTTCTCACGGCCATGGTGATATTGGTGCCTCAAGATTCTGAGGCCGAGAAGATAGGGACGAGTTATCCAGAGCCAGAGCCGATGATGTTCAGTCCAGATAAGTTCGCTTGGTCAAAAATGTCTGGATATTTCCAAGGTGTTCGTGACGCGAACTCCGCCGCTCCCATCGTCGAAGATGTGAACGCGGGGGATTCCAATGGAACTGTGAAGGGCTATTTGATCTCAAACGATTACACCGATGATTATGACCAAGTTGACATGGTGAAGCGCGGGGAGGGGATCAATTGCGAGATATGGGTGCAGGATAACATGAGCTACCCCTGGGGGGATCCCCGGAACGCTTTCACGTCCCAATACTCTATCACGGACGAGCAGGTCGACTATATGATTGACCAGTTCGATGAGAATATCTACCCTATAGAGACGGACTTCTTCTCGGAGGCGCCCATCTTTAACGGGTCCAACGCTGTGATCGTTGACTACTATGGAGATGTTGACACATTCAACACGACCGACGGTCACAAGACCATGATAATGATCTCCAATATCCGCGATGAGAACTTCTACGACCCGACCTACCCGATCTACATCTCTGGATATTACTCATCGACCATGGCTATGCAATATGACCGTAACATGATCAATATCGATTGCAGGGACTGGGCCAACCGGACCGGGAACGACTCAAGGCGACCATTCCTGTACGAAGGGGTTGTGGCCCACGAGTACCAGCACCTTTTGCACGACTTCGTTGATTCATCCGAGGAGACCTGGATCAACGAGGGTTGCGCTGACTACGCTGAGTTCCTCTGTGGATATGGCAAGGCCATGGCCAGCCACATCAGCGAGTACTTGCAGGACCCTAGCAACTCATTGACGATGTGGAACGACCAGGGCGACGATAATATCCTGGCCGATTATGGTGCCACTGTCCTGTTCATGATGTACCTGAACGACCATTTCGGAGGTTCGACCATCATTCAAGATCTGTTCAACAATAACAAGACCGGGACAGACTCTGTGACCGATACCCTGAAGATGAGCGGTCATGAGAGCTGGAACTTCGAGAAGGTCTTCAAGTCCTGGAGATTGGCCAATCTCATCCATGCCAATACGCCTGGAAATGGCCTGTACAACTACAAGTCCATCGATCTGGACGACTATTCATCCTTAGCGCTGTTGAACTATGGACAGAGTGCGGGGTTGGTCTCACGTTCCGATTACTATGACGGGGATACTGCCACCACCACCGTTGGCGCCTATGGGACTGACTACATCTACGTCACCCAGGACAAGATGAGGGTCAAGCAACGATTGAACTCCAAGTTCACCTTCAGCGGCGATGACAAGGATACCAGCAAGGGATGGGAATTGATGGATGGGTCCTGGTGGTCAGGCGCGAACGACGAGAGCGACCTACAACTGCGGGGACAGATCGACCTCAGCCAACGCGGACCGGACCATTCATTGTCCATCTATACCTGGTACGACATCGAACCGGATTGGGACTATGGCATGGTGCAGGTTTCCACTGATGGGAAGACATGGACATCCCTGTCCCTGGAGGGGGTTACGGTCACCGCGGAGGAGGCGCAGGCCGCTAACCAAGAGCTATACCCGTCCATTCCAGACCAACTACCGGGGTTCACAGGAAGTAGTGGGGATTGGACCTGGTTGAACTTCGACCTGTCCGAGTACAATGGCAAGAAGGTATGGGTGCAGTTCCGCTACATGACCGACTGGGGGACCACTGGTGAGGGCTGGTCCATCAACGAGGTGGTAGTGGACGGGCTGAACATCGATCTCAACACCTTCGATCCGGTCTACCCCGACGTCTCATGGATCGTGACCTTGGTCATGTACCGATGGGACCGGCCAGTGAGCGTCATCGACCTCAAGGTGAACGGATACAACGACGCCTTGTACCGTATCTGGCAACTTTCCACCCTCAAGTCGGCCTGCATCGTGATCAGCCCGAACCTTGGTAGCGTGGACTATGATTTCGGGATCGTTGGCAGCCCGGTCCCCGCCAAGCGATGATGCCGCTGGTTGCCGCAAACCCCTTCTTTTTTCATTTTTTCGGCAAGCTTTATTATCGTACAGCGAATGTTGGGTCCCATCCGGGCTCATGGTCTAGCGGTCATGACGACGCCCTTACACGGCGTAGGTCGCCGGTTCGAATCCGGCTGAGCCCACTCATTCTTACATCCCAGCGATATGATTTTTGATGAATGACGCATCGATCGAAACACTTGAATATTGGCCTCCTGGAATCATCAAGATATCATTATGGAGGTGCAGCACCCTCACATGCTAAACCAGATGATTGCATTTCCTTCCATATGCTCTTGGACCACACATTCGTGGACTTCGATGATAAAAATAATTATATCTTGTGTCCTTTTTTTGTTTTTGTCAGTTTACTATAAGCTTGAATAGCTCAATCGTTTATAATATCATATAATAGTTTAATTATTGGATATAAAAAGAGGAGGTGAGATAGGACTATAATCGGATCGGAAACGAAGGAAGAAGGTCATATTTGCAGTTACAGGAGTGATGAGATTCCCTTGAAACACGGTATAACAGATGGATGAAAGATTCGGCAAAAAGAAGGAGAATGAAAAATGTTGGTAATGCAGGTAGCAAAGCACAGTCCTGAGGTCTGTCCTGCCTATAACGACAAGTTTAGGGCAGTAACATTGAAATGGTTCGAGAGCGCGGAGGCCAATTGTGCAAAGTTCGGTGTAAAGATGGTCGGATTTTGGACGGACCATCCTAACCACTTGGTCTTTATGTTATTCGACACACCGAGCATGGAGGCCATGATAGGCCTTTCCATGACCCCGGAGACCATGGCGATGATGGCGTTCCAGAACATCAAGACCTTCCCTGTGGTGGACTTCAAGCAGACCTGGGACATGATCAAGCACGCGAAGTGAAATCAATTAACGAATTTTGGGGTCGAACACCGATGTGATCGACCATCCACCTTTTATTGATGGGGGTCGGGTTCTGGAAGATCGGACCATATTCCATATGATTATTCATTTAGGAATAATCTAAGCGGTAATTTATAAATATTAACAATTGTTACGATGTTTTTAGCGTCTAAAATAAGCATTAAGTGACGGAAAAATGAACATATGGACAAGAATGAGTGAGAAAATGAAAAGAACAGTGGAGGAGATCAATACCAAGATCAAGAGCGGTGATGCCGTCGTACTTACGGCGGAAGAGGTCATCGACCTGGTCAAGGAAAAGGGCTTAGAGAAGGCGACCAAAGAGGTTGACGTAGTCACCACCGGCACCTTCGGGGCCATGTGCTCCTCCGGTGCATTCCTTAATTTCGGTCATGCAGAACCGCCGATCAAGATGCAGAAGGTGTGGCTCAACGATGTCCCGGCCTATACTGGGTTGGCAGCGGTGGACGCATATATCGGTGCCACGGAGCTACGCGAGGGGGACGGTTTGAGCTACGGTGGCGCCCATGTCATCGAGGATCTGGTCAAAGGGGATTCCGTTAGACTTCGTGCCACAGCATATGGAACGGACTGCTATCCTCGTAGGGAGATCGATACCTGGATCTCGCTCAAGAACATCAACCAGGCGTATCTGTACAACCCACGCAACATGTATCAGAACTATGCCGTTGCCACAAATAGTACGGATAAGACCCTGTACACATACATGGGCAAGCTGCTCCCTCATTTCGGTAATGCCACCTACTGCAGCGCGGGTCAACTGTCACCATTGTTGAACGACCCGACCCTGCGCACCATAGGGATCGGTACTCGGATATTCTTGGGAGGCGGTATAGGATACGTATCCTGGGAAGGTACCCAGTACAAGACCAATGTGCCATTGCACAATGGGGTGCCCAAAGCCGCGGCCAGGGCCCTTGCCGTGTCGGGGGACCTGAAGCAGATGAGCCCAGAGTACCTGGAGTCGTTATATTTCCACAAGTATGGGACCTCGCTATGTGTGGGCATCGGTGTCCCCATCCCCATACTGGACGAGGAGGTCCTGAGGGCGGCGGCTGTCTCAGACGCTGAGATATTCGCACCCGTCCTGGACTATGCCTATCAGACAAGGGCGCGCAAACCGATCAAAGAGGTCAGCTATGCGGAGCTTCGCAGCGGGACCATCGATATCAACGGTAAGATGGTGCGCACCTCGTCGTTATCCAGCTATCGCAAGGCGCGCAAGATCGCCGATACATTGAAAAGCTGGATAACCAAAGGACAGTTCCTCATCAGCCAACCGGTAGAGCCATTGCCCCAGGAACAGGCACAGAGGGCCCTTGAGGTCCGCAGCGTCGTGGAGGGGATCTGATGGGCAAGAACGTCTATGTACTGGACTTCTCCCCGAGGCTGATAAAGGAGCCAGTCACCTTCCGGTTGGTCCGAGACTTCGACCTGGAGATCAACATACTCAGAGCGGACATCAACGAGCAGGGCGGACACCTGCTCCTGGAGATAGATGGCGCCCGACGGGAGGAAGGATTGAACTACCTGAGGGATTCGAAGGTCGAGGTCAAGGAGCTCCTCAGCCTTGTAAAGAAGGACGAGGAACGATGTAGCGATTGTGGCATGTGCGTGTCCATCTGCCCCTTCGAATCATACACCCTTGAGAAAGGTGACGACTACAAGGTCGTCTTCCACAGCGATAGGTGCATCGCGTGCGGTTTGTGCCTGGACGCTTGCCCCACCGGGGCCCTGTCCCTGTTGGAGAGGTGATCTCCGTAACTGATTGAGGATGAACGAGTGTTTCCACCAGCGTAGGACTTTGACGGGGATGATTCCTAGGTTTTCCCTCTAAAATCGTGGGTCCTGCGCCCATGGAATATGATCAAATCAAGAGATAGGTGATTTCAATGAAGTTCAATAACATACTGGAAACGATAGGACGGACTCCTTTGGTGAGGTTGAACCGCCTTCCGGGGCAGGAAGATGCGGAGGTCTATGTCAAATTGGAGTCTGCCAACCCGATGAGGTCGGTGAAGGACCGCATAGCTCTCGCTATGATCGAACGTGCGGAGAGCGAAGGGAAACTTCGACCAGGGTCCGAGATCGTCCTGGTCGAACCGACCTCTGGCAATACTGGGATTGGCCTCGCCATGGTATGCGCCGTAAAGGGATACCGCCTTGTACTGACCATGCCTGAGACCATGTCCATCGAGCGCAGGCGATTGTTGAAGGCTATGGGCGCGGAGCTTGTCCTTACCCCCAGGGCCGATGGCATGAAGGGAGCGATCGAAAAGGCCACTGAGATCCAGAAGGAGAACTCCAACATGTTCATGCCTCAACAGTTCGACAACAACGCCAACCCCAACGTCCACTACGAGACGACGGCCTTGGAAATCCAAACAGACCTTCCAGATCTTGACGCGTTCGTCGCCGGAGTTGGAACTGGTGGGACCATTACAGGAGTTGGCAGAAGGCTGCGCGAGAATGGGAAAGAGGTGTTGTTGGTGGCTGTCGAGCCAGCGGCATCGCCGGTCCTATCGGGTGGTAAACCTGGGCCACATACCATACAAGGCATTGGTGCGGGCTTCGTCCCATCGGTCCTGGACCTCAAGTTTATCGATAAGATCGTCCAGGTCAAGGATGAGGACGCGAAGGTGGTCGCGAGGGAACTCGCCAAGAAAGAGGGCATATTCGTTGGGACTTCCTCCGGAGCGGCCATATATGCGGCGCTTCAGCTCGCGAAGAAGCTCGGAAAGGGGAAGAAGATCGTCGTCGTGGCGCCGGACTTCGGCGAGAGGTATCTTAGCACTGACCTGTTCCCAGAATGATATGGCATATATGAAAATGAATATGTAAAAATAGTATTAGAATCGTCTCATCGATAGTTAAGGTGTTACCTTGGTGAAAACCTTCTTCGATAACAGCGCCACCACGCGGATCGACCCGAGGGTGCTCGAAGAGATGATCCCGTACTATGAGTCCAGATATGGGAACCCTTCGAGCCTGCATTCTTTCGGAGAGGAGGCCAAGGAAGGGATGGAACTAGCCCGAACAAGGACGGCCAAAGCGATCGGCGCATCCCCCGATGAGATATTCTTCACATCCGGCGGCACGGAATCGAACAATATCGCCTTGCAGGGCATCGCATTCGCCAATAGGGGCAAAGGAGATCACATCATCACATCGAGCATCGAGCACCATGCCATTCTGCATACATGCGAATTTCTGGAGAGAGAGGGTTTCAAGGTGACATATCTCCCTGTGGACGGAGAGGGGTTGGTCGATCCGGATATGGTAAGGTCGGCAATGCGTGACGAAACCATTCTTGTTTCCATAATGACGGCCAACAATGAGGTCGGAACGATACAGCCCATCAGGGAGATCGGCCGGATCGCCCACGAGTCCGGTGTGCCGTTCCACACAGATGCCGTCCAAGCCATCGTAAAGATCCCCCTTGATGTAGGAAGGGACCCCATAGACCTCCTATCGATATCTGCCCATAAGTTCCACGGCCCCAAGGGCGTGGGGGCATTGTTCGTCCGGGGGGGGCTCAAGGTTCGCCCATTGGCCTATGGAGGCGGACAGGAGCGCGGGCTCAGGCCTTCCACGGAGAACGTTCCCGGTATCGTCGGGATGGGCAAGGCCATCGAGATCGGTATGGAGGATATGGAAAGCTCGGTGGAACGGATGACCGCTGTTCGGGACCGTTTGATCGATGGGACCCTTGAGGGTGTGCAAGGCTCCTACCTCAATGGCCATAGGACACGAAGGCTGTGCAACAACGCGAACTTTCGATTCGATGATGTGGAGGGGGAGGCTTTGGTGCTGAGCCTTGATTACTTGGGATTCGCCACATCGACCGGGTCGGCCTGTTCGGCGAGGAACAGCGAGACCTCCCACGTCCTCAAGGCATTGGGACTTACCCCTGAGCAGAGCCGAGGGGCTCTGAGGGTCAGTTTATCGAAGATGAACACCATCGCCGAGGCGGATTCGTTCGTTGATGCCATCGAAAAGACCGTTAAAAGGTTGAGGTCGCTAGCACCTCTGGGCACGATGAAAAGATCGACGGGAGGATGACACGTGGCCTACAACAAGAAGGTGATGGAACATTTCATTAATCCTCGGAACGCGGGAGAGATGAACGATGCGGACGCCAAGGGCAAGGCCGCGAACGCGGTGGACGGGGACATCGTCGTCATCGCCATCAAGGTGAAGGACGGGGTGATAACCGATGCAAAGCACCAGGTGTTCGGGTGCGCCGCTGCGATCGCTGGAGCATCCGCTTTCACCGAGATGATCAAAGGCAAGACCATTGAAGAGGCCTCGAAGATATCGAAAGAGGATGTCTCGACCTACCTCGATGGCATCCCGGAGAGCAAGGTCAACTGCTCCATACTCGGTCCTGATGCCTTGAGGGATGCCATAAGAGACTATCGGACCAGGCAGAATGATCCCGTATAAGCTTGTTGTTCCTCAACTTGGTTTGTTTGCCACATACATATTTGTAAGGTCGTTTCGAAGTCCGGGTTTGCGACATATGCTCAGATTTTATACCCGAATCACGATTTGAAGAACGATGATGACAAATGTGCGCACGACATGCCTGTGGCGGGCCACTGATGGCTTCTGCGCCAATTGTAAGGCCAAACGCTTCCGACATGATGTCCTTGGAATGAAGCAAGATTACGATGCCTGCACACCCGAGAAGGACTATCCAGGATGTGAGTTCTTCAAGGAGAAGCCGATCATCCCGCCTAAGACATGAGACCAAGCCATGGAGATGCTGAGATGGACGATGAGATTACCCAGCTTGGGTCGGCCCTTTCCGACCCTGACCCGACCGTTCGAGCTCAGGCCTTGGACCGGGCGATCGCCGTCCTGCGAGAGAAGCGTCTTGACCAGTCCCTCAGCGAACCCCTGCTCCCCCTGGTCGTGGACGATGACGTGGAAGTGCGTAGGAAGGCCACCTGGGCCTTGGGCCGTCTGGCACTGGGGAAGCAGGGCGCGGACCGATCGATGACGGCCCTTGTCCTCGCCTTGGGGGATGAGGATGATGAGGTCAGGGAGAACGCCACGTGGGCCCTTGGGGAGCTGGCAGGGATCGGCATCGGGACGGAGTCGTCCATACCACCATTGAACCATCTTTTGAGGGACGAAAGTCGTCAGGTCGTAGGCATGGCCGCTTGGGCCCTCGGACGGTTGGCCGAGAGGGCGAACCTATGCGATAGGAGCTCGGTGGAGGCGTTGCGCGAGCTGAAGAGGGACCCCAGCACCTATGTGAGCAAGGGCGCTGACTGGGCCTTGCAACGCATCTTCGAAAAAAGACCGGATTGGGATTCCGGTTGAGCGCGATCGTGCCTTTCCCGATCGATCCCATAGCAAGACCGTTTTTCCCATTGACCCGCTCCTAGGGGTAAAGTCTATGACCGATGGTCTCGGTAGGGGGCCTGGAGCTTAGAAAATGGTGCAATTCCATCCCTTCCGGGCCTATCTACCCGAACTGTCCCGAGGAGAGTCCATTGAAGACAGGGTCTCGCCGCCCTACGATGTCATCAACGAGGAGGAGAGGAAGGAGCTGCAATCCCATCCATACAACGTCACCAACATCACCCTCGGCGGGGTGGGTGGGGAATACTCCGCCGCAGGGGAACGGCTACAGCAATGGATCAAGAGCGATGTCCTGGCCCGGGACAGGGGGGAATCGTTCTACCTGTACGAACAGCAGTTCGTGGAGGGGGGCCTCATACATACCCGCTTCGGTCTGGTTGGGGTGCTGGCCGCCGAGGGCTACCATCCTGATGGAGTGATCCCCCATGAGGAGACCTTCCCCAAGGTCAAGGAAGACAGGCTCAAACTGCTCCGGGGAACGGAGACGCATTGCGAATCGATCTTCGGCCTGTTCGACGATTATCCCGATGCCCTGGAGAAGCGCATGATGGAGCACGCGGAGAAGTTGTTCAGCTTCTCTGACAGCCAGGGGGTATCCCATACATTGCACCGCATCTCCGAGCCGGAGATGGTCCAGGAGATCGAGGAGGCGATGTCCTCCAAGCGCATCCTCATCGCCGATGGGCATCATCGCTACGAGACGGCCTGCCGTTATGCCGAGGAGAACCCGCGCAAACGCAAGAAGGGATTCGTCCTGGCGACGCTGGTGAGCATGAGGGACCCTGGTCTGGTGGTCAGACCGACCCACCGCCTCATCGCTGGTCTGAAGATCACTGAAGCGCAGTTCCTAGAGCGCTTGGGCAAGGACTTTACCATGACCAAGGTGCCCTCGGAGGAGGCCCTCTTAGAGCGGATGGAGGAGGCGGAGGGAAAGGAACTGGGGCTCATAAGCCGTCACGCCTACCATGTCCTCGCTCCCAAGAGGACAGGCAGCACCCCCTTGCAACGTTTGGACACCTCGGTCTGCGAGGAGCATATCATAAGACCGATTGTGCAGGCCAAGGAGAACGAGGGGTCGAGGGTGGCATACGACCATGACGAGGAGAGCGTCATGGAGAGGATAAAGGAAAAGGAGTTCGATTATGCCATCATGCTGAACCCCCCGCCCCTTGAGGTCATCTGGGACATCGCGATGGCAGGTGGAAAGATGCCTAAGAAGTCCACCTACTTCTTCCCGAAGATGTGGTCCGGCCTGGTGTACTATCGCATGAAATGATCAGGTTTTCTTCCCGATCTCGCAATTGATGTCCATGCCCTTGCGGTGGGCGATGAACCGTTCGGGGTGCATCTTGAAGGCCTCTAGGCACTCTTGGCAACAGAAGCCTAGCTTCATGTTCTGAAAGATGTACTCGTGCTTCTTGGTCGATGAGGTGAGCTCTACCTCGCAGACGGGATCGACGAAGGCGTGCCGGACCTGGTCCACCATTATCCTGGCCCCCATCTCGTGACAGTTGATGATGTTGTCGGCGCCCACCCTCTGCAACTTGATGATGTTCTTGTCCTCCTCCACTTCGGAGACGACGATCAGTTTGGGGTTGAGCCCTTTCGCCGCTATGATGGTGACGAGGTTCTGGCTGTCCCTCATAACCGTTATCAGGCCTTTGGCCTCAGCAACATTGGCCCTCTTCAAGGTGTCATCGTCCTCGGCATCACCTTGGATGACCGGCACGCCCTTGTCCACCAGCGATTCGACCTTGAGGCGGTCCCGCTCGATGACCACGAAGCTCTCGCCCCTGCACTTAAGGTGAAATGTGACCTCCCTTCCGACATTGCCATAACCGCAAACGATGTAATGGTCCTTCATCCGAGTCCTCCTTTCTGCTATCCCGAGCTCTGAACGTAAATTTGCCGTTACCGCCAGTTGGAAGATGTTCGTCAAGGTGTAGATGATCGCCCCGATCCCAGCCACCATCACGATCACGGCGATGCCCCTCGAGATGCTGTTGGTGGGATAGTAATCACCATATCCCACCGTCGTCACCGTGACCATGGTCAGCCAAAAAGCAGTGCCCAGGTCATTGTTGACGGTCGGCTCTGCTATCATGAACCCAACTGTCCCGAAAATGATGATCATGAATAGGACGGATACGGATAGTAGAAGGGCTCGTTTCATGGTGCTACCTTGAGACCTTACCCAATTATCGTTACCAGGATATATCAATCCTATTGGTGATATGATAAGAGAAATGAGCCACTGGAGGGAATTGAACCCTCGACCTACGCCTTACCAAGGCGTCGCTATGCCTCTAAGCCACAGTGGCAGTGGGCCTCCCCAACCGGATATTCATTCATAAACCTTTCTGATTGGTATTCATGGACCGGGTCCAGCAAGGTCCTTTGGAAAGGTTATTCTCACACCTCGCACATCGGTGCGCGATGAAGCGCGAGATGACGGCCTTCGACGTCCTGGCCATGTCGAAGGAGATGCAGTGCCTGGTGGGGGGATTCGTCGACAAGGTGTTCCACTGGGACAGGCGCAGCGTGCTGTTCCGCATCAATGCCCCGGGGGGAAGGCGGGAGCTTTTGCTCAAGGACGGCAAATGGCTCTACATGCCCAAGGACAGGCCGGAAACGCCAGACACTCCGGGCGGATTCGCCGTGCATCTCAGGAAGATGCTCAACAACGCTCGCGTCACTGCGGTCTGGCAAAGGGAGTTCGACCGCATCATCGTGCTGAGACATGGGCAACAGGGAAGGGAGCTACCAGGTAGTTTTCGAGCTGTTCGGTGAGGGCAACCTTTTGGTGGTGCAGGATGGCAAGATCGCCAACTGCATAGAGCAGAAGACCTGGAGGCACCGCGACATCCGCATCGGGATAGACTATCAGTTCCCACCTTCCCGTCCTCATCCCTTGCTCATGGACCTGCCCGCATGGAGGGAGGCCCTATCCGCGTCGACGGCGGACACGATCCGCACCCTGGCCACCGCCGGCAACATGGGAGGGCAGTATGCCGAGGAGGCCTGTCTGGTCGCGGGAGTGGACAAGAACCGCAAGGCCAAGTCCCTAGTCGAGGAGGATATCGTCGGCCTGTCATCGGCGATCAAGCAGCTCTTCCTCCGACTGGACACGCCTCAGCCCACCGTCTACTATGGCCCCGAGCACGCCGTCGATGTGGCCCCCATCGCTCTGCTCCAGGATGCCGCATTGGAGGCTGAGGCGTTCCCGACGTTCTCCGATGCCCTGGACGAATATATCATAGCAAAGGCTCCGGACGCCGAGGATGTGCGCGATGAGGAGCTGGAAAGGCTCCTGAGACAAAGGGAGCAGCAGGCGGAGAGCGTGGACCGGTTGAGGGCTGAGAGCGTGGACCTGGCCGACAAGGCCAACCGCCTCTACGCCCGTTATGCCGAGGTCGTAAAGCTCTTATCGGTACTGGGCAAGAAGGCTGAAGAGCTCAATTGGGAGCAGATGCGCGATTTCGCCCAGGGGCTGCCCTTCTGCGTCAAGGTGGAACCGGAAAAGGACTTGATAGTGGTCCGGATCGACGAGGCCGAGGTGCCATTGAACTATCGCCTCTCCATCGATGAGAACGCCAACCTGCTGTTCTCCAACTCCAAGGAGGCCAAGGAGAAGATGCGTGGGGCGGAACAGGCATTGATGGAGACGGAAAAGAAGGTGGAGGACCGGCAGAGGCACGGCCAGGAGGTGGCGAGGGCCGCCAAGGTCAAGGCCAAGCCGACCAAGCAGTTCTGGTTCGAGACGTATCGTTGGTTCATGAGCTCCGAGAATCGACTGGTCCTCGGCGGTCGCGACGCCCGGTCGAACGAGCAGCTGGTGAAGAAGCACCTGGGCGATCCTGACCGCTATGCCCACGCCGACCTACACGGTGCCGCCAGCGTCATCATCAAGAACGGGTCGGAGGCGGGGGAGGAGGAGATGCGCCAGGTCTGCACCTTCGCATTGGCCAGCTCGAAGGCTTGGGGGGCGGGCGTGAGCGAGGGAAGCGCCTATTGGGTTGTGCCGGACCAGGTCTCGAAGACCCCGGAAGCGGGGGAGTTCGTCCCCAGAGGGGGGTTCATCATAAGGGGGAAACGCAACTACTTCCATCATCTGCCCCTACGTTTGGCTGTGGGCGAGATCGAGCACGAGGGCGCGAGGAAGATCATGTGCGGACCGGAGGAGGCTGTGAGGGCGCGTTCGCAACGCTTCGTCATCATCGTGCCTGGCGAGCTCGCACGTGGCAAGCTGTCGGCCCAGTTGGCCAAGGTCTTCGAGGTCCCCGAGGAGGAGATATCCCGCATATTGCCGCCCGGTGATGTGGAAGTGGTGGAGAGGTTCGGCCTAGAAATGTGAAATGGCGCCCGAGCCGGAATTTGAATCCGGGTCTAGAGGTTCGCAGCCTCTTAGGATGTCCAAGCTACCCCACTCGGGCGTGTGTCACTCGGCGGGCGCAAGGCATTCCACACTAATAAGTGCTGTTCATGTCGAGCTTGCCCTTTTTCCTCGCAAGATGGTCCGCATACTTGAATATACCGATGGAGATGAAAAGGAAAACCACCGATGTGGCCAACAGTAAAAGCAGTATGTCCAGGTCGGAATATTGCCCCAGCCCGCTCATGGCAGAGAAATCCATCGAGGGCACCAGGCTGCGCCTCATCAGCTCCAACCAATATGTTATCGGTATGACCAACCCGATGTTCTGGGCCCATTGGGGGAGCACGGTGATGGGATAGACCACCCCACAGAACAGGTAGAATATGCCGGCGATCCCCTCGTTGATGCCAGAGCTGTGCCTAGCGGTGAGGAAGGTGATACCGGCCAGGGCCACCCCGATGGTGGTTATGCAGGCCAATCCTATGAACAGCCCCACCGTGAACATGAGCCATGAGATCCCACCGAGGTCCACGGCGACGTCCAAGGCGATGACCCCGAACACCAAGGTGATAAGCACCGCCAGTGCGGTGACCGCCATCTTGCTCAAGGACCGGCCCACCACATAGAGGAAGAAGCTTATCGGCGCTATGTAGACCTGCTTGAGGGTCTTGAACCTCTCCCGGTCCTCCTGGACCACGTAGGCCACGCCGAACATGACCTGGGCCACGAACATGTAGAAGGCATTGCCCACGTACATGTAGGAGAAGAGCACGGGGTCGGCGGCCACGTCACCCAGTATGATGAGGTACATGAATACCAATATGAAGGTCCCGAAGACCGGTTTCACGATGGAATAGAGCAGGAAAAGCAAGGGATTGGTCCAATTGGACTCCATCTGCCAGCCGAGCCAAGCGGACCAACGGACCGTGCGGAGGTCGCGGCGAAGCCTCTCCCTCACTGCCATCGCATCGTCAGCCTCCCTTCCTTCTTGCCCAAGTGCTCCATGTACCTCAACGCGTACCTCGCGGAGACCACGAACACCACCGCCAGCACCACAAGGATGGCCAGCTCCAGGTTCACAGGCAGCAGGCCCACGGTCTGGTCGCCGAACAGGAGCTGCCGCATGGCATCCAGCCCCAGGGTGATGGGGATGATGGAGGCGCCCAATGCCACGTAGAAACCGATCTCCCGCACCGGGAAGTAGAAGCCCGAGACGAGGTAGATGGGCTCCTGCATGAGGTTGGACATGTGCCAGGCCCCCCGCCCCCATAACATGTAGAGGGAGGAGAAGAGCATGCCCATGCCATACAGGGCGATGAGGGTGGTGACGAAGACCGCCACCAATAGCAAGGGAGAGGTGATGGTCATCTCCACATGGAATATCACTATGCCCAGGACGATGGTGGATACGGCCCGCACGGAGGTGAGGATGATGCCCCCGAGGGCCATGCCGGCCAGGACGGACATCTTGGACATGGGGGCCATCATGTAGAGCTCGAGGTTCCCCGTCTCCTTCTCCCAGTAGAACTGCGTGGCCATAGACCAGAGCACGTTCAACCAGTATGCGGTCATGGCACCCCCGATGATGACATATCCCGTGTAGACGTCGGGCGCGCCCAGGGCCTGGTAATAGAACACGAAGGCGGAGATCCCCAACAACGGAAGCACTGTATCGAAGAACATCCACGAGGGTTCGCGCAGACCCCCGATGGCCCGAGGGTAGGCCCTTCCCTTGATGGCCCTCAGATTGAGCATCCAATCCATCATTCCAGCCCCTGACCGATCAGATGGATGAACACGTCCTCGAGGGTGGGCTCGCTCTTGCCCAATGCGATTATCCTGCCCCCTTTGGAGTTTATGAAGGAGATTATCTCGGCGATGACCGACTCGTCGTTGACGACGAAACGGGTCAGGGCCCGGTCCCCGATGATGTGAGAATTGAAGCCCTCCAGCCCCGGGATCCCCGACATAGATTCCAAGCCTGCGAAGGGAGTGGTCTCGATGTCGAAGGTGGTCGCTCTCTTCAGCATCCTCATCAGGTTCGTGGGGGTGTCGCAGGCCAGGATGCGACCGCGATCGATGACGGCGACCCGATCGCAGAGCTCCTCCGCCTCCACCATGTAATGGGTGGTGAGCAGCATCGTCTTGCCAGGGCGCTCCTTGACCCATTTCTTCAGGAAGGAGCGGATGGCGATGCTGGCATTGACGTCCAGCCCGAGCGTGGGCTCGTCCAGGAATATCAGGTCGGGGTCGGTGACGAATCCCCTGATGACGTTCATCTTCTGTTTCTGGCCCGTGGAGATGGTCCTTACCTTGGCATCGGCCTTTTCAGTTAGACTGAAAAGACCTAAGAGCTCGTCAATTCGCTGCCTCGCCACCTTGGGCGCTATCCCATAGAACTGGGAGAACATCCATAGGTTCTCCCTGACGGTGAGTAGGCCATAGCCGGAGACGTCGCCCCCGGCGACCATGTTGATGCGGGGACGGATGCGGTCGTATCCCTTGACCACATCGTGGCCCAGTACCTTGACCGTGCCCTCACTGGGAAGCAACAGGGTGGCCAGTATCTTGATCAGGGTGGTCTTGCCCGCGCCATTGGGACCGAGGAGCCCGAAAAGTTCGCCCTCCTCGACCTGTAAAGAAATGTCGTCCAGCGCTTTGGCCGGACCTTTGTCGCCGTTCCCCCCGAAGACCCGGGTGACGTGGTCGACCTCTATGGCGAGGCGCATGGCTCCCACCATATGGTTCATTTAGAATGAAGAAATATGCTTTCAGTTATGCTGTTGGTTCTGCCAGTAGCGAGAGATGTACCCGGCGATGCGGTTCCTCATCTTGATCGAGTCAACGGTGGTCAGCTTGTCTACCATCAACTTGTTGTTCTCAAAATCGGCGCTGAATACCCTGGGGTACTTTGCTACCAGTTCGATGGCGACGCGTTTAATGTAAGTGGGCCTAATGTTTCCCATGGACACACCAGATGGTAAAGGCGCCAAAAGGGTTCGCTCTATTTAAAAGTTGTTGGTTTCCAAGCTTCATGTTAGACTGGCAAAGATATGCCATCGCCTATGCTGTTCCAGATGGGTCTTCTGACATATCAACGCTGCCCTTCCGTGAGGATGTGGCGAAATATGCCCCGGCCGATAAGACGAGGATAAGCCCGGCGACGGTCCAAGCGGTGCCGAACGAATAGACCTGGGCGACGTATCCGAGGACCAGCGTGCCGATCAGACCGCCTACTTGCAGCACCAAGGATTGCAATGACAGGAGGGTGGACCGCTTCTCACTAGGAACGTTCGAATTGAAGAGGGCGGCGAAGGGCGAGCCTTCCACACCCACCAGAAGAAAGAAGAGCAGGTAGAGGGCAGCGAATCCCCATGTGCCATTCTGCAGGGCCAGCCCTATCAATGTGGCGCCCATGGCCATGCGGACACCGACAAGGATGAGGGTCCTCCGCTCCTTCAGCCTAGAGCACAAGGGTATGCTGACCAGGTTGCCCACTGAGTTGGCCAGGAAATAGCCCGCCGCTATCACGCCGAAGATCCAGGTTTCCGAGTCGCCCCCCAATATCTCCTTCAATCTGGGCTGCCAGTAAGCCTCTACCGACATGAGGGAGAACCCCACAGCCGCCGTTGCGATGAGCAACATCAGGACCGTTCTATTCCTGACCCCGTACCGCACCGATGTGGACAACACCTCAGGCATTTGCCTCACACCGGACCATGCCTCGCCCTTGGAGGTACGGTCCTCCCGAACCAGTAAGGATGTGAGGACAATCTGCGCACCCACTGCGATGAGCATGACCACGAGGTTGATGGAATAAATGCCCAGACCGAACGCCTCGTCCACCAGTGGACCGAGATAGAAAGGTAGCAGGCCGCCGATCAGGGAACCGGCGGCGATGCCTAACGGTATGACGGTATTGGCCTTGGCCAGGGCTCTCTGTAGGTCCTGTCCAGGACATGCGACCTTGAACTCGTCCACGAACCATGCGTCCATGGAACCAGAGGATAAGGCACGGGCCGTACCCATCAGGATCATGCCTGAGAAGAGCAGCGGTAAGGCGTTGGCGAAAAGCACTGTGGCAAGCGCTATCGCATAGAATCCCTGGGAGATCAAGTACACCCGTTTCCGTCCGATGCTATCCGCCAAACCTCCTGTTGGCAGCTCCAACAGTATTACGGTGGCAGAGTAGGCGGCTATCAATGCCCCCACCTGGAATATGTCCGCGCCCTTGTCCAGGAAGAGCAGTGCCATTATCGGGAATACCAGCCCAACGATGAACCAATGGAAGGATTGATTGATGATGTAGACCTTGAGCGGATCAGGTCTGGTCATGAAAGGCTCACCTACTTCATTGATGGGACCTAACCTTCGGATGGCTTCCTGGCCCTCCGTCGAGGTTTCCCGCAGGAGAGCTTACCTTCGGGGCAAGGACCACGCACACATGGCGGACCGGCGTCCTTGAATATCTGGGGCGAGACCTGCTGGACCAGTCGGAGCATCTCCTCGGCGACGGCACGGATCTCCCATTGTGCCCGTTCGCAGCAGCGCAGGGAGAAGAAGTGCATGAGCTCCCTTGCGTTCATCGTGACCATGATGTTGCTCTCGCAGGCGTTCGGTAGCACATAGCGGGCATCCTCCACGGGAACGCGTTCCGCCAGTCTCTGGTACGACTCCCAGGCCTGTTCCATGGCCTGCTCGAACACGCGTTTCGCCTCCGGGTCCTCCTCCACGCTCTTCGGGACGACGTACTCCGCCTTGAGCATGTTCACATAGCGTTGCGATTGCTGGCTATAGGAGGCGATGCGGTGACGGACGAGCTGATGGGTCAATGCCCGGGAGACGCCCTCCAGGGAGAAGGTGTAGTATGCATGCTCTATGACCGAATGGTGGCCCATCCCCACCACGTCCTCGATCAGCTTGCCAGCCTTGTCCTCAGTTATCTTCGTGCGTATCACGCTCGGAGCCCCTTGGGAATAGCAGGTCTTGGCGGCCGTGGCGCAGAGCGCCTCGGCATCCTTGGTATAGGACAGCAGCAGCACTTTCATGCGCTCTACGGTAGGGACACCGGCCTTAAAAAAAATTGCAACCTAGCTATGGTCCGAACCCACTGTGAAATGGATGGTCACATCGCAGTTGTTGCCGCTGCTGATGCACTCCTCGGGGACCGCCATGTTGCGAAGGTCCTTGAGCCGGACGATCTTCATATCAGGTCGCGCCAGGAGTCGGATGATCCCTTCGACGTGACCATCTCCCACCACCGCCAGGACGCTTCCGAACTGCCCTTCCGCCTTGGCTATGCGCTGTGCCATGACCTCGTTCCGTTCGTCGATGAGGACCTTCTTCATGGTGGGGAACTCCTTGGCCATGAGCTCGAGGTATTGCTCTTCGTTCTCCTCGAACCGCTCCAGCTCCGATTCCACCTGCTTCTTCGATGCCACCAGACCGACCATTCCGGAAAGGAACATCAGCACCTTCTCCTTCAATGGCATCTTGACCCAAAGCTGGCGGAACATGACCGACGCCTCCACATCGATGAAGAGCACCTGCGCCCCGGACACCTGGGCCTCCTCGACCGCCACCAGCATCTCCTGGCCCACCTTGCTATGGAACTCCTTGGCCATCCTGCGTTGGGTCAAGGCGAGGAGCTGGTAGGGCAGGGGGGCGGAGCTCCTCCCTTGGGGGTTCTTCAGGGCCTGATAGCGGGCCGGGTCTAGTTCCACGCCCACCGCCCTCGGGGAGGCGGAACGGATCACATACCGGACCTGGCGTTCGATGTCGAAGACATGGCCAACGCCAACCAGTGTGATCATCGCCTTGCGATGGCGGGGAACGTTATTATACCCTTTGCCCTCTCGCACCCCTGATGTCCAAGGAGCGCGCGTACGACCTGGTGGCCTTCGATATGGACGGGGTTCTGATCGACTATCCCTCCACCTGGACCTGGGTTCACGACCATTTCGGGGTCGGCAATCGGGCTGCGGTGGACGCCTTCCTTCGGGACGAGATCGACGACATGGAGTTCATGAGGAGGGACATCTCGCTATGGGTCGGCAAGAAACCCGGCCTATGCCGCAGCGACATGACGCAGATCCTTGATCCCCTCCCGCTCATGAGGGGTCTCTCGGAGACCATGGTGGAATTGAAGGGCCAAGGGATCAAATGCGTCATCGTCAGCGGTGGGCTGGACATGGTGGCGGGACGGCTGGCCGAGGAATACGGTTTCGATGATTACGCCGCCAACGGCTTCGAGTGCGACCAGGAGGGCCGATTGACAGGTAACGGCGTGCTCAAGGTGTGGTTGAAGAGCAAACGAGCGGCGCTCGAGCACTTCCAGAGGGATTTCGGCGTTCCTCCGGAGCGCACGGTCAGCATCGGGGACAGCTTCATCGACGTCTCGATGTTCGAACTGTCCGCCCTGGGCATCGCCTTCAACCCGATCGACGATTATGTGGTGGAGAAGGCGGACCACGTGATCCGCGAGCACGACCTCCGCCTGGTCCTCCCGTTCATTTTACCTGATGCTCGTGATGGCCATGCTCCCCGATGAGCGGGACGAAGACCACCCCGCCCATCTCCGATCGTATGACCTTGTCCCCTTGGCGCCGCACCATGATCAGCTCCTGGTAGCCGCGTTCACCGACCGGAACGAGCAGTATGCCACCATCCCCCAACTGCTCCACCAGAGGGATTGGTACTGAAGGGGCGGCGGCGGCCACCGATATGCGATCGAAGGGCGCCTCGTTCCCTAGCCCCATAGAACCATCTGAAAGCACCACCTTGACCTCGCTTCCATAGCCGGTCTCCTCCAGGTTGCGTCTGGCCCTCTCGACCAGCTCTGGGACGATCTCCACCGTGAACACAGAACCACGAGGCCTGACCAGCTCTGCCAGTACCGCGGCGTGGTAGCCCGATCCCGCCCCGACCTCCAAGACCTTCATGCCCGGAAGGGCCTCCAATGCCTCGGCCATGATCGCCACCATGTGCGGCGCCGAGATGGTCTGTCCGTATCCGATCTCCATCGGCGTGTCGACGTACGCCCTGTCCCGGAGGGCGGTCGGTAAGAACAGGTGGCGCGGTACCGCCATCATGGCATCGTAGACCCTCTGGCCGGTTATGTATCCCCTTTCACGCAGACGGGACACCATCTCCCTTCGGCTCTCGATCGGGTCCATGCCCCTCATGAATAGGTACGCCGCGCCGCCTTGGCATAGATGCGGACGATCTCCCTGGCCGGCACCGAGCCCCGTCGCACCATGCCATCCTTGGTCTTGATGTAATGGATGACGACCTCCTCCCTTCCGATGCTCAATAGGTCGTCCACGAAGAACTCCTCGTCCGGGGAGGCCTCCAGGTCGACCGAGATGGTCTTATGGACCTTATTGATGGCCACTCGTATCCGCACCTTGTCGAAGCGCTTGGCCCAGATCGTGGAGATGTCCTTCACCATGGCACGGCGCACCCTCCGCTCCCCCACCTCGATCGCGCTGACGATGACCGGCATGTCGCCTGCCACGAGCTCGTCATCGACGGCCAGGATCTCCTCCTCCCCGAGCTCCAGCTCGAGGCGTTGGGAGCTCCCCATCTCGCTGACGATGATGGGGACCTTCATGCTCTTGGCCTCCCTCACCACCGTGGTGTACACCTTGCCGCACTCCAGGCACTTGACCGTTGCCTCGATCACATCCTGGTCCTTGCCGATGCGCCCGCGGAGGACCTCGTGCATCGTCACTTCCTGGCATTCATCGCAGGTCAATTGTAGGGCGTTAGGTACGTTCATCGTTATCACTCCCTCAATCATAAACGCTCATAGGATTAAATGGTTTCAATGGGACACATCGAAGGGACCACCATGACCAGGGACCACGACCTCCGCCCATTGGAGGATGCGCTCCATGGAATGGAGGGCGGCCACGGGGTCGGTGACCACACCTGGGGGCACCCACTTCCTTACGTTCTCATAGGTGGGTATCGCATCCCCCGCCACGACCACCCTTCGGTCCGCCTCCACGAAGGCGCTGATCGCGCCAGGGGTGTGCCCCGGTGTGTGCACCAGCCTGATGCCGTCCTCCACCATCATCAGGTCCCCCTGCATTAAGATGAAATCCCCCACGGCCCCCTCGAGGGCATGGGCGATGACCTTGGCCTCTGGGAAGATGTCGTTGTTGGAACAATGGTCGTAATGGAGGTGGGTGTTCACCACCAGGTCCACCTCCTCGGGCCTATGGCCATGGGCGTGGATGGCCCCGATCAACCTCTGCCTGTAGAGGTTATCCCCAGTGTCCACGACGATCAGATGTTCGTTCCCGGTTATCAACGTGCATGAGGAGTGAGCCTCCACTATGGTCTGCCCTCTCCTGAGAATGCTGCCCTCGCAGAGCACGTCGAAACGTACACCTCTCATTTTCCCTGGACTTCGAAGCCACATTTGTTGCACTTAAGTCTATTCCCCTTGAGCTCGAGATGGGAGCCGCAGCGGGGGCAGGTGGCGTGCTTGGCGAAATGCTCCAGCCAGGCCTGGCGCACCTCCGGTTCGGTCTCGGACCCGATCAGCTCCAGGTCCTTCTGGAGCAGGGGGGTCGTGGCGAGCGGACGCAGCGACTCGACGTCCACCTTCTCCACCTTCCCTTTCGGGGCCACCTTGGGCAGGACCGCCGCCAGGGCGAGCCCGGTCACGAAGCCGCCCAAGTGGGCGGAGTAGGCCACGCCGCCTCCCATCCCTGGCATCAGGTCCAGGAACAACTGGACGGCCAGCCAGACCAGGACAGAGAGGGCCACGGAGACTCGGGGCAGGAAGATGGGGCCAAGGAACATGGGGATCTTATCACGGGGGTATAGCCAGAGCATGGCGCCCATGGTGCCTGCGATCGCACCGGATGCCCCAAGGACCAGGGCATTGCTGTCCAATCCTAGGATGAACGCCTCCGTGAGCACGGCGGCGATGCCCGCCACGTAATAGAATATGGCGAAACGGGGCTTTCCCACCCTGATCTCTAGCTGGGAGCCGATCAGGAACAGGAAAAGGACGTTGAACACTATATGGGCCAAGCTACCATGTACGAACATGTAGGTGAACATCGTGTAGATGTTCTGGCCTTGGGTCAGGTATACGGGTCGGAAGGACATCTCGTCGACCACTAGGTCCGCTCCGAACTGCGCGCCGAAGAACTCGATGAAATATATGCCCAGCAGCCCAATTATGAGCACCTGGACATAGCTGAAGCGTTTGAGCCAACCAACAATGACGGTGATGATCATGACCACCACGGCGGCCAAGGTGAACGGGTCCACGGTCTCTCGGAGGGCAGATAATCCCTCAGCTATAAAGGGACTTTCCGCTCGATGGGGGAATGGCCCACTCGATCCACGCGGACAAGATCTCGAGCAATGACATACATTGGAACGCCAAGCTTATCCAGTACTTTGACATTGTACATCATTGGGATGATGGGATGCAGGTCGACCCGAGCATTTTGATAAGACCTTGCGAGGAGGTCTACGGCCCTTCGGACGACACTTGGCTGTTGATCAATGCCTTGGAGGTCATAAGGGACGAGCGTGTCCTGGAGATGGGGTGCGGGACCGGTGTGGTCTCGTTGCACATGGCGAAGCAGGGGGGCAAGGTAACATGCGTGGACATCAACCCCCGGGCGGTCGAGTGCACCAAGTGGAACGCGTCCAGGAACGACCTCCTTTTGAACGTGATGGAATCCGACCTCTTCCAGATGGTCCCTGGGACCTTCGACCTCATGGTCTTCAACCCTCCCTACCTTCGTGGGACCTCGGAGCACATGCAGGACCTTTCCTGGGCGGGCGGGCCCACCGGTACCGAGACCCTGCACCGGTTCCTGGAACAGACGGATGGCCATCTGGCCGATGGCGGTCGCCTTGTGGTGGTGGTCTCTTCGCTCATGCACCAGGGGGCCCTGGACAAGGTCCTCAAGGGATATCGGGTGAGGGAGCTCGCCTCCATGCGCCTCTTCTTCGAGGAGCTGAAGGTGTTGGAGATCAAGGTCAGCGAGACCGGGCCAAGAAAGCCTCGATCCTACTTCTGAGCAGGTCGCTGGCTGCCTTACCTTCCAATTTCCCCTTCAGCTGGACCATGACGGGGGCCATGAGCGGCCCCACCGCTCCCATGCCCTTCTCCTGGACGAACGAGGCCCGTTCGGCAATGATACCGTCCACGATGGCCGTCGCCTCGTCCGTGTCCACCTTGGCCAGCCCGAGGCTCTGCACCGCCCCTTCCACGTCCTTTCCCTGTGCCATCTGCTTCAGCACGTCGGGCAACGCCTCCTTGGCGAAACGGCCCTGCCGTAACGCTTCGAAGGCCGACCTGACCTGGTCGTCGCTAAGCCCATCGGGGCTCACCCCTTCCTTCTCCAGCGATGGATAGGTGTTCAGGAAGGTCCGGGCGGCCACTGAGGCCTGTCCTTTCAAGGCCAGCTCCTCGAACAGGTCCTCGTGTCCTTCCCGGACGATCTGACGGGCCTGCTGCTCGTGGACACCGAACTCCCGGGCGAACCGGGCGGCCTTGGCGTCCGGTAGCTCCGGTAGGTTCTGCGCTATCTTCGCCAGCCTCTCAGATGAGATGGTGATGGGGCGGACATCCGTCTCTGGGTACATCCGGCCCGCTCCGGGCAGCGGTCTGCTGTAGGTCGATCCCCCATCGGGCAGTGGGTCCCGCGTCTCCTCTGGGACGCCATCGAAGGCCATCCCCGCGCGGACCACCGCGATGCGCAGGGCCGGGTCTGCCTTGGCCGGGTCGTCGGCGCATATCGCGAACGCCTGGTCAGGACTAAGGGCCAACCGGGTCCGGATGGCGTCCACTTCCTCGGCCGCGATACCATAGCCTGGAAGCTCATCGGAGTGGAATATCCCCGCGACTCCACGGGTGCGGGCGTACTGGGCCATCTCCGCACCGAGGCGGAGCTTGCCATCCTGGCTCTTCATCAGGCCCTCGAATCCTGGCAAGGATGTGCCGAGTACCTTCCCCCCTTTCCCTAGGGCCCCCACGATCACCTTCGACCTTGACCCCTTGAGGTCCTCGGTGCAATCGACAATGGTCCCGGAAGGCCTAGGCACCTTCCTCTCATGCAACGTGTCCCGTATCTTCAGCAAACCCGACTGACGCTCGATCTCCCTCTCCACATAGGTAGGCAGGAGACGGAGCTCCTGCACCCCCTTCACCTCGACACGGGCGCCCCCCAGGGATGGAGACGTTGAGGTCCTCCCGGATGGTTCCGAGGCCCCTCTTCACCCGTTTAGTGGCCCGCATGATGGAACCGATGCGGGCCGCCACCTCTCGCACCTCCTCGGGGTCATGCATGTCCGGACCAGTGGCCAGCTCGATGAGGGGTATGCCCAGGCGGTCCAGGCGATAGGTCACCTCACTGCCCTTGGTCTCGACCTTGCGAGCGGCGTCCTCCTCCAGGCAGATCGAAAGGACCGATATGGACCTCCCGTTCACCTCTAACACCCCGTCCGTTGCCACCAACGCCGTCCTCTGGAAGCCGGTGGTGTTGGAGCCGTCTATGACGATCTTGCGCATGAAATGGATCTCGTCCACCACCTTCGCTTTGGCCATGGCCGCGACCAGCAAGGTCAGCTCCATCGCCTCCGCGTCAGCGTCGTGTGGTGGCTCCTCGTCCGCCTCCACCAGGCAACAATGCGATGATGGGCATTGATAGCGATAGTGCATGCGGCGTTCCGCCTGTGCCAGCGCAGCGCGGTCGATCTCCCCATCTCGCTGTAGGTGGGCCTGAGGCGGCGCTGCAATGCTGGCCCTTCGACCTCCACAAGGTCGGATGGACAGGAGCAGAAGAGCTTGTGCGTGTCCAATTGCTGGTGTATCTCCAGCCCGACCGTGACGCGCTCAACCATCGATCTCCTCCTGGACGAGCGCTCACCCCTGAGGTCGGTGGCCATGAGCCGCTCCACCTCGGTCCGGTCCTTGGACTGGCCAAGGACCCACATCAATTTCACCAGCGCGGTCTCGGGCAACATGTCCCCACCGGGCACGACCCCGGCATTGATGAGGTCCCTCCCTGTGGCATAGACATTGAGATTGATCTGGCCATGCAGACATTGCGTCGTCATGACCACGGTTACCCCTCGGGAGAACGGCATGTGCGATCACCTTCACCATCAGGGCGGAGACATGCCCCAACCAGGAACCCGCCACCACTACACCTCGATGCGCCATTAGCAACTCCGAGTAGCTCTCTGGGTCCATTTCCCGGATAGAACTGCAGCAACGCCACCTTCGATTCCATGCGATCGTGCAGCGATGGTTCACCAGCGCCCCGCCTCGCATCTTCCGATAGGAACTCGATGTTGCCTTCGAAGTTCACCCGTGCCACAGGGGCGGCGTTGATCTTCGGAAGGCGTCCCTACGGCTGGAATGCATCTTCCTCACCCTGTCCCGAGGTGCACCGGGGCGGAGCTGTCCGAGGGACCCTCGTGCATCAGCACGAAGACACCGGAGGCGTCCGCGGTGGCGAGAAGCGCCGCGGCCACCAGGTTGGTGTAGGCGTCGGAGGAGGGTCGTCGGAGGAGCTGCGCCCCGACCAGCACGACCGGCCGGTCGAGGCCCTCCAGCATGAACGATAGAGCGGCGGCGGTAAAGCCCATGGTGTCCGTGCCATGGGGGATGATGACGCCGTTCGCCCCTGCCTCGATCTCCTGAAGGATCGCCCTGGCGAGGCCCGACCAGGCTTGGGCGTCCATGTTCTCGCTGAAGATCGAATCGAGCCCTGTGCCTTGACGTTGCAGATGGAGGATATCCTGGACGGCCGATAAGGAGGTCGTCCGCGGACATCGCCGGATGGACGGCCCCGGTCCTATAGCTCCACGTCGGAGGCGATGGTGCCCCGGTCCCTTGATGGCCACCGTGGGAAGTTTCGGGTCGTGCCCGGAACGGCGGTGAGGTCGGGCCCTCTCCTCGGCCTGGGCGATCACCTTCACATCGGCGCCTTCAGTGAGCCGGACCCGATGTTGTAACCGCTCTTCAGCTTGAGGACGATGACGTCCGGGTCGCTGAAATCGTGGTGGGGCATGAGGATCCCTCTTGTTCCCCACCCTCGACCCTGACCAAAAGGGTGTCTCCCTCCTTGGCGCTCGCCCCCTTCAACAAGGCCAGCGTATGCTCAGAATAGTTCATATCCGCACCGGGGCGGACATGGCATTCGTCCTTTAACTCTTTTATGAGGAGCTGCGCTGAACATAAAAAATGAAAAAAGGGAAAAGGTTAGGGAAGTGGTTTAGGTCGTCTTCTTCTTCCTGAGGATGACGGCCACAACTCGATCAAGACCACTATGATCGCCAGGACCGTCACGCCCACGAAGGTCCAGGTCCAGTCCGGGTCCGCGGTGACTGTTGTCGCTGTTATATAGGAGCCATCCACGGGGTCCGCAACGGTGACATCATTGCTGACGTTCCCGTTATCGAACTCGACGCTGACCTTGTAGGGGTTCATCGTCTTGTCCACTCCGACCGCGCTGACGATGTATGACACGACCGTGCAGACGAAGTCACCGTTGTCATTGGTCTCGCCACGGGCCACCATGACACCATTGGCATCGATGACCGTGACCTTGACCTCTGAAACGGAATCACCATCGTCCTCCTCGGCGTGCACCTTGAGGATGGACTTCACCTGGAAGCCGCCGCCCTCAGCACTGGCCGACGCGCTCGGTACGACCAGCAATGCCTTGTCCCCGCCCTTCAACACGGAGTTGAACACGGATCCAGTGCAGTCCTGCAAGACCACCGCGTCATCCAACACCTCGATGTGGGCGTTGACCAGGTTGACGTCGGTTCGTACCGCATACAATCCATTCACGCACTGTATGGGCACGGTCAGCGTGCTACTGTTCAGACCCACATAGTAGGGGATGGTCAGGTTGCTGGGTGCGATCCTGTCGCCGAAGACCAGGTCGGGGCAGTCCATGACATAGACGGCCTGATATAGCATTCCGTACCAGTTGTCCGCCATGACCAGACGCTCACAGCCCATGGCCATTACCCCAACGTGACCGAGCAGCAGGTCGCTGACATCTAGGCCGAAGAGGGAACCGATGTCCATCAGTTCTCCCTCGGTCCCTGTGACCTCCTCGGTGGTGTCCATCATCTCGAACAGGTGGTGTCCCACCAGCTCGATGAAGGGAGCGTACTCGGCCAGCGCATCGATCATCTTGGACCAACCGATCTGGTTCTCCGAGATGGTGACGTTGCTGTCGGTGAGCAGGATCTCGACCTTGTTCAACATGAACACGTTGTAGTGAATCTACCTTTCACTCCCTCGCCGTATATACCGGCCTGAAGGTTCAACAGGAAGATGTTGTCGTAGACGGCCCCAAGGTCGGTGTCACGGGCGTATATCCCGTGGCGATTGGCGATGATGAAGCAACCGACGATCTGCGGGTAGGCGTTCTCGCCCTCGATCACAATGCCCTCCGTGCTCATGGAGCCACCGATGATGATGCACTCCGAGACGGTCGGACTGCAACTGTCGACCCATATGCCGCTGTCCTCGTAGTCGGCGATCAGGCAGCCCACCAGCTCGGCATCGGAGGTCGGGCCCAGGTAGATGCTCTCAGCATGCAAGATGGAGCACTCCTCGGCCTGTAGGATGCCGAACACGATGAACTCATAGTAGCTGCTGACCGGACCGCCAAGAGCGTTCATGGGGTCGAAGATGCCGTCGGAGGATTCTGACACCATGTTCGTGTTGAGCATGGACAACATACCGCCCTCCTCGATGAGCAGGGTGGCCGTTCCATCGACGCTCGAACCGCGAATCTGGAAGCTATCGAGGCTGTCCAGGTATAGCGCTCCGCCGCTCATAACGGTGATGTCGCCGTCGTACCACACCTCGTTGAAGGTGACGCGGGACTCACCGTCGATGATCCACCTCACGCCGTACCAGTTCTCGGCCGGAGCGTAGGGGTTGGCGTCCACGTTGATGCCATAATCGTCGTTATACTCGTACATCCCATTGTAGAGCCAGATCTGGTCGTTCACACCTGCGTCGATATGGACACCGACGCCCTCGTTGTTGGAGACGGTGTTGTTACCGAACACCAGACCGTTGCCACCGTTGATGTAGACACCATAGGCGCCATTGTCGCTGATGACGTTGCCCTCGACAAGGCAATCGGACAGACCGATGAGGTCTGCACCTTGGTAGGTGCTCTCCCTGACCATGTTGTCAGAGATGACTGAGTCCCAGGTGTACTGGACATAGAGGCCGCGGTAGTTCATTTCCACCACGTTGCCCACCACGGTGAGGTTCTCACCACTGTTGATGTACACACCCCAGTCCTCGTCGTCAGCACAGCCGGTGACGGAGTTGTCCATGATCTCCATGTCATAACATTCGTCGGAATAGATGCCGCTGTTGTTGAACCCGGCCACCATGTTGCCGTTGACGCTGCCGAACGCATTGTCAACGTAGATCCCGTAACCGGTGCCGTCCATGACGGTGTTGTTCAGTACATCAGCCATCCCACCATAGACGTATATTCCGTCGTCCAAGGTGTTGGTGACCATGTTGTTCTGCACGAGCAGGGTCTGGTCCTGGGCCGCATCGGAAGACATCACGGTGTAGATGCCTTCCTCGCAGTCCATGACGATGTTGTCCGCGACGGTGAAGTCCGCGGAGGCGGTAGTCTGCCCATATCCCCGTTCGATGAGGTCAGCCAGAGCTGGATGCCATATGCGTCCATGTTCCCGTTGACCTCGTTGGAGGTCACCATGACGCTCTGCGAACCATCGACGATCGGGTCGCCGGCGCCAGAGAAGGAATAGGTATCGTCGCTCACGAAGGCCCAGATGCCCCGCTCTGTCGCACTCACGATGTTGTTGGCGATCTCTGCCTCATAGTCGTCATGTACCTCGGACAGAGCATTGTTGGCGGAGGCGATATGCTCCACGCTGATGCCAAAGAATGCGCCATCTATGTTGTTATTCAAGACCTCGACGTTGCTGACCATGTTGACGACCGGGTTGTCCCCCAGATCGCTGCGCAGAATGCTAGTGGAGGCGTATGCGCTGGTACCGACGTATATGCCGCTGAACAGTGTGTCACCGGATATATCGTTCCCGTTGACCATGGCGCTGACGTTAGCGTCCATGACCGCGTCGCGACCGGTCGCATAGAACGCCTGGTTGGTGAACATGGCATAATCCGTCGAGGCGCTCAGGTTGCCCAGCCCCTCGGTGAGGGATATGGTGTTGTCCCAGACATCGACGTAGCCTTCGACGCTGGCCTCGGCGCTGCAGTATATGGCGTCACCGGGCACAGCTGTGCGCGCGGAGATGTCTACGTAGTTGCGGTCCGCTAGGCTTCCACCCTCGAAGGTGTTGTTGTAGACCTGCACCGCATAGTCCACCATCATCGAGGAGGAGACCGGGGTGCCGTAGGCCGGGTAGAAGTCGTCGAACCCACCGAAGTACGAACCATCCAATGCCAGCATCATGCCGCAGTCGGTCATGACGTTGTCCTGGAAGATGAAGACGTCATTGAAGGCGCTCTCCCCCACCTGGTTCACGCTGGAGTGCACGAACTGCACGTCCACCGCTACATCGCAGCCGTTGAAGGTGTTTCCGAGCACCATGACCTGATTGCTCATGTCGATGCTCGAGGCGACCTCGCTGTTATAGGATGCCGATTCGAACAGGCCGACATGAATGCCATCGGCACCCATGCCGTCCAACTGGTTGTCCCTCACGGTCGTTTCCAGGGAGCATGTCCGGTCCCCATCGTAGGAGTTTATGTTCCTGTAAACGTCCACTAGGACGTTGGATTCCGCCCAGTCGGCGGAAATGACGTTCCCGCTGATTCTTCCACGGTGCTCTCCAAGACATTCTGGCTGCCGTCAGCGTAGAAGTTCTCGTTGCAGGCTATGCCATTGGGGGAGCTGGTATAGTATTCCCCATCATAACCGATGAAGGTCGGGATACCGTTGTGACATTGTCTGTCGCAGTAAAGTTGTGCTGTAAGGTGTTCTCGCCCACGCCATCGTAGTTGTAGAAGGACAGATACGACGATAGCATAGCATCATCTGAAAGGCTCTCATCGACCAGGAACGGCATCATGCCAGTATATGTTACGGTCTGGTACCGGTTCCCGATCATCTGCTCCTCTACTGTGAGGTCCCATCCGCTGTTCACGGCCGTGACGCCCACGCTGCTAACGAAGATGCCGCAGTCAGTAAGGACGTTGTCGTTGAACCAGCGGGTGATGGTGAGCTCTTAGAGCATTTGTCACTGCGTCATCGTATCCGTCGACCCCCGTCTGCAGCAGGCCCACGAAGGCGCAGTCGACGAACTCGTTGTCCGATACATTGACCAACTCTTCTCCGCCCAACGTGTTGCTGGAATCAACCGCGAAAGCCCAGCCCCAGATGGTGAAGAAGACGTTGTTGGTCATTTCGATGTCGACCGTTCCGTCCTCGGTCCAGGCGTCCACCGCACCATCCTCGGTGCCGGACACGATGAACCAGAACTCACAGTTGGTGATCTTCTCGGTGATGTCGCCCATCTGAGCGTAGGTCCAGATGGCCCCATCGCCGAAGTTGCGCACCACGCTGTCGTTGGCATCAAGGCTGACATCCCCCTCCATGGAGGCGATGGACATGCCTGCCCCAGCGGAGACGCTCTCCGGGTGCATGGTGTAACTGGTGTGCTCCAGGTCGAAGGGGTTGCCGATGACCAGGTCGATCTGATATTCCATGTCGTTGGAATCCCAATCCGTGTTATACAGGAAGGCCTCGCCCGAGGCGTTGGACTCCATGATGTCATAGACGAATTGGATGTCCCCGTTCTCTAAGAGAATCAGCTGGAAGACGTTCATCCGGTCGCTACCATCGATAAAGTTGAAGACGGCCCATTGGAACACGGCCTTATCGTCTTCAATGACGTAGCCGATGAAGGACGAACCTCCATTGGTATCGAAATTATAGTTGAGACAGGGTGCGATTGCATTCGATGAGTCGCCCACGTAAACGTAACCCTCCTCAAACATGTAGACCTCATTGTAGGCGTTGCCATTGTAGTAGAAGTCCCAGGGAAGCACGGCAATAAGATAGCCTCCATAGTAGGTCCAGTTGCCCACCTCCGGTTCGATCATCTGGAACTCGTATGCCTCGTCGGTTTCCACGGTGTAGAAGGTGGATGAGTCTGAGGCATCGGAGCCGTCGATGGTCGTCCCTTCCATTATCACGTTGGCGCTTCCGAGCTCGGCCTCCGCCACGACGGCGGTACCGTACTGCTCGTCGAACTCGCAGTCGGTGAGCGTGAGGTCGAGGTCCGTCATCGCTAACAGGTCGACCGCAGAGAGCCCACCGATGATGGTCACGTTGTCCATCGTGATGGTGCTGGCCCCGGTCGCCTCATCGGCGCTGGTGGTGGATACGCCCACACTGTCCGGTTGCCCTGATAGGACGCAATCGGTCATCGAGAGGTCGAGGGTCTGGTTCTCAGCCCAGATGGCCAGTCCAACCTCATCGTAATTGGTGATCGTAAGTCCAGTGATGGTCATTGCCAAGGCGTCGGTGTCCTTGTACACGTTGACCCCATTGAACACGTTGGAGATGGTCACATCGGCAATCTCCACAGTCCCGTTATCGCAGGTGATGGCAGTGCTGGCATACTTGATGACAACACCGTTGAAATCAGCGGAACCCTCCTCGCTGACCCATATGCCATTCCATATCCCGCTGTAAGGACTGGTGTAATTTGCAGTGAATTCAATGAATGCGGGGTTGCCAGAGGCGTCCGCGATGAGTTTCCCATCCTCCACGATAAGGCCCGTACCGTTCGCGAAAAGCACATGAGCCCCGGGCTCTATGGTGAGAACGGCCCCATCTGTGATGGATATCGGGCCTGAAGCGTTCACAATATGTATGCTTCCACTTGACCAAGTGGCGTTCGCGTCGATATTCTCCCAGACGTAGATCGGCTCTGGGGCGGGATCCGCCGCCACCGTCCCCCCGTTCGAGAACAGGAGCACGGTCATTGCCATTGCCAAAATACCTAGGAGAAAGAAGACGCGTTTCATAGTCCTAAATCGATATGAATAGGACTCACTCTCGTTAGTTTGCATGTCTTAAATCCCCCTCCCGATGATCCGTCCCTCCCTAGGACCTTCGGGTAGTGAATGGAAAAATACGCTGTGCCGTACTTATATTTAATTGCATATTTTTGATATTAGTAACTAAACTACTCATCGTTTATATATCCAAATGCCTACCAAGGATTCACTTTCATTTTTGATAATAAGTCCTTGAAAAATTATCATTTTTGAGCACTAAAAAATAAGTGTAGGTAAAGGCGGTTCCGATGGGCGGAATTCAATACAGAAAGCATTAAACTGAGCGGTCCTGTTTCCACAGGACGTGCACAAGACCACGGACATCCACATGGAGATCGACATTCTGGCCGAGAACCGTCACCTGGCAGACCACAATCGGGAGAAGATGCGCTCCATGGGCATCAGGTCCGTGGATGTGATGGGGTCCATCGGGTCGGGCAAGACGGCGATGATAATCGCATTATCAAAGGTGCTGGCCAAGAATGGGATGAAGGTGGCTGTGATCGCCGGCGATGTGACCGGACAGGACGATTATGACCGCTTCAAGGAGGCGGGCATATCTGCATACAATGTCAATACCGGCAAGGAGTGCCATCTGGATTCAAACATGATCGATAGGGCATTGGACCACATGGACCTACGAGGTGTGGGCTTCCTCTTCATCGAGAACGTGGGCAACCTGGTCTGCCCGGCCGACTTCCCCTTGGGCACTGACCATCGGATGGTGGTGATCTCGGTCACAGAGGGCGACGACATGGTCAGGAAACACCCCATGATCTTCCAGGATTCCGACATGGCGGTCCTGAACAAGGTGGACCTGGCCGATTACATGGAGGTGGATGTGGACCGGGTACAGCGCGACTACAGGGCGCTCAGACCGGACAGGGAACTGATCTTGACCAGCGTCCGCACCGGTCAAGGACTGGACAGGGTCATTCATGCATTCGATGATTGAAGGCATCATGACCCCTTGCCAATTTTTTATACGGTGAAGGCGCTTTGCCCCAATGATGAAGGAAAAGGTGCTTGTTGTTGGAGGGGGCGGGAGAGAGCACGCCATCGCTGCGGCCTTGTCTCGGTCCGGCGCCACCATCTATGCGGCCATGAGGAACCGCAATCCGGGCATGGTCAGGATCTGTCAGGACCATTATCTGACCAAGGAGACAGATGTGGACAAGGTGGTCGCCTATGCCAAGAGAACGAAGGTCGTTATGGCCTTCGTAGGGCCAGAGGCCCCTTTGGAGGTCGGGCTGGCCGACGCGTTGGAGAAGGAAGGGATCGGTTGCATAGGTCCGTCGCGCGCCGCAGCCAGGGTCGAGACCTCCAAGAGCTTCGCCAGGGACGTTATGCAAAGGCACGGTGTTCCTGGCAACATCAGGTTCCAGTCATTCGACGACGTCGCTGAGGCGAAAGGGTACCTTGAGAGCATCGATTTCGAGGTGGCTGTCAAGCCAGTGGGCCTCACCGGGGGCAAGGGCGTGAAGATCGAAGGCGAGCATCTCCACGGCAAGAAGGAGGTGGCCGATTACATCGATGAGATCTTCGAGAGACAAATCGGCGGTGCCGGAGTGGTCCTCGAGGAACGTCTGGCCGGGGAGGAGTTCACCCTCCAGGCCTTCTGTGATGGTAAGAGGGTGGTGGCGATGCCATTGGTCCAGGACCACAAGCGTGCCTATGAGGGAGACCGCGGCCCGAACACTGGTGGCATGGGATCCTACTCAGCAGGGGACCACCTGCTACCCTTCATCACCTCCGATGAGAAGGAGAGGGCAGCGCATATAGTGCAACGCATGGTCCAGGCGTTGGCGGATGAGGGATGCCCCTACCGAGGGATCATCTATGGCCAGTTCATGCTTACCAGGGAAGGGCCGAAGGTGATCGAGTTCAACGCCCGTTTCGGCGACCCCGAGGCCATGAACGTCCTGACCATACTCCGCTCGGACCTGGTCAAGATATGCCATGCCATCTGTGATGGTGCCCTTTCCGAAGGTTTGGTCGATTTCCAAGCGAAGGCCACCGTCTGCAAATATGTGGTACCTCAAGGGTACGGTACGGAATCGCTTTCAGGATTACCGATCAGTGTCGATGACGATGCTATAGCCAGATTGGGGGCGGCATGCTATTACGCCAACGTCGACGAGGTGGATGGTAAGATATTGACCGGCACCTCGAGGGCCGTAGGTGTGGTGGGGGTGGCCGATTCCATCGAGGAGGCCGAACGGACCTGTGAGGCGGCCTTGACGCACGTAGAGGGAGATGCCATCTTCGTACGCCATGACATCGGGAAGCGTGAACTGGTGCAACGCAGGGTCGATCACATGCGCCAGGTCAGGGAGGGAGCGCAATGAGGGACCTTGAACAGATCGCGGACAGCATACAGGTGAGGCTCGACGAGAAGGACACAGTTAGGGAGATCGCCATCAAGTCCGCCCGGGCCATCATTCGGCTGAGCGGTCATTCTATTCGGGGCATGCACAAGGGCCAGGACGTCAGCTCCTTGATTGGCGAGGCCATGGAGGAGGAAGAGAGGCTGCGAAGCCTGTTGCAGGAGCATCAGGAGATCTGGAACTCTGGCATCGTCCAGGACGCCCTGCAGGAGCTTGCCGAGGCTGCCATAGTCCGTTCCATCGTGAGGGGTGACGATATGCCCACGCCCGAGGAGCTCGACCTTCCCCCCACCACCTATCTGATGGGGTTCGCCGACGCCATCGGAGAGCTGCGCCGCTTTTCGTTGGAGGCCTTGCGCCAGGGTAGGATGGAGGATGCCGAAGCCCACCTGGACCTAATGGAGGACATGTTCCTGGTCATCATGCGCTTCGACTATCCTGATGCAATCGTCTCCATCCGCCGCAAGCAGGACGTGGCGCGTTCCATCCTGGAGAAGACCAGAGGGGATGTCGCCGTGGCGGTCAGTTCGGCCAGGTTGGAAAAGCGCATCGCTGAGCTGGATAGAAAGATGAAGAATGGTGGTTAAGAGGTTTGGAGGGCGCCCCGACCCTCACTTCTTCCTTCTCTTCTTCTTCGGGTTGGGTCTGCGCCACAACAGGAAGACGATTATTACCAGAGCGATCACCAGCACCCAAAGGTAGATGTTGTATTGGTCGGCGCCCTGCATCTTGTAGTAGATGACCTGTTCCATGGTCTTGTTGCCATTGGAGAATGTCACCATGGTGCTATTTGGGTCGATCTCCATCAGGATGGTGTGCTGACCGGACCCGATATGATAACTGGTCCAGTTGTACTTCAGGACCTGGGTGGCATTGGGGGCCAATGTGACGGTGGTGTTGTATATGAACAACGGGTCACCCGGGTCGTCGTTGAGGAAGAACACCACTGGCACGTTGACGGCCGTGACGTTCCCAATGTTCTTGACCGTGGCCTCCAAGGTTATGGGGTCGACCACATCGATGGTGAACTCCTTGCTCAAGCTTGTGTTACCGCCAGCTGGATTGTTCGCCTTCGCCTCGATATCGATGGTCAGGTCGCCCGAGCTCTTGGGCGACGTCAGATTGAAGAAGAACGTGCCGATCTTGAGAGGTCCGCCCGCCGCTGGGACCATCGTGGCCTCCGCCGAGTTCTCCCCTGAGAGTGTCCCTGACCAAGAGTAGGTGGTGTTGTTCCCTTGCGGCCCACCGGTGATGATCAATTTGTAGGTGTGCTTCTCCGAAAGGCCGACCCTGGTCGGTCCGTCCAAAGCTATGTTCACCGGGTCCGAGTCCGCCCCCTCGACCGTAAGACCGATGGCGGGGACGACCAGGACCAATGCCAGCAACAATGATATCAACGCTTTCTGCGTACTAACACCTCCTTCTTTATCATCAGGTAGACGAGAAGCGCCGCGAACAGCGCACAGGCCGCCATGAGAGCGATCGTATTGTTCGGCATGTCGGGCAACTTGTACGCCACCCCATCACCGGACACGGTGAACCCATCCTCAGGTATGGATGTGTCCGTGAACTGTGGATCGAAACTCATCTGCTCCGTATTATTGTGCGACAAAGACGTGGCGAGGAGGTTCACGATCACATCGGTCTTCGCACCTTGGTCGATCCTGATCAAAGACACCTGCACGGTCTTGTTTCGACCAGCGGTCACATTGACATTTAGGGGGCCCTCGGTGAAGTTCCCCGTCTCGCCCGAACGCATCGTGGCGTTCCAACCGTTGGACCTGAGTACGCTGGTGTTCAGGAGTTCCACCCGGTACTGGTCATCCTGATTGCCGACGTTTTCGACCAGGATGGAATAGGTGTAGTTGTCCTTTCCGTTCTGTGGCAACGCCTTCAGGTAGGTGAGGTTAACATCGTTGCGGGGAATGATGTTGACGTCCAGGTTGAGACTGGTCGCCGCACCAGTTCCCTTGGTGGAGACGGCGCTGATGAACACTGGCGAATGGATCACGTTCACCTTGTTAGATGGGATCAGGGTCACGCTGACGTTAACGAAGCCAGCGGTTCCAAAGGTGAGGTTCTCCACAAGCATCTTTGTTTGGCTGGTGTTGCCGTTGAACGTCACGTTCCAGTTCAGGGTGGATGATGAGATCTCGTAGGAGTCCACCATGTTCCCCGTGTTGGTCAGCTTGATGATGTAGGTGATAGGCTGTCCATTGGCGACGGTGCCCTTGGTGTTGTTCCAGGATAGCTTGACACCATATTTCGGATCCATTACTAGGTCGATGTCCTTTTGGGTCGTTCCAGTGACCGCCATTGTGACCGTCCCTATATGGTTCACTGGTATGCCGTTCATCGGGATCAAGGCCATTCCGGTCGCCGTATAGGTTCCCGTGGGCAGGAAGATCTCGTAAACGCCAACTGGGTCGGTGTCAACGACGAAGGCTGCATCGCCTTGAGAGATGGTCACGTTACCATACTTCGGCGTACCATCGACACGTATCGTCCCGTTCACGCGGTAAGATGGCACGAGTGTGATCTCTAGGTCGTTGATGACTTGGGGTTTGACCATTATGAAACCGAGGAACGCGTTGTTCGATGAGTCGGTTGCATACACAGTATAGTTCCCTGGCGCTATCGTCGCCGTGGACGATGTCGTCGTCAAAGTGATGGATATCGCCGTGGATGATCCAGCCTGGAACTCCACTGTGGCTCCGGTCGGTAGACCGTTGACGGTGGAGTTGTCGAAGCTCTGGATCAGAGCCACCACGACGTTCTTCGTCGTGTTGAAGAACAGCTCCTCGTCCGCCTGATAGAGAAGATATTTCTTTTGGTCCGCCAGAGTGTATGGATATGCCAGTGTTCGATAGTCCACTGTCATATTATACAGACCTCCATTGGGCATATATATCGACAGAGAACCGGTGGGGTTCGTGACCCCGTTGAAGATGGCTCCAGTGACCGGGTCTGTGAGGACCACGGGTATGTTGGTCAGCAGAGGCATTCCCTGATAGCGCATGTCCACCGTGATTCGGTTGGCCGGGTCAGTGGTCAAGGCCAAGGTGGTCGGTCCGGTCACTTGGACCAGGTCGAAGTAGGCTTCTTTGTCGGTGCCCACGTCAGATGTCACATAGACGCTGTAATTGCCAGGCCTCAGATACGTGCTGAAAGAGCCGTTGGTGTTTAGGGTGACCGAGTCCAACCCTTGCGCATTGAAGGAGATCTTACCGTTGAAGTTCTCGGCATCGCTTGAGGCAAGGGTGCCTGTGACTTTGTAACGCAAAGTGGCATTGAGGGGGAGGACCGAGGGTTCTTGACCTATGCTCAACCTGACCGTTCTCACGTTGATCAGTTGGTACTGCGAGCTGTCGTTGTTGACGGTCAGGTTCTGTGACATCGACACCGTGTAGTTGCCGGGCCTCAGCGAGACGACATAGTTGCCAAGCGAGTCCGTCTGCACCTTGGTGTCGTTACCCCACCCAGAGGTCGCGTCGAAATCGATCCAGGCATTGGCGAGGCCGGTACCGTTCAGGTCGACTTGGCCGCTCAACGAACGGTTTGTGGGGACCAGCTCGATGTTCCTGGTCTGGTTAGCGCTTAGGTCGTTGAAGGTGAACGAAACTGGCTCGTATTTCTGCTGGTCAACTTTGAATGTGTAGGTGCCATTGATCGGCAGGGTCACGTTATATGCACCGTTGGAACCGGATACGAGGACCAAATTACGACCGCTTGTCTCGTCCTTGACGTTGATGGTCACATTGGCGCGGCCTTCGTTGGTCTGAAGCTGGTCATCATAGCTCAGGTCCAGCCAGACCTTTCCGCCCACGGTTCTGCCGGCCTCGAGGGTAATGTTCTGTTTACCCATCGTGACGTCTTCCCAGGCCACTTTCACACCTTTTGTCGCATATAGGACGTAGGAGGTGTTCAACAGGACGAATCTGTATGCCCCTTGGGCATTTGTGATCCCTGTGATGGACGCACCGGCAGAGTTGCGGATGACAATATTCGCGGAGGATACGGTCTTGTTGTTATCAATGACATATCCCTCCAATACCTTCCCGCTCCACAACTTGATCTCCAGTTCTTTGTCTGTCGTCGCTGTGATCGGGAAGAGGTTGACCACATTGTAGCCGTTCATCACCGATATACCATAGATCGAATAGTCCAATCTGGGCAAAGTGACGGAGTAGTCCCCGTTGGCATCGGCCGTTATCCATATCTGATAGGTCTCGCTCAAGAAACCTATGCGGGCATATGGGACGGGCGATCCCTGATAGGTGACCTTACCGTGAACGGCCATAGCATCACGCAATGTCAAGGTCATCACGTAGGTCTTGCCCTCTGCTACCGCAATATTACCAGCGTTGAACTGGAAGGCGGAGCTGTTGGCCTGGACCCGATATTGACCCGGGAACAACATAGTGTACGTGACCAGACCAGCTGAGTTGGTGGTCGACGTAGAAACGTTGCCATTGGTCAGGTCGATCAAATCGATGTCCAGATTGGAAGCGGGAGTGCCCCAGGGAGTTAAGATCGTGGCCTTGATGGTGGCGGGTTTGACTGCAATGTCCACAGTGGTATTCGATTTCGGGACGATGCTCATCGCCTTCAGGCCAATGATATGGCCATCATATTCCGCCCAGATCTCCGCATTCATGGGTGGCAACCCGGTGAACGAGTACTCCCCCGCGTAGGCCACCATCTCTCGGCTGAATCCGCTCGCGGTGTCCTTTAGGTACACCGTGGAATTCTCGAGCAACTGGTCGGTCGCGGCGTCGTAACGACCGTTGCCGTTGACATCGAGATAGACATTGCCTTGTATGTTGCCGCCCTGGATGGTGATGTTGCCATCGATGATCCAATCTGGATCGGATTCGGCAGCTGCACCATAGGCGCTGGCAGTTGAAGTGCTTCGGCGCATCGCTTGCTCATAGGTGAAGTTGAAGAACTTCGTGGTGATGAGGGTGCCCACCTGGGTCCTGAGATCCAGGCTGCCAAAGGAGAACTTCAGGCTGACATTGCCGAACGGGGCGATGACCTCATAGTTGCCCTCTGAGTCGGTCTTGACCGTGTTGTGCGGTATACCATACTCGTCCTGCACCGTAACCCATATGCCCTCCATGGGCTCGTTGTCCTGGGAGACCGCCTTACCGCGGATGATCACTCCATCGTAGTATTGGATGAAGACGACGCCTTGGGATAGGGCCACGGTGGAGGCGTCCACCGTACCGTTCATGGTCCCATTGTCGATCTTCTCCTGATACTCCAGGGCCTGATCGAAGCTGATGGCGCGCCATGCATCGGCATGGAAGGCTATCTCACTCTCGTTGTACGGGTTGAAGTAGGCGGTACGATAGACGGCACGGTAGTGCGTCAGGTTCCAGGCCTGCATGGACGGTAGGCTGGCCAGGCTCCCGGAGACCCCCGGGATGCCCTGGGTCGTCTTTCCGATGTCCTCCGGCCCATAGCCCATGAAGGCCCGGTAAAGCATGCATTTGTAGAACATGTCCTTGTAGGTGATGGAGTAGTCGACGATGATCGTCCCGGATGGGACGTCACCCAGCGCATACTCGTTCCCATACTGGTCCACCGCCTTGATCTCGTAGAAGTCGATGGGGACGTTCCCAGAGTCGATCCGCCTGTCGGCCAGGGTGGCCGGGGCATAGAAAATGTTATAGCTGGTGGCAGTGAACGGGAACAGGCGCCCATCGATGGCGAAGTAGCCAATGTCATATCCGGTCACGTCCCTCTGCTGGTGATAAAGGTCGACCAACACTTCCTGGCCCACGAACGACAGGACGTAAGATCCCATGGCATACTTGGTGTTGGCCGGGCTTATCTCCTGGTCATATGGACCGAATATCTCTGGGTGGTCGAGCACGAAGTCGGAATAATCAGCGGGATTGTTCATCACGTCGAAGAACCAGGTCATATTGACCCCGGCTGCCTCCATGGAGGCCCAGAAGGCATCATAGTCGGCCGTACCTGCCTCTTGGTCCACCATCATCTTCTCTGAGTTACGCACGAGGAACATAGCTATGGACTGTGTCTCGTTCTGAGCGGTGATGAAGGTCCCTGCGTATTGGTAGGCGTTCTGGAAGTTATCGGCCACTGTAGGATGCCGCCCCTCTTGGACGGCCTCGAAGCCATAGTCCCACCAGGATAGGAAGGCGGGGCGTTCCTCCTCTGTGAGGTTCGCATCCTGCTGTGCATACCAACTCCAGGCAGTAGGCCAATAGGTCTCGGGCAATGGCATGCTATAGGAGAACCCTCCCAAGTACCAATAGGAGCCGTTGATCTTGTCATAATCGGTATCCTGGGGATGCAGGAAGTCCGGCAATGTGTTGTAGATCTGTAGGTCATACTCCCGCTTGTCCTCGGATGGTATCGATGCATCGAAGGCAGTCCAGACGTTCGGGAGCATCACCGTGACGGCGATGAGCAGAACGACAACGACCACCTGGAAGCTGGCCAGTTTACGCAAGAACCCCTTGGGGTTCTTGACCGTGAGTGCCAGTTCCTGGAAGTAGCCCTGGAAGTTCACCTTGTCGATGATCGTGGCCATTATCCAACCACCCATTACAGCGAACACTGGCGCGGCGTTGAAAAGGAATCTGCCCGCGGAGGACGCCATGTAGATGGATGTCGCCCCCCATACCACCAGGAACACCAGGTATGGGCCGGTGGTCTTGGGTATCTTTACGGCAGCGTACGCCAGGCCCACCAGGGCCAACCAGAAGGTCACGGCCCCGAAGGACATGATGAAGTTGGATATGCTGGGTGGTTGCGCCTCCGAAATGGTGGCATACAGCTTGCTTTTGACCAGGTAGCCCTGACCCGATACCACCGCGTTGAAGAGGGTTGGCTCAAACACGGAAAGCGCGAACAGACCGACTATGCCTATGACCGCCAGGGTCGGAAGCACGATGGTCCAGGGGAGGTCCCGGGTGAGGATGAAGATGGCACCGACCCCCAACCCGATCAGGAAGAGGTAGAAGGGCACGTCGAACCACACCGCCCAATAGTTCATGAGGTAGTAGACAGGCGCCATGATGGCGAAGGCCAGCCCCCACATGATCGCGAAACAGGTCACGACCCCGGTGGAATCGGCGTTTCGGAAACGGTCGATCAATAATTGCACCATGAGGTAGACCAAGGCGATGATGAGCAGGTAGGTATAACCCGTCCACACCATGGCCACAGCTGCGATGCAAACGCCTGCCAGGGCCGCATATACCATAGGGAGGGCGTTGCTGTCCAGGAATACCTTGCCCCCGGTTCGTATGGCCTTGACATCGGTCCATTTGGACACCCATTTGGTACCTTTGATGGTCTGAAGTGCCCTGAGGAAGAAATAGAAAGAGAACACCACGAAGAACAGGACTATCGCGTCATGGTCCGCGTTGGAGAACACGCTCCTCTCGATATGGCCTGGCATTAGGGCGAAGAAGAACGCCGCAATGATCCCGGCCTTTCGCCCGAAGGCAGCATTGGCGATGAGGTAGACCGGTATGACGGTCATCATGCCCCAGAACGCCGTGGAGAACACCAAGGCGTAACCTGACGCATCGTCCTGAGGGATACCGAACACCGCATTCAGGCCCATGCCGGTCACCGCGACCGACCAATCGTACAACGGAGGTCTGGCGTTGCGCATGCCGTTGGGATAGTTCAGCATGTCATCGAAGACAAGGTGCTGGCCCGTGGACACGACGTGTTCGATGACCCTCATGTGATAATAAGAGTCCGAGCCCCCTGAGACCAGGAAGCCATTGTCCACCGACAGGGGGTACGCGAAGTACACCCGGATGAAGAAGGCCAGACCTAGAATCATTGCGAGGACGAGCGTCGTCTGCCAATTCCTGGCAACCCACGAACCCTTCAGCTTGCTGCCGAGACGGTTGGTGGCGACCCCTTCCTTCGCCTTGGTCGGACCTTCAGACCTGCCCTTACTCTCTGCCGGTACCTCATTCTCCTTCCTACTGAAGGCTCCAGTGAACCGACCTAGAGAGAGCTTGCCCTTGGTTTCGGGCGGGCTATCTGACCCATCCTCCTTGACTGCCATCTAAATACTCCCTCGAAAATCTTGGGCTTCTGATAATGAACCAGCTATAAATACATTGTCGATTTAATGGTTCAATCTAATACCTATCTGGCTGGTGGCCCATTACAACTATAAAAGACTTCATCGGAGAGTTTCACGCACCTCATCCACTATCGCCTGCGCGGCCGCCCTTGGGTCAGGGGCACCGTAGATGGTGCGCCCTACGATGACATAGTCAGCTCCCATCCTAATGGCATCCGAGGCCTTGCCGCCCTGAGCGCCCACGCCTGGTGATAGGACCTTGAGGTCGCCCACCAAGCGCCGGAGGTGCCGGATGCGCTCCGGTCTGGTGGCCGGGGCGATTATGCCGCTGGCCCCGCATCGGACCGCGATGGTGGCGATCTGGTCCGCATTTGGCGCGGTGAACTCCGTCCCACCGGGATGGCTCATCTCCGTTACCACGAAGACGTCCTTGCCATCAGCGGCGTCCACCGCCGCCTTGACGCTGTCACTGCCTGTGAAACCATGCACGATGACGCCTGAGGCCCCCAGTCGGACCGCCTGCTCCACTATCAGACGATTGGTGTTCGGGATGTCCGCTATCTTGAAATCGCAGATGACATCTCCCAGGAGTGCGAGGTCGGAGATCACCTGGGGCGAGGTCGCCAACACCAGTGGCCAGTTTATCTTTATCGCGTCCACCAGGCCCTGCACCGCCTTGGCTACGTACATCGCCTTCGCCCCATCGGTCTCGTCCAATGCCAGCACGACCCTCGTATCCGACCTCACACCGATCGCCTCGGGCTGCAATCCACAAAGGGGTAGGTATTCTTTTCGAACGAACCATTTATACGGGGCCATGACCCATCGAGGCGCATGCAAGTCAGACCCTTCGGGGCTGGTTCCGAGTACACTGGAAGGCTGCCTATGGGTTGCAGGCACTGTCGTCGCGGGTCAAAGATGGTCCTCCTCATAACGGGTAGGTGCGATGAGTCCTGCTACTATTGCCCGTTGTCCAGGGAGAAGAAGGGGAGGGACGTCGTATACGCGAACGAGCTGCTGGTCAGCTCCGATGACGATGTGCTCCACGAGGCCGAGATGATCCGGGCCACGGGGACCGGGATAACTGGAGGGGACCCGTTGTGCGTCCCGGACCGCACCTTGGGATATGTCCGCCTTCTCAAATCCCGCTTCGGTGGGGCCCACCATGTGCATCTCTACACCTCGACCATTGACAGGTTTCTGTTCGAGGAGATCGAGCGGGCGGGCCTGGACGAGCTCCGGCTCCATCCGATGGTAGCGGACTGGACCCACCCCGAGAGGTTGGGCATCGAGGAGGCCATCGAGGGCCTTGAAATCCATGTCGGTCTGGAGGTCCCGGCCATACCCGGCGAGGAGGAGGGCCTGTACATGCTCATCAAGCACGCCGAGCGCCTGAAGCTGGACTTCGTGAACCTTAACGAGATGGAGTTCTCTGAGACCAACGCCGAACGGTTGCGGTCCAAGGGATTTGATGTCAAGGACGACGTCTCCAGTGCGGTCCTGGGAAGCGAGGAGCTCGCCCTGGCGCTCATCAGGTACGGTGGGTTCCACCTCCCGGTGCATTATTGTTCCTCCAGCTTCAAGGACAAGGTGCAACTGCGTAACCGTATCCTACGGCGCGCCCGCAACGTGGCCCAGGACATGGACGTGGTCACGGACGAGGGCATGTTGTACAAGGGAGTGGTGGAGTCCGACCGTTACGTGGAGGTGATGACGCTCCTGCGGGAGCGACATGGGGTCCCGGATGATCTCATGCGGGCCGACCCTGCACGTTCGAGGGTGGAGGTGGCCCCATGGGTCCTGGAGAGCTTGGCCTCGGAGCTGCCCTACCCCTGCTATCTGGTCGAGGAATATCCCACCGCCGATCGTTTGGAGGTGGAGAGGGCTCCGCTTAATCGAATGAGAAGTAAAAGAAAAGTTTAGCGGGAAATCGTTTCAGGCCACGTTGATGCTCTGCACGTTGTGGTGCCGGTTGACGATGTCCCGGGCGATCTTGAGGTTACGGCCGTTCTTGCCTATGGCCCGTCCCTTGACCTTGGGATCGACGGTCACGGTGGCATGGACGATGGTGCCTCGGTTCTCGATGACCACGCTCTGCACGTTGTAGTTGTAGAACACGTTGCGGATGAACGTCTCCGGGTCGTCAGAGTATTCGATGACCTGGATGTTCTTCCCGGTGTGGTTCTTCAGGTTTATGACGTTCTCGCCCGCCTTACCGACCGCACGATTGGCCTGGCCGGGTTCGACGACGAAGACCAGTTTGTCCTCTGTCTCCATGCAGTCCTTCACGCGTGTGCGGGTCAGCGTCTCGAAGAGGCTGATGTAGCGAAGCGTGTCCTCGGTGAACTTGATCTCGTCCATGTTATCACAGCGAAAGGATGTTGGACGTGCCTTTGTCGATCACGGCGATGGCCGAGACCGAGAACGGCTTCCCCGCCAAGGCTCCCAGTTCCATGTTGGTGCCCTCGTAGACGTGCACCGGGACGCTGTGCTCCTTGGACTTAAGGAAATCGTTCGGGCAGTTCTTCGAGACGATCACTAGCTTCGCCTCGCCCTTCTTAACCGCTTTCAAGGCTTGCTGCTCCCCGAACACCACCTTGCCGGTGGCGATCGCGGTCTTCAATGCTCTTCCAATATCAACCATTGTTCTGCCCCCTCCTTACTGGGGAATATACCAGATTGACAGCTCCAGTACCGAGCGTAACCGGCTGCCCCACTATAATGTTTTCTGCAACCCCGTCCAGATGGTCCTCTTCTCCCACCAGCGCCGCATGCAGCAGATGCGCCGCGGTGATCTCGAAGGCCGCTCTGGCCAGGACGCTCGATTTGCGTCCAGATATACCGTGCCTACCGATGGCCTTGACGTCGCCGTCAGCGGTCATCAGGTCGGCCACGAGCATGATGTGTCGTATGTCCACGGTCAGACCCTGTTCGTCCAGGGTACGGGACGCCTCGTCCACTATGACCTGGCGCGCCGCTTCCACCCCGAGCACCTCGTAGACCTCCTGGATGGAGTTGGTGCGAGTGCGGCGCTTGTCTATGGTGGGCATCTCCAGGACCTCCTGCAGGTTGGAGCCCTCGGTATAGACGACGAACTCCTCGCTGCGGTCCTCCCACTTGATGATGGCTCGCTTGATGCCCTCCACGCCCTTGATCTTGGCCTCCTTAACGAGGTCGAATATGGACTGCAGCTTCTTGAAGGACCAGTCCTCCGACTGGATGACGATGTGGGTCTGGTCCTCTAGGACGGCCCCCTTCAGTCCGCGCAACTTGACCAAACGCTTCATGATGTCCTCGGGCTTGAGCTCCTTCTGCTCGAGCTTGTGAGCGTCCAGCTCGACGACGATGCGCATGTTCGTGATGTCCGTCTTGATGTCGGCCACATCGCTGATGGTGGTGATCTCGATCTCGCCGGCCACCTTCTTGACCTTCTCCCGGTCCCGCTTTATCTCGTCCACCAGGTGGACGTTCATCATCGGGGTGGACGGGACGCGCCTCGCGTCCACGATCTCGATCAATCTCGGTAGGCCCAATGTGACGTTGATCTCAGCCACACCGGCGTAGTGGAAGGTACGCATGGTCATCTGGGTACCTGGTTCACCGATGCTCTGCGCCGCGATGATGCCAGCCGACTCGTTCGGGTCCATGCAATGCTCCATGTAACGCTCGTGTCGAGCGTTTGAGTATCTTCTTGATGGCCGCCTCGTTGACGTCTATGCCCTCGATGCGATCGGCTATGGTGTTGATGACCTTGCGAGGCATGGTGGATCTTCATATCCTCCGCCATCTTGGTCAGCTTGATCTCGAAATTGGTGGGCGCCTCGACCTTGTCCTCGGGCATCTTGAAGGTCTGCTTGGGCCTCTCCTCGGCCTCGACCTTCCTGCTTGCCCCTTTCTTTATCGGGGTGGCCTTCTTGACCGCCCTCTTCGGAGCGAAGGCGGTATATACCTCCTCCATCTCCTTCTCATTGAGGCCAGCGGTCTGAAGTTGCTCCTTGGTGGCGGCCTTGACCTCATCCTGGTTGTTGAAGACCTCGATGAGCTTCTCGATGGCCGGGTCGGAGATGCCCTTGCGGCGCAACGCGTTAGCGGTGTCCTTCTTGGCCATCACTCCTCACCTCCGCTTTCGAACTCGGGTTCCTCAGCCGTCTCCTCGGCGTCCTCGTCGAACGTCTCCATCAGGTCCTTCTCCACGGTGGCGTATCCGCCCATCTTCTTGTCCTCCACCTTGGCCAACAGGTCGGCCTCGTCACCGAGCACCTCATAGAGGATGTCATCGATGTCTATGGCCTTGCCGCTGACGGAGCGGGTGGGGTCGATGCCGTCCTCTCCGTATTGGAACTGGATGATGCTGTCCGCGGTGTTGCGGACGGTCCCATCCTGCTTCAGCTTCAGGTCCTCCAGGGCGTTGATGAGACGGCGCTGCATGTAACCAGATCTGGATGTACGGACGGCAGTGTCGACCAGACCCTCACGACCACCCATGGAGTGGAAGAAGAACTCGGTCGGTGTCAGTCCGGACTTGTATGAGTTGGTCACGAAGCCCTTCGCCTTGGCACCAAGGTCTCCCTTGTGGAAGTGCGGCAACGTCCTTTGGTAATAACCACGGGATAGTCGCTCCCCACGGACGGCCTGCTGCCCGATGCAGCCCGCCATCTGGGACAGGTTAAGCATAGAACCACGCGCGCCGGACCGGGCCATCTGCACCGCGGAGTTCTCGATACCGAGGTGCTGGCCGGCGGTCTTACCGGCGTCGTCACGGGCCTTGCCCAGCACGGTCATGACCATGACCTCCAGGGTCTCCTCCATGCTCCGCCCCGGCATCTGCTCCAGCTCGCCGTTGCGGTAGGCCTCCACCAGGCTGTCCACCTTGCGGATGGCCTCGTTGAGCATGTCCTCGATCTGGCGCTTGGCCTCCTCGGGGATGTCCTCATCGTCTATGCCGGTGGTGAACCCCTTGACCATGATGGCGCCGATCGCCATCTTGGTCACGTCGTCCAGGAACTCCCTGGACCGGTCAGAGCCATAGTCCCTGGAGATCTTGTCCAGGATGCGGCCCTTGAAGGAACCGATGGCCTTCTCATCGATGGTGCCGGACAACAGCTGTCCGTTCTTGATGCGCACGAAGGAGTCGAACTCGCACTCCTCCTTCTTGCAGGTGGTGCACTTCTGGCAGATGGATGACTTGAATGTCTGCCTCAGGTCCTTCGGGAGTATCAGGGAGAACAGCTGCTTGCCGGTCCAGATACTCCTTGCCTCCCTTCTCCTTGATCCTGGCTCGGGCAGCTCGATGTTGCTGCATCTTGGCGAGGATCTGCAACGATCTGACCCTTATCGAACTTGGTGTCCCTGTAGGTGAGCAGGAAGGTGCCGGTGATGTGGTCGTGGATGGCGCCGATGATCGGTCCACCGAAACGGGGCGACAGGATGTGCTCCTGCACCTTCATGAGGATGATCGCCTCGGCCCTCGCCTCCTCGGACTGCAGCACGTGCAGGTTCATCTCGTCGCCATCGAAATCGGCGTTGTAGGGAGGGCAGACGCATAGGTTCAGCCTGAAGGTCTTGCCAGGCATGACGCGGACGGTGTGCGCCATCATGGACATCCTGTGCAGGGATGGTTGCCGGTTGAACAGAACGACATCGCCGTCCTCCAGATGCCTTTCCACGATGAAGTTGAGCTCGAGCGTCTCAGCGACGGTCTCGGCGTTCTTGTCCGTGACCCTGATCCTTCGTCCGTCCGGGCGGATGACGTAGTTCACACCGGGCTCATATGGCACCTGGTGCGGTGAAGGTCCGCGCTTCACCATCTTCTTGAGCTGCTCCAGGTTGGACCTGGTGGCGTTGACCGGGACGGTCAGCTCGCGGGCGGCGTCCTCCGGGCACACCGACCTCGTTGATCGAAAGGCCGGGATCCGGCGATATCACGGTACGGGCGGAGAAGTTGACGCGCTTACCGGACAGGTTGGAACGGAACCGTCCTTCCTTACCCTTCAACCGCTGCACCAGGGTCTTCAGCGGCCGGCCGGACCGGTGCCTGGCCGGCGGGATGCCCGAGGTCTGGTTGTCGAAGTAGGTGGTGATGTGGTACTGCAATAGCTCCCACAGGTCCTCGACGATGAGCTGCGGTGCACCGGCGTCGCGGTTCTCCCGCAGCCTCTGGTTGATCCTCAGCACATCCACCAGCTTGTGGGTCAGGTCGTCCTCGGACCGGTCACCGGACTCCAGGGTGATGGATGGCCGCACCGTCACCGGGGGGACCGGCAGGGCGGTGAGGATCATCCATTCGGGACGGCAGGACTTCGGGGTTATGCCCAGCGGGTCCAGGTCCTGCGTCGGGGATGCGCTCCAGCCGCTCGCGGACCTCCTTCGGGGTAAGCTTGTGGCCGTCCTCGCGGAAGGTGGTGGGCTTGTCCAGGGTGATCTTCAGCTGGTCGGCGCCGCAGTGGGGGCAGACCTGTCGGGTGGCCGCGTCCTTGGCAGTGTCCTTGGCCATGTCCCGCAGCTCCATCGAGTCCCCGCCCAGGTCCTCCACCTGGTCCATGTTCGCCATGTACTCCTTGGCCTGTTCCTCCGTAAGCAACAGGCGGCCGCAGGAGCGGCAGGTGGACTGCAGCAGCTTCTTGATCTCCTTCACGATAGCCGACGTGGATGACTGGCATGGCCAGGTCGATGTTGCCGAAGTGCCCCGGGCACTCGTCGACCTTATGCCCGCAGGTCTTGCACCGGAGACCGGGCTCGATGACGCCCAGGTGGGGGTCCATCAGACCCATGTCGATGGGGAATCCGTCATCGTCGTACGTGTCCGCGGTGATGATCTTCGTGGCCGACATCTTCCTGATCTCATCGGGAGACAGGCAGGCGAACTTGATCGACCCGATCCTCTTCGAGACTCCGCGCATCATCGTCAAGTCCTCCAGTTGAAGGCGCATGGCGACGCCAAGCGACAGCAGCTCGTCCAGGAGCAGCTTGAACGCATACGAGGTCTGGACCAGGTGCATGTTGGTGTTGTTGCCGCAGACCGGGCAGCGCAACGAGCCGCGCCGGTCCAGGATGGCCATATGGCCGCAGTTGCCGGTTGCCGCATACGTATTGGAACGTTCCATCGGACTCGTCCAGCAGACGGTCCTTGATGACCATCGCCGCGCCGTGGCCGATGAGGCAGTCCCTCTCCATCTCACCGAACCTCAGACCGCCCTGTCTGGAACGGCCCTCGGTCGGCTGCCTGGTGAGTATCTGCACCGGGCCACGGGAACGGACGTGCATCTTGCCGGACACCATGTGGTGCAGCTTCTGGTAGTAGATGACGCCCATGAATATCTCGGCGCTCGATCTTGCTGACCGGTGAGACCGTCGTACATGACCTCCCGGCCGGTGTGCATGAAGCCCGCCTTTAAGAGGGCCTCACGCATGGCCTCCTCGCTCTCGCCGGAGAACGGCGTGCCATCGATGTCGCCGCGCCTCCATGGATCCGACCTTGCCCCCGATCATCTCAAGGATGTGGGCGACGGTCATACGGGATGGGATAGCGTGGGGGTTGATCACCAGGTCCGGGATGATCCCGTCCGCGGTGAAGGGCATGTCCTCGCGGGGGGCGATCAGGCCCACCACTCCCTTCTGCCCGTGCCTGGACGCGAACTTGTCGCCCAGCTCGGGGATCCTCTCGTCACGGACGCGCACCTTGACCAGGCGGGAGCCGTTCTCGGACTCTGTCAGCATGACGGAGTCGACCCAGCCGGTCTCGCCCGCCCGGCAGGTGACCGACGTCTCCCGCCTCTTCTGTGGGGTGAGGAAGTCGCGTCTCCTCCTCCAGGAAGCGCGGGGGTGAGGTCTTGCCGATGAGCACGTCCCCTCCCGGTGACCGCGGTCTCGGGGGAGATCAGTCCGTCCTCGCCCAGGTTGTTGTAGGCCAGGTCCTGCCTGGCGCCCCTCACGTCGGGGCGGGTATCTCGAAGTGGTCCTCCTGGCCACCGGGGTAGCGGCGCTCCTCGGCACGGTAGGTCCTCATGAACGTGGACCGACCTAGGCCACGCTCCACGCTGGCGCGGTTCAGGATGAGCGCGTCTTCCATGTTGTAGCCGTGGTAGGAAAGGACGGCCACGACGAAGTTCTGTCCCGCCGGGCGCTCGTTGAAGGCCACGAACTCCATGGTCTTGGTCTGCACCATCGGCTTCTGCGGGTAGTGCAGTATGTGCCCGCGGGTGTCAGGCCTCATGCGATAGTTGCTGGCGCTCAGGCCGAGCGATTGCTTGGCCATGCCTGCTCCCATGGTGACACGTGGCGAGGAGTTGTGCTCCGGGTACGGGACCAGGCCGGCGCATACGCCGAGAATGCACATGGGATCCACCTCCATGTGGGTGTGCTCCTTGGTGTAGGCAGCTTTCCGTGGAGGTTGCCGCCGCAGTGCCTGCATTTGCAGATTGGCCTGCTTATCGTTGGTGCCCGGGTTCATCCAGTCGACGTCCAACGGGGAGAGGGCAATGCCGCACTTGTCACAGCGCTCTGGTACCTCGTAGGGCTCGACGGCGATGAATGCGTCCTCCTCCTCCTCGGCATCCATCCATTCGATGGACGCCCTCGCGGATGAGGTCGGTCCAGCGGATCTTGCCCTCGCGGATGTCCTCCAGGTTCTTGCGGGTCAGGACGGTCTTGCCGTCGTTGAGGACGAGCAGTGGGCGTCGCAGCCTACCCTCGTCGCAGTTGATGATGACCTCGTCCATCTCCTCGTCGTAGCGGATGTTGATCTCATGGGAAAGTAGCCCGGAGCGGCGGCGCTGGCGCATCTCCGCGACCAGCTCCAGGGCGTTATCGTGCACGCCCTTCAGGTCCCCGTTCACGTAGACGCGGGTACCGGACTTTTGCTGGCCCTTGACCTCCTTGACCCCCAGGTCCTTCAGGAGGTAGGTGACGTCCTCCTCCCGGAATCCCTCGGAGACATCGATGATCAGCGCGGCGTTCTTGACCAGACCGCAGTTCTGACCCTCTGGGGTCTCGTTCGGGCAGAGACGGCCCCACTGGGTGGGGTGCAGGTCACGGGCCTCGAAGTGGGGCTGGCTCCTCGTTAGCGAGGAGGTGACGCGCCTTAAATGCGATATCGTGGACATGTTGGATGTCCGGTCCAGAAGCTGGCTGACGCCCGCCCTTCCCCCGACCCAGTTGCCAGTGGCGAGAGCGTGCAGGAGGCGGTGGGTCAACAGGTCCGGCCTGATGGCGCTGGCGATGCGCAGGTCCTTCTTCCTGGCGTACGACCGTTCCAGCTGGTACTTCAGGTCCTTCATGAGGTTGGTGAAGGCGACCCGGAACAGGTCCTCCATCAGGTCCCCGGCAAGCTTCAGACGCTTGTTGGCATAATGGTCCTTGTCGTCCTCTTTGCGGGTGTTCAGCGACAGCTCCAGCACGGACCTGGCGATACGACCGAGGAAGATGGCCTTCTTCAGGCGGTCCTCCGGGGTGTCGCCCAGGTGCGGCAGCAACGAGCGGTCGATGATGGACTCGACCTTCTTCACGCGATACTCCTTTGCCTGCCCAGTGGCGAACTTGCGCTCCAGGTAGACTATGGCGTCCTCGGTGGTGAATATGCCGTTCGGGGGGTAGATCTTCTTATCCTGGATCTCCTCGATGTTGGCATAGACGATGTTCTCCATCCTCTCGCTCGGAGACGATGGCCTCGTAGATCTCCTGGTCCGTACTCCATGCCGAGGGCCTTCATCAGGGCGACCAATGGGATCTGCCCAGAGGCGGCCGGAACGGTGACCATGAGCATACCGTCACGCTTCTTCTCGACCAATGTGAGGGCGCGGTGCCCTTCCTTCTGGGAGAACACCTTGGCGACCTCCAGCTCGGTGCCGTAGCGCTCGTTGGTCTCGACCATGACCCGGTTCGGTGCCAGGTCCTCCAAGGTGATGAGCACGCGCTCCGTCCCTCCGATGATGAAGTATCCACCGGGGTCCATGGGGTCCTCGCCCTTCTGCTGGAGCAAGCGCCAGTACTCCTCCTCGTTGAGCTCCCGCTCCTCCTCCAGGTTCTCCTTGTAGAGGGTGCACTTCTTGCGACTTGACCATGATGGGCAGGTCGCCGATGTGGACGTCCTTCTCGGGCTCCTTCTCGATTCCGTCCTCCATTATTGTGAAGTCCAGGAAGATTGGTGATAGATAGTTCACGTTCCGAAGCCGGGCCTCCATCGGAGTGAGGGAGTGGAGTAGAACCGTCTGCCTCCCGGTTCTCGGGAAGCTTGACCTTGATGGTGGGCTTGGCACCCTGGTCGATGTTGCCGCGGTCATCCCGTTTGCGGCCGACACGGATCTCGATGATCCGGCCGTCGGTCTTGTCCGGGTCCAGACGGATGATGCCGCGGTCCATGTCCTCAGCGCTCACGCGGAGGTTGTCCACGATCTTCTGCATGCGGCTGTTGGGATTGTCCAAAGTCGGCAAGAAGTCGTTGAAGCTGGAGATATGATGGTTGACTATGCTCCTATCTTTGAAATAAAGTTCGACCAGATCACGCAATGGATTCACCCTCTGATAACCAGACGATATGCGACCGCCACCTCGGCGGTCTCGCTGTTCCTCTTGATCTCGATGACGCTTCCCTCATCGATGGGTTGGCCTCTGATGTCCTCGATCAGGCGGACGCAGGCGTCGCTCCTCCTGATCTTGGGCAGTTGGTCCTTTGTGACCTTGAGCTTGGCCAGGACCTTCTGGGCCTCCTCCTTTGACAACAAACGGTGCTCAGGCACGAGATTGTGCTCTAATACATTGAACTGTGGCGCTTCAACGATAAAAATCACCTCGATTCAGACCCGGGACCTAGATTTCGTTTATTAAGTATCATTATATATACACTTCGGTGGTGGATTATGTTCTCTTGTTCAACTCCCATATTCCTTTTTCACCTACTACCAAGGCGGGCCCGCGGGGAATTTCGCGTCCATGGGGGTGCCATGGAAGATTCGAACCCCGGGCCACCTGGTTAAAAGCCAGATGCTCTTTCTAGGGATGCCTGTCACCAAACATCCTACCTAGCTGAGCTACGGGCCCATTGGTAGTCGTGTGCCGGCGCTGTGGAGGCGAGAGTAACTATTACCTTTATTTAAGGTTTATGAGATGTACAAACCACGGGCCTACTTGATGACGGCAGTGGTCTCGTTCAGGCTTTTCATCGGTACGATCTGATAATCTGTCCAATACTGATAGATACTTATGCGAACACGGTCCCCACCGGCCTATCTATTAATATAAGAAGCCTAATCTCGCTAACCTCGCAGGAAGCGATGAACATGCAGAACGAGAAGATTTGCACCTCATGTGGGATCAGGCTGACGGGCAAGGGCATCACCTTCTTCCCATGCCCTAACTGTGGGCATAACGAGATAGGCCGCTGCTTCAACTGCCGCGACCAGAGCGTGAAGTATATCTGTCCCAAGTGCGGCTTCAGTGGTCCGTGAGGTTATTCCATGGGATCAGTAGCCGCGGTGCACCAGCTCATGTCAGAGGACACAGAGTATGACTTCGCCGGACTTGCCAAGGAGTTGCCCACAAAGGTACCTTCAGGCATCAAGGTCATCCGTTCGGAGGTCCAGCCATTGGCTTTCGGATTGAAGTTACTGGAAGTTACCACGATCATGTCCGACACCGCCGGCCTCATCGAGCAATTGGAGGACTTCTACCGGTCCATCGATGGCATAGCCAATGTCGAGACGAAGGAAGTCGGTCTCATCTAAACCCTTCCAACCACTTCCATTCTTTTCATCATGTCCTTTCAATTTTCATATATAAATGCCCGGCATAACGATTTCATAAGGTCATACGGCCTTTCGTCGATCTCATGGATGTGATTTGGTGAGAACACTCGTTATCGATGGTTACATCGATGAGCCCGGTTCGCTTGGGGTCCCACCATATATTCACCCTGGTGTAAGGGCAGCCTACGGAGCCGTTAAGGACGCTGGAAGCGAGGTGGATTACCTTACCATCGATGCGATCAGAAAGGGATCGAAAATTCCGAGGTCCGATCTCTGTCTGTTGATGGCGGGTTCCGCGGTGCCAGGCAAGTATATCCGGGCCATGCCCGCCTCCTTGAGGGAGGTGACGGACCTGGCGATGAGGCTCCCAGGCACCAAGGTCCTGGGTGGCCCAGCGGCACTTGAGGCGAGAGCGGCACCATCTTTCGATGTCCTCGCCAAGAGAGACGCTGCCTCGACACTCTTCGATCTTATAACTGGCCTCTACTCAGGTGAGAGGTGGCGCACCGGGGATGAATGGGATAGATGGCTCATGCTGGGGGCTGAATGCGTGTTGCATCACCCCGATCACCCCCAACCTCTGATCGCCGAGATAGAGACGTATGTCGGATGCGTGAGGTGGCGTAGCGGTGGATGTTCCTTCTGCGTAGAACCGCTCAAGGGAGAGCCCCGTTTCCGAGAGCCAGAAGGTATCGTTTCGGAGGTGAGGCGCTTATTTGAGCTGGGGGTACGGAACTTCCGATTGGGCTCGCAGACCTGTATCATCTCCTACAAGGCCCATCTGGATGGGACGGACCGCCCCCGGCCGAACCCGGAAGCCATCGAGAACTTGTTGTCCGGGATATCCAAGCTCGGTCCAGAAGTGCTCCACCTGGACAATGCCAACCCCGCCATAATCGCCGCTTATCCGGAGGAGTCGAGGTCCATCCTGAAGAGCATGGTAAGGCATTGCACCAGCGGAAATGTTCTGGCCTTCGGACTGGAATCAGCGGACCCTGCGGTAAAGGAGGCCAACAACCTCAACGCATCCGCGGAGGAGACCTTGCAGGCCATCCGCCTCGTCAACGAGATCGGACGGGACAGGGGCCCCACGGGGTTGCCCTTCCTTCTCCCAGGGTTGAACTTCGTGGTCGGTCTGGACGGCGAGAGCGAACTCACCCTTCCATCCAATTTGGAGTTCCTTCGCCAAGTTATGCGGGAAGGGCTACTGCTGAGACGCATCAACATCCGACAGGTCAGCTGCATCAGGAGGGAGTTCCACGACAGCATCCGTCACGGGGATTTCTTAAATTTCAAGGCGATGGTGAGGAACGAGATAGATGCGGAGATGTTGCGGCGCCTGGTCCCTGTCGGTACCACGCTGACCCGCGTGTTCACGGAGTTGAAGGAAGGAAAGGTGACCTTCGGGAGGCAGATCGGTACCTATCCCCTATTGGTCGGGATCCCCTATGTCATGGACCTGGGCCGTTTCATCGACGTCAAGGTGGTGGACTGGGGGCAGCGTAGCATCACTGCCGTGCAGCACCCTCTGTCAGTGAATCGTTGTCACATCACAGCTCTGGAGGCCTTGCCTGGCGTTGGCCGCAAGCGGGCCATGCGCATCTTCCGTTCTGTGCCGTTTCGAGATGAGGATGAGTTCATCCGGTCCTTGGACGATGAGAAGCTGGCCAGATCGTTGTTGGACTTCATTGTCCTAGATTGAGGTCCGTCGGAGCGCACCATAAATATTGGTAAGGCGGTTGCTGAATCAGATGGAACCGTTGCGCTTGGCCCGGTACCCCTTCCTCCATGAGGCGTCCGATTACGTGCGTAGCCATAGCGTCAACCTGGAGGAGCTGCTCACTCATCCGGCCTATTCCCAAGCACGGAGACGAGGGAAGGACAGAGTATTGGATGCTATCAACGAGGCGAAGATCTCCAACAAGGCCATCGGTTCGGGGGAGGAGGAGGTACTGCTCGAGGTCCTCAGCTATCCGGTCGCCCGTATGCTCGTTTCCTGTCTGGCCGACGAGTTCCTGATCAGACGATATGCGCTTTCTGAGGCAAAGGCCATGAGCCAGAGGCTGGAGACCGAGGACATCTCGGTCCTCAAGGCGGTGGCGGTGGACCTGGGGGTATCGGCAACATACGATGATGACGTCCTGAGCATGCACTTCTGTGACTTCCTGCGCTATACATCAGGCCTGCGAGGGAAGGAATGGAAGCTGGTCAACCAGGAGGTGAAGGGGGCTTCATCCCCCTTACCAAGAACAAGTTCTCCAGGGTGTTGGAGCAGGCCCTTCAGGAAAAGATCGAGGGCGAGTCTCCTTTACCGGTGAGCGATGCCATATTCAATGCGGTAGTGGAAGAGCTGGCCGAGATCGATGTCAAGGCGGAGGAGATGCGACAGCGCATGCGATCCAACGATTTCGGGGAGATCAGCATCCACCAGTTTCCCCCCGTGCATGAAGAGGCTCATAGCCATGGCGGGGAAGGGGGAGAACATGCCCCATGCTGGTCGCTTCGCCATCGTCACCTTCCTAAGCACCTTGGGGATGCCCAACGAGGAGATAATCAAGACGTTCCACACCTCCCCGGACTTCGATAACTCGATGACCACATACCAGGTGAGACACATCACCGGTGACGGAATGGGGCGGAGATATACCCCTCCAGAGTGTTCAACGATGCGTACCAATGGGATATGCGTCGACCAGGACTCCATCTGTCTAAGTGGGAAGATCCGTCATCCCTTGAGCTATTATCGGGTCAAGTCTCGACGCCCTCGCCAGACGGTCGAGGACAACGAAGCGGATGGTGGGTCGAAGACAGAGGTACAGGGAGATCCCAAGACCGCTGAAAGGACATCTAAGAAAAAAGTTCAGAATGGCCAGAAGAAGGGTCCTACTTGAGCTCCTTCCAGGTGGCTATCCCCCTTTGCACGACCGTAAGGTTGCCCACTATGGCGAACCAAAGCATCATGACCTCGAACATGGAGAACTCGACCCAACCCAGGTCGATGAACTTGTCCCCCGTTATCATCGTGTATCCCCATTGGAGCAACGGTACCAGGAACATGAGCACGATGCGGTCCGCACGGCCCAGGAATCCGGCGTACATTCGGCCGATGCCCAAGGCCTGGGCTTGAGTGCCCATATATGATGTCATGAGCACCCCTAGCAGCGCAACGATCCCCAGGTAGACGTTGCACCAGGCGCTGACCACCACCCCACCGATCATGAATATGTCAGCATAGCGGTCGAACACGTGGTCTATGAAGTCGCCTCGCTTGCCAGTCTTCCCGACTAGCCGTGCCACCTTGCCGTCCAGGGCATCTAGGAATCCACTGACGATCACCAATATGGAGATGATCGGCAAGAGCAGTGACCACTCATCAAAACTGTAATAGGTAAGGACACCAACGGCAAAGGCCAGTATCAACGCCATCACCGAGATGGCGTTCGGGTCCACGCCCTTCATGGCGTTGGCCGCGGGCATCAGGACCTTGTCCGCCCTGCCCCTTTGTCCGTCTAATACCATTGCAGCACCTCCCCGCTCCAATCGATATGGCCGGGCTGGTACTTTTCCGTTTTCCCAGCCAATATTTCCATGACCGCGTCCGCCACCTCCACCGGACCCATATCCGATGTGTCCACCTCGAACACCGGCCCCCCTTCCTCCATCGCCTCGACAAGTATTGAGTCCAGCGCTTCGGCCTCAACGTTCTCGCTGACCTTGGATGCCGACCATCCCCTTCCCTCCAGACGGGTCCTGAGGACCGAGGGACGACATCTGAGGACGATGCAAAGGTCATGCATGACTAGATGGGAAAGGTGCCCCACCAGTATCGCGTCGATATCTGCCATTCTGAGATTCGATCGCATCCTCGAGCTCGTCAAGATCGACCTCGAAGCTGCCCCTGATTTCGTCCCTGTCATGAAGCAGGCCGGACTCTGACGCGATATCGCTGACCTCGATGACGGTTAGACCTCGAGCCCTCAGGATGGTCCCGACGCTCGATTTTCCGGTCCCTGGAGTCCCGGTAAAGGCGATCCGCATGGCTGGAACAACTCCAGATGATAATAAAATATGTTGTAGGACGCGGGTCTCCCCCGTTCCCGCGTCCTGGCCCCCGTGGATCTCCTTCTCAGAAATGTTTATTCAATGATTGGGCAAGCTGTGTCAGTATTAATAGCATCAGTGAGCATGCTAAAGATAGTTTTTTATATTACGAACCGCCGCTCATACTATCTCGCTCATTCGTCCAGACGGAATTGGTTAAATTACGGTTCGGATCTGAAAGGATGTCGAAGAACAGCAGATCTCTGAGAGCCTCCTGTCTACGTCTCCTGACCTCATGGCGGAGGGGGACCGTTACGATGATGGGTATCTCTATCATATATCGAACGTCCATGAGCACCAGGTCCTCCGCCCTGGCCAATCCGAAGTTGCCCGCCTTCCCCTCGAGCACCTCCCGGACCTCGTCGATCGACGCTCGCCCACGCCCTACCTCGCCCATTGCCGCCACCATCCTCCGCACCATATTGCGTAAGAACTCTCTGGCGTAAAGTTCGATCACGATGATGTCCCCGACCAGTCGCACCTCCACCCTGTCCACGGTCTTGATGGTTGCCCGACCCTCCGGTTTGCAGAAACGCAGGAAATCGTGGCGACCTTCGAAGACCTTCGCACAAGACGTGAATCGCTCCAGATCGATCCCCTCGCATGGGAAGAAATAGCGGTACCAGCGTTGCCTTGCCCTACGTGGGGAGAAATCCTCGGGGACCTTGGCGAGTCCATAATAGTAAACACCCTTGGAGACGGCGTTCAGTGCATGCAATAGCCGGTTCTCCTCGAATTCAGTGTCGAAGCACACCACATTACCCAATGCACTGACCCCTCGATCGGTCCGACTGGCCACCCGAAAGCGGGAATCGGTGGCTGAACTGATCGCTTCTATCTTCTTCAGGGCCCTCAGCACTTCTCCGTCCACGGTGCGTACGTCGGGCTGACGCTGCGAGCCATTGAAGTCCCTGCCATCATAGGCGATCTTGAGCGCCGCTGTCCAGACCATGCGGTCAAATGTTAAGTATTGGTGTTTAATAAGACTAACGAGGCGTACGATGGTCTCCTTCAAGGTGGTGCTGGTCGAACCCCAGAACGATGGTAACGTCGGAGCGGTGGCCCGAACTATGGCCAATTTCGGGTTCAAGGAGCTGACCATGGTGAACCCATGCACCCTGACAGAGGAGGCGTTCAAGAGGGCCAAGCATGCCAACTACATCCTGAGGGATGCGGTGGTGGTCGATGATTTCGAGAGGGCCATCGATGATTGCTTCCTGGTGGTGGGCACCTCGGGAATAATCACATTTGGTGAAGGCCACTATGCGCGCATCCCCTTGACCCCCCGAGAACTCGCAGAGAGGACGAAGGAACATGAGGAAGGGGTCGCCTTGGTCTTCGGTCGTGAGGACATGGGACTGACCCAGGAACAGTTGCTCCGGTGCGACCTACTGGTAAACATCCCGGCCCATGACGAGTATCCGATCCTCAACCTTTCCCATGCGGTGACGGTGGTCTTGTACGAGCTGTTCGCACTGCAAGGGGCTCCCTCCAAGCCCAATCCCGCCAATGAGCGTGAGAAGGAGCAGATGTTCCAATATTTCTCGGACCTGCTGGAGGCCGTGCGCTACCCCTCGTTCCGAAGGGAGAAGACCAATGTTATGTTCCGACGCATGATGGGACGGGCTGTACCGACCAAGTACGAGTTCTACACCATAATGGGCGTGCTCGGCGACGCGGTCAAGAGGATCAAACGCATGGAGTTGGGGCAGCCAGATGATAAAAGGGAAGAGGACGACATCTAACGCCCGTATTTGACAAGCATCTCACCGATGTTGCGGGTCGGTTCCAGGTCGTCGATGGGCTGTTCCGTCAGTTCGCCTATCCCCGTGATCACGGCTAAAAGCCTGATAGTATCCTCGCATTCCTCGCTGACGCGTACCCCGAACTTGATGTTGGCGTCGGGATCGAGGTGCTGTGTGACCCCTTCGAACACACGATGGGCGCGACGCAGTGAGAGGTTGGTCCCTCCAGAAAGATGGATCAACGCCCCTGTGCCTCCGGTGATGTCGACCTCGAGAAGGGGGTTGCTGATGGCGTCCCGGACAACCCCCTCCGGGTCGGCGTTCTCGCCATAGATGATGGTGCTGACGCCCCCGTTCAATATGACGCTGCGGAGGTCGGCGAAGTCCAGATTGATGAGGGAAGGCTTGGTGAGAGCGTCCACCAATCCACGGATGAGCTCGGCGATGAGCCGGTCCATCACCCCTAGCGCTTGGTTGAACGGGATATTGCCCACTATGTTCAACAGACGATTGTTATCGAGGATCAGCAATGTGTCCGAGTTCTCCCGGAGGCGTCTGAGCCCCTTCATGGCGGTGCCGTGCTTCCTACCTCCCTCGGCTCGGAAGGGCATCGTGGCTATGGATATCACTACAGACCCGCTCTTGTGGGCGGCCTCGGCCACGACAGGTGCGGCCCCAGTACCAGTACCGCCCCCCATGCCGGCGATCACGAACGTAAGGTCCACGTCATGGAAGAGCGAATCGAATAGGCTCGCCGCATTTATCGCACAGGATTCCCCCAGGTCGGGTCGGCCACCTGCCCCGAGACCTCGGGTGCATTCTGCCCCGATGAGGAGGCGCTGTGGGCTGTTGGTGTTTTTGAGACTGATCGCATCGGTGTTCACAGCGATGGTCTGAACGTCATCGACCCCTATCTGGTTCAATCGGTGCACGCTGTTACAGCCCGCTCCGCCGCACCCCACTACAAGTATCTTCAGAGTGCGGATTACATCGTCTGCGTACGCGCCCCCGTGATTGAACCCCATCCCATTCGCTCCCGGTCGGGCCAGGCATGCATCACTTCATGTCGTTGACTGCCTGCTCCAGCCTCATGCGGACGTACTCCCTCACAGCGTTCCGGATCGCGTCGTCGATGGAGACGGAGTCCCCATCCTTTACCAATGCCTCGAGTTCGATGAGCTTCCCCTTGGGGAGCTCCACGGTCACCCTCTCGATGTACTCGGGTGTGTAATGTGTCTCGATGAAGCTGTCGATCGCCGCCCGGATTGCATCGGAGATGGTGGGGTACTTCCCACTATCTACGAGGTTCTGCAGGGCCTGCAGCTTCTCTGAGGGTAGCCTGATGGTTATTCTCTCGCTATCGACCATGGCACAGCTCTGGAACGATTGTCGTCAGACGAATACGTCATTTTCGTCAGACGATTGCAAGATGCCTTTGAAAATATATAAAGATTTATGGATGGAAAACTGGTGATGCGAACCAAGATCCGGTCATATGGCCCCATCCGGATTAGTCGCCAATATCGTCGTAATGGTCCAACCATATCTTGGAGATGGCAAGAACGGAGACCGTGAAAAGGAGATATTCCATGGCCAACAGATAGATCCTCCGTCCAACGGTGATACCGCCCCTCTGTTTTCAGTGGTCCTCCGGCAGAACGGGTAGATATATAACAAATATGGAGGGACCAACGAACCTCTAGAGGTCTGGTAGTCCCGAATCAGCAAATCCTTTATATAAGGTATTTAAATACGAGCTGGGTCGAATTTAGGGTGACCATATGGCCAAGATAAAGATCGAAAACGTCGTGGCCTCCTCATCATTGGGGGTGGAGCTGGACCTACGGTCCATAGCCCTAGCCCTGGAAGGTGCGGAGTACGAGCCCGAACAGTTCCCTGGCCTTATTTATCGTCTCAAGGACCCCAAGACCGCCACCCTGCTCTTCCGGAGTGGTAAAGTGGTCTGCACTGGGGCTAAGAGCCTTGAGCATGTCAAGGTTGCCGTCAACAAGGTCGCGAAACAGCTTGAGAAGATGGGCATCAAGATCGAGGTCGATCCGAAGATCGAGGTCCAGAACATCGTCGCCTCCTCGGACCTTGGCCAAGAGATCAACCTCAACGCCATCGCCATCTCGCTGGGGCTCGAGCATGTGGAATACGAACCGGAGCAGTTCCCTGGTTTGGTCTATCGCATGAACGACCCCAAGGTCGTTCTCCTGCTGTTCGGATCAGGCAAGCTGGTCTGCACTGGGGCCCGCAAGCCTCAGGACGTCGAGGCCGCGGTCAAAAAGATCACTGAAGAACTGAAGGCGGCTGGTCAGCTACGTTGAGCCCTATTCCGTATCCTTGACAATCACATCCATCTTCAGCCGCAAGGCCGCAACGTCGAGGCGGTGCGGGAGTATCAGAAGGCCGGTGGGACCCACCTCATCCTGAGCCACATGCCCTATGACCAGGTGCAGGTCCACAGAGCGGGCGACTTCATGGAGTCCTATGAGATCACCCTGGACCTTGCAGAGAGATGCAACCGAGAGACCGGCGTCAAGGTCTTCTGCACCGTCGGACCATATCCGGTCCTCATCATCCCTCTGGCAGAGGAGCATGGCCTCGTAAGGGCCAAAGAGATTATGATCGAGGGCATGGAGGGCGCGGCCCGCTTGGTACGGGAGGGGAAGGCCATAGCCATAGGTGAGGTGGGACGCCCCCATTTCCCTGTGTCCGATGAGATTATGGCCGCCTCCAACGAGGTACTGAGCCATGGGATGAGGTTGTGCCACGAGGCTGGGTGCGCCATCGTCATCCATTCGGAGAGCGCCACCCCAGACTCATTAGGGGACCTGGCTAGGATGGCCGACAAGGTGGGCCTGGAAAGGGGAAAGGTGGTCAAACACTTCTGTGCCCCGTTGGTCCTTCCGGAAGAGAACCATGGCGTTATGCCATCTGTCCTGGCCAGCAAGAGCGCTTTCGCAGAGGCGATGGGCAAAGGGGACCGATTCCTGCTTGAGACGGACTTCATGGACGACCCAGCTAGACCTGGTGCCGTCCTGGGGATCTCTACGGTTCCAAAACGGATCAAGTCCCTTCTCAGCGGGGACAGGACGTTGCAAGATTTGGCCATTCGGATCGGTAAGGACAACCCCGAGCGAGTGTATGGGATCGAGATCTCTTGAATCAGTGGATCTCGAAATTGGGGAACTCGTTGTGGCTGCGGGACCAGATCACGTCCACATGCTCCACCTTCGCATAAGGGTGATCCTCCGTCAGCATGCGGATGACCTCGTTGATGGCCCCATCATCTCCCTCGAACATCGCCTCGACCGACCCGTCCGGCATGTTCCTCACCCAACCGCTGACCTGCATCCTCTTAGCGTACTTGCGCGTGAAATTTCGGAAGTGCACCCCTTGCACCGTTCCACGAAAGCGCACGTCCGCTCGAGCGATCATAGTACTCAACATGGGCTGCTGCGACAAATAATCCTTTTCGTCGTTTTCGGGGCACTTAGCGGCCTCTTCCTCCCGCAGGTTTTTTATTGATTCAAACATATACTGCTGACAGTTATTTGCGATATTGCGCAGGAAGGGATTTGGGATGATGAAATCGTTGGTCGAGGAAGCTTTAGCGAGAGATAGTGAGACTCCGGTCCGGGTCGAGCCAAGGGCTCCAGCCCCTTCACCGGGATTGGTGGACAACACTGACGCGGAGCTCATGGAGCTGCTCCAGAAGCTCAGGACCAATATCAAGATCATAGGCTGCGGCGGGGGCGGATTCCAACACCATCTCCCGCATATCGGAGGAGAATATAGCTGGGGCGGAGACATACGCCGCCAATACTGACGCACAGCATCTCCTGGCGGCTAGGGCACAGCACAAGATCCTGTTGGGAAGACGAAGCACCCGCGGACTAGGTGCCGGGGCCATCCCACAAATGGGTGAGGCCGCTGCGAAGGAGGCCGAACCTGAGCTCAAGAAAGCATTGATGGACGCGAACATCGTGTTCGTGACCGCGGGTATGGGCGGTGGCACTGGAACGGGTTCGGCGGCGGTGGTCGCCGAGACAGCCAAGGACATGGGAGCGCTCACCATCGCGGTGGTCACCCTTCCTTTCAAGGGAGAGGGGAAGATGCGCATGGAGAACGCCGAGTGGGGCTTACAGCGCCTCAGGAACGCAGCGGACACTGTCATAGTCATCCCGAACGACAAGCTCCTTCAGCTCTATCCCAGGCTATCGCTCAATGCCGCCTTCAAGGTGGCCGATGACGTGTTGACCAGGGCCATCAAGGGCATCACCGAGCTTATCACCAAGCCGGGCCTCGTCAACCTGGACTTCAACGACCTGAAGACCATCATGAAGGGCGCGGGCGTCGCCATGATCGGCATGGGCGAGTCGGACGGTCACGCTGAGGACCGTGCGCTCGAGGCCATCGAGGAGGCTCTGAACTCCCCGTTGCTCGAGGTCGACATCTCCACCGCCTCGGGGCGCTCGTCAACGTCACCGGAGGACCGGACATGACCATCTCCGACGCCCAGAAGGTAGCGGAGGAGGTCCATAAGAGGATAAGCCCTACTGCGCGCATCATCTGGGGTGCGGGAGTGGACCCAAACCTGGAGCACAAGATCCGCGTCATGGTGGTTATGGCGGGAGTACGATCCACCCAGATCCTTGGAAAGTCCGACGAAGCGAGGAAACTGAAGGACGCGGATTTGGACTTCATCAAGTAGGCCACCGATCCTTTTCCACTCCCTTTTTAGGGAATATGCAACGGACCAGACCTAGCAATAGTTAGGAGATGACCATGGGATCCTAGGGCGGACCGAGCGTTTGCACGGATGGGACGGATGTTGTGCCCGCTCAGACCGGGGTAAGCCAGAATATTTTCAAAGTCAGATACCGGCTCGCCCCGGCTTTGACAATTACGCCCCAGACAACAGCATATCAGCTTCTTTCCAATCGTTTTTCATAAGTTTTTAACTGTTCATACTTCGATCTAAGTTCGCTTACCTGTTTTCTTCCTCTTTTTTGCTTCTGCTCTTTCCCAATTATCCTTTACCCTAAACTTCACTATTAAAGTGATAATGTCGTAAGGAATCGGTTTTCCAAAGGGAAATCTTACCGTGCCTTTTGCTTCCTCATAATCAGACAGTTCCCTTTTAAATTTCTCAATTCCAGCCGACCCCGGATAAAATCCGATGTGTTTCTTATGGGCGGCAAAATAGACCAGAATACCTTTCAACTTAAATGCTGGCATTCCATAACTGATGGTCTCTTCCGCATCCGGTGCAGCTTTTTGTATTGTCGCCCTTATCTTTTCAAGGATCTCTTGAACGTCTCTTGGAAAATTCGCGATGTACTCATCTATGTTTTTTGGGGGCGTTCTGTCGATATCCATATTATATCCTAAAATAGAATCGAGATAAGAGATATGTGGGTTTTCCTTTGACCTTTCTTGTGAATGTCCCTTAGCTATGGAGAAAGCATAGAACATGTGTTTTCAAAGGTCTCCATGAAATGGGTGACTTACGATCGAGTACTTTTGAAAGATGCCCATTTTTGGTTTGAAGTCCCAGACCTCCTAGGATAAAGGGCGGACTTGTGTGATCTTTATACTATAAAACACCAGACTTCGTTTGATCGAACCCTATGAGATCATTCCAGGGAGAATAGGTCCTCCACCCTGACCTTGAACAATCTGGCCGCCCGCATGGCCAGGTGCAGCGAGGGGTCGGAGGACTCGCTCTCGATCGAAATGATGGTCTGCCTAGATACCCCTAACTTCTTTGCAAGGTCCTGCTGTGTCAGGTTCGTCATCGCTCGGTATAGCCTTACCTTATTCTTCAACGTCCTCACCCAGATGTCAATTTGGTGAACTATAATTAACATTTTGATTTATAAACTTTACATATTGTAAATCTTAGTAAACATAATGTAAATTATAATTGACATATTATTATCTTATTATCAATAAAAATATAAGGTCATTTTTTTACTATGACCAGTATTTTGTATTGAACGTTCTCATTTGCGAGAAAAATGAGGTCGTATCGGAATCAAACCGAAATATATTAAAATCTGGAGGCCTCTAACCCCCCCGTAAGGATGGGGCACTGCAGGTGAAGCCCAGCCTTCCGGGAGGAAATATCATGAAATCATTCATCTCCGATGCCATTTCTAAAGCAGGGCCATCTGGCACGCCTGAGAAGGCGCAGACTTACCGCGCCCTCTCCGCCGAGGACGAGGAACTCGAACGCATACTCACCAGCCTGAAGACGAACATCAAGATCTTCGGTTGCGGCGGCGGAGGGTCGAACACTATCAACCGCCTTTACGATTCCAACATCAAGGATGCCGACCTTTACGCGTGCAACACCGATGCCCAGCACCTCCTCATCACCAGAGCTCACCAGAAGATCCTCTTGGGAAGGAGGAGCACCAGGGGCCTGGGGGCAGGGGCGTTGCCACAGGTCGGAGAGGAGTCAGCGCGTGAGGCTGAAGAGGAATTGCGCAAGGCATTGAACGGCACCGACATAGTTTTCGTCACCGCTGGCTTGGGCGGGGGGACCGGGACCGGTTCCGCCCCCTACGTGGCCCAGCTCGCCAAGGACATGGGCGCTCTCACCATCGCGGTGGTCACCTCCCCCTTCAAGGCCGAGGGCGTCATACGTTCAGAGAACGCCGACTGGGGACTGGAACGCCTCCGCTCGGTCTCCGATACCGTAATAGTTGTTCCTAACGAGAAGCTCCTGGAGATCTGCCCGAGGCACTCATTGAACGCCGCCTTCAAGGTGGCGGACGAGGTCCTCATGCGGGCCATCAAAGGGATAACCGAGATGATAACCAAACCCGGTCTGGTCAACCTGGACTTCAACGACCTGAAGACCATCATGAAGGGCGCGGGCGTCGCCATGATCGGACTCGGCGAGGGAGAGGACGAGGACAAGGTCGAGGATGCGGTCACAGGGGCGATAAACTCTCCACTCATCGACGTGGACATCAACGGGGCCACCGGCGCCTTGATCGCTGTCACAGGCGGAGAGGACATGACCGTGTCAGAGGCGGAGAAGGTGGCTGAGATAATCCAATCGAAGCTCAGCCCGAACGCCAGGATAATCTGGGGCGCCTCCATCGACCCTGCCTTGGAGAACAAGATGAGGGTGATGGTCGTCATCACCGGTGTCAAGTCCAAATACGTGCTGGGACATAAGGATAGCCAAACCCATAAGGCCATGGGAGTGGACTTCATCAAGTAGGGCGTGCCGAAACAAAGTTTAATAAAAGAGTATCTATTAGGGCCGCATTCAAGAAGGCGTAGCTATGGACATCGTCGAGAAGTCCTGGGAGATACAGGAGAAGATCGAGGAGCGGTTTAAGGGCCTCGGTAAGGGCAAGTACGGGCGAGTATTGAAGATGTCCCGCAAGCCCACCAACGAGGAGTACCGTAAAACGATCATGCTCGCGGGTCTGGGTGTCATACTCATAGGCATGCTGGGCTTCGGGATATATTGGGCGGCAAAACTGATCCGTCCCTGAGGCCACACTTTCATCGCTATGCATTTATTACCGGGGTCAATTTCATGAACAACATCGAGGAACAGAAGGCGGCCCAGCCCGCGATGCGTGCCGGAGCCCTCTCCCTTACCGGCGACAACACCCAGCGCAGCCTGTCCGCAGGCAGTGTAGCCACATGGGCCATCCAGCTGAAGAGTGGTGATGCCTCCAAACATAGCATCATGCTCAAGATCGTCGCCACCATCGAGCCGGGCGCCCCGGAGTGGGACGTGAAGCTCGCTGACTCCACTGGAGTGCTGTATGACAGCGCCTCCTTGAAGGAGCCGGTGGCCAAAGTAACCATGGAAGGCAGCAAGCCCAAGGACCTGAAGGTAATGGCCGAGGCCCCCCGTGGAGCTCGCTTCGACGATATGGTCAATATCACCCTGGAGGCCTGCCTTGAGGGCGGTGCCTCCGTTTGCGACCGGATGGAGTTCTCCGCCGTAGCGAAACAGTCCATCATGGTCCTGAAGACCTCCATCGGCCATGAGCGCAATGTGGCCGACGGTGTTGCCAGCAAGGCCAAGGTGGGGGAGAAGGGCATCTTCGCCCTGCTCTCCCCGGATAAACTGGACGGCTATGTGTTCCTCGAAGGAATGAACACCGACCTGGTTCGGGAGACCGTCCGCGGTGTTCGCAAGTCCAAAGGCCTTGTGGAGGGAGAGACCAAGTTCAACGAGATCGAGCACTTCCTGACGCCCAAGCCATTGGTATCGGGCATCATGGAGGGCGACGTTGTGGAGCTGGTGGCCGGGCCGTTCAAGGGTGAGAAGGCCAGGGTCCAGAAGATCGATGAGGCCAAGGAAGAGATCACCGTGGAGCTGTTCGAGGCCACCGTCCCCATTCCGGTGACGGTGCGCGGTGACCACGTGAGAGTGCTCGAGAAGGAGAAGTGACATTATGCCAGAGACTATCGAGGTTTTAGTGGATGGCGGCAAGGCCACCCCCGGCCCGCCGCTCGGCCCGGCCCTGGGACCGACGGGGATCAACGTGGTCCAGGTCGTCGCCAAGATCAATGAGAAGACCAAGTCCTTCGCAGGAATGAAGGTCCCGGTAAAGGTCATCATCGACCCGAAGACCAAGACCTTCGAGATAAAGGTGGGCACGCCGCCCACCTCCGCCCTGCTCCTGAAGGAGATCGGCCTGGAGAAGGGGTCAGGTTCCCCTAAACAGACCGTCGTGGGCAACATAACCCTGGACCAGGCCATCAAGGTCGCCGACATGAAGAAGGACTCCTTGATGGGAGCGGACCTCAAGGCCCGCGTCCTGGAGGTCGTGGGTACGGCCGTCTCCTGCGGAATCACCGTGGAAGGCAAGGACCCACAGGCGTTCCAGGCCGAGGTCAAGGAAGGCAAGTGGGACGCCAAGTTGGCCCAGTAGCCTTCCTAGTAACCTTTATAAACGGTGTCCTCCTTAAGGGCGACACCGCTCTGTAGGAGACCCCAGGGTCGTAAATACTACAGGAGGGATGCCATTGGTAGAGAAGAACACAATAGCGACCGTCAAAGAGGTTTTGGAGGGATCTCCGAAACGCAATTTTAGAGAGACGGTCGACCTATCGATAAATCTGAGGGACGTGGACCTCACCATTCCTAAGAATAGGATACAGGAGGACATCATCCTTCCACACGGTAGGGGCCGCAACATCAAAGTGTGCGTCATTGGCGGGGGCGAGCTAGCCCTTAAGGCCAAGAACGTTGCGGACAAGGTCATCATGCCAGAAGAGCTGGGCTCGCTGGCCGACGACAAGAAGACGGCAAAGAAGATCGCCAACGAGATGGATTTCTTCATCGCGGAAGCGCCCCTCATGCCCACCGTCGGTAAGCGCCTAGGTATCGTCCTGGCACCTCGGGGTAAGATGCCCAAGCCCATTGCGCCTGGTGCTGACCCCAAGCAGATGATCGAGAACCTGCGCAAGACCGTGTCCATCAGGACGAAGGACAAGAAGACCTTCCACACATCGGTAGGTACGACCGACATGACGGCGGAGCAGATCGCCGAGAACATCGAGCTGATATTGAAGCGTGTCTCGGCGAGACTGGAAAAAGGTGCGATGAACATCCGGTCGGCCTACGTCAAAACGACGATGGGCCCAGCCAAGAAATTGATGTGAGGTGGGCTGAAATGGCACATGTCGCAGCTTGGAAGAAGGAGGTCGTCGAGGACCTCAAGACCGAGATGGTGTCGCACACCGTCGTCGCGATAGTGAACGTGCACGGGATCCCGTCCGCCCAGCTTCAACAGATGAGGCAGGGGCTGCGCGGTTCCGCCAACGTCATCATGACCAGGAACACAATATTGGACATCACGTTGACCGAGGCGGCCAAAGTGAGGCCCGGACTAGATGCTCTGAAGGCGTCGGTGGACGGACAGTGTGCCGTGATCACCACCAACATGAACCCCTTCAAGCTGTTCCGGGCCCTGGAGGCCACCAAGAGCGCCGCGCCGGCGAAGGCCGGGGACATCGCCCCGGAGGACATCGCCATCAAGGCAGGGGAGACGCCCTTCAAGCCCGGCCCCATAGTGGGCGAGCTGCAGAAGGTCGGAATACCGGCCGGGATAGAGGGCGGCAAGGTCGTCTTCAAGAAGGACAAGGTCCTGGTCGCCAAAGGACAGCCGGTCCCGGAGGACCTCGCCAAGGTGCTACCGCGCCTGGAGATACTCCCCATGACCGTCGGTCTGGACCTGAGGGCGGCCTTCGAGGACGGGGTCCTTTACGACCGTGACGTGCTGAACATACCCGCTGATTACTACAGCAATCTGCTCGGCGCCGCCGCCAGAAACGCGATGGCTTTGAGCATGTCGATCGCATACGTTTCGCCACAGACCATCAGGCCATTGCTGGCGAAAGCCTTCCGGGAGGCCATGGGCCTCAGCATGGAGGCAGCGTACCCGACGAACGAAAACATCAAGTTCCTCTTGGCCAAGGCGGAAGCGCAGATGCTCGCCCTGGCCCGCAAAGGCGATGGCCTGAACGATGAACGCCTGAAGAAGAGGATGTAAGGATAATAGGAAATTAAGGAGGTAAGAAACATGGAGTACATATACAGCGCCTTGGTTCTTCATGCCGCTGGGAAGCCGATAACTGAGGATGCCGTCATTGGCGTCCTCAAGAGCGCTGGTGTCGACGCTGATGCCGCCAAGGTCAAGGCCTTGACGGCGTCTCTGGACGGAGTGAACATCGATGAGGCAATCGCCTCCGCGATGGTCGCCGCTCCGGCCGCCGCACCCGCCGCCGCACCCGCCGCTGAGGTCAAGAAGGAAGAGAAGAAGGAGGAGCCCCAGGTAACTGAGGAAGAGGCTGCCGCCGGACTCTCTGCCTTGTTCGGCTGAACGGGACCAAGAGATCAATAAAAGGGGCACGAGGCCCCGAAAAATCCTTTACCTTTCTTTGTTTTTATTTCTTTCAAGGTAAGCGCGAGCGCTCACATCTTCTCGAAGACCTGGTTCATCTCCTTCTCGATTAGCGAGGCGATGTCGCGCGAGAGGCGCTCGCGCATCTCTGGTGGCATCATCTCCATGCCCAGCTCGACCCCGTTCTTGGCCAGGCGGGCCAGGGCATAGTACTCTCGGGCCTTGGCGTCCATAAGCTCACGTACCGCCTCGTTCATCTGCCTTTTTATCTCAGGGTTATCGTCCAATTTAGCTCGGATGTACTTCTTTATCTCATCCTTGATGAGGTCGCGCGTGGCCTCCACCAGCAGGTCCTCTGTCTGGATGGATGAAAGGGCTTGTCGAATGGCGTTTTCCAAGGTGTTCCTCCCCTTTATGGATCGGATTGCCGTCGGGAGTAATATATTATCGTCTGGAGGCCCCAGTGTCCCGAGCCCCCAAGAAGACATTAAATAATCACAGCTATTTTTCACAGGCATGGCTATCAAGCTCGGCGAGCTGTACCGCATGGCCATCCAGCTCGGTAAGGAAAAAGACCCGCGCGACCCGGACGTCCTGGAGGCGGACCTTAGGAAGGTAAGTGAGAGGTTCGAGAGGATGGATGCTCGCGACCAGGAACGGTTTGACCGAGATGCCCTATGGAACCCTTATGCGGATAGCCGTCTGCTCCATGGAGACCCTGAGGGCGAGGTAAGGGGCGTCATGTGGGGCATTGACATCACACCGGCAGAGATCCTCCTGGCAGATCGTCTGCGCGAGAGAGGCCGAAGGATCGATGCCGTATTGGGACACCACCCCCGAGGCAGGGCCCAGGCCAACTTCACTGAGGTCATGCATGTCATGGAGTACATGCTTGAGGGCCTGGGCGTACCGATCACCGTGGCGGAGGACATCCTCGCCCCTCGAATAAAGGAGGTGGCGCGCGCCTTCGCCCCCACCAACTTCGACCAGACGGTGGACGCCGCTCGCTTGCTGGACATACCGATGATGTGCCTCCATTCCTGCACCGACAATCTGGTGCAGCGTTACTTGGAGGACCATCTCAAGGAACGCCGACCCGGCATGGTCGGTGATATTATCTCTGCGCTCCAAGAACTTCCAGAGTTCGAGAGGGCCAGCCGTAACAACAGCCCGCCCGAGGTGCTGGTGGGGGACAGGGGCCGTCGGGCAGGCAAGATCATGGTGAAGATGACCGGCGGGACCTCCGGGCCCAAGGAGATGTACGACAGCCTAAACAAGGCGGGTGTGGGAACAGTGGTATGCATGCACGCTCCAGAGAGCCATATCGAGGAGGCTCGGAAGAGCCATATCAACATCGTGATCTCCGGTCACATGCCCTCCGATTCCTTGGGCATCAACCTCCTGGCCGACCAGGTCGAGGATAGAGGCGTGGAGATAGTGCCGTGCTCCGGGTTCATCAGGGTGAGGCGGACTTGATCGGCCCGGGCGGAGGACCGCGCATATTCAGGGACCAAGCGAAGCTGTCCTTCGACTATGTCCCGGAGAAGCTGGTGCACCGCGAGAGACAGATGGAGCGCATGTGGAGCCTATTCCGGCCCGTGGTGGAGAGCTCGATGTCACAGACGGCCCTCCTGATCGGGAACGTAGGGACCGGTAAGACTGCCACCACCAAGCGGTTCTGCATCGAGCTGGTCAAGGAGGCCCAGGCACAAGGCAAGGTTATCGACTTCGTGATCGTGAACTGCAGGCAGCGCAGTTCCGAGAACGCGGTGCTGCAGCGTATCATCGCCCATTTCGACGAGCGCTACCCAGACCGGGGATTCTCGACGGCGGAGATGCTCCGGTCCATAACCAAACACATCGAGAAGCGCCACATGCATCTCATCGTGGTCCTGGATGAGGCGGATGTTCTGATCAAGCGGGGAGCATCGGACCTGATTTACCAGCTGTCGCGCTTCGACGAGGAGAAGATCTCGCCCAGGCCCTCCCTCTCATTGATACTGGTCTCCCAGAAGTACGTCCTTGACATGCTCGACACCGCCGCCATGTCCACATTCCGACGGGCCAATGCGGTCAAGTTCGATCGCTATTCCATAGAGGAGCTCCGCGATATTGTGGCAGGTCGAGTCGAACTTGCCTTGTTCCACAATGTCATCGACATGGATTCGGTGCAGCTCATCGCGGACATCGCTGCAGAGTTCGGTGACGCGCGGTTCGCCATCGAACTTCTGGACAGAGCGGGCATGTTGGCCGAGGAGGAGAGGGCGGATAGGATAACCCCCGAGCATGTCCGGGCCGCCAAGGCGCTCACCTACTCAGTTGTCACGGAGTCCAAGATAGAGGAGCTGGACCGACAGAAGAAGATCGTCCTCCTTGCGATCGCACGGGCCATGAAGGACCATGCCTTCGTGACCACCGGCGAAGCTGAGAAGGCCTATCGGGTGGCGGCAGAGGAATACAAGGAGAAGCCGAGGGCCCATACCCAGTTCTGGGAATATATCCAGGAGATCTCCAACTCCGGGTTGATATCCACCAAGGTGACCGGGGACCCTTCCGGCGGAAGGACGACCTACATATCCCTGCCTGACATCCCCGCCAAAGTGCTTCGGGAAAGGTTGGAGGACATGCTACGTTCCTAGGACATGGACATTAGCAAATATATCGAGCATCAATGGGAGAGATAGGGAGAAGGATGCGCAGGACACCTCTGTACGAATCGCACCTCCGCCTGGGAGCGCGGATGATCGAGTTCGCGGGTTGGCAGATGCCGGTGTTCTATAGCGGTATCAATGAGGAACATCTTGCCGTCCGTTCCGCCGCCGGGGTCTTCGACGTCTCCCATATGGGGGACCTGATCATCAGGGGGAAGGGATCGAAGGAGTTCCTGCTCAAGATGCTAACCAACAGCATTGAGGACGTCCCGGTCGGCAAGGGTGTCTATTCTCACATTTTGGACGAGGATGGACACATCATCGATGACACCATCGTGTACCGCCTCGACCTGGAGGAATATCTCATGGTCCCGAACGCCGCCAAGGTGGAAGAGGTCCTGGCCTGGATGAGGTCACATGACCCGGGGGACCATATCCTGGACATCTCTGATCGAGTGGCCTGCCTGGCCATACAAGGACCTAAGGCCATTGGTATCGTACAGCGTATGGGCCGAGTGCCGTTGAGCAACATCAAACGATTCCATTCGAGCCTTATCAACATGAGGGGGGTTGGGGAGGACCCATCGTTGCTGTGGGGAGGCAGAGTGCTGACCGCTCGAACCGGGTATACCGGCGAGGACGGTCTCGAACTCATGCTGGACTCGACCCTAGCCCAATGGCTCTGGGACAGGCTCCTCGAGGAAGGGGGACGGGATGGTCTGGTCCCGGCTGGGCTAGGGGCAAGGGACACATTGCGCCTCGAGATGGGCTATCTCCTCTCGGGGACCGACTTTGATGGTAGCCAGAGCTCATTACAGACAGGACCGGATTGGGTGGTAAGATATGAGCACCACTTCATAGGGAAGAGGGCGTTGTTGGAGCAGTCCAAGCGTATCGACCTCCCTCGATTGGTATGCCTAGAGCTCATGGACCGGGGGATCCCTAGGCACGGTTATGCGATCGACCACGAAGGGGCGGAGGTCGGCGCGGTGACGAGCGGGACCCTGTCCCCTTCGCTTCACAAAGGCATCGCCATGGGCTACGTACCACCCGACCTTGCCAAGGAAGGCACCGCCATGGGGATAGTCATAAGGGACCAGCAGGTCCCAGCAAAAGTGGTGCGTGCCCCATTCTATAGGAAGTGAAAAAATGGATAGGACCGTGACGGAGACCCTGATAGACCTCCTATTGATCCGCAGCGACCACAATGACAACAAGCAGGAGATGGTCGACTATGTGAGCGGGTGGTTGAAAAGCCTAGGGGCCGAGGTGGACCTGGTGGGAGATCGTGACAACCCCGCCATCATCGCTTACAATGGTGTGAACGGACTTGCTTTATCTGGGCATCTGGACACCGTACCGATCGGCTCCAACTGGACCATGGAACAGGGCGAGGTGGAGGCGGGGAGGGTCTATGGGCGCGGTGCGGCCGACATGAAAGGAGCATGCGCCTGCATGTTGCATGCGGCCAAGGCCCTCATGAAGCAGGATATCGATTTCTACGTCCTGTTCACCACGGACGAGGAGGTGCGGATGAACGGCGCACGTTCCCTATTGAAGACCCACGCCGTGAAGAATGCGAGCGCAATCGTGATCGGTGAGCCCACCGACCTTCGCGTGGCCTACCGCGAGAAGGGTGTGTCCACCTTCGAGCTTTACACCTCCGGTCGAACGGCACATGCCAGCATGCCCTGGTTGGGTGATAATGCCATCATGCGCATGGGCAGCCTTCTGGGAAAGGTGGAGGAATACTCGAGGGAGGTCCAGGCAGAGGGTAAGGACGTCACCGTCGGCGTCACGGTGATACAAGGGGGCGAGAAGAGCAATGTCATTCCTGATCGGTGCCGCGCCGAACTGGACGTCAGGGTTCCCTTCCCCCTGCGTGCGAAGGACGTGGAGGAAGGGTTGCGAAGGAAGTTTGAAGGACATCAGTACGAGCTACTTGTCCCCTATGACATGCCCGCTTTCGAGACGAGCCCTGAGTCGCCATTGGTAAGAGCTGCCTTGAGGCATCTCGGTACAGAGGCGATAGTCGTTCCATACGCGACGGAGGCGGCCGTTTACAGCGCCGAGGTCAAGGATATCGTGATCTGCGGACCTGGAAAGCCAGAGATGGCGCACGCCCCTGACGAGTACGTCGAACGGGAGCAATTGGACAGGTCGATATCCTTGTACGTGGAGCTGGCGAAGCAGGTCTCTCAAGGATAGGCCCTGGCCACCGTGCGGGGGAATGGCACTGCGTCGCGTATGTGCTCCAGCTTGCACACCCACCGAAGCACGCGCTCCACGCCCAGCCCGAACCCGGAGTGGGGAACGGAACCGTAACGGCGCAGGTCCAGGTACCATTGATAGGTCTCGATGGGGACCCCTTGCTCCTCCAAACGGGCCAAGAGGATGTTCAGGTCCGTCTCACGCTCGCTGCCTCCGATGATCTCTCCATACCCTTCGGGGGCGAGTAGGTCGGAACACTTGGCGGTCCTGGGATCATCGGGGTCCTGTTTCATGTAGAATGCCTTGCACCCCTTCGGGAAATTGGTCACGAAGGTGGGAATGGTCTCCTGCTCGGTGACCGCCCTTTCCTCGGCTGCCCCCAGGTCGCACCCCCAACTGATATCGAGACCCTTGTCCTGGAGTCTTTGGACCATCTGCGAATATGTGACCCTTGGGAATGGGGGGACGATCGATCTTAACTGTTCAACGTCTCGACCGAGCAGGGTCAGCTCTTCCTTCCTCTCCTTGATCGACTGCTGGACCATCGCGGAGACGAGTTCCTCCTGGACCTTCATGTTGTCGGCGTTATCCATCCAGGCCTCCTCCAGCTCCAGGTGCCAGAACTCGGTCAGGTGACGAGTGGTACGTGATTTCTCAGCCCGGAACGAGGGGGTCAGGGCATAGACCCGCTCCAAGGAGAAGATGAGGGCCTCCAGGTACATTTGGGCGCTCTGACTGAGATAGGCCTCCTTGTCGAAGTACTTGAGCTTGAACAAGGTCACGCCCCCCTCGCAAGCATTCTGGGTGAAGATGGGCGGAGTCACTTCGAAGAACCCGTTCTCGTCCAACCAATCCCTGGCGCCCTTCAACAATGATGCCTTGACCTTCATGACGGCGGTCTGCTCCCTCGAGCGGATCCAGAGGTGCCGGTTGTCGAGCAACAGCTCCTCGCTCTGATACTCGGTTATGGGAAACGGTGGGGCGGGGCCCAGCAGGCAGAACCCTCTCGCACGAAGCTCCTGCCCCCCCGGGGCCCGCTCATCCCTGTGCATGGTCCCTCGTACCACCACCGAGGACTCGATGGAGGCGTTCAAGGCCTGTTCGAACTCGGGGTCGGGCAGCTGACCCTTCTTGATGGTGACTTGTACTATTCCTGTGCTGTCCCTGATCACGGCAAAGATGATCTTACCGCTGCTACGGGTGCGGTACACCCAACCACGCACCTCCACCTCGGCCTCGGCCGGTGGGCCCTCTAAGAGGTCCTTGATATGCGAGATTCCAACCATTTTAACGAACGACCTCCCCGAACATCACCGTACGCATATCTCTTGATTTCGGTTTTTTCGAGGATCGGTGCGGACCTGGCGAATAACGCTTATCTATCCTTTGACCGATGGAATGGCGTGCTCGTGCGCATCGCGACCATGGAGGACATGCCCTACCTGCTGAGCATAGAGCGCGATTGCTTCGGCAGGGAAAGGTTCAGCAGATCCCTCATCCGGTCGTTGATCGTCGCCACCGATGTTGACGTGATTGTAGGGACGCAGGAAGGCGATGTGGTGGCATCGGCCATGGTCCTGCATGACCCATTGACCCTGCGGTCACGCATCCTATCGCTGGCCATATTGCCGTTGCATCAAGGGAGGGGTTACAGCAAGGTGCTGTTGACGGATATGGAGGACAGGTCGAGCAGGCGGGGTTCCGTGATAGTTTACCTGGAGGTCCGAGTGGAGAATGAGGCCGCCATCCACCTCTATCTGCGGTCAGGTTACAGGATCGGGGACAGGATCCCCGATTTCTTCGGAAGGGGACAGGACGCCTGGTATATGGAGAGGGACCTGAAAACCAGATAATCTGGATGTAGAGGGTTTCAGAAAACACTTTATATATAACTTAGTATTCGGGCAAATGTTAGAACGCTCTTTGGATATAGCCCCCGGAGTTGGTCATGATGGAAGAGTCACTATGCAACGTCGAGTTCCTAAAGAACAACAACACGTACATCGCCCGCGTGCAAAGCGAACTTGGTGGTCTAAGGGAATATCAGAGCTCTAGTTTGGAAGAGGTCCTGGAACAGGTCATCATAGACCTGCAAGAGGAGTTCGAGACCTCGATGTGATCTTTTCGTCGAACGAGACTTGAAGGTTGACAAGGGGAATCGGGTTGAGGGAGAGGAGGATTATCAATGGCCAACGGAGAAAAGGAAGGCTATGACACCGTTTTGTCCTCCTACTACGGGGATGACCAAGTAACGGCAATAATCAACCTTAAGGTTGATACCAAGGAGGCCGACGCCATCGCTGAGCGTGTTGCGGCCTATGAGATCGTCGAGGACGTATTCCTTGTCACAGGCGATACCGACATCGTCGTCAAGACAAAGTTCAAGAACTACAACCAGCTGAAAAGGTTCTTGGTAGAGGAGATATCGGCGATATCCGGTGTCAAGGACACCAAGACCCTGATGGTGGTGACCACCTTCAAGGAGAGAGGCGAAAAGAAGTTCGACGCCGAGGACCAATAGGTCAGGGCGCCATCACGTTCAAGGAGGTAATTGCTCATGGCAGAGGTTGACCCGAAGGTAAAGTTGAATCAGATAATAGAGGTCCTGGACCAGTTGGCGGAGGATACCTCGGTCCCCCGTAACATTCGCCGCGGCGCGACGGAGGCGAAGGCACGGTTGGAGAAGAACGAGCCCTTGGACGTCAAGGTCGCTGGGGCCATCGGTAAGTTGGACGATCTGGCCAATGACCCGAACATACCCATGCACGGACGTACCGTGATATATCGCATCATCTCCGAGCTGGAGAACGTCCTGAAGGTCGTGAACAAGTAGGACCCATTTATTGAGATAGTGTTGCTGGCCCAAGAAATTATTTATCGGGAAATCGCATTGGGTCGATCAAAGCGGGTATAGTCTAGTGGTTAGGACTGAAGCTTCCCAAGCTTCGAACTCGGGTTCGAATCCCGGTACCCGCACTCACATCATACCAGTTCGGTGAAGGCAATTATTGACCGAGCCCCTCATCGTCTCTCATGGACAAGGATCCTTATGACCTGTTCCTCAAGGAATCCCCGCAGCTGGCGAGGAGGTTCGACGAGTTGGTGGATGCCCAAAGGGCGATGCCTGGCCTCGACCCGAAGATGAAGCAATTGGTCAAAATAGCTATACGATCTCTAACAGGAATCCCCGTGGCATCTACTTCCATGCCAGGAAGGTCGGGGCGAAAAGGGAGGAGGTGGTGGGAGCGGTGTCCATGAACCTACACCTGAGCGGACTTGCTACGGTCCTCGACTCCTTGGCCGAAGAGATCGAGGGCTACGAACAAATGGGTTGATCCGAATGGCCAGGAGACCATGGCACCTCCATTGGTCCCATTATCATTGATAAGGTCGGGACTCACCATCCGGTCGCCCAACTAAAGGTCATGACAAGGAACATGAGGAACCCGAATGCCAGGACCCAGATGATGGGGTGGCGACGGTTCAATCTGCGTGCGAACCAGTAGGCGATGGCCCCAGAGATGCCTATGGCGATGGCCCGTGACAACATCAGGGCATATACTTCCCCTGGGAAGAGGAGATAGGGAAGTACGATCAAGCCAGCCATCAACACCTCCACAATGACCAGGGAGAGCAGGGAAAGCATATCGTTTCGATCGGCCCGGTAAACTTTATCCTGAGGGACCTGTGGCTCCGCCTCCAGGTAGGTGTCCATCAATTTCTGTCTCCTGGGCTCGTCCAGGTTGCGTCCTATGCCGGTGGCGATGTCATCATCTATCCACTCCCTCGCCTTCTCATCGGAGGGATCGCGCCAGAGTCGCCGAAGGATGCGGTCATCGTCCGCTTCGTTGACCTTCGGACCGTAGACAGAGGTCCATCCGTCGATGAGCCCCCAGGTGGCATTGACGGAGAAGGCGACGATGACCATGTAGATCAGGGCCTCGGAGCTGGTGGGGTCCGTGAAGCCAAACATCAGCCCGGTGGACACAGAAGCCATCCATACCCCATAGAAAGCCTCTCCGAGGATGTCGCCGATGGACAGATGGGTGGTGAGGAACTTGCTTAAGGGGTTCTTGTAAATGAATCGACGTAAGGGATGACCCCCAACATGAGATTCGATGTCGAAGTTCCTCTTCTTCATAGCAGGCCTTCAATCAATGCTGCCCCTTCAAATTCCTTTGGTCTCTTCATGGATATGATGGTATTTACGCTGGTACCTTCTGATCAAACGGTCTGCGTTCAAGGTGTTCGAGACCTCCTCGGGGCTCAGGAAGAGCATGTAGACCAAACAGAACGCGGATGCCAATAGCCCACCGCCCAGATCCGTCATCATGTCGGAGACCGAATCGGCTAGTGAATATTGCATTGGCGTGTCGATAGTGACGTCGAGGATGAACTCCATCACCTCCCATGTCACACCCAGTCCCATGGCGAAGATGATCATGAAAAGGGGGAATGTAAGAGGGGGCAGCCTTACCTGTTTAGCATGGTGGTTCAGAAGGATGAGCAGGAGGAAGATCGCGCATGCCGCCAGTCCGATGGCCATGGTATGGGTGACCTCATCGAACCAATAGATGCGCCCATAGTAGTCGTGAAGGATGCCGAAGCTATGTAGCCAGAGCAGGAAGAAATACCATAGGACCATCCAAAGGGGGAACGTTATGACATTGTATCTCCTCAGAATGATCGGTATGGAGGCCAAAAACATGCACGCGATGGCCGATCCCCCGGAGTAATAGAAGCCTCGATCGAAGGCCTCCACCGCCACAGCGATGAGGAGCACGATGGTGATGGCGAATGCGATGATGTCCCAACGAACCTCCTTCCTCATGATTGTCCCTCCGTCACCTTCTTCCAGTAAGGCTGATAGATGGACAATGAGGTCCTGGCATACCTTTTGACCATCCAGCCGATGACGAGGGAACCGAAGTAGGCCCAGGTCAGCTGGATCATGGCCACCACGTTGTCGCCACCGAGGTAGTTGCTCCCGAGATAGTAATCCGACAAGAACTCTAGGATGATCGCAAACGCGCATAGGCTTATAGAAAGGAAGACAACGCTCCAGTTGAGCAAGGCCCAGTTGAGGCGTATCTCGGTCCCTATGCATAGGCTGAAGAACGTCAAGAAGGCGACCGTGTAGAACCCGAACGTGGCCAGAAGGTTCTCCCACTCCCCATAGGGGGACGGATCCACCCCTAGAAGGATGGCAAGGGCGAATATCAGCATGGGAATAGTCCCGAGCAGCAACGCCCCGGCCGGGACTATCTTATCCGCTGAGCGTCTGGCCAAGACCGGAGCGGCCACTGCGACCGTCATCCAGATGGCAAGGAAGGCCCATACGATCTCCTTCATCGACACGAACAAGACGGCGAGGAGTGCGACAAGGAACCACAGACACCACGAAGGTCGTGGGTCTATCCTTCCGTTCTGCATACCGATGGCCAACAGTGAACAGGTAGATAATAACCACTGGAATGGTCGGGATCCCGGGATGGTCATGTGGTCACGCCGTTCGTTACGGGACCGCCCTCGGCCCTACGGGCGAGGGCTTGGGCTGCAAGCTTTTTCGTGGTCTGAAGAGCCTCCTCGAAAAGGACAAGCGAGCATGTCCGGCTATGATGGGTGAGGTTGAGGTCCTTCGCGAACTCCTTCGACAGCCCCTCGAACCTATCCTTGTCTCCGACACCGGTGTCGATGAAGAGACAGCGTGAGTATCCATTGAAGATCGTGTGAAGGAAGTACATCGGGTCATAGCCCTGGTCCACCATCGAATCGAGGTGAAGCTCGCGGATCACGCCCTTTTTCCCCAGCTCTGCCCATCCTGGAGAATTGAACCATGTGCCGGTAGCGATGCGCTTCTCCTCGGCATAACCTACCGGGGTGAGCAGGGTGGCGATGCAGTCGTCGCCTTCCAACATCACCGTAGGCACCTTGACCTCCTTCGTAACACCCTTGAGCGACTGGCATATGGCATATCCTAGGAGTACGGCGTCCACCCGTCCCTCCAAGGCGTTCACCTTCTCGATCACGGTTTGCTTCATCTTCTCCGGTTCGGTGTGTAGACCGAAGTCCAGATACTCCTTGTGAACTATGTCGGGATCGTTCTCGGTGAGCTTGTCCAACTCCCTTTTTAGGATCTCGCACGCCACTATGCCTATCTTGATCCTGAACACCAGCGATAGGAGGGCTCCGATGCCTAATAATCCTTTGTCGAGAGGGCCGCTATAGTCGTTTCCTGCGTTCCTGCAAAATGCTCATCTTATTTCTGGGAACCTTAGGTTGATCCTTCCTGAAGGCGCTCTGCGCGGGTCTCCGTGAATATCATGCCCAGGAAGAACGCCCCGATCATCGCTGGCACCCCAGCCACTTCGGCGAGGGAGGTGGAGAGGAACACGAGCCCCAGGGCGAAGAGCACGAACAGCTCCTCGTTCTTTAGCCTCTTCAGGTACTTAGCCGAACGAGGTGGTACGAAAATCGCGAGGATGATGAAGAAGGCGTAGAAACCGATCACCCCGATGATGAGGGTGGAGAAGGTAGGGGGTCGGCCTCACCTCCTTTGAAAATGAGGCCTCCCGCGATGGCCAAACGTTCACTGAACGGTCGACCTAAGTGCATCCCAGCTCGCAGTTAACCTTTGGTCCATATTATAAATTAAGTCGAGGAAAAAGGTCAGGCGGACGAAACTCATTATTAATCGGAAATGTCTGGTTACCTGTGATATGCCGTCACCGCCCCATTCCATGAGCCCCGAGGAGGTCCTAAGGGACCTGGGAGCCACCGAGGGCGGGTTGACGGACGAGGAGGCGGCCCAGCGGTTGATCGCCCATGGTCCGAACGAGCTTGAGGAGGCCAGGGGGACCAGCATTTGGCGGCTTTTCCTGTCCCAGTTCCAAGACCTCATGGTCGTGGTGCTCATCGGTGCCGCCCTGTTGTCCGCCGGGCTCGCCTTCTTGGAGGATAGTCAGGAGGAGTGGTTGGACGCCGCGGTCATCATGACGATCGTCGTGCTGAACGCGATCTTCGGTTTCGTGCAGGAGTACAAGGCGGAAAAGGTCATCCAGGCTCTTCGTGACCTCTCCGCGCCTCGTGCGAACGTGATACGAGGTGGGGTGGAGAAGAACATAGCCTCCCGAGAGCTTGTGCCAGGTGATGTCCTTGTCCTTATCGCGGGTGACAAGGTCTCGGCCGATGGCCGTCTGCTCCAAGCGATCAATCTGAAAGTCAACGAGGCTTCGCTTACCGGCGAGTCCATGCCTGTGGAGAAGAGGGTGTCCCCCGTACCGGCCGATGCACCGGTGGCGGACCGCAACGACATGGTCTTCTCGAGTTGCCTTGTGGAATATGGCAAGGGAAGGGCGGTCGTGACATCCACCGGGATGTCCACCGAGCTAGGGCGAATAGCGAGCTTGATATCGAATGAGGAGGAGTCCACCCCGTTACAGAGGAAACTCGCCGTCCTGGGAAGACAGCTGGCTTACGTGGTCCTTGGGGCATGTGGCCTGGTCTTCGCCATTGGTGTCCTGCGAGGTCTGGAACTCAGTGAGGTTTTCCTCACCTCGGTCAGCCTGGCGGTGGCGGCGATACCCGAAGGCCTCCCGGCCATAGTCACCGTATCCTTAGCGTTGGGCCTGCAGCGCCTGGCCAAACGCAATGCCTTCATCAGACGTCTCCCTGCGGTGGAGAGCCTCGGAGCGGCCACGGTGATCTGCACCGATAAGACCGGAACCTTGACCAAGGGGGAGATGAACGTCCAGGAGGTGTTGACCAGCGACCGGTACCAGGTCACCGGCGAGGGTTATTCCCCCGACGGCTCCTTCCTCCTTGGGGAGGTCGCGATCAGACCCGATGCTCATAGGGACCTCATCGATCTGCTGCAGGGGGCGGCGTTGTGCAACGATTCCCAGCTTTTCCAGGAGGAAGGACGCTGGCGCGTCAAGGGAGACCCGACCGAGGGAGCGCTCGTGGTGGCTGCATCCAAGTCCGGGATGGACCTGGAAGAATTGTACTCCCGCGGCCCTCGGGTCTTCGAGGTCCCCTTCGATTCGGTGAGCAAGCGCATGATCACCGTGCACCAGAGGGGCGATGGGGCGGTGGCCTACCTCAAGGGTGCGGGGGAGAGCGTGCTCGCGCTCTGCGATAAGAGGATGGAAATGGACCGGCCCGTGCCAATGGACCGCGAAGGTGTAGAACGTGCACTAGAGCAAAATGATGAGATGGCCCGCCGGGCCTTGCGCGTCCTGGCCGTCGCCTCCAAGGACCTTCCGGACATTAGGTCAGGAGATGCGGGGCTGCAAGGTGGATTCACCTTCCTTGGGCTTGTGGGCATGATCGATGCCCCTCGCAAGGAGGCGATGGAGGCATTGCAACGCTGCAAGAAAGCGGGGATCCGGGTCATAATGATCACGGGCGATCACGAACTGACCGCGAAGACCATCGCCGGCGATATGTGCATCGGTGAATGTGGGACCGCCAGGGTGATGAACGGCAGGACGCTGGAGAACACCTCGATGGAAGACCTGCAGGTGCAGGTCGGGCAGCTGGACGTGTTCGCCAGGGTGGCCCCGGAACAGAAGGTCAAGATCGTTGAGGCCTTGCAACGCAACGGCGAGGTCGTGGCCATGACCGGGGACGGGGTGAACGACGCCCCAGCGCTGAAGAAGGCCGACATCGGCCTGGCCATGGGGATAACCGGGACCGACGTGGCCAAGGAGTCGGCGGACATCATCCTCGGTGACGATAACTTCGCCACCATAGTGAACGCCGTGGAGGAGGGGCGGGGGATTATGACAATATCCGCCATTTCGTGAGCTTCCTGCTCACCTGCAATTCGGGGGAGGTGGGGGCGATGGTGCTCGCCTCGTTGCTCTTCAGTGACCCAGCGCTGCTACCTTTGTTGTTGCCGGCGCAACTGCTGTTGATGAACCTGGTGACCGATGGCCTGCCCGCCATCGCACTGGGACTGGAGAGGACCGACCCTTCGGTCATGGAGAGACCTCCCCGGGACCCTAAGGCCAACCCCATCGACCGGGCAATGGGATGGCGCATCTTGATCTTCGGGGGAGCGATAGCGATCAGCTCCCTGTTGACGTTCGCCGTGGTCTATTGGGGCCTGGGAGGGGGCGATGGCGACCCCGACCGTGCCCGCACGGCCGCCTTGTGCGCCATGGTATTGAGCCAGATGCTGTTCGTCTTTTCAGCCAGGTCGGAGAGCAAGACCCTTTGGTCCATGGGGCCGCTCAGCAATCGGAAGCTCGTACTGGCGGTGGTGGTCTCATTCTCCATCCAGCTCGCCATCGTGTATGTGCCGTTCCTATCCGACGCGTTCCGAACGGTCCCGCTCGGTTGGGAGGATTGGGCGGTGATTGTGCCGTTGAGCGCCCCGGCGTTCCTCATGCACGAGACTGGGAAATGGTGGGGAAAGAGGTGATGGATGATAGAATTGGATGGTAGTGAGGGGGAGGGAGGGGGCCAGATCTTACGCACCGCCCTGGGGCTCTCCGCCCTCACTGGGCAGGGTTTCATGATGAGAGGGGTCCGGGCCAACCGATCGAGGCCTGGTCTTGCGGCCCAACATCTCGCCGCGTTGCATTGCGTGGCCAAGATCTGTGGCGCGGAGGTGGAAGGTGCGCATGTGGGAAGCCAGGAGGTATCGTTCCGTCCCGGGCCGGCCTCGGGTGGGCGGTTCGTCGTCCACGTGGGCACGGCCGGGAGCGTGATGCTCGTCCTCCAAGCGGGCCTGTTGGCCTCGGTCAGGGCCGATGGCCCGGTGACCCTGGAGGTGCATGGAGGGACGGATGTGCCCCTTGCACCCCCCGCATCATACTATCACTTGGTCCTGCTACCACTCATGCATGGTCTGGGATTGTCCGTGGAAATGGAGCTGGTGCAAAGGGGCTTCTACCCCGAGGGTGGTGGGCAGGTCATCGCCAGGATATCGCCTGCTAAGGATGTCAGGCCCATGGACACGTCGGTGAGGGGAGATCTTCTGGGCGTGGAGGGCGTGGCGTTCTCTCGCAACCTTCCGGAACATGTCACTGACCGCATGGTAATGGAATGCAAGAGAAGGATGGTGGGCAGGAGGATGGAGATGAGGTCTGACCGAGGACCAGGCCCATCCACTGGAGCCGGTGTGGTACTGGCCGCGCGATTCTCGAACGGGTTGGTCGGGGCATCCTGCCTGGGAGAGCGGGGGCTGAGCTCGGAGACAGTGGCCCGCCTAGCGGTGGATGCGCTGGAAAAGGAGATGGCCGCTTCGGTGGACGTCCATTCCGCCGACCAATTGCTTCCCTACCTGGCCCTGGCCTCTGGACCTTCAATCCTCACGGTGTCGGAGGTGAGCCCGCACATGCGCACCCAGATGAGCACCGTGGCCAAGTTCCTTGATGTCAGCTTCGAGGTGAGCGGTGCCGGCCCCTCGACGGTGATCGTACGACCTAGCCGAACATGACCTCACGGGAGCGCTTCTTGGCCATCTCCTCGGAGTTGGAGGTCTTCTTGTTGATGTCTTTCAAGGCCTGCTCGATGAGACCTGCCTCCTCCAATAGCGGTTTGGTGTCCAACTTGGTGTGGAGCAATATCCGGTCGATGACCTCCACAGCCGCTGCCGCGGCCCGGGCGTCAGGATACTCGGAATGGGCCTCGGAGAGGATGGAGATGACATCGAAGTCGCGGTTCACACCCTCGTTGAGGAGCACGCCGGCCAGACCGACGACCACGCCGTTGTTGAATACCTGGATGTTGTGTGCGGCCAGAAGCTCTCGGGCCTTTGGGGTGGAGCCGACACCGTAGACCAGTATCTCCTCCTTCTCCCTCCTCTTGACCTCCTCCTCGCCCATCTCCGCCAGTGGCAGACCCTCGGAGTTGCTCGCCACTCCCTCCGGTGATATCACCATCTTGCATTTTTTGTCCTCGACCCAGTCCATGAATGTGATGGCCAGGGACTTGAGGATCTCCTGTGGGGGCTCGAACTCCGACACCATGACCACAACCTTGTCCTGTTGGGCCCCTTGGGCCTTACCTGCATAGATGCGCACCGGGCTATGTGGAATGCCGTCGCGAACGATGGATACGGAGGGCATGTAAGGTGAATCTAGGACGGCCACCTGTTGGAGGCCAAGGAGGGTGACGATGTAATTGGCGGCTATCGAGCCCACCAAACCTATGCTGGAGAAACCTTCTATCACATAGGCGCCCTTCAAGTTCGTGGGCCTGATCTCGATGATGTCGAAATCGTTCATTGGCCGACATATCGAGGGTCCATTTATTTAGTAATTGGTCAGGTGAAAGGAAAAGCATTATGCACCAGCAAGCGAAATCGCCTTTGATGAGGCCCCAGGTCCTGGTCAACTGCGCCATGTCACCAGATGGAAAGATCGCCACCAAGGAGAGGCGGCAGGTGCGGATCTCATCCGAGGAGGACATGCTTCGGGTCAAGGAACTTCGGGCCACGTGCGACGCCATCCTGGTGGGGGTGGGAACTGTCCTCGCTGACGACCCGCACCTCACCATCAAGGGGAACGACCGGGAACGAAACCCGCTGCGCGTGGTGTTGGACCCCCGGGGAAGGACGCCGGTCGATGCGAAGGTGCTTGATGCAAGGGCGCGGACCCTGATCGTCACCTTGCGATCGACGGAGAACGTATGGCCCGGTGTCGATGTCTTCCGTTCTGGTGAGGATTTCATCGACCTCCTTGCACTGATGGATGAGCTGGAACGCCTTGGGGTGAGGACCCTTATGGTCGAAGGGGGGGCGAGACCATTTGGCGTTTCTTCAAGGCGGGTCTCGTCGACCGCTACCTGGTATATGTGGGCACCAGGGTTTTCGGTGGGCGGGAGGCGCCAAGCCCAGTGGATGGAGAGGGTTTCCTGGAGAGGGAGTCCTATCGGTTGCGCCTGAGATCCGTGGATAGGTATGGCGAGGGCGCGCTGCTCAGCTATGAGGCGGAGAGGGATGACTGATCGGCCCCGGTTCCACGTAGACGAGATGCTGGGCACCCTTGCCAAATGGTTGCGCATCATGGGCTATGACACCGCCTACGATAAGGACCGGACGGACATTGAGATCGCCGCCTCTGCAGAAAGGGAGGGCCGGGCCCTGCTCACCCGGGACAAGATGCTGGCGAGGATGGTCGGCGGGTCTGGGCTGTACATCGTCAGCGATGTGATCGAGGAGCAGGTCGCCCAGGTCGTGGGGGCTTATGGGCTGGAGTTCGATGAGGGGCTTACACGGTGTGCGGTGTGCAATGGCGTGTTAGTACGCATCCCGATGGCGGAGGCGGAGAAGGAGGTCCCGGAGAGATCGCTGAGGATGACAGATGAGTTCTTTCGATGTCAAGGTTGTTCGAAGGTCTATTGGAAGGGAACCCACTGGAAGAGCATCATCGGACGCCTGGAGGCCTTTGGCCTCTAAGGGAGCTCTTGGGCATAGAGGTCCTCGCTCACGGTCCTTCCTGTGCCAGCATCGATGACCATCACACCGCGCACCCCTTCGACGCACCATATCGGAAGATAGTAGAGGCCGAGGTCCTCTAGGACGATCTCGTCCCGTTTGGGTGCCACCAGCTTACGTTCGGTTATTACTGCAGGTCCAGACTCCCGCACGAAGTCCTGCTCTGAGGTATGCCTGCTCATGACCTCGTCCAATGCCAAGCGGCGTGAGTCCTCTGGTTCGAGATTGGGTTCGAGACGCTGATAGCTCTGTTGCAGTGCAGATGTCAGCTCGATCCCCTCCAACCATTCGGTACTCTTGCCTGTCAGAGCATTGATGGCCACGGTACCAGACTTGGTGCCCAGTCGGTGTTCGTCGATGAAGAGGGCACAATTGTAACGGTGGAGGTAATGGGGGACCAGCTCGAGCCGGTATCTGAACCCGCCCACCCTCTGGGTCCCTATCTGTTTGACGGTGTCGCTGTCGATGTGCGGCCTGACTATCTTCTCTCCCATCTCTGGTGTCGATGGTTCCAGGTCCTTCACTGAGACGGTGCGGGGATAGTCATCGGCTACGAACTCGTCCACTAGGCCGAGGTCCCGGTGCCCGAGGAGGCGCTCCAGATGCACCCTGCCCAGCTCATGCTCGATGTCCTCCCTGGTCCAGACGGTCACCTCCTCCGAGATCTCCCGCCTAGCCTTCTCACTGAGCGGGACAAGGCTCACCACCACCCGCCTCCCGGATTGCCCTCGCGTCCTGTCCAGGAACCGGTGCAACGTCGCATCGTCGGACCCTTGGAGAAGGCAGAAGAAGACCTCGACCGCGCCCTTTCTCCCTACCAGTACACCATCGCGTTCGAATATCTCGAAATCGCGAGAGCGCAGGATATCGTCGATCACGGAACGTAGGGAGGACAGAGACTCACCGATGGCGGAACCGTGCACGAGAATAAATCGTTTTTCGATGGAAGAGGATATGGAGCCCAGGAATTCGTTCTTTATGTCCCTTGACCAAGGTAGGTGGTCTGTTGATCCCATGGAGGACTGAACGGCGGCAAGGCCGAGGAGTTCATGTGGGTGTGGACCCCAAAGGGGCCTTGGGTCACATCCTGTTTTAAGGCCATCGCCCTAGTGGAGGTGAATGCAGCGACGCGTCGATCATGGTTTGATCGGGCTCCACAGGTCCCTGCCTACGCATGCGTCGTTGGACATGACATCCAGGAACTCCTCCGGATAAGGCTGGAGGAAGGTCTGCTGGCGGAGGTACCCCTGATCGAAGCGCGCTATCCAGGAACGGAGCATCCCTGTGGCCACCGTTATGGGCAGCTTCCCGTCACGATACATCTGGAGAGCATCCAGGAACTCCGCCTTCTCCCCCTGGTTCAGGTCGGTTGACACGTAGCCGAAGGCATGTAACAGGACGTTCACCCCCGATCCGCACCTCGGGGGTCTGGCAAGTGCTGAGCGCAGGTGGACCTGATACCTGTCCGCCAGGTCGGACGGTCCATATCCCTCCTGGTTGGCCACCAGCCTGCCTAGGACCGCCAGCTCCTTCTGACTATAGTACATGAGCAATAGCTTGTTACGGGCCTGGAAGTCCACCAATGCGCTCATGCTTTCCTCCCCCCTCACCGCTCGGAAATCCGCAAGGATGAACAGCTTGGTGAGGAAGTGTTCCCCGATGCGCAGGTTCAACAGACGCGCCTCGTCCTCAACGGCCAGCTCTGAGAACCTGGTCATCACCTCCCTTCCAAAGAAGCCACTTTCCTTGGCGGTGAGCGAGGCCACCCTCTCACCCAATGGATAGACCTTCACGTCCTTGATGCCGCAGGAGGGCGAGCGGGACTTGAGGAGGAACCCATCCACCTCCGGAAGCCCATCCAAGAAGGAGGAGCTGAATTGGGCTGCCAGGTCGGTCACGTCACTACCGGTGCTGGGTTGGATCAACCTCAGGTCCCCTCCCACCTGCACAACCCTGACCGGGTCGCGTGGCACCCCGAGTCCTATCTCCACCTCCATGCAGACCGGGATGAAATCAGCATACCCCTTCAACCGCCTCACGAACTCGCTGGTGACGGTCTCGCCATTGTATCGGCACCGGGCGAACTCGATGCACTTGCTGATGACAACTTTGGGGCGGGGGAAGGCTCTTGGCGACATGAGATAGGATAGGATGTGCATCCTTAATCATCATTTGTTCAGATAGGTAGATGAGCTGGAAAAGAGATGGACGATATGATGCGATGGTTGCACTGGCTCGGGTTATCCGCCATGGTGGTGGGGGCCATATTGCTCGTCTATGGTATCTATCTGGGCGAGGTGGTCGTGGCACTGGTGGTGATATTCCCTGTGCTGATCTCCAGCGGGGCGATCGGAGCCGCCGCCATGCTCCTGCTCGTCCTCGGTTTCATGGCGCTGGTCCTTTCGTACTTCTTTGTGGATGGAGGCGAGGTCGGTCCATCGGAACAGCGGGGACCATCGAATGATGGGGAGGAGCGGAAGATGGAATTCGGTGGAGTGGTCCTCATCGGTCCAGTGCCAATAATATTCGGCTCGGACCGAAGGACGGCCCTGATCGCAGCGGGCGTGGCGATAATGGTCTTGGCGATCGTGGTCCTAATGTTGTCCCTTCGATGATTCCAGCACATGTTGGGCCACCATGAAGAGGTCCTTGCGGTCCTTACCGGCGGCTTCCCTTATGATGCCGATCAATCGGATGTATGCATCATAATTCTGGTCATGGCGACGGAGGGCGCGGCTTAGAGACTCCTCGAAGTCGTCCTCCTTGCGACGCTTCTCGATAGCTTCGGTCAGGCATTCCACCTCGATCGCGCTCAGCGTTTCCAGCTCTCCACCACCTTGAGGAAGTTCTGGAAGATCTCGGACCCGTGCTCGGTGTTCTCGACCTCTGGGTGGAACTGGAGACCGTAGAATGGTCTGCTGTTGTGCTTCACCGCCTCGATCGGACAATCGTCGGTCCGTGCAAGGACCTCGAAGACCTCTGGAAGTTCCTTGACCTCGTCGTTGTGGGACTCCCATACATGGAACTCGCTTGGCAATCCCGCGAAAAGGTCCCCTTCCTTCAGAACATGGAGCAAAGCCTTGCCGAACTCTGGCTTGATGGCCGGCCCGATGCTACCCCCAAAATGGGTGCACATGAACTGGTGGCCCGCGCATATTGCGAGGATCGGGCCCTCGAAACGGTCAAGGTATTCGCCATTGTTGCCCATTCTGCCAGCCTCACAGGCGACGCTTGGTGAACCCCCTGAAAGGACCAGTGCGTCCGGGTCCCCTAATTGGTCGAACGGTGTGTCGTTCGGTATGATCTTCGTGTCCACCTTCAGATACTTCAGCACGCGCCACTCCCGGTGCGTCCATTGTCCACCGTTGTCGACCACGAGGACCTTCATCGAGGAGGGAAGGCCGGGGGGATTATTAAATCGATGCGCGGAGGGGGCCTCGATGATGTCATGGATTCAATCAAAAAAGTTAAATCGAAGGGGGTCTTGGAATGACTCGATGAAAGCGGTCATCTTCGACCTGGGCCATACCCTTATCGACTACTACCACGAGTGGCGCACACCGGAGCTGAAGGCTATCACTCTCCTCCACGATCATCTGGCATCCTATGGGGTGGAGGCGGATGAGGGTCCTTTCGTTCGAGACGTCACATCGATGCTGGACCTGGGAAGGAAGAGGAAGACCGAGGACATGGTGGAGATCCCACTGAGGGATGTTCTGCAACGCATCTATGAGAGATATGGTTGCGATGGTGACGAGGACCTGATGGTGGATGGATTTGAGATCTTCTACGGCGTGCTGGTCGAGCACAGGAAACCCTTCCCTGGAACGGTGGAGATGTTGGAGGGACTGAAGGACCGAGGATATTCCATAGGCCTCGTCTCCGACGTGGCCTGGGGACTGCCTTCGGACTATCCTCAGAGGGACATGCGGCATTATGGCCTGGACGTGTTCTTCGACGACCTGGTGTTCTCGACGGACGTGGGATTGAGGAAGCCACACCCCAGGTTGTTCAAGCTTGCCGCATACAACCTCGGTGTGGACCCCGGGGAATCCCTCTTCGTGGGCAACTCGCTACAAGCGGACATCAAGGGGGCGCTCAACGTGGGCATGCGGGCCATCCTCAAGGATTCGTGCTACTACGAGCACGATGATGCCATTGTACCCACTGGGAAGATCTCCAACTGGGACGAGCTTGAGAAATTCCTGAACTGACGCTCACTCCCACTCGATGGTGGCTGGCGGCTTGTGCGTGATGTCGTAGACCACCCGGTTCACGTCCGCCTTCATCTCATTGGTGATGCGGGTGGATATCCTCTCCAGCACATCATGGGGGATCCTGGAGTACGCGGCGCTCATGCCATCTATGGATGAGACCGCTCGTACCGCGATGGTCTTGCCGTAAGCCCTCCTATCGCCATGGACACCGACGGATTGGCACGGCAATAGGACCGCGAAATACTGCCAGGGGCGCTCCATCTTCCCCTGGTCCGATGCCTTCTCGATCTCCTCCTCGACGATGGCGCAGGCGTCCCGTACGATCTCGACCGCCTCCGGCGTCGCATCTCCGATGACCCGGATGGCCAGGGCGGGTCCGGGGAAGGGTTGTCGCTCGGCGACCTCGATGCCGAGATATCTCGCCACCTTCCTCACCTCGTCCTTGTACAGGTCGCGCAACGGCTCGACCAGATTCAGGTCCATGTCCTCGGGGAGACCGCCTACATTGTGGTGGCTCTTGATGGTGTCCCGCAACTTGTCCCCGCTCTCGATCCAATCAGGGGCGATGGTGCCCTGGACCAGATATTCGGCGTGGAACTGTTTGGCCTTGCGCTCAAAGACGCGGATGAATCGTTCCCCGATGATCTTGCGCTTCCTCTCCGGGTCAATCACTCCTTTGATCGCCTTGAAGAACTCCTCCGAGGCATCGATGATCTCGATAGTTGATCCCGAGGCGGGAGAACATCTCCTCCACGTATTGGCTCTCGCCCTTGCGCATGAGACCAGTGTCCACGTAGATGGTCAGCAGGCGGTCCCCGATGGCCTTGGCCACCAAATCGGCGGCAACCGTGGAGTCCACCCCGCCGGAGCATGCTATGATGGCCCTTCCAGGGATGGCGACCTTCAGCTCCTCCACTTTCTCTTCCACGAACTCCTTCACATCGAACATCAGCAGCTCAGCTCCTCGGAGTCCCTCTCCACCTTCTCCGCCATCTCCCGGCGATATCTCGCCAGTTCCTCCCTCAACCGTGGTTCTCGGATACCTAGCATCTCTACCGCCAACAAGGCTGCGTTATCGCCCCGGTCAAGACCTACCGCCGCCACGGGTATTCCTGGCGGCATCTGTACTATGGAGAGGATGGAATCGAGGTTGACCCCCCCGCTGACCGGTACGCCGATGACCGGCCTGGTCGTGATGGACGCCACGACCCCTGGCAATGCTGCCGAGAGGCCCGCCACGGCGATGAACACTTCAGCATCGCTCTCTGTGACCAATTTTTTCACGCGGTCCGGCGTCCGATGCGCCGACGCCACGTGCATGGAGGAACTGACATCGAACCTTAGCAAAATGGCCTGTGCCTTCTTGCCGATCTCGGCATCGCTCTTGCTTCCTAGCACGATGAGGACTTGCGGCATCGTTGCCACTGACCGTTTGCTAATAAAAAAATATTTGCTTCGAAGGAATGAGCGAGAAAGGAAGGACAAAGGAAATGGTTTGTTCAGCTCTTCATTATCGCTAGTAAGAACACCCCGATGGCCACCAGGGCGCCCAATAGAGCGGCCAGGATGTACGTGAAGGCGTCCCATACGACCTCAGAGAGCGGCTGGGGTATATCGATGACCCTTGGGCCATCCCAATAGCAAAGGTATGCCCAGACGACTCCTACGACCAGCCCGACCACCAACAGCACGACGCCGATGGTCCTGCTCTTGCCGCTTCCAAAATAGGCAGTGAATATGCCAGCCAGTAACATCATCAGAGAGAAGACTAGCACCAGCACTGTCAGGAACTCCCACAGATCCATTAACTTTCACCTTTCCATTTATTATCGTTAGGAAGGATAAGTTCAACGGCATGCACAATGCGCCAAGCGCAATGCGGTCTGGCAATAGCCAGCTCTATCCCGTTGCCACCCTTTCGCTTGCGGCCCGTTACGGTGTCATAATTCTTAAAAGTTTCTACCTAGTCAAATGTCGCGCCGTGACGAATCGACCGCATTCCAGATAATTATTTTTTTTCATTATCAAAATATGTCACAAGTAGGGTTCGGCCCGCATCCTCACCTGGTCCCAGGTAGGTATGTTGGTGAGTGCCCCCCGGGACTCCACCACGAACGAGGAGGTCGCCGCCCCATAGATCGCACATTCCCTCAGGGCTTTTCCATGATGGAGGCCCGCATAGAAACCGGCGCGGAAGGCGTCCCCTGCCCCGGTGGTATCCACGACATCTTTCGGTCGGACAGCAGGTACATGAAGGCTCTCCTCCTTGGTGAAGATCAGGCAGCCCTTGGCCCCTTGGGTGACCAAGACCATGTCGACATGGCGCAGAAGTTGTTCCGGCCTATCCATGTCCATGTATCCCAGGGCGGTGCGCAGCTCGTTCTCGTTACCGAACAAGGCGTCGGCATGACCGATCATCTCCCGGAACGCGATGGGATCCCATACATGATGTACCTCCTGCGCTGGGTCGAAGGATATCGATGCTCCGGATCCCTTGAGCCCTTCTGCCATTCTGATGTAATGATGGGGCCTCCCGGTCATTACATGCACATATCTGGCCTGACCCGCTCGATCTAGACGGGGCTCCATCTCGTCCATCCTTCCCATGGCCCCCTGATGGACGAAGGCGATCTGATCGTGTTCCCGGTCGGACATGACCCATACGGTGGGGGTGTCGGACCCCTGCACCTCGACCAGGTCGGAAAGGTCCACCCCCTTCTCAATCATCATCGATCGGAACTCCCCGGGTAGGTCGCTACCCACGTAGGAGACCAGGGACGTAGGTACCCCCAGACCGGCAGCTAGGGTGGCCACGTTGGCTGCTGTCCCTCCGAAGTATAACTTCTTCTCCAACACGTTGACGGAGGTGTTCTTGGGAGGGAACTTTTCTAGCGTGATGATATAATCCAAATTGGTGTGACCGCAGACGCAGAGGAATGGCCTGGACATCAGGTCCCCTCATTCCAGCTCTCCAGGTATTCACTCTGCTCACTTGTCAAAGAATCGATCCCCAATCCCATGGTGCGCAATGCAAGGCGAGCCACCTCTTCGTCCATCTCCCTTGGGACGGTGTGGACCTCAGGCCCCATCGTCTGGGAATTTTTGACCAGATGTTCCAGGGCCAGTGCCTGGATGGAAAAGCTCATGTCCATTATCTCCACAGGATGCCCCTGGCCAGCGCTGAGGTTCATGAGGCGCCCTTGGGCGATGAGATAGGTCTTCCTTCCGTCCGGGAAACGGTACTCGTCCACGAACTCACGCACCTGACGAGGAGGACCGGCCAGACCCTCCAAGGCGGTCTTGCTGACCTCGTTGTCGAAGTGACCGGAGTTGCCCATGACACAACCATCCTTGATGACGGCCAGATGTTCCTTGCGCACCACGTCCTTGCAACCTGTGGCGGAGATGATGATGTCTGCCATGGATGCCGCCTGCAACATGGGCATGACCTGATATCCCTCCATCCGTGCCTCGATGGCGCGGACCGGGTCCACCTCCGTCACGATGACGTTCGCGCCCAGCCCCTTCGCGCGCATGGCGATGCCCCGACCGCACCAACCGTACCCTGCCACCACCAACGTCTTCCCGGCCACTAGCAGGTTGGTCGCGTTCATGAAACCGTCGAATGTGGATTGCCCTGTGCCGTAACGATTGTCGAACAGATACTTCATTTGGGCATCGTTCACCGCGATCACTGGGAACCTCAACATTCCCCCCTTCGCCATCGATCGAAGGCGGATCACCCCGGTGGTCGTCTCCTCGTTCGCTCCTTTCACCTCGGCCAGCTTGTCCTTACGGGTGGTATGCAGCATAGTTATGAGGTCGGCCCCATCATCGATCACGTAGTCGGGCCCCATGTCCAACACCTGGTTCAGGTTCTCATAGTACTCCTCGGTGCTCTCCCACTTCTTGGCATAGACCTTGATCCCGTAGGACTTGGCCAATGCAAAAGCCACCGAGTCGTCTGTGGAAAGAGGATTGCACGATGCGAGGCGGACCTCCGCCCCTGCCTTGGCCAGGCTGACGGCGAGCATGCCTGTCTTCGCTTCCACGTGTAGCGCCATGCCCACCTTGGCCCCCTCCAGGGTACGTTCTCCCACTAGGCGCCCCCGCACCTCGGCAAGGACCTTCATGTGGGCCTCGGCCCACTCCAACCTTCTCCTCCCCCTCAATAGCAGATCATCGCTCAAATCCGTACACTCCCCAAACTCGATCACATCGACCTTGCCTGTCGACGCATGTTCTGACAGATACCTTCCATGGTGAATGCCAAGTTCTCATGGTTGTTGAAGGAGGAAAGGACCTTGTCCCGTTCCTCTGGGTCCCTCCTCATCTCACCAGCCATGCGCAGCATCCTCCCAAGGGCCCTGGTGAGCTCGTCCACGATGGCTATGTCCGCCGCAAGGGAGGTCCTGGACAAGGGATTGAGATCAATTGCTATGACCTTCTTGCCCATCCTTTTCAACGCCAACGCCCGGTCACCGTCCTCGAGGGGGATGAGCACGACATCGGCGCTGTAGATGCCCTCCAGCGTGCACTTCGCCCGGTCCGAGGCGATCTGGGGGATGATCGCATCCGGTACACGGCCAAGCACTCTCGTGCCTCCTTGCCTCTCCACGTAGGAGCACACTTTCTCCATCCTCTCCTCGCTCCGATGGAAAAGGTTCACTTCGACCTTGGCCGAGACCAACCGGGCCAGGTCGGTAATCTCCTTCGCAGCCAGGGCTGCGGCGTTGCCGTTCACAGTGATAACCGGTCGCTTCGCTTCCAGTAGCAATGCGACAGCTGCCTCCTCCGCTCTCTCCGCCTCGGGAGTGGTCCTCTCCCCGATCATATAGTCGAAGGCCTCCCCCCTACCATGCGCGATCAACCCCGTCGGTGCGACGATGCCCTCTCGGACCATTTCGCCCATATGCTCTCGAACCATAAGGGATTTATAGCGAGGGTGGTCCTTGGAGATCTCCACACCCCCAGGAGCGATGTGCCGCCTCATAACCGTTGCTCTTAGGGAAGTTTTAGGCGTCCCCGTAAAGAATTAAATAGCGACTATGAATAAATAAATATACTTTGCATAAAGGTTATATAGCATTACATATTCTCCAATATAAGCACAGCAGTAGCTCGGTGAGGACTCTGGTGAATTATGAAATTTCTGGGTAACGTCCAGGAAGTGACTTTTGAGGGCCGTCTTATCGTACGCGGGTCCTTCACTCCATCCCTGGCATCAAATATTACAGACAATCGTATGCGAACAGTGGGAAGGGTAGTGAGGGTGTTCGGTCCAGTGTCGTCACCTTATGTCTCAATCGAGCCAATGCGTGGGCAATCCTTGCTCTCAATTGTGGGGAAGCAAGTGTATGTGGAGGAGGTCGAATCAAATGCCAAAGCCAAGGGAAGGGACAGACGAGATCGAAAGATGTCCTGAATGTAACAGTGGCCACCTAGTCAGGGATTATGAGCGAGGGGAGCTCATATGCGAGGAGTGTGGATTGGTCATCGACGATCAGTTCATCGACCTGGGTCCGGAGTGGCGCGCATTCGACGTGGAGCAAGGGGAGAAGAGGGCACGAACCGGCGCCCCCATGACCTATACGATCCACGACAAGGGACTTTCGACCGAGATCTCCTGGAAGAACAAGGACTCCTATGGCAAGAGCATCCCGACCCGTAACCGGGCCCAGCTCTATCGTTTGAGGAAATGGCAGCGCAGGATCCGTGTCTCCAACGCCACCGAGCGCAACCTGGCCTTCGCATTGAGCGAACTGGACCGCATGGCCTCAGCCATGGGCCTTCCTAGGAACGTGCGTGAGACGGCCGCTATGATCTATCGTAAGGCTGTCAACAAGAACCTCATCAGGGGGCGCAGCATCGAGGGTGTCGTGGCGGCCTCGCTCTATGCGGCTTGCAGACAATGCAACGTGCCTCGAACGTTGGACGAAGTGGCCAACTCATCTCGCGTGGGGAGGAAGGAGATCGGCCGTACCTACCGCTTCATGACCAGGGAGCTGAAGCTGAAGCTGATGCCCACGAGACCGCAGGACTACGTTCAACGCTTCTGCTCCGAGCTGAAGCTGAGCGGTGATGTCCAGGCCAAGGCGGCCGACATCCTGAAGGATGCTGCGAAGAAGGAGCTCACATCTGGCCGCGGGCCGACCGGCGTGGCCGCTGCGGCGATATACATCGCATCGATCCTGTGCAACGAGCGTAGGACCCAGCGCGAGGTCGCTGATATCGCTGGTGTTACGGAGGTAACGATCCGTAACCGGTACAAGGAGCTCACAGAGAAGCTGGGGATCGAGATCCAGCTTTGATCTGTCCCTTCCGGTCTGCCAGTCGGTTGCCAGCAAACCTATTAAATCCCTTTAATGCGCATCAATGAAGTCGCGAGGTGCTATCTTGCCGGAAAAGATATCGACGGAAGAGAAGAAGACCATCCTGAAACCTATCGCCATCTGGTTGGTGTTAGCGGGGATATTAACATTGACTAGCATCATCACGTTGGTGTTCTATCTAGGGTCCATCGGCTCCACCCTCGGTTTCCTTCTCATATTGTCAATGACCTTCCTTTCCGCTTATGAGATAAGCATCTCCCGCTCTGTTTGGAGCGGGCAGGTGGGAGAATGGGCCGGTGTGCTACGCGCTCTTTTCATCAGCATGCTCGCTCGAGGTCTCATGATATTCTTACTATGGGGACCTTATAACAACGATTACACTGACCAAACCCTCGAGGTCCTCACAGGGGTCCTGTTCTACCTTAATGTCATCTCATTGTTGGTTGAAGGGTTCTCCCTCGGGTTGATCTATTACAAGAGGAGCTATTTCGCCCCGCCGCCTGAGGAGGTGGAGAGCTCCCTGAAGAGGATGAGGGTCACCGGGGTGAAGACCCTATCTGACTGCCCTAAGTGCAAGAACCTCGTTGAGTCGGATTGGCATTCCTGTCCTAACTGCGGCACCGTCCTACCCAAATTCTGTGTTAATTGCGGCACTCCGGTCAATGAGGATTTCGAACAGTGCCCTAAATGCGGGACAGAGATCCAAGCTCCCAAGGCCATCGCCAACCTAATCGAGACCCTGCGCCAGACCGCAGAGCTGCCCGCATCGCCTGAGACCAAATCGGTCCGTTATGAGAAATACGCCGAGGCTTTGATCAAGGGTGGGCGCATCGATGAGGCCATCGAGGCCTACAAGAAATCGATCCATTTCACCCAGTTCTATCGTAAACAGACCAATTTCATGGTCAAGATGGCCATGGTCTACCATAACACGGGGCGCGACAAACAGGCGTTGGACCTGTTGGACGCCTCGATGGATCTGGACCCCGAGGACTGGGCTGGGGCCAAGAGGCTTAAGGAAGATATCCTAGGAGTTAAAGGCCCGGCCCAGGTGGCCAATACCGCACCGGTCAAGGCCTGACGCGCTTCAACATGATGTAGCGCACGACGGGTGAGGGGACCCTGCAGAAAAGGACCTCCTTCTTGACCCCGTGCGCCAACCGGATGGCCCGGGAGATCTCCGCCCAGATGGTGGTGTAGTTCTCAGGGACCGCGTGCACCAGATATTTGGAGTGGTGTTTGGCCGGGTCCCCCTCATAGACGCGGAAATGAGTGCCATATTTGAATCCGGTCTTCACGACCAGTCCACGGGACTTCAGGTCCTTGAACGCGGCGAACCGCAGCCGAAAGTCGGGTTGGACCGCCTTGGCCCGCTTCATGAACGTCTCATGGCCAATGGGACGGCCAGTGCTTCCGGAGCGTAGGCGGAGGCGGCCCGAGTCCATGAGGAACGCTGCCTCTATGAAGGACAGCTGGAGATATTTACCGACCTTCTTGCCATAGAATCCTTTCTTGGTCATGGTCTCGACCTGGGCGTCCCCGAAAACCAGGACGCACTCCTCCAGCAGCAGGCCCTCCGCCGGTTCCATCTCAGGATCCCCCACTATGTCACCTTTGGGCTCCAGCCGCTCCGCCTGATAGTAGGTGAGGTCGCCCTCCTCGTCGACGACCGCCAACAATAGCTCTTTTCTTGTGCGCTCCGACATCTCTGCCTGTTCCAGCATCTGTTCGATGCGGAACGACGACCTCTCCGATGCGGCGAGCACCCACGCCTTGGTCTGGGTGTTGGTGGGGCTGCCCCCGCGTGGGAAGACCCGGAAGTGGAAGTCCCCCCCGTCGAGCTTGACGACATAACCGCGCTGTCTCAGGTCGCGATAGACCAGGAACTGGGTCTCGAAATCCGTCCTCTCCTTGACGGCGAGATGGACCAGCTCCTCCAGTTCTAGGCGCTGCCCTTCGTGGAGAACCTCCAGCCTCTCCGCCTCGAACAGGTAGACGGCCTCCAGTATGTCCAGGTCAAGGCCACCTCCCTTTCGGGGGTAACCATAGTAGCCCTTGTTATAGATCTGGCTGGCCTCGACGGGGTCCGATATCTCCACCGAGTCCTTCCTAAGCTCCCCTGGCATCGGACCTGAACCCTCCCAGTAGATTAAATAGTCTAGCCTTTGGCGATGTCCGGTCGCTCGATGGTATCGATGGACCGTTCATAGAGTTCTTATAGGGGTGGCGATACATTTCCATATGTATACAACCATAGGTTGTCATCTGGTGAGAAAATGGACGAGCTGGATATCCTGTTGTCCGTCATCGAGAACCCGACCCGCCGTCGGATACTGGAGGCATTGGTGAGAGAACCGCACTACCCACTGCAGCTCTCCAAGGAGCTAGGATTGAGCCAGCAAGGTATAATGAAGCATCTCAAGGTGCTGGAGGAGTATCACATGGTGCGCTCCTACGACGAGGAGAGCGACCAAGGCGGTCCGAACCGGAAGATCTACGTGCCGATCACTGGCTTCAACATCGTGGTGGACCTCGGTCCTGGCCTTTTCAGCGCTCAGATCGTCACGCGCGACCTTGAGGGGCGTCCATGCCCGAACGAGAGGTTGTCCGAGGAGGACCAGATGATGTTCCTGGAAAGGGTGGAGGACGTGCGTGACCGCATCGGGGAGATCGATGGGGAGCTGCAGGAACTAGGACGCCGCCGCGCCGAGCTGATCCGAGCCAAGGAGCTGGTGCTCAACGAGGCCTGTGGGTTCGTCGAGTCCGCCATAGAGGATTATCAGACCAGGAGGATCGTGTTCGAGTTCATCCAGCGTCCCGAGTTTACGCCGAGCCAGATTGCCAAGGAGCTGGGCCTGCGCGATGATGCGGTGATCAGGACCATTGGATTTTATTTGAAGGGAGCTGATTGAAATGGGAGAGAGCATTGACGACAAAGCTGAGCGCTACATGCGCGAAATAAAGAAGAAGACCGACGAAGCGGCAAAGACCTTCGAGCGGTCGATGAACGAGGCAGACCGTCTGGGAAGGAAGATGTTCGAGGACCTGAAGGGGGGAATGCAAGACTCGGGTAACAAGCTCAATAACGTAAGCGATCGAATGAAGGAGGACTTCAACCAAGAGGTCCCCAAAATGGTGGAAGAGGTGAAGCTCTGGGAGCGACGGATGGAAAAGCAGCTCGACGATATCCTCAAGGAGATAGAGAAGGCAATAAAATAAAGTTTAAATAGAAGCTTAAACTAATACCAAATCGCTAAGTATACAACCTTTGGTTGATATCTTAAAAATGGAAGGAATGGACATGACAAAGAGCAAGGAGATCAAGGACCTGGCACCCGTGAACCACTGGGACCCATCTACCATGTTCGAGGAGATGGAGCGGTTCCTGAGCGATAGGAATTGGGACCGCGATCTCTTCTGGTTCCCCAAGATGATGCGTTCGACCTACCGCGTCCCTGCCATCGATGTGAGGGAGGAGGACAGCCGATACGTGGTCACCGCGGAATTGCCTGGTATGAAACGGGAGGACCTGACCATCGAGATAGGCGATGGGGCCCTGGAGATCACCGCCAGGAAGGAGTCGGAAAGTGAGGAGAAGGTCGAGGGCTATATCCGTCGGGAACGCGGCTCCAGGTACTTCCATCGCCGCATGGTCCTACCCGACGACGTTGACACCCAAGAGGTGGAGGCCCGGCTGAACGATGGCGTCCTCGAAGTGGTCCTCTACAAGACCGCGAAGGGGAACGGAAGGAAGAAGGTGGACGTCCAGTAGTCCATCGCCAAATCATTTGGCCCCATAGTAATGAACAGGTTCGAAGGTAAGGATAAGGTAAAGAAAATGGCAGCAAGCGACAAGGTCTTGAAGGTCGCGGAGGCGAAGTCGAGGGACGTGGGGCGTGGCATCGCTCGCGTCGACCCTGAGATAATGGACATCCTGGTCCTGAAGGCAGGAGATGTTATGCAGATCGACGGGAAGAAGAAGACCGTGGCCGTGGTCTGGCCGGGCTATGCCGAGGACGAGAACCGTGGTCTGATCCGCATCGATGGCTTCGTGCGGCGCAATGCCCAGGTCGGCCTGGACGACAAGGTGGCCATACGCAAGATCGTGGCCAAGAACGCCCAGAAGATAACCTTCGCACCCATGGAGGAGATGAAGATCATGGGAGGGGAGGAATACCTGGGCCAGGCCTTGGAGGGACGGGTGGTGACACGTGGCGATGTGGTGGAGCTCAACATCATGGGACGCACCATCTACCTGACGGTCGTCGCCTTCCAGCCCACCGCGGATGCTGTGATGATCCACCGGGACTGCGAGGTCAAGATCAGCGAGAAGCCTGCCAAGGAGAACCTGTCCAAGATACCCAAGGTCACATACGAGGACATAGGCGGCCTGGGAGACGAGGTCAAGAAGGTCAGGGAGATGATCGAGCTGCCTTTACGGCACCCGGAGCTCTTCGAGCGTCTGGGCGTGGAGGCCCCGAAGGGCGTGCTGCTCCACGGCCCTCCAGGTACGGGAAAGACCCTCCTCGCCAAAGCGGTGGCCGGAGAGACGAACGCGAATTTCGTCTCCATCGGCGGACCGGAGATCATGAGCAAGTTCTACGGCGAGTCGGAGGAGCGGCTCCGGGAGATATTCAAGCAGGCCGAGGAGAACGCCCCCACCATCATTTTCATCGATGAGATCGACTCCATCGCGCCCAAGCGGGATGAGGTCACCGGTGAGACGGAGCGGCGCATCGTCGCCCAGCTGCTCGCCCTCATGGACGGCCTAGAGGCCCGGGGAAAGGTCGTGGTCATCGGCGCCACCAACCGCCCGAACGCGCTGGACCCGGCATTGCGCCGGCCTGGCCGCTTCGACCGGGAGATCGAGATCAGCATCCCCAACCGGGAGGGCCGTTACGACATACTGCAGATCCACACCAGGGGCATGCCATTGGACGAGGATGTCGACCTGGAGCGTCTGGCCGCCCTGACCCACGGTTTTGCCGGGGCAGACCTACAGGCCCTGACCAAGGAGGCGGCCATGCACTCGCTGCGCCGGGTCCTACCCGAGCTGGACCTGGAGATGGAGTCCATTCCCGCTGAGCTGCTGAACAAGCTCGTCGTGAAACGCGACGACTTCTTCTCGGCCCTGAGGGAGATGCAGCCCTCCAGCCTGCGTGAGGTGCTCATCGAGTCCCCCGACGTCCATTGGGACGACATCGGCGGTCTGGAGCCGTCAAGAAGGAGCTAAAGGAGGCGGTGGAATGGCCCCTGAAGTACTCGGCCCTGTTCGAGCACATGGACGCCACACCGCCCAAGGGGGTCCTGCTATACGGCCCGCCAGGTACCGGCAAGACGATGCTAGCGAAGGCGGTCGCCACAGAATCGGAGGCGAACTTCATCAACGTCAAGGGACCGGAGTTCCTCAGCAAGTGGGTGGGCGAATCGGAGAAGGCCGTCCGGGAGACGTTCCGCAAGGCCCGCCAGGCAGCGCCATGCATCATATTCATGGACGAGATAGACTCGATCGCCCCGGTACGTGGCATTGGAGGGGACTCCATGGTCACTGAGAGGGTGATATCACAACTGCTCACCGAGATGGACGGACTGGAATCATTGCACAACGTCGTGGTCATAGCCGCCACCAACCGCCCGGACATGATCGATCCCGCCCTGCTCAGGCCAGGTCGATTCGACCGTTTGGTGGCGGTAGGCGTTCCAGACTATGAGGCCAGGAGGGGCATCCTTCACGTACATACGCAAAAGAAGCCTTTGGCCGAGGATGTTAACCTTGACGACATCGCCCACCGCACCGAAGGTTACACCGGGGCGGACCTGGCAGCGGTCGTGAACGAGGCGGTGATGCTAACCATCCGCCAGGTGGTCGCGGTGGACGAGGTGGTCCCTCCCGAGAAGGTTAAGGGCATGCTGTTGACCAAGAAACACTTCGATATCGCATTGGCGAACTACCGACCTAGGCTCAAGAGCGAGGCAAAGAAGTTCGAGAAGCTTGTCAAGGACTTCGAGTACGTGAGGTGATGGCTTGGCCAAAAGGAAGGGCATTTGGACCGATGACGATGACATCTTCGCGGAGTTCGGTCGATTGTTCGAGGACATCCGCCAACGCATGGACCTGATGAGGTCCCAGACCGGCCTCACGCCTGAGTCAATGCCATTGAGCTATTCCTATCGGGTGGTCATAGGACCGAACGGAGAGAGGGAAGTAACCGAGCGATACGATGACCAGATGGATCAATGGAAAGACCCAAGATGCGAGGATTGGACCTTTGGTCGACGTGCGGGAGCAGGATGATGGAGTGACGGTGATCGTGCAACTCCCAGGGATGTCCAAGGAGGACATCGGCCTCGAGGTCGTGGACAAGGTCCTTGTCATCAGGGCAGACCATGCTTCCCGACAGTTCGAGCATGAGGTCGACCTTCCATGCCCAGTGAACCCTTCGATCGCTAGTTCGGAGTACCACAACGGGGTCCTCGAGGTTCGTTTGGCCAAGCCTGCCGGCAAGAGGAAGGGAGCATCAAGGAAGGCATAGTCGTCCAAAGGGTACGTAAATCCCCCATCCATGCGATCGGCACCTTGGGTAACCGTTATATAGAAGCATGAAGGAATCGGTGATTATGCAACGTGAGGACCTGATAGCCGGCGTGAGGGAGACCCTGACCCGATCTGGCTTCACGGTGTCCAAGCCACTCAACATGCGAAGCATAAGCTTCGACGTGGTGGCGCGGCGAGAACGCTCCATCCTTCTTGTCAAGATACTCACCAATGTCGATGCCTTTTCCAAGGAGAATGCTGACGAGCTCAAGACGTTGGCAGACGCCTTGGGGGCCTCGGTGCTCCTTGTCGGGGAGCGGTCCGGGTCTGGGGAGATCGAACAGGGGATCGTCTACTCTCGTTTCAATGTCCCCATCATCTGCTACATGACCCTATCCGACCTCCTCAATGAGAACGTCCCTCCGCTCATCTTCGCCGCCCCTGGAGGGCTGTATGTCAGGTTGGACAACGAGATGTTACGTCGATTGCGGGAGTCGAAGAACATCAGCCTGGGCACCCTTGCCGAGGTGGCCGGTGTCTCCAGGAGGACCATCCAGATGTACGAACAGGGCATGGGGGCCATGATCGAGGCGGCCCTCCGCTTGGAGGAATTCCTGGACAATCCCATCGTGGTGCCCATAGACCCGCTGGCCTACAAGCCGGAGCCGCATGAGGCCAAGGAGGTCGATCTGAATAAGTACGATCCCTTCACCCAGGAGGTGTTCCGGGTCCTCACCAAAGTCGGCTTTTCCATCCGCCCCACCCAGAAATGCCCCTTCGAGGCGCTCACCGTAGGAGGCGATGTTCTCATCCTGACCGGCCTAGGATTGGACGAGAGCAAGCTGAAGGACAAGGCCCGTGTGGTCCATGACATCTCCCAGGTTACCGGAAAGGAGTCCGTCATCTTCGTGGAACGTGTCCGCTCCAAACAATGCGTGGAGGGGACCGCCCTGATCGGGCGCCAAGAGCTGAAGGGGATCGACGAGGGCATTAAGCTGAGACGTCTGGTAGTGGAGAGAAGTGAGACCGATGAAGATCATTAAGAGCAACGGTTCCCGACTGGCGGTGCTGCCGGTCATCAAGGGACTGGTGTCCGAGAGCGACAAGGTCAATGAGGCCGTGACAGAGTTCGGGCCGAAGGTGATAGGTCTGTCCCTGTCGAAGGAAGAGCTTGGGGCTCTCAAGGAGGGGCAGAGCTATGATGACTATGAGCTCACCATTCCAGAGCTGGCATATAAATCGGGTCTGGAAGTGTTCGGTCCTGTGCAATTGCCCTTCCCCTGCTATGCTCGGGCCATCGAGATCTCCCAGGCTGAGAAGATACCGCTTCTGCCGATCGACATGAACGAGGAGCAGTTCACCGACCAGTATTGCCAGCTGGTCGGGGGGATGGAGATGGTCTTCGGAGGGATGTCGGACCGCCGCCTTTACAAGAAGCAGTTCGACCTTAGCACCCCGGAGGCTTTCGTCCGCGATTATGACCGCAAGGTCAACAATGGAGAGGGCTACCGGAAGCTGATGAGGCTCAGGGAGGAGCATATGGCGCGCATGCTCATTGGCTTGCGGCGCCGTTACTCCGATGTCCTGGCCATCATCGAGCTGGAACGCTCCGATGGCGTGATCGGCATTCTGGACCAGTGATCACTGCATCAGGGCCAGGCATCGGATGGGTGTTCCCGGGTCGTCCACCAGGTAACGCTGCCACCCATTTGGCGAGGCGTTGCCGTTCACTACCACGAATATCGCTCCTTTGGACATGCGGTTGTAGTAGGTCGTCCCGTTGATGGTCTCTCCCCGGGGATTGCGCATCGTACCGACGATCAGGTCATCCAGGCCGTCACCGTCGATGTCCCCGGAGATCATGCAGGAGAGCTGGGCGGGCCTCGTGGTGGTCGCTGGGGTATTGAACTTGTCCACCGTCAAGCTGGCAGGGTTCAATAGGGTGTAGGTGTGCACTCCAGATATGAAGGTGTGATTCAATAGGAATATCCCCACGTCCTGTGACATGATGGCGATGTCCGGATAGTTGTCCCTGCCCAGGAACCTGCCGATCGTCAGGTTGGTCTTGTCAGGGAAGTTGGAGGTACTACCGATGGAATATGATGCGCTGTAGGTCGGGGTGGAATCGGACATATCGACGTTGTAGCATATCGTGAGCTGCCCTGCGACGGACGAGGCGGTGCGCATGATCGCAATGTCCCATGCACCATCATGGTCCAGGTCCCCAATGGCCATCGAGCTCAACCGTCGGCCGGCTGCGGCAGGCATCGATATCTGTTTCACCTTCTCCAATGTCTGAAGCGGTGACCACTTGTAGTTCCAATTCCCGAAGCCGTTGGTGTTGTTCAGGATATAGACGGTGCCGTCATTGCATCCGACGATGATGCTGGCGCCCCGGGTGAGATTATTGGTTATCGATCCGGGGTTCAAGTTGGCCGCGACCAATGCCACCACCGATTTGGCGGAGTTGTCCGAATCGCTGCCCATGTGGACGCACGTCCACTGCCAGGAGGCAGGATTGTCACCGTTGTTGCGTCCGATCATCACCGAACCGTTCCTCATCCCATAGATGACATCGAGGTCGTTGTCCTGGTCGATGTTGGCCATGATGAGGGACTTGACCTCGATCCCAGTGTTCAAGGCCCTGAGCTGGGTCACAGCCCAGGACGCCCCGTTGAAGACGTTCAGGTTTATCCTGGACCAGGAGGTCACATCATTGGTGTTGGCGAAGTTGTTATCGGTCTGGTAGTTATGCGGGTTGGTACTGGCATAGTAGGAGACGACCTCCCTCGATTGACCGTCACCATTTAGGTCCCCTCCCGCGCAGAGCAGGGTCTGAGGACGATGGGCATTCCAGAAGTCCTGGTCGATGGGTATGGGCGGTGTCCAGCTGTTGTCGTTCACAAAGTATAGCATGGAACTCGACTGGATCCAGTCCTCGTTGCCCTCATAGTACTGTCCACCTCCACCGTTATTAGGAGATACGCCCTTCCACCAATCCAGCGGCGATCCCACCACTGAAAGTGGGCGAGGAGATGAAGATGATTGCAGAGAGATGGTACTGGTAATAGTTGTTCGACGTGTCCTTCAGGGTGAACATGTCAAAATCCAAGATATAGGCCTGGTTGCGGCCAGGCGACCACGGGTCCCCAGACTTGGCCGCGGTCAGGTTGATCGCGAAGGCATAGGTGTTGGTGTCCACTTTGTAAACGTTGGACACTGGCCCTCCATTCCAATAGTAGGTGGGCGTACCGCTGGCCGGTACCGCCGGGGCCCAATGTAGCTGGGTGCCTCCGGTGAAGTCCCGTAAGATGACATCTCCCGCTTGACCGAACCAGTTCGAATTGGCCGGGAAGCTGCTCGATGTGATCTTTATCTCCACTATGTCATTGTTCCAGAAGTTCAATGTAGTGACAGCGTCGGTCCGGTTCTCATATGTCCTCATCTGCGGGTATTGACCACCATTCACGGTGGAGATATCGTGAGCCACGGAGACGGTGTGCGAAGGAACACGATTGTCCTTCAAAAGCACATTGACCATGTAACGTTCGTTGACCTCGAAGATCGGTGAGTCGATATTGATGAAGGCCTGATAGACATAGAAGCCGCTTGTGAACCTATAGCGCTCGAAGGCCAGCTCTGTGGAGTAGATCACTTGTTTGGTTGTGATGTTCAGGACCTCCAGATAATTGCGAGCCTCTGTGTTCAATAGGTTCTTGCTGACCACCACCACCGCGGCATCCTCCGAATCGAGGACGAAGCTATATTTGGGAGTGGCATCGAAGTTATGGTTCTGCCAATCTTCCTTTTGGAAGATGTTGAATCCATCGTTCTTGGAGTAGATGATGTTGGGCGGCTCATAACCTGTCTCCGTTCCCCCCTCGGGATCGGTTGCTTGCAGCGACATCTTGGCGGTGGCCATGTTGTTCTCCCTGTCGATGGCTATGATGGTCACAATACCACCCCTCCATCCAGGCGTTACGGTTACCGCCTCGGATTCGTATAAGATGCCTGAGACCAGATGCAACTCGATGTAATCATCACCGGATAGACGGTCGGCGATGCTGGTCATATCGATATAGGTACTGCTCAGGTCGTCATTGACATCAACTATGTTGACACTGAAGTGTGCCATTTCTGTTATGACACCTACGGGCGGGTCGGTGACCCTCGTCCCGATGACCGGTGAGGAGTTTGGCAGCCCGGTCAGGTATTGGTCGTAAACGATGGTGTTGGTGCTCTTATCGATGACCATGACACGCATGCTGGAATTCGGATCGGCGTAATTGGAGTGTGTAGCTCCAAACCTCACCTACCTCCCATACGGTTCCAGGGAGACCTTCCCTGTCATGAATGTCAATTCCGTAGTCGGGGTTAAGCGTCTCATTCACGAAAGATGTAGATTCCAGTACTGTGATCGTATAGTTCCTGGCCACCGGAATTGGTTATGTTGATCCGCTGGTCGCAGGTGTTGTTTGGATAAGTATTCACGACGCTGGGTGAGGTATACTCGAAATCGGTGTACGTCGTATCATCCGGTGGGGGTAAGGAAAGGACATAGGTGAAGATGCCGGAAAAGAGGATAACGACGCAGGCCAGGACCAGCAGCTCACCTATGAGGCTTTGGACGCCCTCTTTGGAGCGATGCAGATGCCCTTTCTTGACCAGCTTCTTCATCTTCATATTTACCCGCCTCTGGTCACCGCCACCGACCTTACAGGAACGCCGGTGTTATCCACGACATACCTTGCGAACGCCCCTGTCCCATCCTTATTCAGGAAGATGAGGACGTTGCCCCTCCATTCGTTCCTGGTCGTGGATGCCCTCCAGTCCCCTGTTCCGACAATGAAGTCAAGGAGACCGTCGTTGTCGACGTCCACCGAGATCATGCATTGTATCTTGGCATTGATGCTCGCCCCATCCGTATCGGTCGCGATATTCGTGATGGTCCTGACTGGAGAGAGGTAACTGTGGGTGCCAGCGAACGTGTGCTTTATCAACCAGATCCCGCCCCACCCACTTGCGATGCTCATACCGCCCACCGCGACCGCGATGTCCGGATAGTTATCCACACTGGCATAGTTGCCGATACTGACATTGGTCTTGGGGGCGTTGGTCGAGCTGAAGGCCGGTATGGCGCCTATGATCGAAGAGACCGTGGGTGCAACCTGCAGATCGGCGTTGTAGCCGACGCAGACATATCCGTTCACACCACTCCCTCCCACCACCACCAGGTCGTTCAATTTGTCGTTGTCCATATCACCCAGGCAGAGGGACGAGATGAAGGTGAGTCCGGGCGTGGAAACTGACTTGACCCCTCCAGCGGGGAACGTGCCCATCCCGTCGGTGTTCTTGATGATCCAAACGGACCCGTCCCTACATCCTACCACTATATCGAGAGAGCGGTTCCGGTCATGGACACCGGCTGGGTCCAGGTCCGCCAAGGCCAGGGAGATGATGCTCGATCCGGAAGGGTTCTTCCAGATCTGTTTATAGGACCAGAAGCCGTCGTTCCTGCACATCCCCAGTGAACCATTGGCCATCCCGAAGATGACATCCTTGTCGTCATCCTTGTCCATGTTGCCAACGGCCAGGCTCTTAACTTGGACGAAGTTCGAACTTCCGTCCGTCACCCCGACCTGGTACATGGTCTTGATGACCATGCTGCTCCATCCACCTGTCGTGGACCTATCATAGATCACGATCTTAGGCACCCAGTATGATTGGTATATGGGTGCGTTCGATGGTGAATCATCCGCTGCTGGAACGGTTAGGGTAAGATATGATACCACCTCGCTGTTCTTTCCGTCACCATTCATGTCCCCGGAGGTCGTCAGCAAGCACTGCGGCCTGTAATCGCTCCACTGGTTGAACGGCTCCATATATTCGGGTGGAGTCCACGTGTTGTCATTGACGTAGTACAACATCGAGCTGGATTGCACCCATGCGCTGATACCCATGGTAGCTCCGTACGATGGGATGGCGGGGGTCACACCTTGCACGATCCCGGCGGCGATCCCACCGCTGAACACGGGAGATGTGATATAGACCACCGAACTCAGGTAATAAGGTTCGAAGTTGGTCCCGTTCTGAAGTGTGAACATATCGAACGCCAAGATATAGGCCTGGTTCTTACCAGGGATCCAAGAGTCGCCGAGTTTCGCTGCTGTCAGATTGATGGCGAAACGGTAGGTGTTCTGATCGGCCTTCGTCATACCTGATACCGGTCCGTTCCACGATGTGGACGCGGACGGCAATCCCATCTTGACCTGGGTACCACCCACGAAGTCCCTGATGATCAACTCTCCTCCAGCTGGGTAGAAGGTCCCTGCTGCCGGTAGGTTGGTCCCTTTTATCTCCACATAGAAGACCTCGTTGTTGTAATAGGTACTATCTGGCTTGCTATAGGCCGTATCATTGAAGATCTTAATGATGGGGGTGCTCCCACCGGTCCCTGTGGCGAGGTCGTGGTTGATGAATATCTTGTTAGTGGGGTTGGAATTGTCCTCCAAACGGATCTGGACGATATAGCGAGTGTTGTCCTGGAATACTGGTGAAGATATGTCCAGGTATGACTTGTATGAGTAGTAACCGCTGGTGTAGCGGTACCTTGTGAAGGCGTTGGTCGACTTTTCGTACACAACCTCCTTGGTGTCCGCCTCAATCACTGAGATGAAGTTCTTTGATTCGGTGTTCAGCAATGACTTGGAAACGACCACCACAGCGGCGCCGTCGCCATTTAATGTGAAAGTGTAGGTCGGTGTAGCATTGAACGCGTTGGCGTCCCAATCGTTCTTCTTGAACAAGTTGAATCCATTGCTCTTAGAGTAGATGATGTTCTGGGGCTCATAACCGGAATCGTCGCTACTGCCGCTTCCTGATCCCGTCGTTGCGTCCAGCGACATCCGACCTGTCGCGGTCTGGAGTTCGTTGTCCATGACCGTGAGCTCGATCTCGGCATTGGTCCAGTTAGAATTCACGGTCAGCTGGGGGGATTCCCAGAGATTGGAGCCGCGATCCATGAAGACGATCGTATCACCTTCGGCTTGACCAAGGCCCGACATGTCCGCTGTCACCGACAAGATCACGCCATCATAATCATAGACGTAGGCCCAGATGTAGGAACTGTTATCGATGATCGGCATTGAGGGGGTCATGCCCCTCTCGCCAATGACGGGGATCGACTTGATCGGTAACGGCAATTTGGACTCCCAAACGATGGAGTTGGAGGTGGAATCCAGGACCATCACACGGACCGAAGTGCTCATGTCGACACCGGTAAGATTGTATGTCCAGGTCTCCCCAGTGACCCAATCGTTCCCGACACTGGGATCATCAGACATCTTATGGAGGGACGATGTCTCATTTACAAAGATCACGATCGTCGTGCTCCCATCGTATAGGGTCTGGCCACCCTCCATCGTCACCTTGACAAGGGTGGAATTGTCTACGATGACCAGCGGTTCGGTCCCGAAGTCCACGCTGGTGTTCTGGTCCGGGGCGGGGATCTGCGCCACGTAGAACAGAACGGTGGAGAACAAGATGACTGTGATGGCCAATATCAACAGGGTACCGATGACCTCTGACACTGCCTCGCGCGAACCTTTGAAGTGTGATTTCCTCTTAATGCCCATGTTCATGACCCCAGCTGAGAGTGCTTACGCTTAAGCTCCCTATATATCCGGAAGGAGTTTATTTAAACGTTATGCCATAAATATCCCTGGCAACACAAGGATCCGCCTGGGTGTGATTATCATTTTTGTGATTTTTAACATCGCTCCCAAATATCGTCGACGGATTCGGAGCTGATTCAAAACTCAACACCCTTCCTCGCCATGACGCCCGCTTCATAGGGGTGTTTCTCCATCATCATGATGGTGACGAGGTCGGCCTCCGCCATTATCTCGGCGGGGGCGTTCCTACCGGTCAGGACCACCTCCACCCCAGAGACCCTGGAGCGCACCACCTCCAATACCTCACCGATCGTTATGAGTCCGAAATCCATGGCGACGTTGATCTCGTCCAATATCACCATATCAAAATCATCGGAGCGCAGTATATCCTTTGCCATTCGAAGGCCCCTCTCCGCCAGCTCCACGTCCTCCTTGCAGTGCTTTCCCTTGAAGATGAGACGGTCCGCCCCGAACTGATAAAGCTCTATGCCTCCCATCCGTCGCAGGGCCTCCACCTCCCCATACTCTTCGCCCCTTTTCATGAACTGGATGACGCATACGCGCATGCCATGGCCCCAGGCCCTCATCGCCATCCCCAAGGCAGCCGTGGTCTTACCCTTACCCTCTCCAGTGTAGACCTGCATGAGACCGAGCTCTGACATCGGAAAAACCGAACGGGTCATGGTCCTAAGACCTGATATAAGCTTCCTGAGAGCAGGTTTATCTAATTGCCTGGCGATGATATCGTGTGCTCGAGATCGAGATCAAGACCGCATTGATAGATAGGAGGAATGTCGAATCCAGGCTTAGGGAGCTGGGGGCACGATCGCGGGGAGAGCGTAGGCAGGTCGACCTTTATTTCGCCCATCCATGCCGCGACTTCGGGGCCACGGACGAGGCGTTGAGGTTGAGATTGGACGGGGACCGCCAGGTCATGACCTACAAGGGGCCCAAGCTTGACGCTCGCTCCAAGACCCGGGAGGAGATAGAGCAACCGGTGGACTTCGACAATATGGCCAAGACATTGCGCAGATTAGGGTTCCAGGACTTCCTCAAGGTCGAGAAGATGCGATCGGATTTCGAGCTGGAAGACGTCATCATTAGCCTCGATAGGGTGAACGGACTGGGGGATTTCATCGAGCTCGAGGTCTCGGACGATGACCATGAAAAGGGCCTGGCCCGTCTTCTGGAGATCAAGACCCGGTTGGGATTGGAGGGGAACGAGACCCGCTCCTATCTGGAGATGCTCATCGATAAGAAATGATCATCGAGCTATGCCGGAGCTCACAACGATCTGATCCTCTCGATGACAAATTCCTTTATCTTGGGGTCGTCTGGAATGGTAACGGACTTCTTGAACTTGGCCCGTTTCTCCTGGACCCCCTCATTACCATCGACGACATAGTAGCCACGTGACAAAGAGATGAACTCGTTCTCTTCCCCCGAGGGGGTCTTGGCCCTTTTCCTTGCGACCTCGATGAAGTTGTTGCGTCCGAAGTCAATCTTCTCAGCGCTAATCGTTATGAACTCGACTTCCTTCTCCTTGCCATCGCTGTTCATTGCACGAGCCTCGAAATAGGAGGCCCAAGTTCGATATTAAATGTTTCTCCACGCGCCCAATATTTGATAACTGCAAATTGTTTCGATCTGTGCCAGCATGACAGACCTTGTCATTATCGAGCAAGAAAAGGACCGACAGGTAATTATATCGAATTTCTTATGAAAGGGCATGCAGCCCGGGGCGGAAGGCGGGACGATGGAGCGTCCTTGTCAGCGCTGCGGTCGTAGCGTACCTGGAGATTCTCGATTCTGTCCGTTTTGCGGGGCCTCGACCGGGCCAGAACCGATACCGGTGTATGCACCGGTCTGGAAGCCTCCACCCCGTAAATCCAGTTGGCTGTCGATCAAGGACGCGATCCGCACGGCGAGCGCCTGGTTGATCTTCTTGATCCTCATAGAGGTCACGGTGAACGTGGGGATATTGATCTGGGGCTCCACCTTGGTGCTACCGGAGATCCCTGGATACGCCAAATTGCTCTACATCATAACACCATGGATCGTGGACATATTCAGGCTGGAAGGGGCCACCCTTATCGGTTATTTCTTCTTCCTGGTCTTCGCGATCATTGCTTCCTTCGCCTATATGGTGTACAGGAGCCTCCCTAAGTTGCCCAATGAGCTAAGGGGAGAGAAGGTCGATGAGCATACGCCCCTCTATCGTGTCGGGACCCTGTTTTGCGCGACGGTTTTCTTCAGCTTCCTGGTATATGGTCTGCTGGCACTTTTCGATGTGGATCCCACCGTGCCCGAGTTCGCCGAGCTTCCGCTTTGGAAGCTGATCTTCTCCATGGCGGGGGCCTCTGTCTGGGAGGAAGTGGTCTGCCGGGTTCTGCTGATAGGAATGCCGCTGCTCGCATACCATCTCCTGACCCGTCAAGGGAGGGACTACAAAAGATATTTCCTGGGCGGCAAAATCGCACTGGACCGTCCCGCCTTGGTCCTCCTCATCTTCTCCTCGGCCATGTTCGCCCTGGCCCATCTTTTCATCTGGGACTTCTGGAAGTTGTTGCCCACCTTCGTCAGCGGTCTTGCCCTGGGCTACCTGTTCCTGCGCTATGGGCTCTATGCGGCGATCATGCTGCACTTCTTCATCGACTACCTTACCATGCCATTGGAGGTATGGCCCGACAGCGATCTGATACTGGTGGCGGTGGGACTCATGACCTGGGGCATCCTCATGGTGGGGGCAGCCTACTTCGTGTTCTATACCCTCAAGGTATTGGATTTCGTCAACGGCAAACCGGTGGTGCCACGCAAGGTGACGCCGGTGGCGGTCGCGACCACCCCAACGAGCCTACCGGGACCGCCGGGAAGATCTCCTCCGCCCCCGCCGAGCCCACCGGGACAGTACGATTTCGGTTTCACGTGCAGATACTGTGGAAACGGTGAGGCGCGATATCAGGACGGCGCCCTCTACTGCACAAGGTGTGGTCATAAGCAATGAGCGCGCCCTAGAAGGGCCTGCAGCCGGTCCCTCGAAGTTGTGGCGCTCTCCAAGTGCCGTGCCTCGATGACGAACCTGCCTCCATAACTGTTCATCTTGGCAAGGATGGAAGAAAAGGGGATGTTACCCTCCCCGATCACGAGATGTTGGTCCCGTTCACCATGATTGTCGTGGACATGCATGTTACGGAATCGGGGAAGCAGCGGGAGGTAGTCCTCGATGTTATGCGTGGTATTGGCATGGCCGATGTCGAAGCATATGCCCAGCTCCGTCCCCTCTAGAAGGTCCAACAAGGCGGAGGGGGTAGTGGCCATGGAGATGGGCATGGCCGGCATGTTCTCCACAGCGACGGTCACACCGTGTTCCTGGGCCGCCCTCTCGATCGCCCTCAAGGACTCCCGCGTTTTGTGCCTCGCACCCTCCTTGTCCAGTTGACCGAGGGGCGTATAGAAACCAGGATGCACCGTCAGGGGCCCCAGCCCGAGCGCTCCAGTGCACTCGATGGTGGCCAGGAGCTCCCTCATAGCCGCCTCCCGCATCCTAGGGTTCAGGCTTCCGATGTTGACATCGCTCAAGGGTGCGTGCACGGAGCACTCCAGGTCGTAAGAGGGCAGGCCGCTCTCCAGATCGGACATTATCGACGGTAGGAAGTGCCTTCCCTCGCCTACGATCTCCCATGCCTTGAAGCCTCGTGCCACGATCTCCAAGGCCTTGTCGACCGGCATGAGGCTGAGCGCTGGCGACGAGAGCGCGATCATCATACCTCCTCCCCATCAACGGTCCTGGGGGTGATGCGATCGATCGATGCCTGGATATCATCATCCTCGAAGGTTACATCGATGTCGCCCAAGGGGGATTTTCCCTCCGCCACGGTGATCTTCCCGACGAATGCCACCTGTTTGTTCAGGTGCAATTGGGTCGAACTTCCTTGGATGGCGTGGATCAGGACGGACCGGGTGGCGTCAAGGATGCGCTGTCGGCGTACCTGTTCCATGAAATGACCCAGGTCCTCGGTCATAGCGACCATCTCTCCTTCCGCCTCCTGCAGGTCCGCTCCTGGAAAGATGTTGAGCAGGGCCTGCTTGACCTTCTCCGGGTCCTCGGTAGGGTAGACCTTGGTCTTTGCCACGACCGACACCATGCGCCAGGATAGGTAGAATAACTATTAAAATGGCATTCTCTATGGGAAAGGCGACATGCGTGAAAGGGTCGTCGACGCCCTGGCGGGCGAGGGGTATCTTATGGACCAGGAGGCTGAGGACTACATCATGGCCCAGCCCGACCCGCTTCATTTCGCCCACAAGGCGTTGCGGTCCATGCAGGAGAGGCCCCTGATCATAACGATGCGGGACCTCAGGAAGGTCTGTGTGGTACCGTCCGAGAAGGTCAGGGCCCTCCAGGAGGTCCCGCATCGCCGTCTGGTGGAGGTGGAGTCGCGCGACCATGGTGATATCACGGTGACGAAAGACATCACCAACGCGAGCAATTGCGATGCCAGCGTGGCTGGGTTCGCCAACTATTTCATGGACCGCTTCGAGACGTTGAGGGGAATGCTGCAGAAGCGCCGCGACCTTGTGGGCGCGAGCACGATAGACCGAGTGCTGGACTCGAAACGTCTCATGGTGGAGCGGGAGGTCAAGGTCATAGGTATGGTCAACGAGGTGCGGGAATGTCGCAGCGGTGATCGCGTGGTCGAGCTGGAGGATGAGACCGGTCGTCTGATCGTGCTCATCTCCAAGGATAACCGTCTAGCGAACGAGTCCATCCTCAATGATGAGGTGATTGGGATAATCGGCAAGCCCACCGCCAGAGACAAGAAGATCGTGGCCAGCGCCATCATAAGACCTGACGTTCCCCACGGTTGTCAGATGGAGCGGCGGGACCTCAGTTCGGTGATCGGGTTCCTGTCGGATGTGCATGTGGGGAGCAATACCTTCCTCAAGAGACCTTGGGAGGACATGATCGATTGGGTCAGGAACGAGGGGCCGGAGCTAGGCCTGCAATACCTGGTCGTGCCTGGTGATTGCGTCGACGGCATTGGGATCTACCCCAATCAGGAGGAGGAACTGGAGATCGAGGACATCATCGAGCAGTATCGGGTGCTGGCCGAGATGCTCAAGGACATCCCCGACCATATCCAGGTGATCGTACAGCCCGGGAACCATGACGCCGTCAGGCCGGCCGAGCCACAACCCGCGTTCTCAGGAGAGATAGGCAAGCTCTTCGATTCCTCCACGGTGCTCATCGGGAACCCCGCCTATTTCGAGGTGGAGGGGCGTACCATCCTCTCGTATCATGGCAAGAGCTTCGATGACCTGATGCAAAGTGTGAAGGGACTCTCCTATTCCAATCCCATCCAGGCAATGAAGGAGATGTTGAAGCGCCGGCATCTGGTCCCGATATATGGAGGTCGCACCCCCATAGCTCCGGAGAGGAAGGACTTCCTGGTCATCGACAAGGTGCCGGACATATTCGTAACCGGTCATGTGCACGGGGCAGGGCTGGACCATTACAATGGGGTCCGGCTCATCAACGCGTCCACATGGCAGTCGCAGACGCCCTTTCAGAAGATGCATAACTTCAACCCGGACCCCGCCAAGTTAATATTGGTGCATCTTGGCTCGGGGGCCACGCACGTCGAGGATTTCAGCGCCTAGGGGCGCCCGTTCCAGAAAATTACTATCATTATCAGTCCGAAAACGAACATCACGTAGGAGATGAGCCAGAAAATACGGAAGGTCTTGGCACGCCTCTCCGGGGTGCCCAAGAACCTATTGAATATGTTTTCCACTAGGGTCATTTTGCCTTGGCGGCCTTCTGCTTGATGCGCTTCAGGCGGAAGATGTTCTCGCGCTCCATCTCCTCCAACCGAAGGCGGATGAAGGCCTCTGCCTGCTGCAGCTCGGGAATGACCTTGAACTCCAATGCGTTGACACGCCTCTTGGTCTTCTCGATCTCGTCCAGAAGCTTCTTCATGGTGGTCTCGATCTCGGCGGCCTTGATGATGGTCTCGACCAGGTCCTCGAATGCGCTGGTGGCCTCATCGATGTGCGAGGAGACGCCGATGACGCCGTATCCACGCTTCTCCATGGGCTTCCTGATGCTGGTCGCATCGATCTCCGGGACCACCAGTCCCATGACGTTCTTGCTACGCAACTTGATCTCCGGGCGGTCCTTCAGAGCAAATGCCGCTGACTTCACCGCGATGGAACCGTCCACCGCAGAGGCGATGGCGATCTTTTGCATGGCCAGATCGTATTGATTGGTGATCTGATCCCGGACCTGTTTGGCCTCTTCGAGTATTTTGAAGAACTCGAGGATGAGACCATCCCGCTTCATCTTGAGGATCTTGTAACCGCCCTTGGTCATCTTGATCTTCCTCTTCGTCTCGAGGAGCTCTGACCGGGTCGGCTTTATTTCCCTCTGCGGCATGGATTGACCCCCTTATGCGGCCTTGTTCTTGAAGTTCGGGTGGTACTTATCGATGAACTTCTGGTCGATCCTGGTTAGCGACCGGACGTCCAAGGTGGCGAGCACTTCCCACATATAATCGAGCGTGGTCTCGATGCTGCGGTCCTCGTCACGGGCCTGGCGCACGATGCGCTTCTCGAACAGGTCCGCGAACTCCAGGAACTTCCTGTCACGTTCGGACAGTGCATCCTTTCCGACGATGGCCACCAGGGACCTCAGGTCCTTGCCTTCGGCGTAGGCGGCGTAGCACTGGTCGGAGACGGCCTTGTGGTCCTCGCGGGTCTTCTTTGGACCGATACCCTCGTTCATCAGCCTCGACAATGAGGTCGAGACGTCGATGGGCGGGTAGATACCTGCACGGACAAGCTCACGCTTGGCCACCAGCTGGCCCTCGGTGATGTAACCGGTCAGGTCGGCGATGGGGTGGGTGATATCCTCACCAGGCATGGAGAGGATGGGGATCTGGGTGATGGTACCCTTCTTCCCCTTGATCCTCCCAGCGCGCTCGTACAGTGTGGCGAGGTCGGTGTACATGTACCCTGGATAGCCACGGCGGCCAGGCACCTCCTCACGGGCAGCACCGATCTGGCGCAGCGCCTCGCAATAGTTCGTCACATCGGTGAAGATGACCAGGACGTGGTATCCCAGCTCGTAGGCGAGGTACTCGGCGGTGGTCAGGGCCAGACGCGGTGTGATGATACGCTCGATGGCCGGGTCGTCGGCCAGATTTAGGAAAACCACGGCGCGCTTCAGGGCACCGGTCCGCTCGAAGTCCTTCATGAAATACTGGGCTTCCTCGTTGGTGATGCCCATGGCGGCGAACACCACGGCGAACTCCTCCTGACCGCCCAGCACCTTGGCCTGGCGGGCGATCTGCAGCGCCACCTCGTTGTGGGGCAGACCGGAGGCGGAGAAGATAGGCAGCTTCTGACCACGCACGAGCGTGTTCATACCATCGATGGTGGAGATGCCGGTCTGGATGAACTCGGACGGGGAGTCGCGGGCCCAGGGGTTGATGGCGGCCCCGTTGATGTCCAGGCGCTTCTCTGGAATGATCGGTGGTCCACCGTCCAAGCGGCTCACCGGAACCGGAAAGGATGCGGCCCAGCATGTCCTTGGACACGGGCATCTTCATGGTCTCCCCGAGGAATCGGACCCCAGAGGCCTTCTCGATGCCGGAGGTGCCTTCGAACACCTGGATGACCACGACATCGTCGGAGGTGTCCAACACCTGGCCCTTCTTCTCGGTACCGTCCGGCTGGCGGACGATGGCGATCTCGTTGAAACCGATGGGTTCGGTCTTCTCCACGAAGACCAGCGGTCCAGCGATCTGAGTGATTGTCCTGTACTCCTTGGTGGTCATTTACTTCGCCCCCAGTGCCTCGAACTCCTTGCCTAGGCCGGCCAGGATGGCATCGAGGTCCTGCTCCACGTTGGTGTCCAGCTTGGCCTTCTGCAGCCTGAATCGCACCGGCATGTTGGATATCGCCTCGACGCTGATATCGGACTCGACCGCCTTCTGCGGCCAGGTCGGAGAAGTTCTTGATGACCTTCATGTATTTGTACTGGCGCGACAGCGGGGAGTAGGTATCCACCGGGTGGTAGGCGTTCTGCTGCAGGAAGACCTCACGGACCATCCTGGCTACCTCCAATGTCAGCTTCTGCTCCTCGGGCAGGGCGTCGGAACCGACCAGCTGCACGATCTCCTGCAGCTCGGCCTCCTTCTGCAACAGTTGCATGGCCCAGTCCCTCACATCGGGGAAGTCCGCTGCAACGTTCTGCCGGTACCAGCCGTCCAGGCTCCGGCGTACAGCGAGTAGGAGGTAAGCCAGTTGATGGCGGGGAAGTGCCTCCTCTCACGGAGCTTGGAGTCCAAGGCCCAGAAGACCCGGACGATACGCAGGTGTTCTGCGTGACCGGCTCGGACAGGTCTCCGCCGGGTGGCGAAACTGCACCGACCACGGAAACGGACCCGGTCGTACCGCCACCTAGGTTGACGCGCCCAGCACGCTCGTAGAACTCGGACAGCCTGGCGGACAGGTAGGCGGGATAGCCTTCCTCACCTGGCATCTCTTCCAGACGGGAGGAGATCTCACGCATGGCCTCGGCCCACCGGGAGGTGGAGTCGGCCATCAGGGAGACGTTGTAGCCCATGTCACGGTAATACTCGGCCATGGTCATTCCGGTGTAAACGGATGCCTCACGAGCCGCCACCGGCATGTTGGAGGTGTTGGCAATGAGCACGGTCCTGCCCATGAGGGGTTTGCCGGTCTTGGGGTCCTCCAGCTCGGGGAAGGTGGTGAGCACCTCGGTCATCTCGTTGCCGCGCTCGCCGCAACCGATGTAGACGACGATCTCGGCGTCGGACCATTTGGCCAGCTGCTGCTGGGTGACGGTCTTTCCGGTACCGAAACCGCCGGGGATGGCGGCGGTACCGCCCTTGGTTATCGGGAACAAGGTGTCCAGGATCCTTTGCCCGGTGACCAGGGGCAGGTCCGGGGCCAGCTTCTTGGGTGAAGGGCCTGCCGATACGGACCGGCCACTTCTGCATCATCTGCACCGACTTGCCGCCGATGACGGCCACGGTGTCGTCCACGGTGAACTCGCCCTGCTTGATGTCCTCTACGGTGCCAGAGACGCCTGGCGGTACCATGACCTTGTGGACGATGGACCTCTCGGGGACGGTCCCGATGATCTGACCGGATACGACCTTGTCTCCCTTCTTGACGATGGGAGTGAAGGGCCACTTGGCCTTATGGTCGAGACCGGGGGCGGACACGCCACGCTTGATGAAGTCGCCCATGACGTTCATGAGCACTGGTAGCGGCCTCTGGATACCATCGTAAACGCTTCCCAGCAGCCCGGGGCCCAACTCTGCCACGAGGGGCTGTCCGGTACTGATGACCTTCTCGCCTGGGGCTATGCCCGAGGTATCCTCGTACACCTGGATGACGGTCTTGTCACCAACGATCTTGATGACCTCGCCCATCAGCTGCTCCTTGCCGACCAGTATGACATCGTACATCCTGGGGGAGATGCCGACGGCCGTCACGACCGGTCCAGCCACCCTATAGATCTTGCCTTCCTTCGCCATTTGATAACCCCTCTATGTTTTGTACAGATCAACGCCAATTGCTCTCTTGACCTTCTCGCGAAGGTCGCCTTCCGTTTTTGCCCACCACGACGACCACCGGGGCGATGCTCGACATCACCTTCGTCGGGCCGCCGGGCTTAACATTTCAATGTCATCCGAACTGACGGCCAGCACGCCGATGGTCGGGTCCGCTATCAGCTCCAATATCTTGTTCTCGTAGTTCTCTGGCTTGGAGATGTATGACGCGCTTCACGCCACCAAGTTTGAAACCGAGTGACGAAACTCTCGTTGCCCAGCACTGCCATGTCCATCAGATCACCAACAGCTTCTTTATATGGTCAATATTGAGCCCGCTCTGCTTGCCGCGGGCGATGATGCGGATGTTGTCCACCTCGATCTTCTTCCTGACATGTAGTCCACTAATCGGGAGCACGGAGAGGGATAGACGTGGGAGAACTTCTCCGACTTGCCTCGCCAGACGCTTTTGCAAGGCGATCTCCACCTCGCTCAGCGACCCGGTCGTCCTTGGCTGTCTCCAATGCTTCCTTGATCTGTTCGTAATAGGTAAGTTTGCTCAGCTCTGCCATCGCGGCTTCGAGCGACTCCGTGGCCGCTATCCGCACCAGCTCCTTGACCGACAGCTCCGCCCGCCATCGATGAAGTATGACCCGGTCCTTTCGGTCTGATACCTTTCCGCTTCAACTTGAGCAGGGTCATGATGTTGCGCACGTCCACCTCCATACGCATCCAGTTGACCAGCACCTTCTCCGGTCGGGTGGGTTGCGCTCAACTGCTCGAAGAACCTCTGATAGTACAGCCTGTCCAGATAGTCCTCCACCGGACCAAGGTCGCCAGTGCTCTCCATAGCGCCTTCGCATCTCGTCGGGCACGGTCATGCCGATACTTGCGACCGATCTCGTCCAGAATGTCTCTGACGTTGTCCAGGGAGAACAGGAGTTAGGATCTGCTCATCGCTCAGCTTCCCAGCCGCCACGATGTCCTCCTGCAGCTCATCGACTGTCGCCCCGAGCCAACTTGGCACGCAATACGGTCTTCACGTTCATTAGTCCCATCGGGCCAGGTACTTCTCCAGGGTGTCCTTGAGGTCCCCTGTGCAGAAACCGAGTATCTGTGAATACACCCGGGCCTGGTTCATCGCTGTGCCGAGCTCGATGAGATTGACGCCATCATATCGGGAGGCCAGCTCGGCCATCTCCACCTTGTACTGCGTCTCTCCGAGGAATCTTCCGATCTCGTTGAGGTCCATCATCAAGAGCTTGGGGTAGTTGTCCTTGGTCAGGAGCAGACTTCTTCTTTGACTTGACCCTTGCACAGGCATACGGATAATTGCCCTTGCCCCTCGCAGAAACTGCGCCTTCTACCCCACATGAAAGCCATTGCTTCACCCGAACAGGATGTTTGATACGTTCTTCAGTTCCTTCTCCCAGACACCTTCCAAGATGGTCTTGAACCGGTAGTCCAGGCTGACCGTCCCGTCATCGCTCTCCAAAACCAGTCCGGGCTCCATGTCCTTCTCCTCGATGGACTTGATGCCAGCTGTCCCGGTGACATATTTGGAGTCGCCCCTTCGGGCAGTATACCTTGGCGTTCGGGATGGTGGCCACGCCTTTGATCAGGATCTTCTGATATACCCTCGCCTTTCCTCCGGACCGAGCAGACCCAGTTCCTTCAAGGTCTCTGGAACGTGTTGTCCAAGACCTGCTTCTTGGCGTTGAGGACGATCCTCTTCGCCTCCAGCTCGGCACTGGATAGCTCCTGTTGCCTCATGCGGACAAGGGTCTGCTCCAGTTCCTTCTGCTGGACCTTCTTCTTGTTGGCGACCTGTCTCGTCCGCCTGCTTCAGGATGGATGTCCTTCTCCTTCTCCGCCTCGCTGGATTAGCGCCATCCGCTTCCTTGTTCGCGCTCTCCAGGATCTGACCAACTACGTTATCCAATGCCATAGAACGGCCCCTTGTTCGTACTCTGATCCTAATTCCTTCATACGATCCAGAGCAGGACAGCCACGACCAGACCGAAGATGACGATGGTCTCGGGAATGACGGTCAGGACCAGGCCCTTACCGAACAGCTTCTCGTTCTCGGCCATGGCGCCGACAGCCGCCGCACCGATGCTAGCCTCAGCGATAGCCGGAACCTATACCGGCCAGTCCGACTGCAATTCCAGCTCCAATTGCTATCAATCCTTCTTCTGCCATTTTACTCACCTATTTTCTCATTTGTCCACTTTCTCACGATCTTCAGCGGGCTGAACTTACTCCACCGCCCTCGAAGAATTTTCCGAACAGTTCGACATAGTGCAACCTGATGCTGTGCATGCCCGCCGATATTATGGCGAGAATGAACACCATCAGAACGCCTACTACGAACAGCATTATCGCGAAGATCACGTTGATGCCTTCCGTCCCGATGGTTATGAAGGCCATGGTGTTGAAGGCCAAGGCCAGGCCGGCCTTGGACATGCCAATGGCCGCCAGACGAGAGTAGGACAGTACATTGGACATAAGCCCAGGCAGCTCCAGGATGGCCCCGCCACCCTCACCGATGAAGGCCATGACCGTCCCTACGATGACCAATCCTATACCGATATAGAGGTAACTGTCTATCATCGGGAGCCCCACCAGGAACCTATAGGCACTATCATCTCGTTGATGAACCACAGGAGCAGGAAGAAACCTCCGATCAGTATCATGAGCCAGCTTACCTTCTCCAGGAAGGCGTGCTTGAACCCGTAGCGGATCGTCTTGTTGTAGATGCCGATCGCATAACCGATCCCCAAGTGTATGAAGCCGATCAACAGGGCGACGAACAGGAATATCTTGACGTCAACTAGCTTGTGAGATCACCCCAAGATGAGGTAATGTCGTCTGAAGCAGATATGACCAGGTGACCTCGTTCCCATATGGATACTCTGCAGCTGTGGCTCCCTCTACCCAGATGGGCTGGAGGTGCATACCGAGGCATTCTCCGAAGACGAATACCCCGAAAATCGTGGCCCATATGCCGCCGAAGAACAGCATGGTGGCGATGGTCTTCCACTCCGGGGACTTGACCTTGAGCAGACCGATGAGCCCGAGGATCGTGAACCCGAGACCGTAGCCGAAGTCTCCGACCATGAGGCCGAAGAAGAATGGAAAGGTGATGCTGATCATGAAGGTGGGGTCTATCTCCCTGTACTTGGGCGTGGAGATCAGGCCCGTCAGATACTCGAATAGTCCCACATACTTGTTGGGATTGGTCTTGCTCGGCACCTCGGACTTAACGTCGCCATAGTCCACAAGAGTGAGGTGCTCGGTGTCGTGCTCGTGGCTCTCATGGCGTTCCATGGTGTCCAACACATCGAATGATACCCTGCCTTTCAGTTCCTGGTCGAGGGTGTTTCTCAGGGGCTCTAACTTCGAGGTCGGCACCCAACCATCCAACACGAAGGCGTACTTTGACGTGCCAAGCCTCAGGGGGGTCTCGGCGACTTGGACCTCGATGCTCAGGTCCTCATCGGCGGCGCTGATCATCGCGCCATACTTGGATCTAAGGTCCTCGAGGTCCTTGTTGCATTCTTCCAACGCCGCCTCCTTCTTCGCGACCTCGATGTCGATCGTGGCCAGGCGCTGTTTCGCGTCACCGCTTCCGATGGGCGTGGGGGCCTCCGAGAAACCGTTTTGAAGTAGAATCTTCTGCGCATCGGCCAGGTCCTTTTTGGGGACAAAGACCGCCACGAACTTCCTATCGCTAGAGAGGATGACCTCGCTCTCCGGCATCTTGGATGCTATCTCGGAGGATGGGTCGGATTTGACATATCCAGTGAGTACGGAAAGACTAGAATATCCCCTGTAGAGATCCAGGGGGATGTCCAGGTTCATGAATGGTTCTATGGACCTCTTCTCGTTCTGGAGCTCGGCCAGTTCTGTTTGGGCCTTGACCTTCTCCTGCAGCACCTTGCTAAGGGAGCCTTCGAGTTCGACGAGGGTCTTGTCCAGGTCGCTCTTGACCCGGCTGGGAGCGAGGGTCTCTGTGGGCTCGACATCCACGTCCAATTGCATGTCCTTCTCGAAGGCGCGAAGCTTGAGGAGCTTCTGGGAAGCGACCGACGACTCGGGAAGTGGAGAACCGAGGTGGAAATCCTTATCCTCGGATGGAAAATCGATGATATCAACGGCCTCCACCTTGTAGAGCAGATCGATGGTGGCCTTGAGGTCCCCCTTCGATCCCACTAGGAGAATCCTGTTCATCTGCTCCGGCATCAGCATGTTAAGACCTCAGAGGGACTTCTCGAAGGATTCCTTCAGGTAGGACTTGATCGCGAATATCTTGGATTCCGATGTGGTGAGGGCTTTGTTGGCCTCGGCGTTCCCTTTGGCCATCTGCTCCTTTCGAGCGGCGTCCAGTTTCACCTTTTCAGCGCCGATCGCTTTTTCGCGCTCCTCCTTCATCTTTGTCTCGCCGTCCCTCAATCTACCAAGGGCGTCACGTCTGGCGTTGGCAACGATGACCTTTTGTTTATCTTGAGCGTCCTTCACGATCTGGGCAGCCTTTGCCTCAGCCTCTTTGACCTTAAGAAGTGTATCAGCCCTAGTCACAGGCCTCTCCCCGGATGATGTCCTCCGAATCTCATTTCTCTATTTAACTATTTGCCACGACAGGACGCGCCAGGGCCGAATAAACGATTGAAAGGGATAGTGGTCTATGATTCCTAATGGAATAAATACATATATCCCAGCAAAAAAAGTAATGATGACAATTTTGGAATCGGAATTACCGATCGTGCTCCTTTAGGGGTGTTTTTATTGTAAAAAATTTATATTTGTTTTTGCTGATATCGTCTTGTTATGACATTTGTTTCATCGAGGATGCTCTTGGAAAGATCGTCCTCGTATTCGTCCTTATAAATTATCTCGGTGATCCCGGCGTTCAACAGTATCTTCGTGCAGAGCACGCAAGGGAAATTGGTGGTGTATATGGATGCATCCTTGATGCTGACCCCGAAATAGGCGGCCTGGATGACCGCGTTCTGTTCGGCGTGCACTCCCCGACAGAGTTCGTGCCGCGTCCCTGATTCCACATTGTTGGTCATCCTAAGGCAGCCCACCTCCTCGCAATGCCTCAGACCACGAGGGGCCCCGTTGTAACCAGTGGTCAGGACCCTCTTCTCCTTCACCACCACGGCCCCTACCTTTCGACGGAGACACGTCGACCGCGTCGCCACCAGCTCGGCCATTCGCATGAAGTAGGTGTCGTTATCGGGACGTTCCATCGGGCTCGGTGTGCCAATGACCTTGCATCTAATAATCCTTTAGGGTGCCTAGCGCAAACATATTCTAGTATCTCTTCGGTTACATCGGACGTGAGCGGTGGCGAAAAGAAGGAGACGAATTGGAAAAAGGAGCTCCTGGCCTTCCTCGCGGCCATAGTTGTCCTGATGGCCATATTCGCCGGGCTCTATCTCTACAGTGGGGTTTGGCCACCCATGGTGGTGGTGGAATCTGGCAGCATGGCCCACTCCAACGACCGCAGCTATATCGGGGTGATCGACACCGGTGACCTCGTGATCGTCCGGGACCAGAGCTCGGTGGTCACTTATGTGGAAGGTTATGTTGACCATTACCGCAAGTTCGGTGATTATGGCGACGTGGTCATCTATCTCAGGTATGGTCAGGAGGATTCCACCCCCGTCATCCATCGTGCCATCATAGAGTTGATCTATAACGAGAGCGCCAGCCTCTTCGACGTCCCCTCGCTTCAGGACTATCCTCAATCTCTCTGGTCTCATGATGGGATCCAAGACGGCCAATGGTGGGGCTTGGGAGGTTCGCTCGAGCTATATGACGTAGGTTACCGCTCCCAGTCCCTTCGAGTTGACCTTGATGCCCTCCTGTACTTCCAACATAGTGGTTACATCACCAAGGGGGACCACAACGACCTGATCGACCAGAACACCATGATGCCCATCTGCAGGGAGCCGGTGGATCAGGGATGGATCGTGGGTGTGGCAAAGGGAGAGATTCCCTGGTTCGGGCTTCTCAAGCTCTGGGTCGGCGGTCAGTACACTCCCTATGGCCCGGGTGTCCCTTCCAATAGCTGGACCAACCTGTTCATCTGCATCGCGTTGATCATAATCATTCCGATATCCATCGATCTGCTGGAGGTCTATTATCGGAGGAGGGGCAAGGACCCCTTTGCTCCATTGCGAAAAGAGAACCGCTCCCCACCCCCTAAGCAAGTGGTTGTGGAGCGGGATGCTAAAAAGCCATCGGACGATCGGAAGAATGGACCTGAGGAATGAGCCTGGCGATGACGTCATTCAGATCAGCGTGGTCTGATTCTTGGGTTTGTAGTTCTTCAGCTCCTGGAAGACCTCGTCCTCCTCCAGGACCTTCTTCGTCTCCAAGAGGGGGACGCTCAGATCGATCTGCTTGGTCCGTCCACCTCGCCCGAACGATTTGACCTTGGCATGGATGATGCCCATCATGTCCAGCTCGGAGATGAGGTCGGTGATGCGCCTTTGGGTCAAGGCGACATGCCGAGCTGTCCCGCCATGAACCTGTACGTCTCATAGACCTCACCGGTGGTGAGCCTTTCCTCACCCCTCCCTCGTTCAGGATATGCACATCAGGACCATCTTCGACTGGGTGGGCAAGGTACGGACCGCCTCGGAGACGCAGTCCAGCTCCATCTTGTTCTTCGCCTTGTAGACATGAACAGTTCGGTGATCCTTGTCCGCGTTCTCCCTCTCGGCGATCTCTCCTGCGATGCGCAGGAGGTCCAACGCCTTGCGGGCGTCGCCATGCTCCTGGGCTGCCAGGGCTGCACATAGAGGTATGACCCCCGGTTCCAGGACGTCATCGTCGAAGGCCAAGGCCGCCCTCTGCTTCAGGATGTCCTGGAGCTGCTCGGCGTTGTAGGGAGGGAACACCATCTTCTCCCCCTCCATCCGGCTCTTGACACGGGGGTCGAGGAAGTCGGTGAACAGAAGGTCGTTGGATATACCGATGATGGAGACCCTGGCGTTCTTCAGGTCGTCGTTGATCTTGGAAAGATGGTAGAGGACGTCGTCACCGCTCTTATAGACCAGTTTATCGATCTCGTCCAAGGCGATGATGTATCATCCGGTTCTGCTCGTCCAGCTTGTCCCGGAGAAGTGTGTAGACCTGAGTGATGCTCAGGCCGGTGAAGGGGATGCGCTGCTCGAAGTCCTGGATGAACTGGTTTCCGATGTTCTGCAGCACACCATAGGGGGTGTCCACGATCTCGCAGTTCATGTAGATGAAAGTGACGCGGCTGTTGTCCCCGTCCGCCTTCTTTATCTCGTTCCCGATGTACTTGACGCAGGCGGTCTTTCCGGTCCCGGTCTTCCCGAAGATGAGGATGTTGGAAGGTCGTTCCCCCTTGAGGGCAGGGACCAGAACGGATGCCAGCGAGTTGATCTGTTCGTTACGGTGCGGCAGCACATCTGGCAGATAGGATGGCCTGAGAATCTCCCGGTTGTTCTTTTTGAATATCTGCTTTCGATTGAGGTGCGCGTCGAACACGCTGGTTTCCATTATTTTCCCCCATTCTCGGACCGGTGGGCCCAAGGTCATCTTGATACGCCATCGTCAACATGTGACTATGTAGAATTGACGTGAGATTCAAGGTAGGCGGTACCTCAATAAATAAGTGACTTTTATTTCAGATGGCGAATTGGACAGGAAACGTCGGGGTCGGCTAACGCGTGTTGGAATACCCGCACCCCTCCATTTCCACTGCAACCCGGATGGGGGTCATCAGAGGTATAATCAAGCCCTTAGGACCATCCCGTAGCAAGGGACATCCCCTTTTTTGGTGGAGAACGAATGATACCAAAGAGCGCTGTTTTATTGAGCCTCGATCACGACGTCGAGGAGATCCAGGAATTGGCAAGGACGGCTGGTTATGATATAGTCTATGTCGTCACTCAGAAGAGGGCCAGACCAGACCCCAATACGTTCCTCGGAAAGGGAAAGGTAAAGGAATTGAGGGAGCTCCTGATAGAAAGACCGGTAGAGGCGATCGTTCTAAATGGTGAGGCGAAACCATCTCATCACTACAATCTGGAGAGCCTCTCCAAGGTGGTATGTGTGGACAGGATACGGTTGATCCTCGACATCTTCGCCACCAGAGCGAACAGCAGAGAGGCCAGATTGCAGGTGGAAAAGGCACGTCTCAAGTACGAGACGCCCCTCCTGAAGGAATGGATCCACAATGCCAAAGCAGGTGAGCACCCAGGGTTCATGGGCGGCGGGGAATATGCGATCGATATTTACTATGATCTGGTCAAATCCAGGATGAAGAGCATAGAAGATGAGCTTGAAGAGATCCGGAGGGACTCCGGCACGAGAAGGAAGCATCGTTCCCGGAGAGGCCTTGAGGTCGTTTCCTTGGCAGGCTACACCAATGCTGGAAAGTCCTCTTTGATGAGAGCTCTCACAGGAGAGGATGTTTTAGTGGAGGACAGGATGTTCTCGACATTATCTACGACGACCAGGAAGATGAACGGTTCCAAGGAGGTCTTGATAACAGATACCATCGGGTTCCTTAAGGACCTCCCTCATTTCATGATAGAATCATTCAGGACCACCCTGGAGGAGATCTTCAACTCAGACCTTATCTTACTGGTGGTGGATTCGACAGAGGACCTCCAGCATGTGGAGGATAAGCTCATCACATCCAAGGAGATACTTATCCCTCGAATCGATCCGTCTAACATAATTATAATCTTTAATAAAATAGATAAATTAACGAATAAAAATCCCTATATACTATTGGAGGAAACGGCTCACAAGCACTTCCCCAATTCCAACGTTCACTTTGTTTCCGCTCATAATAACGAAGGAATCAAGGACCTTAACCAAATCATCGAAAATCATTTCCAATATGGTATGGAGGTGATGGTCATACTTCCCAACACCTCTATGGCCCAACCCATCATCTCATATCTGTTCGAGATCGGTGATGTAATGAACATAAACTACGCCGACAAGGTCCAGATCGACCTTCGCTGTCGTGAGAGAGACCTCAAAGGCATCAAAGAGAAGGTAGAAGGTGCACGAGGTGCGGTAAAGGACCTCGTATGATCAGATGGATAATATCGCTCCACCGGAAACGAAGGGGTCCCCCTACTTCACCCCGAACTCCTTCTTCTTGTCCCGAACCAGGTCCTCATATTTCTTCGGGAGCCTCCATGCGGTGTATTCCAGCTCATCAAGGTTGACAATGAATTCCTTCTTGCTCTTCTCAGCTATCAACTTTTTGAACTTGCTCACCCTCTTCAGGTACCCATAGAGGTAGAAGAATCCAGCGATGGCAATGATCAAGCCCGCCACTATGAGGTAGAACCACCAACCTTCGAGGCCGAACAGAGCATTAACATAAAAATTGTACAGCGATAGGCCGATCAGCACCGAACCAATCACCAATAGGCCGACAGAAAATGGAACGACATATTGAACGGTAACAGGTCTGCTCATGCCGGGGCGAATCCATTTGGGGATATAGAATATTTTAGTAGGTAGTTTAGATGCAGGGAACAACACCTTCATTTCAAGAAAAGAACAGGGAAGCCCGTGGCGAGAGCAATACCATTGAGACCGCTATGCGTAATGGCATCGCTATCGGTCATCGGACTGTTGGTCGTCTCGGACTATGGGACCGACCCCACCGACCATTTCTCAGACCTAGACCAGGACGGCCACGTGGAGGTCTTCTGCACGGCGGTGAGGGGCAGCTCCAACGCCAAAGGGCTCATGTTGGACGTGCAAGACTCGGACGGTCTGGGATGGAAGGCGTTCTGTCGCAACGGTACCTACCCTCCAGACCTCACCTTCCCATGTAGTGTGAGGATAACCGGGGAGACGGCCAAGGACTCCCCCGGGATCATCTTCGTCGACCGACTGGAACCCCTCAACGATATGTCCAGCCTCGGCAAGATTAAATAGAAAACTTCGCCTGAGCAAGGAGGAGGCTCAAATGTACGTCGCATTTGACGATACCGATTCGAAGGAACAGATGTGCACCACGTTCCTTGTCACGGAAGTGATCGATGCCCTCCGCGAGTACGATCTCATCGGCATGCCCAGGCTGGTACGCCTCAATCCCGCGGTGCCGTGGAAGACCAGGGGGAATGCTGCCGTCTGCCTCAGATTTGGGCACGGCAGGGGCCAGGCCATGTCCGTAGGGGTCATTCGGGACGCTCCCTACTTCTGTTATCCGCGTGAGGAGGGGAGCACTGACGCCAAGGTCATACTTGGATCGTTGCTCCGCTCTGGTACGAAGATGGGCAAGGGTGCAGGAGGACGCCAGCCCAGGATTGGTAGTATCGACCAAGCGCCCATCGCAAGGGTTCTATTGGCAGGCGGTGCGCGACATCGTGCCAAAGGATCTGGTGGAAAGGGAGCTGGAACGGATCGGGGCCCTCACCTTCACGATGGCCGGAGGGCGGGGATTGATCGGGGCCACCGCAGCCATGTCGTGGAGGCCAAGGGACCATACCTACGAGGTGATAACCTATCGGGCCCGAGAACGATGGGGACTGCCCCGCATGGTAGAAGACGCATCGGTCCAAGCCATGGACAGGGACCACCCCTCCACATTCAACAACTTCGACCCCACGGTATGCCGCAGGGCGATCACGCCGCATACCCCCTGTCCAGTTCTATTCGGGGTGAGGGGGGACGACCCCTACGAGCTCGCACCGGCCATGAGGGAAGTGGCATCTGAACCGGTGGACAGATGGGTCACCTTCCTCAGCAACCAGGGAACGGACGATCATATCGTAAAGGACTGGCGGGAGCTCAAGCCGGATCGATCCTATGAGGTCGTGGCCACATTGGTCCATGACCCGAGGACCATAAAGGGGGGCCACGTCGTCCTTCGCACAAGGACCGAGAGGGGGGGCATGGAGATGGACATGACCATCTACGAACCCTCGAAGTCCTTCAGGGAGACCGTACGCCGGCTACGATGCGGTGATCGGATAAGGGCGCTGGGAGAGATGAGGGAGGCACCCCGCACCTTGAACGTCGAAAAGATCGAGGTGCTCTGGTTGGCACAGGTCCTCAACAAAACGAAGAACCCCATCTGCACTGGATGCAAAAAGAGCATGCAATCGCTGGGCAGAGGGGCCGGTTATCGCTGTCGTCGTTGCGGCCTCAAGGCCAGCGAGGAGGAGGCCACCTACGCCGAGGAGCCCCGAGCGCTAGAGGTGGGTTGGTACGAACCACCGATCTGTGCCAGGAGACACCTCAGCAAACCATTGAAGCGGATCGGTCTCGAAGGGCGCTCCATTACGCTTTGAGTCGATGTCGTCCATCGACAATAATTTATAGGGCAAGGATTTTGCTCTGGGACAACATTATCATCTTACCAGTTGAGGTGGGTTGCAATGGACGAGGTCGTTATACTGAGCGCGGTTCGTACCGCCATCGGCAAGTTCGGCGGCACCTTGAAGGACGTTCCGGCGCAGGAGCTGGGCGGTCTTGTGATCAAGGAGGCCATAAAACGGGCCAGGCTGGAGCCCAAGGATGTGCAGGAATGTCTGATGGGCAACGTCCTGCAGGCGTCCCTGGGGCAGAACCCGGCACGGCAGGCCGCGGTCCGTGCGGGGATACCCTACGAGGTAGGCTCCGTCACGATCAACAAGGTCTGCGGGTCTGGCATGAAGGCCGTGATGCTGGCCGCGAACTCCATAATGGCCGGCGAGCACGAGGTCCTCGTCGCGGGAGGCATGGAGAACATGAACCAGGCACCCTATCTTCTGAAGGAGGCCCGGTTCGGTTACCGCCTCAACGATAACCGCATCATCGATCACATGGTCAATGACGGCCTGTGGGACAGCTTCAACAACATACATATGGGTTTGACCGCCGAGATATGCGCCGAGCGCTTCCACGTGACCAGGGAGCAGGCCGACCAACTGTCCTTCGAGAGCCACATGAAGGCGCAGGCCGCGACCATCGATGGCAGGTTCGAGAAGGAGATCGTCCCCTATGTCATCCGTTCCAAGAAGGGTGAGACGGTCTTCAAGACGGACGAGGGCATAAGGCCAGATACCACCCTCGAGAGCCTAGGAAAGCTCAAACCGGCCTTCAAGGACAACGGGGTCGTCACCGCCGGGAACTCCTCGCAACTCAGTGATGGGGCTTCCGCCCTGATCATCGCCTCCCGGCGCTGGGCGGAGGAGAACGGGCACAGGCCCTTGGCGGAGATAATGGGATACCATACCGGGGGCACGAAACCCGAGTGGATCATGGAGGCACCCATCCCGACCACCCGCGAACTGCTCAGGAAACTGAACATGGGCATCGATCAGGTCGACCTTTTCGAGCATAACGAGGCCTTCGCCACCGCCTCTGTGGCGGTCCGCAAGGAGCTAGGGGTCCTGGACGACCGTTTCAACGTGAACGGCGGTGCGGTGGCGTTGGGCCACCCCATCGGCTGCAGCGGGGCACGCGTCCTTACCACCTTGCTGTATTCCCTGGCCGACCGGAACAGGAGCACCGGGCTGGCCACCTTGTGCCTGGGCGGAGGCAACGCGGTGAGCATGGTGGTGCGCCGACTATGAAACTCAGCCCTTCCTCTTACCCCTGAACAGGACCCATATCATCGCGGCAGCGATGGCCAGACCAAAAACGGTCATCAGCACAAGGGCGATGATCTCAAGCTCCAAATGGTCACCTCTAAGGAGGAAGGACGAAGGTCGATAAAAAGCTGCCCCATCTCAGGTCCGAGAAATGAGCCAGCACACCCCATTTGTCAATCCCTGGAACGATACTCAGCCAATAAGGAATTAATACCTTAAAACCCAATGGACCGCCGGGATAAGCATGCCAAGTATGGATGAGCGGCTAGCTTCATTGGACTTTCACAAGGAAGAGATGGTACAGGCCCTAGGGGAGCTGATAAGGGTCCCGGCCATCGGCCCAGAGAACGGCGGTGACGGCGAGTTCGCGCGTTCCCGCATGATCAAGGAAATGCTGGAACACTGTGGGTTTGACGAGGTGGAGGTCCTTGAGGTACTCGATGACAGGGTGAAGCTCAAGTCCCGCCCCAACATAGTGGCGAGGAAGAAAGGGAAGAGCGACAAGATGGTCTGGTTCGTCTCCCATATGGACACCGTCCCACCTGGGGACCTGCAGTCATGGTCCTACCCCCCCTTCTCGCCCCGGCTCATCGATGGCAAGATCTTCGGACTCGGTTCCGAGGACAATGGTCAGGCGTTGATCGCCTCGATCTTCGCCGCAAAGTTGATCAACGATGTAGCATCCGAACCGGACATCGGCCTCGGTCTGGTCGTGGTGGCCGACGAGGAGATGGGATCGGACAAGGGCATCAAGTTCCTTTTACAAGAGGGCGTCTTCAAGCAAGGGGACATAATCTATGTTCCAGACTTCGGCGTATCCGACGGGTCGGTCATCGAGGTCGCCGAGAAGACCATCATGTGGTTGAAGGTGACGGTGCATGGAAAGCAGACCCATGCGTCCACCCCGAACAAGGGTCTGAACGCCATGAAGGTCGGTTCCGAGCTAGTGGCATTCATAGTGGACTACATGGACCGTAAGTATGGGAAGACGAACGCATTGTATGACCCACCGGTCTCAACCTACGAGCCCACCAAGCACCTCCTCAACGTCGCGAACATAAACACCATCCCTGGCGAGGACATATTCTATCTGGACTTCCGCATCCTGCCGGACTACGACCCGGACGAGATCATGAAGACCATGCGCTGGATCGCAGACCTTTTCGAGGACAAGACGAGCGCGAAGATCAACATAGAGATCGCACAGCTGACCCGGTGCGGGAAGCCGTCCAGCACGGACAGTCCGGGGTTCAAGGTCCTGGCCGAGTCGATCAAGACGCTAAGGGGCTTCGAGCCCAAGGCCGGCGGGGTAGGGGGCGGCACCTGTGCCAACTTCTTCCGCCTGGCGGGATTGGAGGCCTACGCGTGGCAGACCATCGATGAGGTCATGCACTCCCCCAACGAGTATTGCAAGGTGGACAACCTGGTGGCCGATGCCAAGGTATTCGCCATGGTCATCGCCAAACTGTGCTATCCAGACCAGTTCACTGCATGATCAAAAACACTTCTCTCACGCCTCGACGTCGGAGAAGAGGCGTTGCACCATCCATACGGGATCGTACCTGATGATGTCCTCGTAGCCCTGACCGGTGCTCAGGAAGGCTATCGGTTTCTTGATGGTGTAGGCGATGCTCAATGCCGCCCCACCCTTGGCGTCGGCGTCGATCTTGGTCAAGATGACCGCATCGATACCGATCTCCTTGTCGAAGGTGATGGCCTGTTCGATGGCGTCGTTACCGGCGAGGGAGTCGCCGACGAATATGGTCAGATGGGGCTTGACCACCCGTTTTATCTTCTTCATCTCGTCCATCAGGTTGGAGTTGGTCTGCATGCGCCCGGCGGTGTCGACCAGGACCACATCGCGCTTGCGCGCCTTGGCATGGTCCACCGCGTCGTAGGCCACCGCGGCCGGGTCAGCCCCGGATTGATGCTTGATGACCTTGGTGTTGAGATTGTCCGCGTGGATGGATATCTGCTCTATCGCCCCGGCCCGGAAGGTGTCCGAGGCAGCCAGCACCGTCGTGGTGCCGGACTTCTGCAAGCGGTTCACGAGCTTGGCTATGGCGGTGGTCTTGCCGGTCCCGTTAATCCCAACGAACATGACCACCACGGGCTTCTCGTGCTTGGCGATGTAGCCATCGAAGTCGAAGGCACTGCCCTCCAAGGTCTTCATCACCGCATCCCTCAAGGCCAGGAGGACGACGTCCTCCAACCGGAACTTCTTATCGAAGCGCTTGCCCACGAGGTCGGCCCGCACCTGGGCCTTGATCGCCTCGATGACCGGCAGTGCCACGTCTGCCTCGAGCAGTCCCAGCTCGACGTTCCACAGCATCTCGTCGAGGTCGTCCTCGGCTATCTTCTTCCCACTATCGCCCACCGCCTCCTCGAGGTTGATCGGTGCCACGGCCTCCTTGGGCTGGCGGCCGAAGATGCGCTTGAGCGAATCGAACATGTGGAGGGGACCTCACGGGCCGGGTGCGCCGCCCATGCGCTGGTACTCGGATTCTAGCACCTTGTTCAATTGGGAGGCCTTCATCTCGATGATCTGTCGGCTCTCGTGCAACTTCTTGCCGGCGTCGAGCATCTCCTGGAGGCGCTTCTCTACGATGGACAGGGCCTCCTCGATGGGCTTCTCCATCGTTATCCCCGTACCCACTCCGATGAGCGCGCTCTTGTTGTCAGCGACCTTCGCCTTGACGTACGAGGCGCTGCCCACCGGGATCAGGACATCGTCCCCTACCTCGGACTTGATGAAATCGGTAAGGGTGACCTTTGCCTTGCTCAGCTCCTCAATGGACATCTGGATGAGCTGCTGTTGCTCCACAATGCCCTCCAGTTGGGCCTTGTAGACCTCCATGGCCCCCAGGGCCTGGCGCAGCTCTTGCTCCTTCATTAAGCATCACCGATGAGCTTCTTGACCACGAGGTTGGTGACCTCTTCGGTCTTCAACGGAACGATCTCCTTCAGGGTCACCTGCTTGCGTGTCACGCTGTGCCTTGAACCGATGGTGGAGATGACCTTGTGGGAGGCATCCGCCTCGTCCTTCGCTGCGATCTCGATGCAGAAGGGTTGTTCGCGTTTCATGTAGTTCTGCTTGCTGATCGTGAATGAGCCAACGGCCTTGTATGCCTTCATGTGGTTCGCCTTGCCCGAGGAAAGCTGTTCATGCAATAAATCTTTTGGTCCGATATTATATAGGGGAGGGCGTGGAAAAGAGCATCGTAGCATACTATCCAGGAAGGGGATTTCCAGCCGTTTCGGTCACTGGGGGGCGCTGCGAGCTGATGTGCGACCACTGTCGTGGGCACTACCTCCGCTCCATGACGGACGCGTGTCGACCCGGCTCATTGCCGAAGATCGCCGAGTCCCTGAGGTCGGCGGGTGCGGAGGGCATTCTGATCAGTGGGGGATGCGACCCCCATGGCAGGATGCCCTTAAGGGACAGGGTGGAGGAACTGGCCTCAATCTGCCGCACCGGTCTCCTGATCAACCTGCACACGGGGCTCCTCGATGAGGCGGAGGCACGGTCACTGGTGGGCATCGGAGCCGACTGCTATTCGGTCGATATCGTCCAGGACAGGAGGACCATATCCGATCTTTTGCACCTCGATGACGGTCCGGAGGCATATGATGCGACGCTCGAGGCCCTATTCTCTGCGGGGGCAGCGCGAGTGGTGCCGCACATCTGTGTCGGCCTCCAAGGTGACGAGATATGTGGGGAGATGGCCAGCATCGACCTAGTAAGTAGGTATCCCATTTCGGCCTTGGTGCTCCTTTGGCACATCCCCACCCGAGGCACACCCCTCCATGGTGCCCCCATCTCATCGGAGGACGCATTCCTCGATGTGGTGAGGTATGCGAAAAGGGTACTGACCTGTCCGGTGCTGTTGGGGTGCATGCGCCCCCGGGGCCGCGTCGAGGTGGAGCTCGAGACCGTCAGGATGGGCGTGGCCGGCATGGCCCTCCCCGCCCCCGAGACAGTAAGGAGGCTCCGCCAAGAAGGTTACGATGTGCGACGTTCGGAGCGTTGCTGCGCCCTTCACGAGTAGATGGCCCTGCGCCGCAGCATGTTGTTCAGCTGCCTGATGTAGATCAGCCACACCAGGTTGGCGATCATGAAGGCCACTGCCAGGATGGGCACGAGGTCCATCATCTGAGGCGATATGCCCATCTCCACATCGACGTTAGCGGTCACGCTCTCTCCCGGACCCTCCAGATAGAGGATCAGGAAGTACTTGCCATACTCCAGCGTGGGCAGGTCGAACTCCAGGCCAGGTGAGGCAACGTAATCGTTTACGTTGATGCGATGCATTGCGATGGCCTCTCGGCCCTGAGTGGCGTACTTCTCATAGTTCTCCTCGGTCACCAGGAACACCAGGACCGACCCTCCGTCCACGTCCACGGTCACCTTTCCCGCCTGGACCATCATCGTGGGGTCGCTGCTCATGAACGAGACCCCGGACGGGTTGAGGTCCGAGCCCACCTGCACGTCCCCCCGGACGCTCAAGGCGTCGTTGACGGCCTCATTGGCATAGGGGGTCCAGAAGACCAGGAAGGCTATGGCGGCCACGGCTATGATGACGAGGCTCCTTCTGATCGAGCTTCGGGTAAGGAAATATTTGGTGCTGTGGCTCTTGATGTAGCGGAGCTCCATCCTGAGGAATATGAAGCTCTCGATGTTCATGATCAGGAGGAGCAGGAGTATGAAGAACAACAATGTGGGCAGGTCGATGAGGAACGGGAAGGCCGAAATGTTTCCCATGGTCCACATGACGAAGAAGGCGAAGAAGATCAGGACCGCCGTCTGTGCGAGGTAGAGATATCTCTTCACCCGGCGGATGCTGTCCAGCCGGTAACCTCCTTCCATCTCCTGTCTGGTGCGCTTCATCCCGAACCCATCCCGAGAAAAATATACATTTCATTTAATAAAACTTGCTGTACAAATGGTCGGTTCAGACTATACGCGCCTTGAGGCGTAGGACCAGGAAGATGGCCGCGAAGGTGGGGACCTCGATGACGCCCTCGCCGAAGATGCGGCGCCCTTTGAGCTTGAGGTCCACCGGGGCCTTCACCTCCACCTTCTGTGGCGTGTCCGGGAAGATGTCGGGGAACGCATCGCGCAACGGGTCGAACCTGGTCAACTCGTCCCTGGTCATGGAGATAACCCGCAAGCCCGTCTTGCCATGGAGCGAGCCAGGAAGGCGAATGAGGCGCTTTATGTCCCGGGTCACGGGCTCATCGACCTGGGCCGCGGCACCGGCCCGGACCGTGTCCTTCACGCACTGGAGAAGGGCCTCCTTGGCCTTGGCGTCGGTTATGTACTCCAGGCTGTTGTTGTTGAGGATGAGCTCCCGACCATCGCTCCCCGACCTCTCGGCCGCCAGTGCCCGTTGCAGAAGGAAGAACTGCTTGTCGTTGATCTTGGCGAAGGCGGCATATTTCGCCCTCGCCTCCTCGAATCCTAGGTGCTTGAGCTCCTCCATCAGGACCGACAGACGCGCTCTGACCTTCCCCTTCCATCCCCCCGACCCCTCCGGGGGTATGAGCGTGGCCATCTCCACCTTGATATGGGACTTGAAGTCGCGCTTCATGGCGGAGCGCTCCTTGAAGATCCAACTATAGTCCAGGTCGGTCCCGGTCACGAAGTCCACTACCTCGCTGCGCTCGTGTGAGCCCAATCTCTGGACGCTGTCCGATTGGACATGGGCGTGGTAGCCTCTCCCTCCCGAGAAGGTTATCCGCACCTCATCCTCCCCAAATCCCAGGTCTCCCAGCAGGAAGTCGTCCAGGAGCCGTATCATGTCCTGCTTGACGAGGTAGAGCATCTCCTCATAGGTCATCCTCTCCGCCCCCGGGATGTGGTCCGCGTCCAGGTCGAACACCAGGTCGGCCCCGCGCCATCCCTTCTGCTCCATCTTGGGCGCGGAGGGATTGTCATAATGGGCGGAGGAGTAATAGACATGCATGGGGACCTGGCTCACAAGATAGCGACGGAGGTCGTCATGGGACCTGAATCCCACATGCCTCCTGACGAAGTCCTTGTCGAAGAACATGAAGCCGAACTCACGCCCAGGAAAATCGTTGGGTCCTGACAGGGTCGTCTTGGAGTAATAGTCACGGAACCACCGCATGGCATACTCCTGTTCGAGCGTCATCTCGACCCGTATATGGCTTGGTCCATAATCTCTTTTATCGCGCTCACCCCTCATTATCAAATACCCGATTCTGGGCAAACCCTTTTAATTCCCCTTTTTAGATTTGATTAGACGTGAGCAAGATGAAGGCTTACATCCGCGTCATTTATTCCAGCGAGGGCCGGCCGCCTGCCGATGTGACCAAGATCATGAGGGAGAAGGGATTCCACAAGGTCAAGGGACAGCCACTTTTCGAAGGGGACATCTCCGACGAGGGCGAGCTGGACCACAAGATGGCCGCGCTCCATTCCGCCCTGCGTGGCATGGAGGTCCGTTACATCCCATCATTGGGTTCTCCCGCCGATTCCGATGGGGCCTTGCAGATCGACATCAGCAATGCCTTGAAAGGATGGAAGGAGGCAGGTCTCAACGTCGAGCAGCTGAGCGTGCTCCTGGAGACAGACCCGACCAAGTTCAAGCACGAGGCGAACTCCCAGTTCAAGGGCAAGGTAGACCTGGTCATGGCAGCCCGGGAGAAGGAGATCCGCGAGGCCGAGGAGAAGCGTCTCCAGGAAGAAAGGGAACGCGAGCTACGCGAGGCCGAGGAGAGGAAGCTGGCACGCATCACCACGATGTTCGGTCGTGAGGGCGGGGTCACCTTCCACCAGCTAACGGAGGACTCCGGGCTGGACGCAGACGAGGCCGGGGACCTGATCAAGGACATGGTGGACAACGGCCGGCTCAGGGCGGTCCAGAAGGGTCGTAGCGTGGTCTACGTCACTGCCTAGGCCCAAAAAATATTGAATTCTTTACATCAAATGTGGCCGGTATGGCCACGATCTATCTTTTTCATTCTTGCATCTCGGCGTGAAGCTCCCGCCTATCCTTGTACCAATCCACGAATCTTCGGACCCCCTGCTCTATGCCGACCTTCGGTTCCCAGCCAAGCAGGGCCTTGGCCTTGGAGTTATCCCCCCAGGTATGGTCGACGTCGCCCTGCTGCGTACCGAGGTGCTCGGGCCTGAGGTCGGTGCGGCCTGTCGCCCTCAATATCTCCGTGACCACGTGGTTCACTTTCACGGTGCGCCCAGAGCAAACGTTCAGAGGCTCACCCCTAGGGTCTGCGCAGGAGGCACAGCGGTACACCGCATCGACCACATCGTCGATGTAGGTGAAGTCGCGGGTCTGCTCGCCGTCCCCGAAGATCTGCGGCGGTAGGCCTTTCAAGGCCCGGTCCGTGAAGATGCGTATGGCCATGTCGGGTCGTTGCCTCGGTCCGTACACCGTGAAATAGCGCAGGGATATGCTCTCCAATCCATAGAGCTCATAGAAAAGCCGACAGTACATCTCGGCAGAGAGCTTGCTGGCCGCGTAGGGTGAGACCGGTATGGCGACGTCGGTCTCTGAGACCGGTAATTTCCTGGCATTGCCGTAGACAGACGATGACGATGAGCTCACCACCCGTCTTACCCCGGCATCCTTCGCGGCAAGGAGGACGCTGAGCGTCCCGGTGGCGTTGGCCTGGTGCGAGCGCATGGGGTCCTTGACGGATATGCGCACGCCAGCCTGGGCGGCAAGATGGAACACGACGTCCACTCCTTTGAACGAGCGTTCCAGCTCCTTCTGCTCCAGGATGCTCACTTGGTGCAATTCGAATGAATCGTCCCCTAGGTGAGGCTCCAGGAACCTCATCTTGCCCGAATAGTAATCGTCGAAGTTGTCCACAGCGACAACATGATGCCCTTCATGGAGCAGCCGGTCCGTCAGCGTGCTTCCGATGAAACCGGCGGCGCCGGTAACAGCCACCTTCATTTATTCGCCTCCCCTCTCCGAATCACACCGGTCTATAAATTCATTGCAATGGGGCAGGCACACCGATCGGTGCTCACGTTGTAGATGGCCATCGCTCCATACCCAGCCCGATGATGCGGATGGGTTTGATATTCCTGCCGTCGCTCCGATCTTCCTTATATTTTTATATAGCTGGACCCAGAATTCACCGACCGGTGAAATAAATGGGAGCATTCATGGCGAACGCAAGGGTGTTGATGATGTTCGCCGTCCTGATCCTGCTGTTCGTTGCAATAGGCTGGATCATAGGTTCTCTATTCCCTGGTCTGGGAATAACGGCGACAATGCTCATCTTCTTCCTGATCGCTGTCGGGATCAACGTGGTGTCGTACTTCTTCAGTGACACCATCATCCTGAAGATGTACCGCGCGAGGATAGTGTCGGAGACCGAGTCCCCGCGAATGTACCGCATCGTCCGCGACCTTTCCCAACGGGCACAGCTGCCCATGCCTCGCTTGGCGATCGTCCCCACGCAGAACCCCAACGCCTTCGCGACGGGACGCACCCCCAAGAGGGCGGTGGTGGCGGCGACCGAGGGATTGCTGAGGCTCTTGACCGATGATGAGCTGACCGGTGTCCTGGCCCACGAGATGGCCCATGTCAAGAACCGCGATGTCCTGGTCATGACCGTGGCGGCCACAGTCGCAGGAGCGGTGGCGTTCGCGGCCCGCGTGGCGTTCTGGGGGTCGATGTTCAACCGCAGCGACAATTGGATCATCATCCTGCTGGTGGCGGTCACCTTGCCCATCGCCGCATTGCTGGTGCAGCTGGCCATATCCCGAAGCCGGGAATACAAGGCCGATGCCAAGGGTGCGGAGTTATGTGGCCGGCCGCTCTGGTTGGCCAATGCACTCGGGAAGCTCGATGCGGGCGTGAAGCAGTACCCCATGGACAACTCGCATGCCAGCCCGTCCACGAGCTCGCTGTTCATCGTGAACCCGTTCCGGGGCGGGGCGATCGTCAGCCTGTTGTCCACCCACCCCCCGGTCCAGGAGCGCATCAGACGCCTGGAGCTGTTAGCGAGGGAAAAGGGCCAGTACCGCTAGGTGGAAACCCCTTCCCGTACCTTTCATTCTCAGGTCCCAGACATCTTGACCCAGTCGATATAGCCGACGAAATAACGATTGCCCGAGGAATAGCCCATGGTCAACTGCCCTGTCGATGTGGACAATGCATGGTTTCCGTTCACCACCACGGTGCGCTCCTTCACCCCGTTCACGTAGATGGACAACTGCCCCGTGGCGGCATCGTAGCTCCCGGCCACGGTGTACCACTCACCAGATTGGATGGTCGTGACGGAATTGACGGAACGCAGTCCCACCCCGTCCGCGAGGCGTACGGAGAACTGGAAGTACCGGTTCATGGCCGCCCCGCTGCCAGCGCTGAGCGCCAGGCGATAGTAGTCGGAGCCCTTGGCCACGATGGACGCTCCCGATTCCATGGTGTTCGGTGCCTGGATGATCTTCACCCTGGTCTCGATGTAGATGCTGGTGGTCGGGTCGAGCGCGGGACTGTCCGCCACCCGAGCGTATCGGCGCAGGGTGCGGCTGTTGGGGTCCAGGTCCAGGCAGTCCACGCCATTGACGCTGGTCACGCGCGGGGCCGCCCAGGAGGCGGGGGTCGTCGTGGCATCGGCCTGCTTACCGGTCAGGTCAGACAGCGGGTCGGAAGCGGAGAAGTCGTAGAACATATCGAGGTCCGGATCGATGCCTCCATTGGCCGTGAAGAGTATGGAGGCGAGCAAGCTCCCTTCTGGCATGTAGATCAGGGTAAGGTCAACGTCCGTCTCACCGGTCAAGGTGGTGAAGCTGAGGTATATCATGTCCCCGTTGTCGACCCTGACGTTACCAGCTATATCGACGACGAACAGGTTGAAACCCGGACCGTTCCAGGCCTTGCCCTTCCCAAGGTATTGGTCAAGGGTCTTCGTGGTCAGGTCCCCGTTGACGCTGGCCTTGCATTGCGAATAGTCGACCTTCTCGGTGGTGGGGCCGATCACTGCGATGTAGGTGTTGCCGTCCGATGGGTCCTGTCGGACCTCGACGAACGATCCATATGTCGAACCGCTGTCGGCAGAGAAATTGATGAACATGACATAGGCAGCGGCCGACAGGACCACGGTCATTGCCACCAGGATGATGGTGGCGATGATGGGCGACACCGCCCGCAGGTCCCTTTTCGACCAGGATCGCAAGGCCATCTTGAGAGCGAAGGGCATCGTCGCTTAATAATATATTGTAGAGAATTGATAAATCTATCAAAAAAGAGAACGACGACATCGCATCAGAACACCATCATGCCCTGAAGCCCCAAGCGGCGGATGAAGTCCTGTCCGGAGCGGATGTTGACGACCTCATCGATGCGCCGGTGCATGTCGGTACCGATGGAGACCTTCACCTTGCCGTCGAAATGGCTGAAGAAGCGCTCGCCCAGGAGGAAGAAAGGTCGCCCTTCCCTTCGATAGTAGTCCGACGTGCTCACCTCGACGAAGAGCCCATAGCTGGCGAGCAGGTCCGCCACCTCCTCCGGTCGGGAGTCCTTGAATATGCGGTCGATGTCCCAATGGCATAGGCCGATGGGCACCTCGATCCGCTCGAAGATTGGCGCGAGCTCCCGCAGGCTGGCCCCACCGTTTTGCCGGTCCTGCACGTATTCGAAGAGCACCAGGTCCAGCGTGTTTATGAGGTCGAACGGCAGGGACCCCAGGTCGCAGCGCTCTGGGTTGGAGTCGATCTCCGCGCCCACCAGCACATGCATGCGTCCGGCGTACATCTCCTTCAAGGCCGAGACATTCCCATGATAGCGATGGAAATCGTCCTCCGTCAGAGGCTTAGGGACCTTGCAGGTCATCAGATGGTCCGTGATGGCAACATGTCGAAGTCCCCCCTGCCAGGCGCGTTGCACGACGTCCTCCGGCGTGAACCAGCCATCCGAGTAGATGGTGTGGTTGTGCAGGTTCATCATCGGATCTGTTCCCATTTCTCCAGCTCCTGGACCGACGATAGGGTCCGACCTCGTTTGATCTCCTCCCGGATGCGGTTCTCGCGCTCCATGACGTCCACCGCCCGGTTGGCGACCTCCACCGCCCGTTCCTGGGGGACCACCACCAGACCGTTCTCGTCCCCGATGACCCAATCGCCGGTGCGGACCAGCTGGCCTCCGCAGGTGATCTCCTGTCCGATCCCCCCATAGCCCTTGGGCTCGCCCGCGTGCGGCGCGATGGAACGGGAGAAGATGGGGAACTCCAGGTCGATGATGGCGTCCACGTCCCGGCCCGCACCGTCTATGACCACACCGACGACGCCCCTTATCTTGGCGCTCCAGGAGGCCAGCTCGCCCCACACCGCCACGTTGCTCGCCCCGGCATCGATCACGATGACGTCTCCCTTCTTGGCATGGTCGATGGCCTCCACCGGTTTGGCCCAGTCCCCTTTCGAGGTCTGCACCGTGAGCGCCCTTCCCACCATCCTCGTGCCATGGGGGTTGCGCATGACCAGTCCCTCCATGACCCCCAGCTTGTGCTGCGCGTCCGCCACGTTGGGGGTGGAGACCTTGGCGAAGGCCTCGAAGAGGTCCTCCTGGGAGTACTTCTTCTCGAAGCTGGCCTGGAGGGAGCGTCCCTGGGTCATCGCCTTCTTGATGCGTTTGGTGGCCCCGACCACGTCCTCCGCCTTGATGATGCCCCCGCCGACGATGAGGATGCTCGCCCCCGCCTTGAGCATCTCGGACACGGTCTCGGAGGTTAGCCCTCCCGCCACCGCCACAGGGATGGACACGGACGAGGATATGTCCTTGACCAGGTCCTTCATGCTCGCTCCTCCGCGCATCTGCTCATCGATACCAGTGTGCAAGCAAACATAGGAGGCGCCCAGCTCCACCACTCTCTTCGCCCGGCCCTGGATATCCGGTACGTTGATCAGGTCCACCATGACCTTGGCCCCGTAGCGGCGGGCCACCGCCACCGACTCGCTGATGGTGGAATCATCAGCCAGCGCCAGCACGGTGACGATGTCCGCACCGGCCTTGGCCGCGATCTCCACCTCGAAGCCGCCCACGTCCATGGTCTTCATGTCCGCCACGAGCACGTAGCCAGGATACGCCTTCTTCAGGGCCCGGAGCGCCTCCACCCCCTCGCTCTTGATGAGGGGGGTACCCGCCTCTATCCAGTCGGCGCCGCCGTCGAGGGCTTCCTTGGCGATCTCTATGGCGCGCTTGAGATGCATGAGGTCGAGGGCGACCTGCAGGACCGGCTTCATGAGGGGGAGTTAGCTCCAGGGGCATTTTATCATTTGCGCTCGAAGCGATTCAGCGGCAAAACGATATATGAAGGGAGGGAGATAGCAGCGTCACCATGGCGAAGGCCCCAGAGGAAACACGCTGCCTGACTGGCATCGAGGGACTGGACCAGATCACCGGAGGTGGCTTCCCGCTCGGTGGCCTGGTGCACATATCCGGCAGCTGCGGTTCCGGGAAGACCTCCCTGGCCAACGAGTTCATGCTCCGGGGGGCCAAGGAGGGCCATAAGGCCGTCTTCATCACCACCGTGCACTCGGTCCAGAAGATGTTGGACAGCATGTCCCACCTGGAGATATTCGATGAGCGCCTGGTCAAGGACAAGGCATTGCGCGTGCTCGATGTGGCTGACCTTTTAGAAGACCTGTCCCATCCGGGAAGGCCCATAGAGAACAACGGGGCGATGGAGCTGTTGTCGGAGATCGAGGGTATGATCGGCAAGCAGGGGGTGAAGCGCCTGGCCATCGATTCGATTAGCCCATTGTTGATGGAGATGGAACCAGGGGCGGGGCGCAACTTCATGAAGAAGCTGGCCGAGGCCGTGTATGCCAAGAAGTGCACCACCGTGGTGGTGTCCGATTGCGAGGAAGGGGTGGGAAGGACGTACGTCCCTTGTGACGGCCTGATCAAGCTGAGCAACCTGGAACGCCAGGGCAACGTGCTCAGGGTCTTGCAGGTCCTGAAGATGCAGGGGGCCGCGCACTCCCGGTCCAGGTACGTGTTCGACGTGACGTCGTCGGGGATGCTCCTGACGCCGATGCTAAGGGGTGGATTCCATTGACACCAGAGGCGGCAGAGGATGCCCGGAACAAGCTCCAGGAGCTCGGCCCATCCGTGGCCGTCACGTTCATGATCAACCCGGAGAACTACTTCGAGGTGATCACCAGCCTGGTGGACTCCTTCTGCAGGGAGAACGACCTGGGATGCATCTATGTGACGGCATCGGTGCCGGCCGCCACCATGATCAACGCGCTCGACTCGCTGGAGATCGACCGCAAGCACGTCAAGTTCATCGATTGCATATCCTACGCGACGATGCAGCTCTCCGGGGAGACGGACGCCATCACCTATGTGGAGGGCCCGGCCATGTTGGAGAACATCATCCTGCGGGTCGAGTACCTGTTCCGTAAGGGGGACAAGAAGAAGATGCTCGTGATCATCGATTCCATGAACGCCATGGCGATGCACAACGACACGCGCATGCTCTCGGAGTTCATTCAGATAATGATGAGCGCCCTGAAGGGCAGGGACGCCTATCCGGTCCTGCTCGCTCTCGGCGATCAGCTGCGCCCGGAGGTCAAGGAGATGCTCGGCCTTGTGAGCGATCAGGTCGTGCCTCTCGGACCCCGACCGACCGTTTGATTTTTCAAGAATGATAATAAAACGAGTTCATATATCTACGACTGAAAACGATTTCTAGCTGGATATTAATATATAATCATATTAATTAGACTCAGTGTTTAATTATCTATCCAGATATTATTTTCACGTATGATAATTAGATGCAGATACATTTATAGGGTTATACACTTTTTAATCTCATAGCCAAGGATTGCCCTTGGTGGAGGACTTAACATGAAGAAGATGTGGAAAATGAAGAAGAGCAAGGAGGCAGTGTCCCCGGTCATCGCTACCATCTTGATGGTCGCTATCACCGTGGTCCTGGCCGCAGTATTGTACGTGATGGTCATGGGTTTCGGATCAAACCCTGACAACAACCCGACCGCATGTCGCTGAGCAAGGGAACCACCCAGATTGCCCACCAGGAGAAGATAATGATTGCATCAATAAGCGACCCACAGGACATATGCCAACATGAAGATATCCATTGTCATTGGAGCCAACTGCATTTACAATTGCATTGCTGAGGCTACTAACAGCTGGCACAGCAGCACTGCGACATAACTGTGACCGTTCGTCGATATTGCCGCAGATGGTAAGGTTATCCCATGGTGACTACTTCCTTAGTCACTGACCGGCATCCGGTTGAGCGAACGCAATGACATTCAACTGCTCTGGGGCAGCGAGAACGCCCAGATCGCATCCGAGTACCTGGACCACCTTCTAAACAACTTCCCTTTTCCTTTATTTTTTTTTTTCTGTTTTATCCAATTCTCGATTTTTAAATTACATTATGTAAAAATGCCACTCAGCTCGCCCGTCTCTCCTCATCAATATCAGAGCTGGGTTCATCATCACGGTGGCAACTCCCCATTCGTCGCTCCTCTCTTAAACCCTGCCCTCGACCATCAAAACCTTAATCCGTAGGCAAGGGTTCGCCGCAACACTAATATCTTAACAGTTGCCAACCATGCACTGATATCATGGGGAAGGTAGCATGCCGAGACCCAAGCGGACCATACTGTTCATATGTCAATCCAACTCCTCGCGCTCCCAGATGGCCGAGGCATTCGTCAACCATCAGCTCAAGGACCGATACGAGGCGTTCAGCGCCGGCACCCAGCCCACCAAGCTGGACCCCCTCGCCGTCAAGGCGATGAAGGAGGTCCAGATCGACATCTCGAAGCAGAAGGCCAAGGGTGTGGAGACCTACTATGGCAAGGAATTCGATTATGTCGTGACCCTCTGCGATGAGGCCGAGGAGGAATGCTCCTTCTTCATCAAGGGCAGGGACTACGTCCACAAGAGCTTCGCCGAGCCATCGGAGGCCAAGGTCCCCGACGACAAGCTCTTTGCAGAGTATCGGCGGTCCCGGGACGACATCCGAGCCTGGATGAACAAGACCTTCGGGGGCGGATGATCCCTCTATTCGTCTACGATGAGGCCGAGTGCGACCCCAAGAAGTGCACCGCCCGTAAGTTGGCACGATTCCACCTGGTCCAAGAGATCGGCGGGTTGAAGCGCATACCCCGCGGCTGCATCGTCCTCAATCCAATGGCGGAGAAGGCCCTGTCCCCCGAGGACAGGGAAAGAGGTCGACGGCACGGCATACTGGTCCTGGACCTCTCGTGGGCGTCCATCGAGCGCCTTCCCAAGATGCCTAACCATACGGCACCGAGGGCCCTCCCTTACATGCTAGCGGCCAACCCGGTGAACTGGGGGAAGCCGATGAAGTTGAGCAGCGTGGAGGCATTGGCAGCGTCCCTTTACATACTGGGGGAGAGGAACCAGGCCGAGGAGATCCTTTCCAAGTTCAATTGGGGCTTGAACTTCTTGGACCTCAATCGAGAGCCTCTCGATCGATATGCGGAAGCGGAGAGCAGCGCCGACGTGGTCCGGATACAATCGGACTATGTCTCCGAGTGAAAACACTAGTGCAATGCGACCCACCCACCCCTCTTCCTCGATTTATTTCCGGTGGAACCTGGCTCATCATATCTATCTTGGGTGATATTTCCAGTGGAAATATGGGTCCGATAACGCTTAAGGTCTAGTTTCGCTTATGTCCCACGGGAAGCGATTTGAAGGCGGCTCGCTAAACGTACAAGGCGAACACCATCGCTTCAAGGGGTGCAAACTTTTGCCTATAGATTACACCGATGAGGACCTGCTCGCGAGATGGGAGGAGCTATTCGAGTCCAGCGAGAACCGGCTCAGACTGATGGAGGTGGCCGGTCGTTATCCCGAGGTCCGCAGCATCTCCCTGAGCTACAACGAGCTGGACAAGTTCGACCCAGATATGGCGGGATACCTGGTCAACAACCCCTATCGCACCCTGGGGCTGGGAGAGCAGGCGGTCAAGAAGATCCTTGACCAAGGCCAGAAGTCCGATATGCACGTCCACATCCGCGTCAGGGAACTGCCCAAGGACAGCTCGATCGAGATCCGCATGCTTCGATCGGAGCACCTGGGCAAGCTCATCTCCGTCGAAGGTCTGGTCCGCAAGGCGACAGAGGTCCGCCCTCGCCTGACCGAGGCCCACTTCAGATGCTATCGCTGCCCGGCGATCATCGTCGAGCCGCAGGAAGGGCTGTTCTTCAAGGAGCCCTTGGAATGCTACAAGGACCAGAACGGATGCGGTCGGACCGCTGGAAGCACGAAGTTCACCCTGTTGGCAGATCAATCATTGTACGTGGACACGCAGAAGATCGAGATCCAGGAGAGCCCAGAAGGCTTGAGGGGCGGGGCGCAGCCGGAAAGGCTGACGGCGTTCCTGGAGGACGACCTCGCCGGCAAGATATCGCCCGGGGACCGCATCAGCCTGAACGGCATCTTACGTTCGGTCCAGAAAGGGAACCAGCTCAAGTCCACCCTGTTCGACATCCATCTCGACGTCCTTTCCGTGGAGTCCAAGGAACAGGAGTACGAGGACGTGGAGATCACCGAGGAGGACGAGGCCAGGATCATCAACGAGGCCCGCTCCGAGGACATATTCGAGAAGATCGTCAAGTCGATATCTCCCACCATCAAAGGCTATGACGAGGTCAAGGAGTCCATCGCCATGCAATTGTTCGGCGGTTCCTCGAAACAGCTGGACGACGGCACCAAGGTGCGTGGCGACATCCATATCCTCCTGGTCGGGGACCCAGGCGTCGCCAAGTGCGTCACAGGCGACTCGATGGTCATGATGGCGGACGGTTCGTGTCGGGACATCAAAGGCATCGTGGAGGAACATCTGGCCCTCGGTCCGGTCCTAGAAGTGGACGACGGAGAATACGCCGAGATGCAGCTGGAAATCATGACCTACCAAGAGAATGGGGTCGTGGGTCCAGGCAAGGCGGTGAAGGTGTGGAAGAGGACGGCACCGAGGAAGCTTATCAGGCTCACGACCGAGTCCGGAAGGAGCATCACAGTAACGCCCACCCACCCACTGTTCGTGCCTCAGGGTCTTTGGATCGTCATGCGACCGGCGAACAAGATTTTCGTGGGCCAGTGCATTGCCGTGACCAAGGGTGAAGGTTGTTGCGGCCCGGACGAGACCTTGGGCCTACAACGCGGCCTCGATTGGGATAATGTGGTCTCGATCGAAAAGGTCGATTCGCCTGAGCCCTGGGTGTACGACCTGGAGGTCGAGGGCACCCATATCTTCGTAGCCAACGGCATCATAAATCATAACAGCCAGATGCTCCGTTACATGTCCCACCTCGCCCCTCGTGGCATCTATGCCTCCGGCAAGAGCTCCTCGGCGGCAGGTCTGTGCGTAGCACCGGATTCGATGATCGACATTGACGGAGACGCAGGTCAAGATCCGGGATTTCGTCGAGGACAGGATGACCTCGCCGCAAGAGATCGAGAAAGGTGAGTGGCGCCAAGAGGTCATTGTTAATGGAGTAAAATCGCTGACCGATAATAGGGGTGTGCATACCTTCCCGTCACCTCCGTCTTCCGTTTGACAACCCCTTCATTTCTTGTGGAAATATTATCAAGCCAGGGAACAAAACTCAAGCTCACGCCCGAGACCCGGTTATATTCCAAGATGGGGGAAAAGGAGGCTTGGGTGAGGTCCAAGGACCTCATGGTCGAGGACGAGGTTATGACGTCCGCGAAGGGGAGCGCGCCCGGTTGGTCCAAGATCGTTAAGAAGCGTTTGGTTTACCGAGATCTGCCCGACCATGTCTATGACCTTACGGTGGAGGGTGCGCACTGTTTCTTCGCAAACGGATTCCTGGTGCACAACACCGCGGCGGCTGTTAAAGACGAATTTGGTGAGGGAAGATGGACCCTGGAGGCCGGGGCGTTGGTGCTGGCTGACAAGGGGGTTGCGTGCATCGAGGAAAACCAGTATGTTCTGACCGAAAAAGGTCATGCAGGATGATAAGAGACCTCAAGACCCGGGGATGTTGTGTTAAATTTTAATAATGGCCTATCCCGCGGGGTCATAAAACACATCATTACCAGATGGAATTAAGCCTACTGTGAAGGTCCGATTGTATTCTGGAGATGTCAGTACAATGCACGGAGGACCATCTTTTCCTCACTCAAGATGGTTGGAAACAGGCAAAGGACCTAACTATATCGAGATATGTTGAAGTTGCCGACGGATTCACATTCGAGGTAATTGAAAATAGTGGTAGATTTGAAGACGGGTTCCTCCATGGTTTCGCTTTATGTGATGTTTCATATGAAATCAATAACCCAAAACCACAACTATCCTTTTCCGCATCGCCGAAGAATAAGGAGAGGTCTTTATACATCGCTAACCTTCTCTTAAAACGTCACGGGATCAAGGTTGGTGTTATGGCATGCAGTCAGGCACAAAATATAATTATATATGGTCATCTGGCTGAATTCGGGCCCAATGAACATTATTATTTCTACAATGAAAAATTTAGAAGGCAATCTACAGTCTATTTTTCAATATGACTACAATCGATCTTAACGACAAAGATTACTGCTTCGGTTTCCTCGGAGGAATTCTCAGTACTGATTGTTGTATTTCCCACAAGAAGGGTAAATATGGTGTCAAAGCACATTATCGAGATTGGGATTGGAAGGAAGAAATGGGGTCCTGACTGGACCTCGCGAAGATGAGACTTATCACCAACATGTTCTTGATGTTCGGTGTCCAAGCGGTAATGAGAAGGAGAAAGATCTTGATCATGTCGCTTTCCTCCTACAACAGGGCTGCTAAATTATTCGGTCACCTGCTCGTCGGTAAGAATAAAGATAAATTGTTTGAGGTAGAGCCGAAGACTCGAATCGCCTCATATGATGATCTATTAGATAAGGAGTACTGTAATTGGCTAAAGAAAATTAAGTTCGACACAAGTGCAACCGTAAGATTGGGGCTTCATTCAAGGATATATCTGGCAACCCACAAGGAGAGAGTAAGTGTTTCGCTTATGGAACCCTTCGACCCAAATGGCACGAGATTACTAAGAGGGTTTCAGTGAGCCATCTAAAGAATTACGTTTTCAATCCTGTGATATCGGTCGAAAACGCCGAGGAATCCAACGTTTATGATCTAACCATTGACGGCGAACCCAACTTCATTGTCAGTGGTGCAGTGGTTCATAATTGCGTTGATGAACTTGACAAGATGACCGAACAAGACCGAAGCTCTATGCATGAAGCAATGGAATCGAGTACGGTCAGTGTCGCAAAAGCGGGCATAACCGCCACCCTTCAGTGTCGTACTAGCGTCCTCGGGGCCGCCAATCCGAAATATGGCAGGTTCGATGAGAACGAACCGCTCGCGAACCAGATCAACATGCCACCCGCTCTCCTCTCACGTTTCGATCTGATCTTCGCATTGCTCGACAAGCCGAACCAAGAGAAGGATGCGCGAATTGCCGAACACATCATCAAAGGTCATACCCGTGGTCAAGTGATGCGACAAGGACCTGATGCCAGCGACCCGAACGTCGATTACAAGGAGATAATGGCCGAGACCGAGGACCTCAGGCCCTACTTCGAACCGGACTTCATGCGAAAATACGTCAAGTACGCCAAGCGCATCGTTCCAGTGCTGACAAAGGACGCCCAGAGATTGATAATGGACACCTATCTCAGCATACGCAAGCTGGGCGAGGGACCGAACGCCTCGGTACCGATCACCGCCAGACAGCTGGAGGCCTTCATACGCCTTTCCGAGGCGAGCGCACGCATCCGTCTTAGCAGGACGGTGACCAAGGAGGACGCTCAACGGGCCGTCCGTATCGTGCGCTACTACCTGGAGAAGATGGCCAAGGACTCCGGGCAGATGGACGTGGACAAGCTCATGACGGGCACGCCCCGCAGCGAGCGCAACAAGATCGCCATCGTGAGGCGACTGATCCAGGAGAACTCGGACCAGTACAAGGGCGCCCCCGAGCACGTGGTCATGCAGAGGGCGGAGGAGAAGGGCATAACCGAGGCGGAGCTCAAGGACATCCTCCGCAAGATGAAGCAGGCCGGGGAGGTCTACGACCCTGGTGGCGGTCATATCAAGCTGGTGGGCGGGGACTGAGACGAATTTGGCAAAGGTTTATACCCTCGTTGCTCGTGATGTGGCATCCGGAGTCGGTGAACAAGTGATAACGGTAAGGCTCATCCAACAGGGCCGCGAGATACTGGTGGCGGCCTGCGACAAGGAGCTCCTGGGCAAGACATACCGTGAGGGCGATATCAAGCTCGAGGTGTCCAAGGACTTCTATGAGGGCGAGGACGGCGACGAGGAGCTGCTGATCTCCAGGCTCAACATGTGCACCATGGCGAACCTGGTGGGAGAGCACACCTGCAAGATAGCTTCCAAGCACAAGTTCATCGAAGAGGATTGCGTCATGATCATTCAGGGCGTGCCTCACGCCCAAATGTTCCGTTGGTAAATCAAATGTCATTCTGCGTCAAGTGTGGGGCCGATGGGCCAGTCTACGATAGTGTGTGCGAGCGATGCTTCTTGGAGAACAAGCAGTTCACCAAGGTGGGGGACCATGTGGACCTTCCACAGTGCGCGCACTGCAAGGACTACAGCATGGAAGGGAAGTGGACGGCACACCCGTCCTTGGAGGTCGCGGTGGAGGAGGCCGCAATCCAGGCCGTCCAGGTCCTCGAGGGGGCCCAGGTCGTGGAGGTGGGGGCCGCGGTGGAGGAGGCGGACAAGCAAAATTACCGCGTCAACATGCAGTTCCTGATAGATTACAAAGGCATCAAGGTGGAGGAGGAGCGCAACACCATCGTCAGGGTCAAGGGGTCGGTGTGCGGGCGTTGCTCCAAGATCAAGGGGTCCTATTACGAATCCACGTTGCAGATACGCTCCCGGGACCGCAAGCTCACCGAGAAGGATGTGGATGGGGTGTTGGACCGCGTCCAGTCCATGGTGGAGGAGATGGCGGCCGAGAACCGCGAGGTATTCATTTCCAAGTTGGACCGCGTGGTGGGCGGCGCCGGAGGGGCCGACGTGTACCTGTCATCCAACGCTGCAGGCAAGGTGATCTCGCGTGAGCTGGCCAACCAGTATGGGGCCGAGGTGAAGGATACAGCGAAGCTCCTCACCAAGCGCGAGGGCAAGGACGTCTATCGGGTCACCCACCTGGTGCGTCTCCCGGCCTATCGCTATGGCGATGTGGTGATGTTCCGTAAGCGCATGTACCTGGTAGGGGCGACGCGCACCTCCAATGCCAAGCTGACGGACATGAAGAACGGCGAATCGATGATGTACAGCCACACCGACCTCCAAGATGCCAAGGTCATCGGGCAGAAGGAGGACATGCTCGACGCAGTCGTCCTGACCGAGACGCCTAAGGAGTTGCAGATATTGCATCCCACCACCATGAGGCCCATCGAGCTGCGCAAGCCTCCCCGCTTCGAGGCGAAGAAGGAGACGGTCAAGGTCTTCCTTTATGACGAGGAGCTCTACCTTCTCCCGAAATGAACGGCAAAGAATGATATTCTACCGTGCGGATTGATGCATGGTGGTGGACATCTTTCCGACATTGGCCTACCTGACCGCTTTCGACCTGCGCGCCCAGACCGAGATACAGGGCTGGGAGGCGCTTCTGGCCGCTGGTCTGATAGCGGTCATCGTCCTAGTGCTATACTTCTACTACTTCCGTGCGGCCCAGAGGAAGTTCACGCGCTTCCAACAGCGCTATGTGCGTTACCCTAGCCAATCATACATGGGCACCCAGTCCTGCCCCTATTGTCGGTTCCCCATGAATCCTGAGCAGACCGTCTGCCCGAAGTGCAAGCGCCTGGTCGGTACGATGCGCTACAAACATAAATAATATTGAAAAGGGTGAAAGGAAGGGGTTTTAGGAGACCATCTCGCGGCGACGGAACAGCACATACCCGATGATGTAACAGCCCACCAGGTATGCAAGCATGTAGCCGATGGCTGGTACCACCTCCGGTATGAAGTCCCCCGTGGGATAGGGGTCCTGCAGGATGTACACGCAAACGTCCCCGGCAATGGTCAGTACGAAGCTCGGGTCTATGTTGCCGACCATCAGCAGCAGCGCGACGATGTCCATCAGTATGAGCAGTGTGACGAACATGAGGACGATCGCTGCCGTGCCGCCCTTCAGGGCCGCACTGAGCATGAACCCGAAGGAGATGGCCGCCGCCGTGTAGAGCAATGCCAATCCGAAAGATGCCCCGGTCTCCGCGATGAGGTCCCCGGTCAGGGCCAGACTGATGATCGCCGCCCCGCCGTAGTAAATGCCTAGGACCAGGGTGGAGATGGCCACCGCCGCCAGGAACTTTCCGGAGTACAGGGTGATCCTTTTCACCGGGTTCGGGAACAATAGATAGCCGGTCCGCTGCTGGTACTCAGATACGATGGCATCCCCGGCGAACAGCGACGCGATCACAACAATGAGCAGCGAGATGAAGGTCGCGAAGAAATCGATGACATCGCGCGAGTCATCGGGATAATCGTCCCCCAGGAGCGGCGGTACGGCCAGATAGGCCACGAAGATCAGCACCATGATCACGATGATGCCATAGATGCGCTTGCTACGCATGTGTTTCAGGACCTCGTACCTCGTCACGATCAACATCTGGGCGATGTCCGAGGGAAGCGCTCGTTCGGTAACGTTCTTGGTCTCCATTCGTCTCACCTCGAGTCCGTGATGAGGGAGCGGTAGAGCGATTCCAACGCCAGACCGGACTCCCGGAAGTAAACGATCCTCAGTCCTAGCGATTGCAGGTCCAGCAAGACCCGGGCCTGCATCTCATCGTCCCCCTCCAGGTTAAGGGAGAACACATTCTCACCCGCCGCCTGGAGGTCCTTCACCCCGGTCAGGGCGGCGATGTCGCTCAGGGTCCTCGGTTCCAATCTTTTCGTCACCTTGACCTCTATCTTCTTGGAACGGACCTCTTGCAGCAGGTCCCTGACCTTGCCGCTGCGCAACAGCTTCCCCCGGTTGATCAGGGCGATGTCGGTGCAGACCTCCTGGACCTCGTTCAAGAGGTGGGAGCTCATGAATATGGTGTAGCCCTCGGTCTTCAGGCCGCGCAGGACCTCGCGCACCTCGAACATTCCCAATGGGTCGAGGCCTGAGGTCGGCTCGTCCAGGATGATGAGGCTAGGCTCGTGCAGAGCCGCCTGGGCGATGGCGATGCGCTGCTTCATCCCCTTGGAGAACTCACCGATGCGTTTGTCCTTGAACTCCTGCATCTTCACCAGTCGCAGGACCTCGTCTATCCGCGTCCTGAGATGGTCCTTGCTCATGCCGCGCAGTCGGCCCAGATATTCCAGCGTCTCCACCGGCGTCAGGAACGGATAGAACTCCGGGGTCTCCACCACGGCCCCGACGTCCGCCAGGGCTCTCTTCGGGTCCTTCATGGCGTCCACGCCGTTCAGCAGCGTTCGGCCGCTGGTCGTGCTCAGCAGGTTGGTCATTATCTTGATGGTGGTGGTCTTGCCGGCACCGTTGGGTCCCAGGAAGCCCATGAAGGCCCCCTTCTCCACCCGCAGGTTGAGCGTGTCCACGGCCTTGAACCCGCCCTTGTAGGTCTTGACCAGGCCTTCAATGACGATAGGCGATTCCATTCATATCCCCGAAGCGCTTGGACACGTCTCTCGCTATATAATCCTTAGGCAACGCCCTGGGCTATTGGCCATCCATCGTCATGCCCCTTCCCTGACCAAAGTTAAAATCTGGAACGGGCATTCCAGGCACATGTACGAAGCGTCGCTGTTGGAGGAGGTCGTGGTCAGGCTCATGCGCACCGCCACCACCACCCTCCCGGAGGACGTGCTGGCCGCGCTGGAGAGGGCCTTGAACGAGGAGACTGAGGAGATCGCCAGGGTACAGCTCCGCACCATCCTGGAGAACGTCCAGCTGGCCGAGTTGAGCGGCCGACCCATGTGCCAGGACACCGGGGTGCCGTTGTTCTTCGTATCCGCCACTTGGCAGGAAGGGATCGATTCCGGGATCAGGGCGGGCGTAGCCCGTGCCACCCGCGATGTCCCGTTGAGGCCCAACGTGGTCCACCCGCTTACAAGGCACAACACCGGGGACAACCTAGGGGACGGCATGCCCGTCATCCATTACCGTCCGCCCCGCGGGGATTCCCTCGAGATCACATTCCTTCCCAAAGGTGCCGGCTCTGAGAACATGAGCTCATTGCACATGCTCAATCCGACCGAAGGCATCAAGGGCATCAAGAGGGTCGTCCTGGAGGCGGTGACCCGGGCCGGAGGAAGGCCCTGCCCGCCCACCATCGTGGGGTTGGGTATAGGCGGGACCGCCGACCACGCTTCGTATCTGGCGAAGCAGGCCATCCTGAGGCCGGTGGGGCGAAAAAGCAGGGACCCGGACGCGGCCCAGCTGGAGGAGGACCTCAAGGGCCTGCTCAACAGGACCGGGGTGGGGCCCATGGGGCTGGGCGGAAGGACCACGGTGCTAGGTGTCAGCGTGGAGCTGGCGCACTGTCACACCGCCTCCCTCCCGGTGGCCATCAACCTGCAGTGCTGGGCGGCGCGCCGGTGCTCGGCCAGGGTCCATCCCGATGGCCGGGTCGATTTCAGAACGGAGGGGTTCGAATGATCCTCGACCTGCCCTTATCCGAGGCGGAGGTGCGACGGCTGGAGATCGGCCAGACCGTCTCATTGACGGGAGTCGTACACACCGCGAGGGATGAGGCGCACGCCCGCATCCTGGAACATCTCCACGACGGTCTGCCGCTCCCGTTCGACCTAAGTGGCGGCGCCATCTATCACTGTGGCCCCATCATGGAGAGGGAAGGGCGCTCGTGGAAGGTGGTGGCGGCAGGCCCGACCACCAGCGCCCGGATGGACGCGCTGCAGCCCGAGGTGATCGAGTGCACAGGCGTGCGGGCCATCATCGGCAAGGGGGGCATGTCCCGACCGACCCTCGAGACCATGTGCCGCCATGGGTGCGTATACCTTGCCTTCACAGGTGGGGCGGCGGTGCTGGCCGCCAAAGGCATCAAGGCGGTCCGGGGGGTCCACTGGTTGGACCTGGGCATGGCGGAGGCGGTCTGGGAGCTGCAATTGCAGGACTTCGGACCGCTGGTGGTGGCCATGGACAGCAGAGGACGGAGCCTCTATGAGGATGTGGAGAAGAAGGTCGCCAAGGAGCTGGAAACGCTCAGGCGCTCCCTGTGATCATTCCTTTGGTTTCTCCTCTTCTTCCGTCTCTACGCGGGCCAGGCGTTCCGGGCGTTTATGGGCCCTTGTGGTCATGATGACGCCCAGCGCCACCATGACGATGCCGACCATCAGGGCCACCAGCATTATGGAATGAGGGAGGTCGAAGCCGAAGAGCAAGGTGGTCTGGTTGGTGGTATCCCGCTCCATGGCGATGTCCAGGCGACGCTCCTCGAACGGATCGAGGGCGACGTTCGCCACCTCGGTGTTATAACCGTCCAATTCGAACGTGACCTGATAATCGCCAGCTGCCAATCCTACGAACGAATAGTTGCCATCCTCGTCCGATATCGCGATGGAGTCGAAGTCGGGCGAGCTGATGCTCACCCTCACACCGTTCAACGGGTTGTTGTTCTGGTTCAACACCTTCCCGAACAAGCTGGCCGGCTGCTCGGTCAGCGTGAAGTTGATCTCTGCGATGGACCCTCTTTCTATGACCACGGGGGCAGGGTAGTTGTCCCGATCATACCCCAACTTCTCCGCGAATGCCACGTAGACCCCGGGCTGCACTCCGATTATCTCATACTCACCTAACGGTGACAACGTGGTGGCGGTGTAGTTGAAGGCCTGGTTGGAGAGGTGCACGATCGCCCCATTGACCGGCGCGTTCCCATCGGTCACGAACCCCTTGACCATGCCTAGGACCTCCTCCATGGTGAAGTTTAATAGTGTGCCGACGGGGCTGGGGACGGCCACGTTGTTGTACGTCGTAACAGCGCTATAGTTCGTCAGTGAGACCGTTATGTTATAGACCCCTTCGATCGGGACCTGTAATGAATATTGACCCACTGAGTCGGTAAGGGCGCTATAGGTCAGGCCGGAGGTGACGTTCTCCACCATCACCGTCGCGTTGGCGAGACCCTGCCCAGAGCCTGTGAGGACATAGCCCTGCAATGAAAAAGGGCCAGCCCCCTCCGCACCATCGCTCATCAAAAGGACCGGCGATATGACCATGCATACGGCAAGGAGTACGGCGGCGGCTCTCTTCATGATGGTAGTGCATGCGCTCCTTCCGCTAAATAATTGCTGGGTGGCGTATCTGCACGCCTCAGGCCACCACCGTCACCATGCCGTGCATCTCCGGGTGGATGGCGCAATGGTAGAGGTATTGGCCCTCATCGACGAACGTGAACTGGAACGTCACTCCGTCCGTCATCGTCCCGCTTTCGAACGCACCGTCATCGCTGGTGACCGTATGTGGGACCCCATCCATGTTGGTCCAGGTCACGGTGGTGTTGACGCTCATGGTGATGTTGAACGGATCGAAGGCCAGGTTGTCTATCCAAACCTCGTTCGGACCGGGCTCGGAGGGGTTACCTCCATCATCGTTGTCGTCGAGGAACATCCAAGCCGTCACCAATATGGCCGCCATCGCCACGGCGGCCACGACCAGGAGGACCCACTTACGCTCCACTACCCATCACCTTTCCATCCAATTGGAATAGCCCTGCAATAAACCTACCCCCGCTCAAGCGGGGGAGGTCTGGTCCGAGTACAATGCTCCGCTCCCACCGGTGACAGATGCCAGGAACATCACCTTGAAGGCGATCAACAGGCAGAGAACTGGGACCAGGTTCGTCCTCCAGGTCCCCACGGTCTTCATCGTGAATGGGACCCCTCCGACCGAGTGGAGGTAGAGGTCCAGCTTGACCTTCCCGTCCTCGAAACGATACTCGCGCTCCGTTTCGCATCGGGAGAGCTCGTCCAACGTCACCCCGTCGATCGACGCGATATCGATGGCCATGGTAAGTTCCCACAGTCCCGCCGCCTCCTCCTCGTCCAGGAAGTCCGGGGTACCCCCCGCCATCAGTCGGTCCAAGAGCGCCAATGGCACCAGCAGTGAGGAACCGCTCGGGTCTGCAGCCTCCAGACCGTGCAGCTCCACCTTTCGGCCCGAGGAGACCGTCATCGCCCAGACCAGCCGCATGATGTTGGGGCGGACCACTTGGAGCAGGTCATGGCCCATCTGTTGCAGCTCCAGGAGCGCCACGTCCTCGCTCTTGTCGAGCGCCGCATGCGCCTTGAGTATCGGGTCGGGCGACTCCCACAACCCCCTCTCCGCGAACTTCCACTGCTCCTCCAGGCTCCAGCGCAGGTCCGACCACATCTCCTGGTCCATCTCATCCAGCATATGATGGAGCACATGGGCGAACGCCATTATCGTGCCATCGAACTTCCTCTCCATCTTGACGCTCGCGGTGCGCATGGCGTTCGCGTACACCCGTTTTCCGAGCGCGATCATGCGGTCCAGATCCTCAACGTCCTGCAAGGCATCGCTCCATTCCTTGATGTCGAGCCTCATCCCTTTCTCTCCGGCCACGAACCATTTCATCGCTGAGACCTCAACAAGGATAGTGCAGCTACCGGTCCATAAAGCTCTCCATGACATTTTCGGGCCACTCTCAGCAAAATAATAATAGGGTGCGGTGGGATAGGAATCGGTTTTAGAGGTTTCCACGAATGATCCATCGCATAACGAAGCGGGCGACGAAGGGAGAGGTGATGGGCCTGATGGACCCACTCATAGCGCAGTGGTTCGAGTCCAAGTTCACCGACCTCACGGAGCCGCAATCCTATGCCGTGCCGGTCATACACGAAAGGAAGAACATACTGGTATCCTCGCCCACCGGTTCAGGGAAGACGCTGACCGCCTTCCTCTCCATAATCAACGAGCTGTTCAAGTACGCCAAGGAAGGGAAGCTCGAGGACCGCATATACGCCGTCTACATCTCCCCTCTGAAGGCCCTGGCCAACGACATCAACCGTAACCTGGAGGAGCCGCTCAGGGAGATGCACGAGCTCGCCACACAGAACGGTTACGATTGGCCCAAGATCCGGGTGGGGGTCAGGTCCGGCGACACCTCCCAGTCGGAGAGGCAGAAGCAGCTGAGGAAACCCCCTCACATCTTCATCACCACCCCCGAGTCCCTCGCCATGGTCCTCGCCGCCCCGAAGTTCCGGGAGAAGTTCGCGGATGTGGAATATGTCATCATCGACGAGATCCACGAGGTGTGCGATTCGAAACGGGGCGTGCACCTGTCGCTGACTTTGGAGAGGTTGCAGGAGCTGTGCAAACGGCGCTTCACCCGGATAGGTTTGTCGGCCACCCTCGCACCGATCGAGGACATCGCCTCCTACCTGGTAGGTTACGATGAGGGGCAGATGCGGGACGTCAACATCCTGGAGGTGAAGACGCGGAGGAACCTCGACCTGCAGGTCATCTGTCCCACCGAGGACATCACCACCCTGCCATACGAGATCGTCAACTCCAAGATGTACGACATGCTCAAGGAGATGATCGACAAGCACCAGACCACGTTGGTGTTCACGAACACGCGCAGCGGCACGGAGAGCGTGGTCTATAAGCTGAAGGAGCGTGGGCTGGAGAGCGTGGAGGCGCACCATGGTTCTCTGTCCAAGGAGACCCGCATGGACGTGGAGGAGCGTCTGAAGACGGGGCAGCTGCGCTGCGTGGTCTCCTCCACCTCCCTCGAGCTCGGCATCGACATCGGGTCGGTGGACCTGGTGGTGCAGATAGGCTCCCCCAAGAGCGTCGCCAAAGGGCTTCAGCGCATAGGCCGGAGCGGGCACTCCCACGTCAAGACGCCCAAGGGCAGGATGGTGGTGTTCGACCTGGACGACCTGGTGGAGTGCGCCGTGCTCTGTCGGGCGGCGCACGTGCGCAACATCGACCGCGTGACCATCCCCGAGAATTGCCTGGACGTGCTGGCGCAGAGCATAGTCGGCATGTCCCTGGAGAAGCGCTGGGAGGTGGACGAGGCCTACGAGGCGGTACGACGTTCCCATTGCTACCACCGACTGTCCAAGGAATCGTTCCTGCAGGTGCTGCGCTACCTGGGCTCGAAGGACGCGTTCGAGGGGGTCTATTCGAAGATCTGGTTCGACGAGGGGGAAGGCCACTTCGGAAAGAAGAAGGGAGCCCGGATGATCTACTTCCTCAACCTCGGGACCATCCCGGAGGAGGCCAACTACAAGGTGTTCACCGAGAAGGGGGCCATGGTCGGCGACCTCAGCGAGAAGTTCGTGGAACGGCTCGCCACCAAGGACGTCTTCGTGCTCGGCGGCAAGTCCTATGAGTTCGTGCGGGCCAAGGGGATGAAGGCGTTCGTGCGCTCCGCCTCCGGTCGCAAACCGACCGTGCCCTCCTGGACAGGGGAGATGCTCCCCCGCTCCTTCGACCTGAGCATGGAGGTGGCCAAGTTCCGGGGGGAGATGGCCTCCAAGCTCTCCCTGCCGGCCGAGGAGAACATCCACTGGCTCTCCAAGGACTTCGACATCGACGTCGGGTCGGCCCGCTCCATCCTGAGCTATTTCCAGGAGCAAGGGGCGACCGGCATCATCCCGAACGACAAGGAGCTGTTGCTGGAAGGTTACATCGATGGCAACAACAACAGCAACATCATATTCCACTTCCCGTTCGGTCGCAGGGTCAACGACGCCCTGTCCCGCGCTTACGCCTTCCAGGTGACGGCACGGCTGGGCTGCAACGTCTCTGTGTCGGTGGCCGACGACGCCTTCATGCTCACCATCCCCCGGCGCGTCGAGCTCGAGATGTTCCGGGAGTTGTTGCGCTCGGACCAACTGGACGACGTTCTGCATCGGGCGGTCAAGGATTCGGAGCTGTTCAAGCAGCGCTTCCGGCACACCGCCTCCCGCAGCTTCATGATACTCAGGAATTACAAGGGCCGGGAGGTATCGGTCAACCGACAACAGGTGCGGTCATCGTTCCTGCTCGACTTCCTCATCAACGCGAAGGACGTCCCGGTGATCGACGAGACGTTCCGAGAGGTCCTCGAGGACGTCATGGACATCCAGAACGCCAAGTCCGTGCTCACCGACATCGAGTCAGGCAAGATGGCCCTGCGCACCATGGACTTCTCCAACACCCCCTCGCCGTTCGCCCATAACGTCGTCCTGGCAGGCATCAGCGACATAGTCCTGATGGAGGACCGCAGCTCCCTGCTGCGCGAACTGCATCGCAAGGTGCTGTCCAAGGTGCTCGGTAGCGAGGCGCGTCGCTTCGAGTTCGAGGAGGAAGCGGTGGTCGCCCACTTCCGGGCCAAGATCGGCACGGTGGAGAGCAAGGAGGAACTGGTGGACATCCTCCGCCGCACCGGCCCGCTGCACCTCTTGAAGGAGAAGGGCCGCAGCATCCATCCCTATACCCAGGTGCCGAGGGAGCAGGTGGACGCCTGGACCGGGGAATTGCTCAGGGAGGGGCGCATTGCCACCCTCCTCATCGACGACGTCCACTTCGTGGAGGCCTCCGATCTCCCATACTACGCCTCCGCCCTGCGCAAGGAGAGAGAACTGAACGAACTGGAGGCCAAGGCACTCGCCTTCCTGAACGAGGACAGGACGGCGGCGGAGGTGGAGGCCCATCTGAACGTGGAGAGCGCCAAGGTGACCAGGGTGCTACGAAACCTCGAGTCCGCCTATCTCGTCACCAGAACGTCCTATGTGGGGGGGAGGTGGCGTTTCCGTGAGCTGCAGGTCGACCCCGTGGTACGGGAGAAGGCCCTGGACCACGTCGTCACCAAGTTCCTGAACTGCTTCGCCCCCGCCACAGTGGAGGAGGTATCCTTCGCTCTGGGCATCGACGAGGAGGAGACCGGTCGCACCCTTCGTGCCCTGGTGGAGGAGGAGGTGGCCGACGAGGGGCGGTTCCTCATCTCGGAGCATGTACAGTACATGCTCAAACGGGACCGGTTGAGGTTGCGCACCAGCGGGTCGAACGTCTACGATTCCCGCACCATCGACTCCTACCGTAGGTCGAAGCAGAACGGTCCCTTCCAGAGCGTGGTGGAATGCGTCCGGTTCTTCGGGCAGGTGGGCATGCCAGTGGACGTCCAGCGTCGAGTGCCGTCCTTCAGCATAGAGGAATGGACCAGGCTGCGTCGTTCCGGGCGCCTCCTTCTAGGGCGCTTCGCCCGGGGCCGGGTGCGCTACGTCCTCAAGGAGGACGGACCGCTGTACGCCGCCGCCTACCGCAACATGCCCCTCACCTTCCTGGACGAGCAGGTGCTCGACACCTTGCGAGAGAACGAGGGGATGAGCCTACGGCAACTGGTGGCCCACACCGGAATGGGGAGGGAGGAGACCAAGGAGACCTTGGACCGCCTGGACCGCAGCCTCTACGTCATCCGTCGCTACGAGGAGGGGGAGGACTGGTCCCGAGAGAACTTCTACATCCCCTACGATGTGAAGAGGTACGATGGAGACCCTCGCCGCCCCATCTTGGAACGATTCATCCGCGCCTACGGGCCCGTCCCGTTCTACTCGACCAAGATCTACACGGACTTCCCGCTGACCGACATCGAGATGATGCTTGACGACATGGACGTGACCACAGTCCTGGTGGGGGACGCCCGCACCGAGATGCTGATCATGCAGGACGAGATGGAACTCCTCGACGCCCATCGCCCTGAGGACGAAGGGGTCTCAGTGGTCTCGCTCTACGACCCGGAGGTACAGCCGATGTGGGCGGAGATATCCTCCCGGTTCGGGGAGGGGTGGATCTTCCCCATCCTGGACAATGGCCGCCTCATCGGGGCCACCGAGAAGTGGGAGATGAGCGGGTGCGTGGAGCTCCGCTCCCTCGACCTGGACCGCCCGGAGAAGCTGGGCGAGGCGTTGGACGCCGTGGACAAGCTCATGTCGTTCTATCGGGGCATCGGTTACGACGTGGTCCGCATACGCGAGGTGCTGGACAAGGGCACGGACGAGCTGGATGACGACGTCCATCAGGTCATGGAGTCCCACGGGTACGTCCGCCTCGATGGCATGTACGCCAAGGGGGAGATCATACCCAAGCAGTATCCCCCCTCCCAGCTGATGTCCTATGTGCTGCGCAGGCAACGACTCGAGCCCGAGGAGAGGTTCGAGGACATACCTGCGGGCGTGAAGCAGATGGGTGGCTTCCGTTCCGATACCCACGCCTGGCAGCGCTGTCGGGTGCACGTTCCCTTGAGGCGTCTGTACGACCAGGGGGCACTGGTCAAGGTCTTCGGGATCCCCGATTACGTCACATATACCAGCATGGAGCACGCCCGACTGTATCGCAAGGCCAAGCGACTGGAGAGGGACAAGGACGTCGACGCCGTCCTCAGGCTCTTGGAGAAGGAGGGCCCAACATCCCGGCGCCAGCTCTTCGACCGCTCTCCTCTGGGGGAGCGCTCCACCTACGACGCTCTACGCAAGCTGTTCAACGCGACCCAGATCTACTCTGACAAGGGAGGGCGCCTTCGTCTGGTGCCCGACATCGAAATAGGTGCGGGGGAGGCGCGTAAGCGGGTGGTCAAGATGGCCTTCCGGAACTATGGGCTGTTCACCGCGGAGGAGCTGAGCCGCTTCCTCCGCTCCGAGATGGGCATGAGGGAGATAAGGGAGGTCCTGGCCGGGCTCGAGGAGGATGGCTTCCTTTCCAAGGGGTTCCTTCTCCAGGGCAGCGACGCCTTGTACTGGATGCTTCGGGAGGACGTCGATGGCATCGGCAAAATAGAGTTCAGGCATAGCTTCGTACTCAGCCCCGATGATACGTTGATGAACTATCTGGCCCCTTTGATCCGCGCCAAGTTCGGGCTGAAGATGCCCTTCCACGTGGTGTTCGATGGCCCGGAGATGGTGGCGGTGGCCCGAACCAGCACCAGGGGCAAGGAGATCGCCATCTTCGAGTTCATCGGTCCCAGGGAGGCCCGCCGCATCATGAACCAACACATACGGAACATGGGCCTCACCCTCCGGGAGAACCTCGAGGAGGAGAGGGAGAAGGAGTGGGAGATACAGGAGTTCTACGAACGTACCTATGTGTCCGATGCGGACGATGGGCCCTGAGAACGGGCCAGCTTGCACCGCCTCACCACGGCCTTGAGCCTCCTGGTCGCTGACTCCACGTCCTCTTGGGAGACGACCGCCGAGACGACGGCCACGCCATCCGCCCCCGCCTCGATCACCTGGCATATGTTATTTTCGTCGATCCCGCCTATGGCCACCAGGGGGATGTCGATCATGCTTCGTATCTCTGAGAGGGTCGTCAGCCCGCGTCCTGCTCCAGCATCGGATTTGGACGCCGTATCGAAGACGGGGCTCAGGGCTATGTAGTCAGCACCGTTCCTTTCCGCCTCAACGGCCTGATCAACGTTGCCCACCGAGACGCCGATGATGAACCCCTGAGGGACCATCGCCCTCACGGCCATCAAAGGGATGTCCGATTGACCCAGGTGCACACCGTCCGCCCCCGTCGCCAGGGCCACGTCCACCCGGTCGTTCACAATGAACAAGATGTCCCGACGGTCGAGCACCGCCCTCACCTGTTTGGCGACGCTGTAGAGATCACGCCCGGACAATCCCTTGTCGCGCAATTGGATGACGTCCGCCCCGCCCCGGGCTGCTCGCCTGGCGATCTCCACATGGCTCAACCCCCGGGACAGGCGCTCGTCCGTCACCACATAGAGTTCGTAGCTCATGCTCTCGCGGTCCTCACCCTGGCTTGCTCCCGGACCCTATCCGGGGTGAGGGCGGCCGTCTCATCGAACAGAGCGTTCTTGAAGGCGTACGGCCCCGGTCCCTTCTTGGCCGCCAGCTCCCCGGCGATCCCGAAGGCCGCCAGTGCGGCGGTCGCCCCGATGACGCGATCCTCCGCCACCGCCGAGAAGGCCCCCAAGATGGAGGATGCCATGCATCCGGTCCCGGAGATGCGCCCCATCAACTCATGGCCGTTGTCCACCAGCATCGTGTGCCTACCATCGGTGACGATATCGGTCGGGCCGCTCATCACCACGCAGGTGCAGACATCCTTCGCGAAGCCCTCCGCCACCTGCAACCGGTCCCCAGAGACCCCCATCGAGTCCACCCCACGGACCTCTCCGCCCGTCCCGGCCAGGACCCCGATCTCCCCGGCGTTCCCTTTGAGGACCGTCACCTCGAGCTCCTCGAGGAGGGTGAGCACGGTACGGGTGCGATATCTCGTAGCACCGGCCCCCACCGGGTCCAGCACAATGGGGACATGTAAACGGTTCGCCTCCCTTCCAGCGAGGAGCATGGAGTCCACCTGCGTCGGGTTCAGCGTGCCGATGTTCAGGACCAGGGCGGACGAGATGGCCACCATCTCCCTCACCTCCTCGGCCGCATCGGCCATCACCGGGGCACCACCGATGCACAGCGTGATGTTCGCGCAATCGTTGACAGTGACATAATTGGTGATATGGTGCACCAATGGGCGTCTCTCCCTTAACTTGGCGAACACCTCTGATAATGCCTTGTTGTCCATCCGCTCACCTTGCCCGTCCGGTCAATGACCGTATCGGGGCTCACAGCATTGGATGGGCATATCTTCAAATTTGGGGCTTGGACCTATGCCGTTGCCCCCTCCGACCCACCTGGCTCAACGCCTCGTGAACGATGGTCGGGGCATCGATCGAGATCGTCCTAACCATACTTAACGACCCTTCAACATCGTTAAATATCGTTAACTCAATTGACCGTTCATATGAAGATCCCGTGCGAGCTGATCGTTTGGTATGTTCTCCCCTCGATTAGGAGGGAGCTTGCCAGGGAGCTAGTGGAGAACCATCACCTCAGTCAGGCGGAGGTGGCGCGGCGTTTCGGTGTCACTGATGCCGCCATTTCCCAGTATCTCAAGGCCAAGCGAGGTACCAGCAAGGAGATCGAGAACAGCGGCAAGTATGAGGAGTTCAAGAAGGAGGTGGAACAGTCGGCCGTCCGTATCGTGAACGGTTCCGACATCGTCACCGAGACCTGCCGCATATGCGAGGTCGTCAAGCGCAACGGCATGCTGGCAAAGGTCTACGAGATCCATACGGGCACCAAGCCGCCCCAGTGCGTCTGCCCTGAGATGGAGTGCTCCCCTCAGGCGCTGATCGGTCCCAATTGAGCCCGCCTTTGGGCGGCCATGAAGATGTACTCCTGAGCGTATCCGGCGTATTTGCCGAACAGCAGATGCCCCGCCTCGCTCACCTTCTTGTAACTACCGGTGACGCTGTACATCCTCTCCATCGCCTTCCCTATCCTGACATCCACCGGGAAGGCCTCAAGGTGGTCCAGGGAGAACAGCGCGATGCAATCGGCCACCTTGTCACCGATGCCATCGCATCTCTTCAGCTCCGACAGGCACCGTCGGTAAGGCATCTGGCGCAGGGCCTCGAAGTCCAACGCGCCGTCATGCACCGACCTGGCGAGGGAGACGAACCGGTCACAGCGGAAGCCCAGCCCGCAATCCTTGGCCTCGTGCGGACGCTCCAGCACCTGTTCCGGGCTGGGAAATGCATAGGTCCCCTCGCTCACCTCGGTCCCGAAGGTGCGGCAGACCTTTTCGATCATCTGCTCGATGCGGGGGATGTGCACGAAGGTGGCCAGTATGAAAGAGGCGCTGCATTCCCAGGGGTCCTGCCGAACCAGGCGCAGGCCTCGATGGTCGCGCAGGAGGGCGGCGACACGCTCGTCGCCGCAGCTCACCATGATGTCCTGATAGATGTGGTCCAGGTCGTCGTCGCAGCGCAGGTAGCGGGCCAGGTCCGCCTCTGACACCTGTCCATCCCATTCCAGTTCACGACCGCATTGGCGCAGGCAGACCGGTCGATTGCCGATGAACCCCCGCCACCGATCCCCCTCCTTTCGCCAGCGGAACACCTGACCACAGGACAAGGTCTTGTCCAGATGGAATGGTTCGATCCTCATCTGGCTTTCCTGGCCACAAAGATCATGAGGTCGCTGTTCCGGCGCAGCGGCCCGAAGTGGTAATCACCATAGGTCTCGACCACCTCCAATCCACAGCGGCTCATCAGCTCGTGCACCTCCCGCTCGAACATATAGCGCAACGTGAACGAGGCGGTGACGCGACGCAGCTCCCGGTCCTGCCTGGAGATGTCCAGGAAGTAGTGCACGTCGGTGCGCTGTTTGGCATGGTCGAAGGTCTGGGACTCGAAGCGTGAGATCACCTCACCGTTCCGCATGGTCTTCGTACCCACGTGACGCATCACCCCCTCCGGTCGGTCCAGGCGGGGATTGAAGAGGCTCAGCACCAACTGTCCGTCCCCCTGGAGGTGGTCCGCCACCGAGCGCAGCGCCGCCTCCTGCTCCTCGGTCTCGAGGAGGTGCTGGAACGAATTGAACGGTATTACGATCAGCTTGTACTTGCGACCGCATTGGAAGTTGCGGACGTCCCCATGTCCCACGCGGATGTTCTCCTGCAGCGCCTCATCAAGGTTGTCGAGCTTGGAGGTGAGCTGGTCGAGCATCGCGTAGCTCCGGTCGAAGCCGGAGATCTCGTAACCCAACAGTGCCAGGGGGATGAGGATGCGTCCCGTCCCGCACATGCACTCCAGGATCGGTCCGCCGTGACGCTCCGCCATCTGTTGGTAGAAGCGAACATCATCGACGTTGTCCTCGTACCAGATGTCGTAGTACTTGTACATCTTCTCGTAGAAGTCCATCGCCTCGTCATCAGCGCTTGTATCCGATCCTGCGGAGGAATTCCCTTCTTTCCTTGACCTCATCATCATTTTCCACCCCCAACGGCGACTGGCCGTCGATCACTCCCACGATGCCGCGCCCCCTCTCGTTCGAGACCACCACGACCTCCAGGTCGTTGGCGGAGGCGCAGAAGATGTTGCACACCTCGGGGACGTCCTTGACGCTCCGTAGGACGTTGACCGGGTAGCAGTCCCGCATCACGATCACGAAGCTGTGACCGGCCCCGATGCGCTGGGCGTTCTTGGCTGCGCAGGAACGCAGCTCGGGGTCGTTCCCCTCCACCCTAACCAGGCGAGGGCCCGAGGCCTCGCAGAAGGCCACGCCGAACTTGGCGCCGGGCACGGCGTTCACCATGGCCTCATACAGGTCCTCGGCCGTCTTGATGAAGTGCGCCTGCCCGATGATCACGTTTGTGTCAGCGGGCCTATCGACCTTTACGAACTCCATCCGTCCAACCTCGTGGTTACTCTAAGTGAGTAAGGGATATTTACACTTTCAAGGCGCGGCTCAGCTTATATGGAAGGGGCCCCATTCCAAGGTCGATGATATTCATCGGTCCAGCTGGCTACCCGCCCGGCTCTGTGGACGTCGTTGACGCGGTAAGAAGGACGCACGCTCTCGACCTGAACGCCCTGGAGGTGCAGTTCGTCCGCAACGTGCAGATGCCGGAGGACAAGGCAAGGCAGGCCAAGGTGTTGGCAAGGGACCTGGGGGTCCGGCTCAGTGCCCACGCGCCCTATTATATCAGCCTGAACTCACCATCGGACGAGACCGTGGCGAAGAGCCGGGAATGGGTCCTGCGGTCCGCTCGGGCAGCCGAATCCCTCGGTGCCTGGATCATCGTGGTGCATGCCGCATCCTATTCTGGGTCGGGCAGTGCGGCCACCACCGAGAAGGTCGTACTGGAGGTGGGGAGATGCCGAGAGGTCCTGGACATGGAGAGGAACCGGGTGGTCATTGGCCTCGAGACCATGGGCAAGAGGGGACAATGGGGCACCTTGGAGGAGATACAGCATGTGATGGACCGGGTCGAGGGAGTGCAACCAGTGGTGGACTTCGCCCACCTCCATGCTCGGGATGGGGGAGCGCTGCGAGGCGAGGAGGAATTCCGTGCGGTGTTCGACAGATATGACCTTCGCCCGACCGAGAGGATGCATTGCCACTTCAGCGGCATCGAGTTCGGTGCGTCCGGAGAACGGAACCACCTGCCCCTCTCCTCCCTGTCGCCGGACTACGCACCGTTAGGAATTATTCTCAAAGGACGTAATGACGACATCACCTTGATATGCGAGACGCCCGATCCCACGAGAGATGCTGGCCATATGCGAGATGACCTCCATTGAGAGGGAAAATCGATATTGTCAAAAATCGCCATGCAGACAATCAACCATAAATATCCCATAACAAATCTTTTTATCTGTTCGGTGACTAAATGGCAGGGCAAGCCATGGAAGATGATAGAGAAGGCAATTTCGAGTTTGATTGCCCGGATTGTGGCACACACATCCTGGGCTACCTCACCAAGTGTACTAAGTGCGGAGTGGAGTTCGTTTTCGAGGAGGTGGAGGAGACCAAGTGCCCGAGATGCGGAAAGACCGTTGCGATCGATGCCCAGACCTGCCCTGCCTGCGGTAAGCGCTTCGAGTCCGAGCTCCCATCACCCATCCTCCCTCCGCCGATGTCGGAGAGCGAACTGGAGGCCGCGAAGGAGACCCCAGAGCAACTGGAGCTGAAGAGGCAGTTCCCTATCTTGGTCGCCGAGGTCAAACCCCTAATGGAGCTGGCCAAGGAATATGACATCGAGACAGGGGAGTGCCGTCGCCTCATCGACCGTGCCGTCAAGGCCGGGAAGGCGGGGGACAGGGCGGCCGCCGTCCAATGCGTCAAGGAGTGCAACGTCCAGGTGCGCCAGTCCATAGAGGACCGCATCTGTCACGACATCGAGTACCTGGAGAGGCTCTCATTGATCGCCCGAGGCATGAACACCGACCCAGCGGACATCAACGAGTCGGTGGACAGGACCAAGCAGTACCTCGCCATCGGCGACTATGCCGGGGCTCTGAAGGAGGCCAGGAACGGCCGGAAGATATCGGAGAAGGTCACTGGCAAATACCTCGAGGCCAGCGACATGTGCGATTCGTTGGACCATCTCATACAGAACGCGGAGCGTTTCTACATCGATACCCGCGAGGCCAAACGACTGCTCAAGGAGGCCCAGGAGGCCGGCGAGCACGGCGATTGGACCATGATGGGCATACTGGCCCGGAAGGGCAGGGAGTGCCTACAGGAAGAGCTGCCCGATGTCGTCAACAAGGAGCTGAAGAAGGCCAAGTCCCAGCTCATCAACGCCAAGGCCAACGGCAAGGACGTCACCACGCCGGTCAAGGTGCTGAAGGACGCCGGTCTGGCCGTGAAACGCGAGCAGTACGACGAGGCGCTAGAGTACCTGATCGAGTTCAAGAGCGAACTGCGCCGGCTTTAAAACATCAATTTTAGATCAGCGGCTCACCAGCACGCTGAGCTCCCTCTCCACGATGGACCTCTCCTGCGTGCTGAGGCTGTTCGGGTCCACCGAGAGCAGGAATATGGCGTGCTGCTCCGAGACCTTGTCCACCAGGCTGCGGATGAAGCGGACCGCGCCCTCGAAGTTGTTGCTGGAGATGAGATACTGCAGGTCGTCCAGTATGATGGTCGACTCCTCCGCCTTGGCCAGGAACTCCTCGATCACCACCATGATCTTCTCCAACGAGGGGGGCACGGTATCCTCGCCCTTGGCCTCGTGGTCGGTGAGCCATAGGATCCTGGCGCTCCCGCCTTCCAGGCTGGAACGAAGCACCTTGGGGTTGGAACGGGTTATCGCCAACCCGGGCATGCCCTTCTGCACCAGCATACCGAAGACGGCATGGGAATAGTCCCGGTTGGACTCCTCCACCAGGTAGCTGCTCCCCTCTATCAGGTCCACATCGATCACTATCTCCCTCCTCTTGGGGGAGGTGCGTTCGATGGAGGTGCGGCGATGGAAGTCCAGGATGTGCTCGGAGAGGCTGTCCACGCTCTCGGGCGGCCCCTTCTCCTTCTTCTCCTTGCCGCCCTTCTCCTGGGGCATGGCCACCCGGGTCTGGTAGAAACGGTCGAGGGCCTTGGTGAACTCCTTGGTCGGTCCCCGGCCCTTGACGAGCCCCTCGGTGAGCTTGGGATCGTCGATGCGGCGCAGCTCCAGCGCGGACCCGTTGTTCAGCGAGTCGCTGCACACGAACTCCAGGGCGCGCTCGCCCCGGTAGATGATCTCCACCGTGTCGTTGCCCGAGGGACGGAAGGAATAGATGGCAAGGACCGGCTGGCCCTGCTCGAAGAGCAGTATGCCGCTGGAGTCATGGCCTTCGAGGGCGAGGGAGGACTGCATGTATCCAGTGAACGACTCCGCCTTCACCTTGTTGAGGAAGTTGCGGAAGGACGTCAGTCCACCCGCCTTCCTATCGATGAGCTCCCCCTCAGGGACGCCCATGTCCGCTATCGCCCCGACCAACACAGGGAATGATTTGGTCTCGGAGGATTTATCGATTGTCGTCTGCTTATTGAAAACCATCACGTCCTTGGTCCGCACTTGGTGACGAAAACATTAAATCGGGGCAGGGTTTGATGGGACCCCATTGCCACTGTAGCTCAGCGGCAGTCGACAGCGTTCGACCGTTAAAGAGCGACAGTTTCGTAAACTGTAGGCCGGGGGTTCGATCCCCTCCAGTGGCTCCATTTTCTCATCCTCCGCACATCGTTTTATATCGTTATCGGTCAATCTGTTCGGGGGGAAGAATGGATGAGGTGCGGTTCCTGCGGCGCCGAACTTATGCAAGGGGCATGGATGTGCGGTAAATGCGGTACGTTCGTGAGCAATGACACAAAGACGAAGGAGGAACCCAGGACCGTGCGGACCGGACCGATGGACCTCCCTGCCAAGTTCCAGGATATGATGAACATCGACGCACAGGAGAAGATGGAGCTGCTGTTCTGTGGTGACCGGCCGATCGAGCTTGACCGCAAGGGCAACCAGGTACCGACCACCGACTTCATAATAGCCATCGGCACCCAGAGAAGGCTCATTTTCATCTGTAGGAAAGGTTTCATCGAGACACGTTACGAGCTCCTCGAGTCCGTCGATTACGACAGGATCAAAGGCATATCCGGTAGGGATTGGGACTTAGGCATCTCGTCGAAGACCGACGCTGTGCTCAACTTCGAGGCGGGGGAGGCCATGAACCGCCTGGAGCTTTGGGACCTCCACCTCGTCGACCCGATCACGCTCGCCATCGTCGGCAAGGTCGACCTCAACGATCTCAAGCAGGAGCTCTGGGCCCGTCAGCGGATATGCGCAGAGTTGAAGGAGGAGCAGAGGCGCAAGGAGAGGGTGCAGTTGGTCCTGGACTTCAGTTCCCTGAAGGAGCAGATGGCCAAGGGAGGGTTGGTGGTGCAGACCATCAAATGCCCCACCTGTGGGGCCAGCGTCGACCTCCCCTCCAACGGCAATACGACCAAATGCCAATACTGCCAGAGCACCATCTATGCCGCGGACCTGTTCGAGAAATTGAAGGCGATCGTGGGTTAGAGGGCCCACTCAGTCCTTTTTCTTCAAGTGCTCCTTGACGATCTTGATGGCGCATACGTCCCCGCACATGGAGCATCCTTGCGAGTCCTCGGTGTGCCCACGCGATCGATAGCGTCGCGCCTTCTCGGGATCCATGGCCTGTGCGTACATCGCTTCCCAGTCCAGGTCCTTGCGCGCATGGGCCATGGCATCATCCCTTTCCCGTCCCCTTCCACGCGCCACGTCCGCCGCATGTGCGGCTATCTTGCTCGCCATAAGGCCCTCCTTGACGTCGTTCACATCCGGTAGGCAGAGGTGCTCCGCCGGTGTCACGTAGCACAGGAAATCCGCACCGTGGTAGGCTGCCAAGGTACCCCCTATCGCCCCGACGATGTGGTCGTACCCAGGGGCTATGTCCGTCACCAACGGTCCTAGCACATAGAATGGTGCTCCATCGCAGATGGTCTTCTCCATGCGCACATTGGCCTCGATCTGGTCCAACGGTACGTGACCGGGGCCCTCCACCATGCTCTGGACATTTGCCGCCCTGGCCCGCTTCACGCATTCGCCCAAAATGACCAGCTCCTGCACCTGGGCGCGGTCCGAGGCGTCATGCAGGCAGCCAGGTCTCAAACCATCGCCCAGGCTCAACGTGAAGTCATAGCGCTTGGCCATCTCCAGGAGGTAATCGTAGTTCTGGTAGAGCGGGTTCTCCCTCTCGTTGTGAAGTATCCAGGCCACCAGGAAGGAACCACCCCGCGAGACGACGTCGGTGATCCGGCCAGAATCGGTGAGCTTGGCGACGCTCTCCTTCGTGATCCCGCAATGGACGGTCATGAAGTCAACGCCGTCCTTGGCGTGCTTCTCGATCCCGTTGAACATGTCGTCCTCGGTCATGTCCACCACCGCCGACTGCCTGGCAGCCCTCAGGCCGGCCTGATAGATGGGAACGGTCCCGACCGGCAATGGACATTCCTTCAGGATGCGTCTCCGGATGGCGTCGATGTCCCCTCCCGTGCTCAGGTCCATGACCGTGTCGGCCCCGAACTTGAGCGAGATGTTCAGCTTCTCCAACTCCTCCTCGACCTCTACCCGGTCCTTGGAGGTCCCTAGGTTCACGTTCACCTTCACCGAGAGGCCCTCACCGATGCCGCACGGCTCGATCTCACGAACGACGTTCCTGGGGATCACGACGCGTCCGCTGGCCACGCGCCTGCGTAGAACGTCCATCGGCAGGTTCTCCTTGGCGGCGACGATCTCTATCTCCTCGGTCACGCCGTGCTGGGCCCTTCGCATCAGGGTCATCAGGCCTCGTTAAATCGCTCCAGCGTTAAAGCCTTTTTGAAGAAGTTTCGTCTGGGCGCGGACCATGGAAGGGGACCTCCCCCCCTTATCGCCGATTTCATATTTTTTATCGTTCAAAAACATCAGAAAAAACACCCACCCCATATATATAGCCAGATTGAAGTGGAAGGGTATTAATATCTCGAAGGCATACCTGATACTTCGTGCAAGGGATGGGACAGAGGTAGCTCGATACCTCAAAAAAGGTAGTGCGTTCCCCTACATCGATGCGCTGAAAATCACACATGAGAGCTGATCCTATGGAAGATTCCAGTTATAACGCCGAGAGCATCCAGGTGCTCGAAGGTCTGCAAGCCGTCCGCAAGAGGCCGGGAATGTACATCGGAAGCACCGATTCCCGCGGGCTGCATCATTTGGTCTACGAGGTAGTGGACAACAGCATCGATGAGGCCATGGGCGGCTTCTGCTCCCGCATCGATGTCACAGTAAATGCGGACGGGACCGCCACCATCACGGACGACGGAAGGGGGATACCGACCGGCATCATGCCGAAGTACAACAAGCCCGCCGTGGAGATGGTGATGACCACCCTCCATGCCGGAGGCAAGTTCGACCGGAAGAGCTACAAGGTCTCAGGCGGTCTGCACGGGGTCGGTCTGTCCGTCGTCAACAGCCTCTCCGCATGGTGTGACGTTAAGATCAGGCACGAGGGCAAGGAGTTCCACATCCGCTTCGAACGTGGCCATGTCGTCGTTCCTCTGGAGGTTCTCGGTGAGGCCGTTGGGACGGGCACATCCACCACCTTCCAGCCCGACCCGGAGATCTTCCCGGACACCAGCTTCGACGATGAGATATTGGTGACCAGGCTCCGCGACCTGGCGTTCCTGAACAAGAACACCGCCATCTACTTCAAGGACCTGCGTAACGGCCGGGAGGAGAAGTTCCACTATGAGGGTGGCATCGTCGAGTTCGTGCAGATGATCAACAAGAACAAACAGGTGATGCATGAGCGGCCCATCTACCTGATCGGGGAGAGGGATTACGTCATCGTCGAGGTGGCGATGCAGTACACCGACTCCTATTCGGAGAACTCCTATTCCTTCGTCAACAACATCAACACCATCGAGGGCGGCACGCATGTGGCCGGGTTCCGGTCCGCCATGACCCGGACCGTCAACGATTACGCCCTGGAGAACAAGTTCATCAAGGAAGGTGCGGAGCTTCTCAGCGGCGATGATGTGCGCGAGGGCATGACGGCCATCCTGAGCATCAAGATCCCGGAACCGCAGTTCGAAGGGCAGACCAAGACCAAGCTGGGCAACTCCGAGGTCAAGGGCATCGTGGATTCGGTGCTAAGCGAACAGCTCGGTAACTTCCTGGAGGAGAACCCCAAGGTGGCCGAGGCGGTCGTCAACCGTTGCCTGCTGGCGATGCAGGCTAGGGAGGCGGCGCGAAAGGCGCGCGACCTGACCAGGAGGAAGGGATTCCTCGAGACGGCCTCACTGCCGGGCAAGCTCGCGGATTGTTCCGAGAGGGACCCGGCGAAGTGCGAGATCTACATCGTGGAAGGAAACTCTGCCGGTGGGAGCGCGAAAATGGGTCGAAACCGCGAGTTCCAGGCCATCCTGCCCCTCCGAGGCAAGATCCTCAACGTCGAGAAGGCCCGCATGGACAAGATCCTCAAGAACGTGGAGATCAGGAACCTCATCACCGCCCTGGGCAGTGGGGTGGGCCAGGACTTCGATCTCACCAAGTTGCGCTATCATCAGGTAATCATCATGACCGATGCAGATGTGGACGGCGCTCATATCAGGACGCTTTTATTGACCCTGTTCTACCGTTACATGAAACCTCTGGTCGAGCAAGGACACGTCTATGCGGCCATGCCGCCCCTCTACAAGATCTCGAAGGGGGCGAAGGAGATCTACGCTTTCAATGATAGGGAAATGCAGAAGGCGGTGGAAGATTTGGGACGCGGAGCAACGATCGCACGTTACAAAGGTCTGGGCGAGATGAATCCACACCAGCTCTGGGAGACCACCATGGACCCGACCACGCGTATGTTGAAAAAAGTGACCATCGAAGATGCCGTAAAGGCCGATGAGCTCTTCACCATCCTCATGGGGGATGCGGTCGAGCCAAGGCGTGAGTTCATCATGGCACATGCCAAGGAAGTGGAGAACCTGGACGTCTAGGAGGGGAGAAGATGGAAGAGCAACAACCTAACGAAAATGGACGAACCCCGACCGAAACGTCAGCTGTTCCGCCCTCCCCCATACAGGACCAGGCCTCCAGTCACATCATCCTCAAATCCATCGAGACGGAGATGAAGAAGTGCTACATCGACTACGCCATGAGCGTGATAGTCGGTCGTGCCCTTCCAGATGTGCGTGACGGATTAAAGCCGGTGCACAGGCGAGTGCTATACTCGATGAATGAGCTCTCCCTCCTGCCCAACAAGCCACATAAGAAGAGTGCCAGGGTGGTGGGCGAGGCACTTGGAAAATATCACCCGCACGGTGACACCGCCGTTTATGATTCCATGGTCCGCATGGCGCAGGACTTCTCGCTAAGGTATCCCTTGGTCGATGGCCAAGGGAATTTCGGCTCGGTCGACGGTGACGAGGCCGCGGCCATGCGTTACACCGAATGCCGTCTCAGCCGTATCGCCATGGAGATGCTGGCCGATATCGACAAGGAGACGGTCGACTTCGTGGACAACTTCGACGGTAGCCTGAAGGAACCTTCCGTCCTGCCGGCCAAGCTGCCCAATCTGTTGGTCAACGGAACGGCCGGGATCGCGGTCGGGATGGCCACCAACATGCCTCCGCACAATCTCACAGAGGTAGCGGACGCCATCATCTATGTCATCGAGCACCCCGAGGCGGAGGTCACGGAGCTGATGCAGTTCATCAAGGCGCCAGACTTCCCCACCGGAGGCACTATCTATGGTATCGGTGGCGTCATCGAGGCCTACAGCACCGGTCGCGGCAAGGTCAAGGTGCGGGCCAAGACCAGCATGGAGGAGAGGGAGGGCAGGCAGCGCATTATCGTCGACGAGATACCCTACCAGGTCAACAAGTCCAACCTGATCGTGTCCATAGCAGAGCTGGTCAAGGACAAGCGCATCGAGGGCATCACCGATCTGCGCGACGAATCGGACCGGGATGGCATGCGCATCGTCATCGAGCTGCGTCGGGACGTCTCGCCCGAGATCGTGCTTAACCATCTCTTCAAACAGACCCAGATGGAGGTCACCTTCGGTGTCATCAACATCGCTTTGGTGAACAACGAGCCCAAGGTGCTCACGCTGAAGGAGATCATATGGCATTACCTCATCTATCGCAAGGAGATCGTCACCAGACGCACCCAATTCGACCTGGCCCAGGCGAGGAAGCGGGAGCACATCCTCATCGGCCTCATCAAGGCGCTGGACGCCTTGGACGACACCATCCGCATCATCCGCCAATCGCAGAGCCCTGAGGAGGCGAGGATCGGCCTGATGGCCCGCCTGGAGATCGACGAGGAGCAGGCGAAGGCCATTTTGGACATGCGCCTGCAGAAGTTGACCGGGCTGGAGATCGAGTCCCTCCGGGAGGAGTTCGCCGAGCTCGAGATCGCGATCAAGGACCTGGTGGACATCCTCGCCAACGAATGGCGTGTCATGGCCATAATCAAGCAGGAGGTCCTGGACCTCAAGGAGAAGTATGGCGATGAGCGACACACCGACATCGTGATGGACGCCCGGGACCTGGACGATGAGGACCTCATCCCCAACGAGGACATGGTGGTCACGATCACCCAGGACGGGTACATCAAGCGCGTCCCGTTGGACACCTATAAGCAACAGCGCCGCGGGGGCATGGGCCTGATGGGCATGGAGACCAAGGAGGAGGACTTCGTCACGGACATGTTCGTCACCTTGACTCACAACTACCTCATGTTCTTCACCAACAAGGGGAGGGTTTACGTTTTGAAGGCCTACAAGCTCCCGGTTGGGTCCAGACAGTTCAAGGGCAAGGCCATCGTCAACCTGTTGCCCCGCCTGGAGGAGGGAGAGAAGATCATGAAGGCCATCCCCGTGGAGAACATCTCGGGGGAGCAGTTCCTGGTCTTCGCCACCGAGCAGGGCATCATCAAGAAGACCGCTCTGAAGGCATATGCCAACATCCGTTCCTCCGGCATAATCGCCGTGGGGCTGGAGGAGGGCGACGAGCTGGTGGACGTCAAGATGACGGACGGTTCGAAGGAGATCATACTCGCCACAAAGGACGGTCAGGCAGTACGGTTCAACGAAGAGCACGTACGACCCATGGGCCGACCGGCGCACGGTGTCATAGGGGTCCGCCTGGATGAGGGCGATCGCGTGGTCTCCATGGCGGTGGTCACGGACCAGTCCAAGCTGCTGACGGTGACGGAGCATGGTTATGGAAAGGTGACTCCCGTGGGCAAATGGGAATCCACCGACGAGCACGAGGTGTACCGCAAGACCAATCGGGGAGGGAAAGGGGTCATAACCATACGCACCGACGAGCGCAACGGAAAGGTGGTCCACGTTCAGGAGGTGGAGGAGGAGGACGAGCTGGTCGTGGCCTCCAAGAACAGCCATGTGCAACGCATCAAGGTCTCGGAGATACGCGTGGTAGGACGTACCACCTTGGGTGTGCGCCTCATGCGCCTGGCCGAGGACGACCGCGTCATAGCGGTGGCGCGATTGGTGAGCCGTGCGGAGGAGAACACGGTGGTGGAGACGGAATCCAAAGGGGACGCCCTTATGCCCGAAAGTGGAGGTCCTATTGTCAATAATGGAAATAACGACCATCCTGGAGAGGACGATCAATGTTGAAAATGCTGATTCCCCCGAGGGCTCAACCTCAGTGTCGAAATGTGATATCTAGTGCGAAAACTATTATAACGGACGCGTCGATAGAACGCAAAATGGTGGTGTTCTTTAGTGTTTAGGAACTCCATACAAGGACTGGACAAAGTATTCCGGACGGACATAGAGGCGCCGAAGGTGGTATTGATCACCGGGCCCCCAGGCTCGATGAAGACCAGCTTCTGCTATACTATGATGAACTCCTACCTCGGGAAGGTGGACGAGTTCGGGCTCTATGTGACATTGGAGGAGACGGCGGACAGCCACATGCGCAACATGCGAAGTCTGAACATGAACCTGACCGAGAAGATGGAGATCTCCGACATCACGGACATGCGTGAGCTGGATGAGATCGTCGACATCGAGGATCCGACGGACTACGTCCAATTCCTGACCCAAATGATCCAATATTACAAGAAGAAGCACGGGGAGAAGTTCACCGTCTTCACGTTGGACTCGTTGGGCGCGCTGTATTCGCTCATGGAGGACTCCAAGGGCATGCGCAAGAAGATGTTCTACTTCTTCAAGACGCTGCGCGACTACAATCTGATATCGTTCATCGTAATGGAGAGGAGCCCAGGAGGGCCATCGGAGATCCTTGGCAACGAGGGTTTCCTGGTGGACGGAATAATCGAGCTGGGCCTGGACCGGACCCGCGGGAAGCTGGTCCGTTACATGAGGGTCGAGAAGATGCGCGCCTGCGAACACAGCATGGAGCGCCACACTGTCGAGGTGGGGGACAAGGGACTGATCGTCCTCGGTCCCACCTTGGCCTGAGGTCAATGACGTTGGAGCTACAAGATGGGGTGATGGAAGATGGCTAACGAGCAGGCACAGATTTGGGATGTCATCGAGGAGTTCAAGGACAAGATCAAGGTCCAGGAGGCGGACCTCAAGCGTCGGCGCGATGAGCTGGATGCCTTGGACAAGAAACTTCGTGACGAGGAGGCCCACCAGCAGTCCACTCGCTCCCGCCTGGAGGCGAAAGAGAGTGAGCTGAGCGGTCGAGAGAGGGATGTCTCCAGACGCGAGACCGATGTGGTCGAAAAGGAGCGCACGCTCACCGCATTGGATGTGGAGCTGAAGACCCTTGAGACCAAGTTGCAGTCGGAGCGTCTCTTCATGGAGAAGCGCCAGGGCGACATAGCGATCCAAGAGGGCGAGCTGTTGCGCCTTACCGAGGCCACCGCGGAATACGAGGTGGCCGCTAAAGTGACCATGACCCACCTCAACGAGTACGAGGAGAAGCTGTTGTTGGAGGAGCAGGAGATGTGCAAGACCCTCGAGGAGTCGATCTCGAGGCGAGAGGAACTGCTGGCCAAGGCCAAGGTCCTGAGCGAGCAGTCCGATGCTATCAATGCCAACAAGGGCCTGATGATAGAACAGCAGAAACGATTCGTGGAATGGGAGAGGTCCCTCAAGGAGAGGGAGAAGGCCTTGAACGACAGGGGCGGTAGCGGGGATGGCCCCATGTTCGAACCTGTCTCGCCCAGCCCGGGGTTAGTGCGCGAGGAGGTGAACGCCGCCGCCTTGGAATCGTCCGTCGACGAGTCACCGCAGCTGCATTCCGTGCCCGCTCCAGTGGAGATCGAGTTCGAACCGGTCCCTGAGCCTAAGGCGACCGAGTACCAAAAGCACGAACCCGAGCCCGAACCAGAGCCCGAACCATTGCCCAAGGAGGTCCCCAAGCCCCGCGAGGAGATCAACTGCCCCAACTGCAAGACCATCATCGATGCGGATTCCGAGGCATGCTGGGCGTGCGGGCAGAGGGTCGAGAAGGGCAAGGCCCTGAAGGAACCGGAACCAGAGCCCGAACCTGTTCCAGAACCTGTGCCCGAGCCGAAACCGAAGGCTAAGGCCGAGCATAAGGTGGAACCTAAGACCGAAGAGCCGAAACCGGACGAGCACGCGGATTCCGGCGAAGTGAAGAAATCGGTCTCGATCCGAAAGATAATCAAGAGGAAGTGAGGGTCCCCCTCCTACCTCATATTATCATTTTTATATAAATCAGCGTAGCTTGAAAAAGTATTCTGTTCAGATAGTTTTATTGAAGTTATTCAATAATATTATCTGTAGCCATATGTATTTATAATGAAAAATTGATTTTTTCCCGTTAAATAACATTATCGGTAGGCCGATTACTATGGGGGATAAACACACCAAGCTGGTCAGTGCGATCATCGTATACTGCATGCTCTCCGCGTCGTTGTTCGGATTGATAACGATCGGACTCTCGAACAACAATGCCTCCGCTGGCGGGGCACCCGGCCACGAAGATATCTTCGTGGGCAGGGACTGGCCAACCAGCTATCTTCCTTTCACAGGGACAGCCTCCCTCACCGCGAACTTGACGGTTCAGGCAGGCGGGACGGTCATTATCAGGGACTGCGTCTTCAAAGCGGTCCAGACGTATAATCCGACCAGTAATTACGAAGGTCCCAGTGTCATGATCTATACCATCACCGTGGAGGATGGTGGAAAGTTGATCATTGAGAATTCAATGGTCACCACCGATCAGGTATATCCGAGCCAGGCGTTCCCTGGTCTCGGTATCATAGTACGCAACGGTGGCAGCCTCTTGGTGGAGGACTCTACCCTGGCATTCCCCGGTCACATCGTCATAGATGATGCTCAGATGGTCATGCGGAACTCTACCGTCGAAGCGTATCAGGGCTCGACCTCAGCGGTCAATTCGGCCTACTTCCCTGATGACTACTTCAACGACGCCCCGGTCATGTTGTTCATGTCCAGCGATGTCCAGATATTCGATTCGGACCTCACGGACACATTCAAACTCACGGACCCGGACAGCTATCCCCAATTGTACAACAATAACTATCCATTCGCCTCTGACACATCCTCTCGCAGTTTGGTGACCTATAAATTGCAGAGGAACGTGAACGCCAACTTGGTCGGACCGGGCACCAATGCACCAGGCGAGGCCGCGGTTAACCTTACCATGCAAGACTCGATGTTCTTCGTTGTCGGGCAGAGTGAGTACTTCACTGTCAATGGCTTTGATATCGCTGGCATGTCCTTCATGCCCAGCAACATTGACAGCATCACCTTGAAAATGAGCTACAAGGCGCCGTCACCATTCAATGATGGTGGGTCTCCAGACACACCCGCATACACATTGCCGAATACTGCAACCCAACCCTGTTCATCAATAACGGTAACAGAGACCTATGAGGACTACGATCCATCTGGTACATTGTACGAGGCGACTAAGAGCTTCTCTTTGCCAACAATGTCCTCGGCCGACTTAGCCCTAGCCCAAATCAGCTTCACTAACACTAAGGCAAGTCCAGTGATGATTAACCGCATCTGGGTGGAAGTCGCTTTCAAGTTACCCTCTTATGGGAACATCAGCATCGCAGGCAACACCGCGTTCACTGCGGTGAACACCGAGATAGACCTTAACTACCTGGATTACAGCGATACCTACAACAAGCTGACATGTTATGACCAGTCGGCCGCCTATCTATATGGTTGCATTCAGGATGGGCAAGGAGCGCCAGATGGATTGTCGCCCTTTATACCGGTCAATAAAATAATATCAATAACACCAACAGGGAAAACGGCTGCAGATACTACCACAGGTCAACCTTTATCTGACATTATTTCTGCAGATGCCAATTACTATGTGGTTCAACCCACTGAAGTGATGTCAATAGACAAATTCAACACTGAAGGACTATCTGGATCAATATCATCGGCCACTTTAAAATTGACATACCTTACCACCAATGGGTTTCCAGCATCAAATTATATTGAATGGTCTCTTGATGGTGTCAATTATCATAATACAGCAATACGGCCATCTAATAACGTCAGTCCAGTAACCGTTACATTTGACTTAGGTAGTGTTGGTATAGAAAAAATCAGTGAAATAGATTCCCTCACAATCCGTTATTCGAATAATAATCTACTAACCTATCAATTTAGCGTTGATAAGATGTGGATAGATATTGAAACCGCACCGATCAACGCAATCTATCGTTGGGCGAACATCACCGTCTTGGACAGCCAAGGGATACCAGTAGATGGCGCCAAGATCGACGTGCTCACAGCAAGCAACGCCACTGCCTATTATCTGACCGCGGATGGTGTGTCGATGACGCCCCCCACATCGGTCCTGGATTACCTTGGCAGGGACAGTGGGAATTTCAACTATACCAATCCGTTCGGTAACGCAATGATCCCCGTCCTGACCGACATCATCACGGCCAAGACGCTCCCCTTAGGCGAGAAGATCAATGGCTACAACATGATGGTCAGCTATATCAATGGAACAGGGGCCGAGTTCACCAACTCAACCTCCGCAACATTTGCAGCCTTCCCAAATCTCATAACACAACAAGATGCCGAATCAATAGCCTTGGATGGGTTGGTCCTTGAGAAGCCCGATCTGGTTCCAATGAACATCGGCTATACGCCAGTGCCGATATATCACAACGAGACCAACGCCGTTCTCAACGTGACAGTGATGAACACGGGCAACACCGCAGCGCAGAACATACTGGTTCAATTCACTGACTATTACGGGGTGTTGGACAAGTCCGTCACGATTGCGAATGTGACCGTGCCGAGCCTGCTTCCAGGACAATCGGTGAATGTCACTGTGCCATGGTACACTACAACCGAGGCAGGAACCCATTACATAACGGTCAATGTGGACCCAGATAACCTGATCACTGAATCAGACAACGATAACAACCGGATCACGGAAGCGATCGACATCCTGCCACTATTGCCAGACCTGACCGTGGCCAACGACAACATCTATTTCAGCGACAACCCGGCAAGCACCGGTTCGCCGCTGACCATCAACGCCAATGTCAAGAACACCGATGGTAAGGCCAGCGCGGTCGGTGCCAGCGTAGTGTTCTACCTGGGCAAGCCCGAGGCAGGCGTGATCATCGGAACTCAGACCATAAACGTCGGTCCAGGTGCCGAGGTCAACGCGTCAATAACCTGGGTCCCGTCCAGCGTCGGTCAGTTCTCCATCTATGTGAAGGTCGGAGGCGTGGCCGAGTACAACTATGACAACAATCAGGCGTACAACAACATCACCGTGTTGGTAGGTGGGAACACTTGGACACTATCCGGGAACACTGTGTTCACAATTAACAGTTTCACCAACATCTCCAAGAACGTAGTCGTGAAGGACAATGCCACCCTGATATTGAATGCGGGATTGTTCATCTATCAAGGCCAGAATGCCAACCAGTATTGGCTGGTCGTTCAGGACGACGCCAAGCTGATGATGGACTTCAACGGGACCGTGCAGTCCAATCTGGCCCTGACCATATACCTGACCAACTCCGCCAACCTTACAGTTGACGAAGGGGGATTGAGCCCGGCCAACCCGGTCGTGATCATAATGGACGGTCAGTCCGAGGTGTATATCACCGACTCGATCATAAGCTATGATTTCATCGCCCCGAGCAGCTCGGAGGCGACCCTGACCGCGGTAAACGTCAACTTCACCAGGTCCTGGTCGTATTTCGGTGGAATGGCACATGCCGACCTGACCTCTGTGTCTATACCCGAACTGGTCGCGAGCGAGGACGCGGTCATCCGCCACTATCGCTGGATCAACGTGGTAGCTTACGATATAACCGAGCACAATCAGTTGGAAACGGTGTACGTGCAGCTGGACCAATTGGGCACCAATAGCCCGCCCTACTCCCTCTACGCTGCCGGTATGACAGATTCCAACGGATCCATAGTCTTCAAGGCCCTTTGCGATGAGATCACCGCTGACGAGCCTCAGAAGTACTTTGGTAACTACAGGGTGAACGGCACCTATTGGCTCAACTCGACGCTCAACTTCTCCTCCGAGGACCTGAGCCGGTATGCGATTAGCCTACCGTTCTACAGCCCGCCCTTGCAGATGGATGACATCGAGGTCGCGTTGATCATCCCGCTCTCCCTGCCCAACCTGGAGATAGAGCCCACCGGTGTGACAGTGACGCCTGCCGAGGTCGTCACCAACTCGACCACCTCCATAACTGCCAAGGTATGGAACTATGGCAATGTCGATGCCCAGGACATCAACGTGAGCTTCTATCTCAACACCACGGGCGGGAACGTCCTGATAGCATCTCAGATCGTGGGCGAGATACCGGTGATGCAATACGCCGATGTATCCATCCCGTGGACCCCGAACCATCCGGGCTATGCCAACATCGTGGTCATCGTCGACCCGAACGATCAGATAAACGAGACCACTAAGATCAATAACGTGGTGTCGCTGCAATTGACCGTGTTGGATGTACCAAGGCTGTATTGCAACGGTCTGGTGTTCCACAAGGTGGTAGGAGGCGACACAGTGACCCAGGTGTTCGTGGGCACCCAGATACTTCTGGACGCCAATGTCAAGAACATCGGTCAGTCCACGGCCCACAACTTCGAGGTCATCTACCGCATTGACAACGCAACGACCGGTCAGGAGATCGATCGGGTGTTCGTGCTGTCTCTGGCCCCCAATGAGACCGTGACTATCTCGGGATTCTGGCAGGTCACCTCGGACCCGGAAATGGGTCTGTTCCAGAACAGGACCATCTATGTCAGCTTCAGCGACTTCACCAAGATCGGTGATGTCCCGGCCTCTCAGACCCTGTATATCGTGGACAACCGACCGGACCTTCTGGCGACCGATGCCAACATTTGGAAGGGCAACCAACCCACCTCGAATGCCAGCATGGGTGAGAAGGTATTCATCGCGTTCACCCTGACCAACGGGGGACTGACCGACGCCAACAACGCTGTTGTGTATCTGAGCTTGGTGAACGATGACGCGGACTTCGCCATCTACAACTTCACCACCAGTCTGATGTCCGGCGAAAGCAAGGACTTCAACATCTCCTGGGTAGTGAACGGGGTGGGGATATCTTCCTACAACCTGAGCATAAATCCAACGCTGCTTGACGACGCGAACCCTGCGAACAACGAGCTGATGACAACGTTCGACGTCGTGCTTCTGGGTCAACCGGTGTTCGAAATAAACACCAGTGTGGATGATGTGAAGCCAGGCAGTTCGCTTTTCGTGTTCGGCTCGGTCACGAGCCCCGACGGCATGCCGCTGGTCAACACGACCATGTCCCTGTACCTAGCTGACAGCGCTGGAGTGCCCGTGAGCCCATTGGTGCCCGTTCTCACCGACAGCACCGGGGCCTACAGCGGGTCCATAACCATACCCTCGGAGGCTTCCGGAGATGTGTTCGTCACCCTGAAGATCGATAATGGCGACCAGCCCCGGTATGGCAACAAGGAGATCAACCTGCAGAGCGACGGTGGGTCGGACATACCATGGTGGATGATCCTGGCCATCATCGCTGCGGTCGCGGTGGTCATAATCATCTTCGTGGCGTACCTGTACAAGCACAGCCTGGGCAAGATGGTGGAGTGCGGTGAGTGCGGCGCGCTGATACCGGAGGACTCCAAGCGCTGCCCCAAGTGCGGGGTGGTCTTCGAGACCGGGACGGCGAAATGCTCGGAGTGCGGGGCCTGGATACCATCCAATGCGAGCGAGTGCCCCGAGTGTCACGCCAAGTTCCTGACCGAGCCGGGCCAGGAGGAGCAGGGCGATGCGTACATGAAGGCCATGCAGGAACAGTACGACGAGTACGTCAACACCTACCGGGAGCAGGCCAAGGCCGCCCTCGGTGCCAAGTACTCGGAGGACAAGTTCCAGGAGTGGCTCAAGACCGAGCCCGGCTTCCTGACCTTCGAGGCCTGGTTGGTTAAGAGGGAGGAGGACAAGAAGAGCGGCGCCTTCGCGTGCCCGACCTGCGGCATCCTCAACCCGCGGGGCAGCACGGTATGCCACAAGTGCGGCATGGTGTTCGCCAACGCCCCAGTGGCAGAGGTCAAGGAGCAGCCTCGCACCTTCCGGCGGATCGTGAAGCGCTCGGACAAGAGCCCCCCGAAAGAGGAGCCTAAGGTCGAGGAGAAGAAGTAAGGGCGAACGGGGGCACAGCCCCCCCTTTCCAAATCCTTTTCATATCCTATTTTTCTAAAAACCATCTCCGTTCAATGGTCCATTTATCATTTGAGTTTGATATCCAAATTATTTCGATCGCGATGAGGTACCGAGAAGATGACTGGGTCCATTAGAAAGATCAGACAATATCGGACGATGGCGGGGGCATTGCTGTTCATCGCCGGAGCGGTCGCCCTCATGGGCATCATCACGGCGGAGACGCTCTATCCAGGGTAAAGCACATCGGATGACATGGTCAGCGACCTAGGAGCGACGGAACCTCCGAACAGTATCATATTGCAGCCATCGTCCAACATCTTCTCGGCGTCGATGTTCATCTGCGGGGCGTTGGTGCTGATCGCCGCGTTCATGGTCCAACAGACCTTCCATCGGAAGATCGTCACGGTGCCATTGGCGATATTCGGCCTAGGCGTTCTGGGGGTGGGCCTCTTCAACGGAAGCTTGGGAGGCATCCACGCCACCTTCGCAATGATGGCATTCATGGGCGGGGGCATATCGGCCATCTTATCATACAAGGTCCTGGTCGGCCCCTATCGATACATATCGGTGGTACTTGGGGTCACAGCCCTTGTGGTGCTCTTTAGTTACCTCTTCATGGGGGAGAGCAGCCCTTTCACCGAGTTCGGCCTGGGCGGGCTGGAGCGCTGGATCGTCTATCCGGTGATCCTCTGGGCAATAGGGTTCGGAGGGCACCTCATGGGTCAGGGGCAGATGGTCACGCCACGTGCCTGATCCAAAGGACGGTCGGGGTGTGGTGACAGCAACAACGGCATCGAAGAAATGAGAGCGGGAAATGGTTTGGGCCTGCGATACGCGCGGCGACATCTATCACATGGGTGACTTCTCGCGGATGTCCTTCATCACCCTCTCCGGGTTCCGGTAATAGGCGGAGACGATCTTGGCGACCTGCCGATAGTTGTTCACTCCGGACTTGCGCATGAACTCCAGGATCTCCACGCGACGCTGCATCTCCCGTTCCATGTCCCTGGGGGACCAGGACTTGATGCTGCGCACCTTCTCGAAGATGTAGCTGTGCCCAGAGTAGTTGAACGAATCGTTGGCCGGGTTCCAGGAGAACACCGAGTTGGTGATCAGTTCGCCCGTCTCCGGGTCCATGCCCACGATCTCGGTGAGAGACTTGACGCGTCGGGTCATCTTGGTGCCCACCTTGACCTGGGCCTGGAGCAGCACTATGTCCAGCGCGGTGATCAGGGCCCTAGGCAGGTTGATGGGGTCGTTCTCCATACGATGTACCATCGCCTGGACGTCCTCGGCGTGGAACGTGGAGTAGGAGGTCTTGCCGGTGGCCATCGCCTGGAACACCACGTACGCCTCCTTGCCACGGACCTCACCGACCATCAGGTAGTCAGGCCTCTGACGCAAAGCCGCCGTGAGAAGGTCGTACATATCGACCTGGCCGATGGCGTTGGCCTTCTTTCCTCCGAAGCCTTCCCTGGTGACGCCCGGGATCCAGTTCTCGTGGGGGAGGTTGAGCTCCCTGGTGTCCTCTATGGAGATGATCTTCTTCTGGGGCGGGATGAAGAGAAGCACCGCATTTAGGGTGGTGGTCTTACCCGAGGCGGTACCTCCACATACCAGCATGGAGCATCCGAACTCCGTGGCTATCCAAAGGTAGGCCATCATCTCCGTGTTCATGGTCTTGAACTTGACCAGGTCGAGCGGGGTGAACGGGTTCTCCTTGAAGCGCCTGATGGTGAACGAGGAACCGCGCTTGGTGACATGCTTTCCCAACGATGCGTTCAGACGGGACCCGTCCGGAATGGTGGCGTCCAACAGCGGGTCGGCCACGGAAATGTGCTTGCCGCAGCGCTGCGCCATCCACACCACGAAGGAGTCCAGCTCAGTCTCGTTGTCGAACTGGACGTTGGACTTGATGGACCCGTACTTGCGGTGGAAGATGTACAGAGGGATGGCCACGCCATCACACGAACAGTCCTCCACATTGGGGTCTATCATCATCACGTTGATCACCCCGTAGCCGACGAAGTCCCGCTGCAGGTAGTAGAATATGCGGTCCGAGGAGACGGTGTTGAGCACGATGTCGAAGTTCTTCAACAGCTCGTTCATGCCCTGGCGGAGCACCTCGGTTCGTTCATCCGGCTTTTTCCCTAAGCTCAGGTTCAGGGTGATGGTCAACGATTCCTTCAACAGGTCCAGCAGCTCGTGCTCGTCGTCGGTGAGGCGGGGCTCGATGACCTCGTAGATGTACTCCGAGGAGATGTTGTCGAACTTGATCCTCACGTAGGCGGCCGGTTTGATGACGGTGTTGATCTCCACCTCGTCCACGTTGGGCTCGGCGATCTTGGGGATCTCCGTGATGAGCGTGAGAGAGGGCGCGGTGAGGTTGCTAGCCCCCACCATGACCTTCATGGGCTTGCGGTTGAATATGCCGCGGGTCGCCTTGGGACCGGATTCCTTCTCTGACTCGAGCTCCTTTCCGATCTCCTCCACAGTCTGTTTGTCAGCTTCCATTTTCATCACCCGGTGATCAATATCGTTCCCAGGAACCCTATCAGCAGCATGATGAAGGAATGGCGTAGACCGTTGGCCACCTTGCCGTCCTGCAGCACACCTGCCAATATACCATCTCCGAACGCATGTATCGCCACGGATACGATGAAGATGAGCTGTACGGTCGGGATGATCTCCGATTGTATGGTGGCCGGCAGGTTGGTGACGCCCGCCTCGATGGCCGATTCGTTCACTTGCTGCCCCGCCTCCTCCATGTTCGGCAGGAAGGTGGTGTTCAGGATGAATATGGTCGCCAAGAACACCCCGAAGGCCACATAGATGACCACGGTGTAGGTGGCCATCGAGATGCGCCTATCGTTGAAGTTGATGATGGTCTCCCTGGCATCGTGCGCCACCATGGTGAGCACGTCCGCCACGCTGCCTCCAGCATCGTTCGCCTTGATGATGATGGAGACCATGCGCTTCACCAACGGGGTGTTCACCCTTTCGGCGAAGAGCCTAAGCGCCTCGGAGGCGGGCACGCCCCAGTCGATCTGCGCCGCCATCCTCTGGATCTCAGGGGTGAGACGGCCATATCGTCCTCTGGACGACACACGTATAGCCTGTGCCAAGGTCATGCCGAAGCGCCCCGCCTCGGCGACGTCCCTGAGGAAGTCCGGAAGCCTGGTCTCTATCTCCTGGGTCTTCTTGTACTGGAAGCTCATGTAGAACCCGTAAGGCCCCGAGAATATCATCAGCCCCAGCATAACCCAATAGATCCATTCCAGTCCGGTGCTCACGATTTCCGCCATTTCGATGAAGGCGACGACTAGGCACATCACCAATCCCACGATGCCTATGATCAGCAGGGTCTTGGAATAGTCCTTCCTGCGCAGGTTGAGCTGCCCGATGTCCAATATGTCCTTCTTCTTTTCAGCCATGGTCTCGCCTCACATCGTGGATTCCTTGGTGGTGTTCCAAATGAAGAATATGAACCCGAACTGGGAGAGCGGGATCATGAGACCCACCACCAGCCAGAGCAACAACAGCGTGGTATCGGAGGAACCGCTCGAGCTCCCCGGCACGATGGCCATGATGGCCATGATGACCACCAGGAAGAGCGGGAACGCGACCACCACGGTGACGAATGTCTCGGCCATCAGACCGAGGGTCTCCAGTTGGGCCCTCATGTCCAACTTGGCCTCCTTCTCGAACTGCTCCGCCTTCTGCAGGAAATAGGGTTTGAGCTGACCACCGGAGGTGGCGGTCGTGACCACTCCCTGCAAGAACTCCTGGAACTTGGAGGAGGGCGTGCGTTGCGCGCCCTTGCTGATGGCGGTGAGGATATCTATGCCCAGGAGCTCGGTGTCCCTGGTTATCCATTCCGCCTCGTTCTTGATCTCGCCATAGATGGGCTGGCGGGCCAGCTCCTTGAATATCGTGTCGATGTTGACGTCCGCCGAGGCCATGGCCGAGATGAAGCTCATGGTGGCCCCGATGCGCTTGTCTATGTCACGCTTGCGCGCCTTGGCCTTCGACCCTGGCGATCCGTTCAGGACCACGTAGGTCAACAAGGGTGGCAATGCGATGATCATCACGGTTATGATCATAGCCATGCTGGTATCGATCCCGGCGAGGGCGATGAGCACCCCTCCGAAGAGCAGACCGACCGTCAGCGCGACGATGAACGTTATCAGGGAGGTCATCCACACATAGGCGGTATATTCCTCTGCGCGCAGGCGGATATGCGCCTGCAACAATGACAGCTCCAACTTGGCGTTGGGCTTGGAGTACTTCTTGACCACCTTGCCCATGGTACGCCAGCAGAACTCCTGGTACTTCGTCAGGCGGACATAGTCGGGTATGGCCCCCTGTCGCATCTTGACCACACGGGGTCCGTTGCTCTTCGATGGTCCCTCCGTGCTGGTCTCCTTCGTCTTTAGGTAGGCCTTCTTGGAGGCCTCTATGCGGGAGAAGATGTCCGAGACATCAGGCGACATGCTTGCCCACCTCCTTCCTCGTGTCCATCTCCTGCATCTCCCTTCGTACCCTCTGTAGCGTCTTCTGCGGCTCCTTGTAATAGGCCTGTGTGACCGCCCAGATCTTGCGGTGGTCATGCATGTCCTTCGCTGACATGTAGTTGACGATCTCGATGCGCCTCTCGAACTCCTCCATCATCTCCTCGTGCGAGAGCGACTTCATCTCCATGATCTTGTCGAAGAGGAAGCTGTGCCCCTTGTAGATGAATCGGTCCGTGGCCTGGTCCCATTCGTAGACGGTGTTCGTGATGAGCTCGTTCGTCTCCGGTTCGAAACCGACGATCTCGATGATCTGTTTCATGCGCCTCACATAGTCGTTACCGACCCTCACCTGGGACACGATGAGGACGTTGCGTAGGGCGGTGAGCAATATCCTTGGACAGTTGATGGGCGGGTTCTCCAGCCTATTGACCATCGACTTCACCGAGTCTGCGTGCATGGTGCTGTAGGTGCTGTGACCGGTGGCCATGGCCTGGAACATGATGTACGTCTCCTTGCCACGGACCTCACCGACGAGGATGTAATTGGGCCTCTGACGCAGTGAGGCACGAACCAGGTCGTACATATCGATCTCACCGGAGGCACGTCCGTCCACTCCCTTCTCTCCCACGCCGGTCCTGGTCGTCCCCGGGATCCAGTTCTCGTGGGGCAGGTTGATCTCCCTCGTGTCCTCGATGCTGACGATCTTGGCGCCTGGCGGGATGAACAGTGCTAAGCTGTTCAGCGCCGAGGTCTTACCAGAGGCGGTCCCGCCGACCAGGATCATCGACTCGCCATGCTCCACTCCGAGCCAGAGGTAGGCCATCATCTCCGGGCTGACCGTTTTGTACTTCATAAGGTCGACAGGGGTGAAGGGGCGATCCTTGAAGCGCCTGATGGTGAACGTAGACCCTCTCGTGGATATCTCCCTCGAATAGGTGGCGTTGACACGGTGCCCTTCCTGGGTGGTACCGTCGAGGATCGGGCTCGACACTGAGATCTGCTTCCCTCCCCTCTGTGCCAGGGCCACCACGAACGAGTTCAGGTCATCCTCGTTGCTGAACACCAGGTTGGCCTTGATGCTCTCGTACTTGCTGTGACAGACGAAGATGGGGATGTCCGTGCCATCGCAGGAGATATCCTCGATGAAATCGTCCTTCATCATGACATCGATGACACCATGCTCGACGAAGTCGCGTATGATGTAATACTTCAACCTCCTGGTGCTCATCTCCGATGTCTTGATGCCCCTGGACTCGATGAAGCTGTCCACCGCGGCCCTGAGATACTCCTTCTTGTCCATGGCGGTGAACCTCTCCCATTCATAGCCAAGGGTGCGTTGGAGCGTGTCCTTGACCAGGTCCAACAGCTCCTGCTCCTTATCGTCCAGTTGCGGTTCGATCACCTCATAGAGATATTCGCTGGTATCGTTGTTGTAGGTGATCCTGACGTAACTGTATTCCTCCATGACCGGGTAGAACTCCGACACCTCGATGGCGGGGTTGGTGATGGGGGGTATTATGGTGATCTTCGAAGCTAGTGTAGGGGCTGGGGTGGCTGGAACGCCATCTGCCGTTGGGACCGGCTCCGGCTGTGGAGATGTGCCAGCTGCCACCATGACCCTCCGACCAGATTTTCCGAAGAGAGGTTTCTTCTCCTTCTTGGCCTCCTCCGGTGCTCCATTCCCGCCTTGGCTCCCTTTTTCGACCTCTGTGCTTTGCATGGTGATTCACTGCTCACGTTTCTTAGGTGCTGAGTTCCACGTTCACGAAGGCTTGGTTGAGGACCAAGGTGCCTGGTAGGGCATTCACGTTCGATGGGTTCCTGATCTCAAGGCTCACTTCGTACAAACCCTGGCTCAGTTTTACCAACCCAATACTCCAATACACATGGTCGCTGACCGGGGCGGCCATGTTGGAATAGTAATAATTGTCGGGATCGCTGAAGTCCGCGTCAGGGATCGACCCATCGGTCGTAAGGCCCAATGCCGCCATCGTTGTGTTGAAATAATCATAGTAGGCCTGGCCAAAATTGGTATCGAACTTCATGATGAAAGGAGTGTTGGACTTCAGATGATATATCTGGCTATCTACGTACACCACTTCCAGGTTCAAACCCTCTATTCCCGTGCCGCCCACAGAGCTGTTCGCTCCGATCAGGTCTATCTGGGTGATGTCCATGTTGACGGAGTTGCCATCCTTGGAGAGGGTTATGCTGGGGGCTGCTCGGAACACCTGTCCATCATCCTGCTTCAGAACGATGCCGCCGTTCTCATAGGCCACCCATTGTTGCACGTAGTAGCGGTTGGGGGCGTACATCTGCACCGAACCACCACCGACCAGCGAAACCGAGTTGGAAGCGGTCGCTTCTGTGAAGGTCGTCACCATCATTGCGTTGTTGGACCCCTTGGGATATACCGAAAGGAACCCTGCCGTTGGCGATGCGAAGGCAGGCACTCCCGGAGCTCCCAAGGTCACGGCCTGGTAGGTCGGCAAGGAAGGTTTGCCACTGATGCTGGTATAGACCATCATGTTGTCGACCCCGCTCTTCATGTCGCTGAACTGGCTTACGACCTCGTTCATGTGATTCCTTTCGTTGTCCTTCATCGTGACCGGTATCCAGGTGGTCACGAGGACCGTAAGGAACGTGAGGAAGACGAGCAAGGCCATGATCGTCCCGATCACTGCGGCGACACCCACCTGGTCCTTCTTGAACCGGTCCTTCCTCATGAATCGGCGACGATTGGGTAAACTGACCCCTTTTTTGATGCGAGAGATAGGGCACATGCTGGTTTCTCCAGATAACTTAGAAAATAAATGAGTGTCAATATATAAACATATGTTGATGAAAAATCTTTATTGAAAATCTCTATAATAATCAAAAAATAACTTACTGGACAAGGCGAATTATCGTTTTTGTAAATATACTCTCAAACTTTTGTTCTATCTATTTTAATAAAAATGCTCTTTTATTACCTATTGGAGGTAATCTTTATTAAGAACGGCCGCTTTCCCTTGCCTGAGCCGCAGTAACTCAGCTGGGAGAGTGCAAGACTGAAGATCTTGAAGTCGCCGGTTCAAGTCCGGCCTGCGGCACCATTTTACATTCCAGTATTATGACATCTACCCATAAAATGAAAATACTCCAAGACGGTTCAGGTCTAGGTGGGAGTCATGCAAGTTAAGTCTTTCGAGACCAGCGGCATCGAGGCCAAGCGGTTTGGCAAACACGGGGAGAGGGTGGCCAACATCCGCATCGACCAGAACAGCAGCATCATACAGATCGTAAAGACGCAGCCCGACCTGGCATCCATCGATTTCCGTTTCACGGCAAACTACGTTGGTATGGGGTTCATCAAGATCGAGGGTCAGATGGTGGTAAGCGGTGAGGTTGACCAACTGATCGCTGACTGGTCGAAGGATGGAAACATGAGCCCGGACGATGCGAACGTGGTCCATAACACCATCGTGTCCAATTGCCTGCCCACCGCCCTTCTGATATCCAGGGACATCAAGTTACCACCCCCCTTCCCGTTGCCTAGGGTCAATGTGCAGAAGAAGCCAGATCATAAGCACAGCGAAGGGATGGAAGTGGCCTAGTCCATTCGACAAGCATGTGAAATTCCTTAGCTAGGGGAACCCCTGGCTTTTCCAACAACACTGTGTTAATCTCGCATCCATGTACCAATAGGGGACGATAATGGGCCGTCTTCCCTTCACCGGATATGGTCCAGTGCGAAGGAACCGATGTTGAGGCTGTGCTTCGTGAATGTGTACCTTATGTAGGAACGGGACTGGACGTCCGCGATGCCCTGCACCGAGAAGAACGTCTTCATCTGGTCCAACTTGAAATCGAACATACCGTCCATGATGGACCCGATCATCTGGATCTCCTGGTCTCCATGCACGCCCTTCTCGATGACGTACAAAGCCACGGCCCCGTCCTTCTTCCTCCTGCCGCACATGGGGCTCAGGAACCGGAAGGCGGAGTTGGGGTCGGAATAGGCTATAAAGTGGAGATCGAGCGAAGCGCCATTCGATAGTACGGGGCCTTCTCCTTGAACTCCTTGGCAGAGGCCTCGATGACCTCTGCCAGTTTCTCGTGGTCCGTAGGGTCGTCGATGTAAATGGAATAGGGGTCGTTGGAGTCGTCACCCATGCTACGGGAGTAGGTGTCGATGTACTTCACCAGGCCCTTCTTTTCGAACTCCTCATAGCCCGAGATGACGAACTTCATCTCCTCCCTGATGTCCTTGGCCGTCTTGTCCGTGATGACCCATAGTGCCGGGACTCCTTTCTTGAGGCCGTCGGCGATGAACACGTCAACCAGCACTTCCTTTCCGATGAACGGGGGGCCATGGACCATGATGTTGGACCCGACCGGGATACCGCCATAGAGCAGGTCATCCAAACGGGGGTTGCCGGACTTTACCTTAAGCGCCTGCAGCTCCAAGAGGGTCTCCTTCTGGCGCACCTTGAGCTCCTCGTCGATGATCCCCGACTCCCTCATACGGAGCTCTTCGGACTTGGCGGTGAGCCACTTCTCCTTGTTCTTGACCTCGGCCTCCTTGGCCTTTATCTCGTGGGACAGCTCTTCCAGGCGCTTCTTGAGCTCTGCCTGCTCCACCCCTATGAGCTCCTGCTTGGACTCCTCGAGCTTCAAACGCTCGACCGTCAGGAGCTTTTCCTTATATTGGAGGTCCTCCTCGCGGCGGGCCATCTCCTCCTCCTTCTTGTTGATGGCCTCGCGCAGGCGGTTCATCTCGTCCTCACGGACACTAAGTTCGGACTTGAGGTTGTCCAGCTGAACCTTGATCAATAAGCTCTCCTTCTCCTTGGACTGCATCTCCCCGAGCTTGCGCTCTATCTCCGCCTTCGCCTCGGGGGAGCTCATGTTCCCCAACTTGGTCTGCTCCTGCTTGATCTTGAGGTCGACCGTGACCCTTGTGAGCTCTCTCTCCAACTGGTCGATCTGCGTCTTGAGCTCGGACTCACGCAGTCGCCATCTGTCCTCCTTGTCCCGGATCTCGATGCTATAGCGCTCGGATATCTCCTTCTCGAGGTCCTTGGCGGTCTTTACCTTGGCCCCGGCGGCCTTGGATTCCATCTCCAGCTGCTGCGATTCCAGCCTAGACTCGAGCTCGTGGAGCTCCATCTCCTTGATCAATAGGGAGCTCTTGTCCTCGGAGACCCCCTCCATGGACCTATCGAAATTGGCCCTCTGCTCCTCGTTCAGCTTAGCCAATCTCTCCTTTTCCACGCGAAGCGCGTCTCGCTCTGCGATGAGCGTGGAGACCTTCTCGCTCAATGCCGCCCCCAGCTCCGCGCCTTCGACGGGCTGGTCGAACTTGAGGCTGCGCTTCAGTTGCGCGATCTCCGTCTCATATTCGGCCACGGCTTCCTGGAGGGCCTCGACCTCCTTGGTGTCGTGGCAGACCTCGCCATCGCTCTCGGTCTCCTCGATCCAATCCAAGAAGTTCGCGTCCTTGCGTTCCAGCCAGCGTTTAAGACTATCGATGACCTCCTCGTCCTTGGCAGCGCTGACCGCTCCGCCCTCGGCCTGGCTCGAACCGCCCGAATATTCCACCTTTGCCCGTCTCTTCAAGGTGCTGCACCTTTTTACAACTAGCGCGCTGGCTCTTGGTTTGATAGTCCGCTACTCCATCATCGGTCCTGAATAAAAATGTATTGTGACGCTTGCCCGGTCTGATAACGACATCTATCGGGGCCTTGGGGAACGCAATTATTTTCAAGGTCACATCTCTATCTGGAGGTAACGCTCGTGGGGTCTGGCAGCAATTTTATTTTATTCCTCCAAACAAAACATATATATCAACCCAATTGCTTTAGAAGGGTTTGGCCCAGGCCAGGAAGCGCGGATGGAGAAGACCATTCATATAAAGCTCGACCGGAACGCCGACTTCACGCTCCGGGAGGTCCTCAAAAAGATCGAGGAGATGCAGGCCGAGCATCCGGAACTAGACGTGTTCTTCGATGGGGACGAGTATGCCATCTGCAGTCGGCCTCGCAAGATGCCAGCCAAACATTGACATGGTCTGGTGTCGGGGCCAAGTTAAAATTTGAAATACTAGGTTATTGTAATCATCCGTGGGTTATAGCATTGGTCAAGAAGAGCGATTTCTTGCAAGAGAAGGTCAAGGCCATCGATTTTGATCACATCTCCACCGTCAAGGACCTGATGGACGCCTACAAGGACAGCTCAGTACAGAGCCGTGCCCTGGCAACATGCGCCATGGCCTACGAGAACGCCCTGAAGGACGAGGCACGGCCCACCATCATACTGGGATTGGCCGGGCCTCTTATCGCGGCAGGTCTGAGGAAGGTCATCGCCGACATGGTCAAGTTCGGCCTCGTGGATGCCATCGTCACCATAGGCGCCATCCCCTATCAGGACTTCTACCAGGCACAGGGTTATAGCCATTACAAATGCAGCCCTCGCATCGACGATCTCAAATTGCGCGATTTCTTCCTGGACCGCATCTATGATACCATAGTGGACGAGAACAAGTTCCGGGAGACCGACGAGAAGATCGGGGACATCGCCGATGGGCTGGAGCCTAAAGGATATTCCAGCCGCGAGTTCATGGAGATCCTCGGGGACCACACCAATGGCGACGAGGGGTCCATCCTCTACAACTGCCGCAAGTACGGTGTACCCATGTTCCTGCCGGCGCTCAACGACAGCTCCATCGGCATAGGCCTCACCGGACTGTACTACAAGGCGCGCAAGGCTAACCGGCCATTCATGCGCATCGACCCCATCCGGGACAACTGGGAGCTGACCCAGCTCAAGATCAATTCAGACAAGACCGGTGTTATCTACATTGGGGGCGGTGTACCGAAGAACTACATCCAGCAGACCGAGGTCATCTGCGAGACCCTTGGATATGACAAGGGCGGGCACCACTACGCCATCCAGATCACCACGGACACCCCCCAGTGGGGAGGCCTGAGCGGTTGCACGTTCGAGGAGGCGCAGAGCTGGGGGAAGATCAACCGGGACGCGAAGAAGTCCGTCGCCTACGTGGAGGCGTCCATCGGCCTGAGCCTGATGGTCGGTTATATCCTGCAGTCCGGGGCCTGGAAGGGACGCAAGCGCCTGAAGTTCGAATGGGACGAGGACATGCTCCAATCCGTGAAGAAGGTCCCCCTGGGCATCAAGAAGTAAACTCCATGGCCCCTCCCAGGGGCCGTTCCTTTTCACTCATGGCACAGAACAAGCGGTTGGGACGGATCACCATCTCTATTTACAACTCATACGACCCGGTGAACTTCCGAGAGGCGCATCGGCGCATCTTGGCACGGGCGGGACCCTTGGCGTTGGCCTTCGATTGCAACCTGGCCACCTTCGGATTTCCCTTCCCGCGGGAGCTTTCCACACCTCAGGAGATAGCCGATTGGGTGGCGACGACCACCTCCATAGGCGAGGACGGTTCCTACCTGCAGGAGCTCACCAGGAACGGCCGGTTCCAGACCCACCCATATCCTGCCAAAGGATTCCTGCCCCAGTTGGGAGAGGTGGTCCTCACCACCTGCAACCCAGAGAAGGAGAAGAAGAGGAGCGTCGATGAGGTGGTCCAGATGGTATCAGGGGGACAGAGCGTCTGCTTGGTGTTCGGGGCCGGTCCCAAAGGCGTCCCCAAGGAAGTGCACCATTTCGCACGGAACCACATGGACATCACCTTCGGTGAGTATTCATTGGAGACATGTACTGCCATGGGGGCATGCGTGGCGGTCCTGGCTCACAAGGTACGTTCCCAAACCACGTGAAAGCGATCCTCTTTTACTTATTTCGTAGAATATGAGCAACACTCTTAATTCCTATCAAGGGAGTTCCCAATCGTGAGGAACCACGCCCTGCCCCTGGGGTTTACCATCGTCCTGATCATCTCGACGTTATGGTGGGCGGCGGCAATCGTGTGGGGGGAGCATGGGTCGGACGAAATTGCGATAACTCTTGTCTTCCTCTCCCTACCTCCAGTGGCATATTACTTTCTTCGTTTCATGGGATGGCTTTCCAAGGAGGGATTCTTTGCGGCATTGGTTCTTGCAGTGACACTGGATGCCCTGCTGTTCTTCACTATCTTTTTTTTCTTGGGCCTATTGGTTCGAGGGACAGTGGGCGTTCTATCCCATCCTATTTTTATTGCCCGTTGTCGCCTCCCTTGCCCTGACCCATCACTTTCTCACGAAGGCGATAGGGAGATGCTGGTCCGGTCTGGCACATTTGCTGTTGGCATTAATCCTCTACACCCTTTACCTGACCGAGGCATTAAATTCCGTCCAAAATGTAACCCTTGATCCCTTCTACATCGCTGCCTTCTCACTCGTCTTCGCATTCGTCTTGGAATTGGTGATGGCGATTAAATTTGGGCTTAGCGCCGATGGTAGAAATCCGAATGTAAAAAGAGCCGTCCTCGCAGTTACCTTGATCGGATTGGTAATCGTGTTAACGATGGTTATGGGAATACAACTCTCCTACTCGATATGATCGAATTACCTTTCCGCCGTTCGAGCTCAATAGGAATCATAATGCAGTTTCAAAGGTCCCAGGGTACAACCGCTTCCCTTGACGACCTCTCCGACCACTTCGGCCTTATCGCCCAAAATGGACATCGCTTTCTTGACCCCATCTCGCCTGAGGACGATGCCGTAACCCATGCCCATGTTGAAGGTCTTGTACATCTCGAAATCTGTGATGGAGCCCATCTGCTGCACCTCATCGAAGATGGGCTGCGGTTCGATGGGATCGGTAATGGAATACTGCAGTCCCTTCTTCAGCCTGACAAAGTTCTTCAGACCTCCACCGGTGACATCCACCATCCCCGTGACCTTGACGCTCCGGCATACATGAAGGACATCGCGGACGTAGATGTGCGTGGGGGTGAGAAGCTCCATCCCGTACGTTCTCCCAGTCCTGCCGAACTTATCGTCCAGGGAGACCTGGTTGCCTTCAAGGACCTTTCTGGCCAAGGTGAGCCCGTTGGAATGGACCCCGCTGCTCTTCAGGCCGATGATCACGTCACCCTCCTCGATGTCCACGCCCGTGATCACGTCTTCCCGCTTTAGGAATCCTAAGGCCGTCCCGGAGAGGTCCACGCCATGCACCATCTCAGGGAGCACCGCTATTTCGCCCCCGACCAGGTCCACATTGGCCATCTCGGCTGCCAGGTTTAGTCCGATCCCGATCTCGCTGGTGATTCTCTCATCGGGCCGGTCGATGGCGATGTAATCCACGAAGGCGATGGGCTCGGCCCCCACACAGATGGTGTCATTGACGTTCATGGCCATGCAGTCTATGCCCACGGTGTCCCACTTGTCCAGCTCTTCGGCGATGAGCAGCTTGGTACCCACACCATCGGTGCACAGGGTCAGGACCCACCCCTCGAAGTCTATGAGGGCCGTGAACTGTCCCTTGATGTCGATGACATGACCCTTCCCTTGGCGGCGGAACCTCAGGTGGTCCACCAGGGAGCTTATGGCCTTCGACTTACGCTCTATGTCCACCCCGGCCTTGGCATAGGTCCAACCTTCGCGTTCCATGCTATCGGCCTGATATCCTCTCGTTCCATAAAAAATGCTCGAAGCGGGCGCATATATGACAATGATTTTATTGCAGGAGCGCATCGATGCGAATAGATGTCCAATAACTGGGTGCAGCAACATCGCCACGACTACTATTACCGGAAGGCAAAGCAGCTGGACTACCGCAGCCGCGCCTCCTTCAAGCTCATCCAGATAGACGACCGCTTCAACATCCTCAGGAAGGGGAAGGTGGTGGTCGACCTAGGGGCGGCCCCGGGAGGTTGGCTCCAGGTGGCGGCAGAACGCGTCGGCGGTGAGGGCAGGGTGATCGGGGTCGACCTCCAGCCCATCGCCCCCATAGAGGGCGCCATGGTGGAGACGATCCTCGGGGATGTCCGCAGACAGGAGACCATGGACCGGTTGTTATACATGACCGGGGGAAAGGTGGACATCGTCCTCAGCGACATGTCCCCCAACATCTCGGGTCAGTACGCCATGGACCACGCACGTTCGATCGAGCTGTGCGAGCATGCGCTAGCCTTCGCCCGCAAGACCCTGATCCCAGGAGGCTGCCTGGTCATCAAGGTGTTCGAAGGGGACATGATGAAGGACCTGATCAAACAGATCAAGGTCTGTTTCAGTGACGTCAGGTTGCATGCCCCCAAGGCGTCCCGTTCAAGCAGCTCCGAGATCTATGTCGATCGCTCGAGACTTCAAGGGCGATCCAGTGCCGATGCCTCAGAACGAGCGTCCCCCAGAGGGGAAGGCACGAAGTTAATCGGGCAATATATTTAATGCACCTGTATTATTTTGAGGTCGATGATAACATACATCCGCATCATGTTCAGTTCAGAGGGGAAGCGGCCCTCCATGGTCTTCGACGCCATACGTAACCTTGGCTTCGAGCCGACCACTGGCAACTTTGACGGGATCTACATGTGGGACAAGAAGGCCACCCTGGACGAGGCCATCTACCTGGCTGACAAGGTGCAGATGACCTTGAAGGGCATGGGTGTCGTGTTCACGCTCGAAACGGTCGCGGACAAGGATAACGGATGCGACTGAGCCAAGCGCCCGCCGAGTTCTGTTCCCCCCCATCCGTTACGGGAAGATCGTGTGCATCGGTCAGAACTACCGTGAGCACATCAAGGAGCTCAAGGGGGAGGAGCCCAAGGAGCCGGTCATATTCCTCAAGCCAGCCTCGGCCTTGATCGCCGATGGCGAGGTTATCCAGGTACCCGAGGGCATCGGGAGGGTGGACCATGAGGTGGAACTGGCATTGGTCATCGGCAGCAAGGGCAAGAACATACCGGTGGGTTCCGCACTGGACTACGTGATGTCTGTGGCCGTTTTCAACGACGTCACCGCCAGGGACGTGCAGTCCCGGTACCGCAAGGCCGGGTTGCCCTGGGCCTTGAGCAAGGGCATGGACTCGTTCGCGCCCATGTCACCACCGCTCCCATTTAACCGGGTGGAGGACATACACCATCTGGACCTGGAGCTGAGGGTCAATGGCGAGCTGAGGCAGAAGGGCAACACGGAACAGATGATATTCCCTCCCGAGGAGCTCATCGCCTTCATCTCCCGATATATGCGGCTGGAGCCCGGGGACATCATCGCCACCGGGACGCCCGAGCGGGGTCGGCCCCATCAGACCTGGGGACCTTGTCGAAGCCTCGATACCTGGTGTCGGGTCGTTGAGGAACCCGGTCGTCAAGGCCTAGTCCCAGAAACGCTTGGTCCTCGCATAGTTGATCTCCGCCGTGAGGATGTCGCGCAGAAGGTCATCCTCGTTCTCATGGTAGGAGCTCAGCACACGAGCGGCGGTATCTGGTCCCACCCCTCTTCCCGCCAAAGTCATCATCGCCTTCCGGCCCCCGCTGGAGACCAAGGAGGCGTTCTTGAAGAGGCGCCGCAATTCCTTTTCCTCCTCCTCGGTGCGCTTCTGTTTCTTGACCAGCTTGATCGTGTCCTTGTTGTACGAGGCCAAAGCCGCCACCATCGAGCCCCCGCACTTGGGGCAGAGGATGCGTTTCGGGGCCTCCCTCGGCTTCAACCGGTATTGCATGGCGCAGTTGAGGCAGGACATGAATAGGCTCTCGTCCTCCAGGCGCTTCTTCAGGGCCATCAGGATGGAGTGGTCGGCCCGCTGGGCGTGATCAATTCCTTGGAGTGCTGCAGGCCCGCCTCGCCTATCGGGGACAGGCCACAAACGTGGACCGCGATCTCCTCCGATTCCAATCCTGAGATGACCTCGGCGGTCCCGAGCAGGTCCAAATCCTCCCAGAGGACCTTGTCCACCGCCTCATCGAGCAGAACCGTGTCCTCATAGGCCTCAATGAGGCGGTTGAAGTTGATGTTGCGGTAATCGGCCTCCTTGTCCACCGCACCGAACTTCTTTGCCACGTAGACGAAGCGCCACCGCAGATGGCTGGAATTGCGGATGACCATACGGAGCAACCCCTCCACGGTCCCGGTGCGGATGGAACGCAGGGTCTCCACGATGGTGGCGGGCTTGATGTCCCTGGGCAGGTCGAGGATGATGCGGTAGGGATCGGTGGTGACCCCGACGCTCTCCCCCAGCCTCGCCGAGAGCAAGGTGGACAGCATCTTGGCCAACGTCTCGTTGATCTTGGTACCGAAGCAGACGTTGAGGATGGCCAGGCGCTTTCCTATCTCCAGTGTGATCACCCTATCGGAGGGTAGCACCGCCTTGGCCCTCTGCTCCTCCAGGTAATGGGCGAGTGTAGCATTGGCGGGCCCGTCGCCATTATAGTGGTGGTAATCCTCCAAGCGCCTTAGTCGGCCCACCTCCTGGGCCACGCTGTAAGGTACTGGTATGTCCTCGCCCACCCAGGAGGGGATGAGCCGATCTCCTTGACCTGCTCCACCAGGAGCTCCTCCTCCCGCACCTCCACGATGCGCCAGGTCCTACCTCGGGTGATGAAGCTGGCATAGGGCTCGGCGAACGATACCACGAAGCTCTCGTCCAGGGTGCCCACCACCGACCGGGTGGCCAGGTCCCTGATGAGATAGGTGCGCTCATCTGGGATCATCGAGATGTTGTCGTAGAAGTACTTCCTGCCCCGGGCGGACTTCCGATAGTCCTTCTCGTTGAGGAAAAGCAGCCCAATGCGGGAGGCCAGCTCCAACACTTTGTCGAACCTCTCCCTCTCCAGCTTCCTGAACGGGTAGGCGCGCTTGATGATGCGGTAGGCATCGTCCTTGACAACGTTGCCGACCATGGCCATGGCCACGAGCTGATTCACTAGGACGGTCAAGGGACAGTCCCGCACCGCGAAGGGCTCCAACTCCTCATGCAAGGCCTTGCGGACGATGACCAGGCTCTCCGCGATCTCGTCCGGGTTGGATGCGACGATGGCACCCTGGGTCTTCTCCCCCACCTTGTGCCCCGCTCGACCCATCCGTTGGATCAACCGGGCCACCTGGCGGGGCGAGTTGTACTGGATGGTGAAGTCCACCGACCCGATGTCGATGCCGAGCTCCAATGACGATGTGCAGATGAGGCCCTTCAGCCGCTCCGACTTGAAGGCCTCCTCCATCTCTATGCGTATGTCCTTCGAGAGCGACCCATGGTGAACGCCCACCGAGAAAGTCTCGTCCCACACATGGTACCGGGCCGCCAGGGCCTCCGCCGTGTCCCTGGTGTTCACGAAAAGCAACGTGGAACGATGCGCCTCGATCAGCTCGCGGCAGCGCCTCATGCAGGACATGAGCTGCGGGTCCGATTGTAGGGTCCCGGCCAGGTCCTTGTCCAGGTCTTCCACGCGAGGGCATTGCACGCTGATGGACATCTGCTTGGCGACCAGCTCCCTGACGATGGTCACGTCCCGACCTACACCGGCCAGGAAGTTTGCCACCTCCTGGACCGAGCCGACAGTGGCGCTCAGTCCTACCCTCTGATACTCCCCCGCCAGGGCGGTTAACCGTTCCATGGCCACCGCCAGCTGGGCCCCCCTCTCATCGTCGGTGAGCTCGTGGATCTCGTCCACGATGAAGTAACGCACGTTGGACAGGTGTGCACGGAGGTTCTTTCCCGTGAAGAGCACCTGTAGCGTCTCCGGCGTGGTGATCAGGATGTCCGGCGCCTGCTTCGATTGCTTCTGACGCTCCGACTGAGAGGTGTCGCCATGGCGTACCGATACCTTGAGACCCAACGCCTCTCCGAACTCCTCCAGCCGGTGTAGCATATCTCGATTCAGTGCGCGCAAGGGCGTGACGTAGAGGCAGCGAATGCCCTTGCCCTCGGTGGTGATGAGCCGATGCAGTATGGGCAGCATGGCCGCCTCGGTCTTGCCTATGCCGGTCGGCGCCACCAGCAGAACATGCTTGCCCTCAAGGATGCGAGGGATGGCGTTGCGCTGCGGGCCCGTCGGCTCATGGATGTCCTTGTCCTTCAGGACCTTCCTTATCCTTTCATCCAAGAGCTCGAATGCCATGAATCGACCTGTGTAAGGGTCTAGCGAGCCCTAAAGGTTATTTGAAAATATCGTCAGGTGGGCCGGATCTAAGGAAAAAGGGAGGATGGATAAGGGATTTACGCCGATGCCTTGACCGGCTCCGCCTTCTTCTCGGGCGCTGGTGCAGGCTGTGCCTGCTCGGCTGGCGGGACCGGGTCGGTGGCCATGAGCAGCATCTCGGAGATGTCCATCACCTTGATGTTGGCGTTGATCTTCTTCGCGCCCTGCTGCAGGTTGACGACACAGAACGGGCAGGCGGTGGCGAGGATCTCCGCGCCCGTGGCGACGGCCTCCTTGACGCGTTCCGCCGCGATGTTCACGGCGAAGTCGTTGAAGGCGGACTTGTAACCGCCCCCAGCACCGCAGCACTTGGAGTCCATGCGGATGTGCTTCATCTCCACGAGCTGAACGCCGGGTATGGCCTTGATGACCTCCCTCGGATCGTCGAACACCTGGGCATGGCGCCCCAGATGGCAAGGGTCATGGTAGGTGACCTTGGCCTTTATCTCCTTGGTGAACTTGAGCTTCTTGTCCTTGATGAGCTGGTTGCTGATCTGGGCGAAGTGCATCACGGGGAATGGCGCGTTGGCATAGTATTTTCCATAGTCATGTGAGGTGGTCTTGTAGCATCCGGCGCAGGTCATCACCATGGACTTGGCGCCCATGCGCTCCGCCTTGGTGATGTTGTTCTCGGCGAAACCAGCCGTCAGCTTGGTCTGGCCGGTCCTCAACGCGGGGGAGGTGCAGCACCATTCGTCCTCGCCCAAGGTGTTGAGCTTCAGGCCGGCGCGGTGCATCACGGTCACTCCGGCCTTGGCCGGGGCGTTCATACGATAGGCCGCAGTGCAGCCGGAGAAGAAGCAGACATCGGGATATGAGGAGCGCGGGACCTCCTTTGGCCAGTACTGGTCACGCTTGCTGCGGGGCTCCCCGTAGGGATTGCGCACCTCCTCCAAGCGCTCCCGGATGCGGATATGAGCCTCGAGCGGGCCCTTGCCCTGCTCCACCACCCACTCCCTCACTACCTCCCAGAACTCAGCGAACTCGATGTTCACGTGGCAGACGGTCCAGCAGCGGGCGCAGCCTGTGCACTTGTATAAGGCGTCGACGAACTCATCGTCCACCTTGATCTTGCGGCCTAGGAGCGAGTCCATGGCGGTGCGCTTGGCGAGCTGGTTGAGGTAGTACACCTTGCCCCGCGGGCTTACCGACTCCCAGGGCGTCTGGGCCCAGGTATCGCAGACCCTGATGCAGTAACCACACTGAAGACAAGCGGCCATTTCCCTTTCGATGCTCTTGGGCAATTTCACCATTGGAATACCTCGATGAGATTTACCAACACCCTGGAACCCTGAGGTGGGATGTGGGTTATGGATGGAAAACGAATATAAATATTATCTGAAGGAATGCAACGGGAAAAAATACACGACCTATCCAGATGGTTAAAAAATGCCACCACAGTTCCATGCACAATCGTTAGCGCTCAGCCCTCCAAGATGGGAGAGTACCCATACCAACTTCCCTCCAGCCTCAGCATGTGCACGTTGTCCTGGAGCAGCTTCAAGTGCCCCTGCTCGATGCCAGCGAGCTGTGTCAAGCGCTCCTTTACCCCCGGTTCCGTGGCGCTCTGGGCGGCCTCATCGTACATCTGGATGGACCTCTTCTCCACGTCTATGCCCACCTCCAAGGCCTGGATCTCCTCCTTGATGGTGAGGCAGACGTTCCTTTCCATGAAGGGGAACACCTTGTCGGGGATGACCCCTAGATACCTATTGCTTGCTTGGACGCCGCTGACGTCCAAGCCCCTGGAGATGCGCTCGATCTCCTTCTCGATGATCTCCTTGTGGCTCAGCTCATCGCGGGCCAGACCCACGCATGAGCGCCTTGCCGGTATCGTCCTTGACGCAGCCTTCCAGTCCGCGATAGAACTGAATCCCGAACTCCTCTATCGCCACTGCGGCGAAGAGCACGGATAGCTGTGTCCTAACGGATTCCGAAGGTGCCCTCATCTCTGCCATGTTCGTTCCCCTGGTCCCATTGTAGCCCACCTTATTTCTTTTTATTGGGGGTCGCGGGATAAGCGCTTATTATGCTCCAGTCCCATTCCAAGTCGATGCGTCCGGTCTCGTATCGTTGGGCGGTCCTGCTCATCGCTTGCATGGGAAGCCTAATGGCACCGCTGGACTCGACCATCGTCAGCGTCTCCCTTCCTGTGATATCGGAGGACCTGGGGATGAGCTATGCGTCGGTGATCTGGGTCCCGACCGCCTATCTGGTCACCATCGCCGCGCTGCTGCTCACCGTCGGGCGCCTCTCCGACCTCAAGGGTCGGAAGGGCATCTACATCTGGGGCTTTGGCATCTTCACGCTGGGTTCGGTGCTGTGCAGCCTCGCGACGAACGGTCAATGGCTCATCATCGCCAGGGTCGTCCAGGGCATAGGAGGGGCGTGCATCATGGCCACGGGGCCGGCCATCATCACACACGTCTTCCCTCCTCAGGAGAGGGGCAAGGCGTTGGGCATCAACGCCATGTTCGTCTATGTCGGGCTCTCCCTCGGCCCGGTGCTCGGCGGCGTGCTTACTGGGATCTTCAGTTGGCCCGCCATATTCTGGGTCAATGTGCCCATAGGATTGGTCGTCATGTCCCTGGCCTGGTTGGTGATCAAGGAGGATGGGCAGGTCACCACGGGGTCCTTCGACCTTGCAGGCGCGGGGGTCTTCGCGCTAGGCCTCGTCTCCCTCCTCCTTGCGCTGACCTTCGGCGAGGATCAAGGCTGGGATGCCCCAGGCATCATCGCCCTCTTCGTCCTATCTTTGGCGATGGGGCTTCTGTTCGTCAAGATCGAAAGGGACCGTGGGGCCCAGGCCATGCTCAACCTGCAGCTGTTCACGAGGAACCGCCTTTTCGCCGCTGGTAACCTGTCCGCCCTGCTGAACTACACCGCCTTCTTCGGGGTGAGCTTCGTCATATCGTTCTACCTGCAGCGTCTCTTGGGCCTGTCCGTCCTCGAGACCGGGCTGATCCTGCTTTGCATGCCGGTCACCATGGCTATCGTGGCGCCGATAAGCGGGTGGGGCTCGGACCGCATCGGGTCCCGTACCCTGAGCACGATGGGAATGGTCATAGTCGCAGCAGGGCTGGTCATCCTCAGCGCCTTGGGTCCTGGGAGCGGCCTCGGCCTTGTCGTCATTGGGCTTATCGTACTGGGCGTAGGGATGGGCATGTTCGCCTCCCCGAACACCAGCGCTATCATGGGGTGCGTCCGCAAGGACCAACTGGGTGTGGCCTCCGGGACGATATCGACGATGAGGACGGTCGGAATGTCGCTCAGTCTGGTAGTGATGGGGGCGGTCATCGCCGCGGTGGCCGGGCCAGATGTGGCCGACCTCATCTTCGGGGGCGGAAGCATCACGGACATCGACCTGATAAAGGACGAGTTCCTGCAAGGGATGAGGGCGGCATTCCTGGTTGGTGCAGCGATAGCGATCATCGGTGCGGTCACTTCCTCCGTTCGTGGTCCTGGTCGTGAATGCGAGACCCTCACGACCTCGGAACGATTAACGTAACGCGACCTCCCTTGCGGTTGGGCCAGATCTGGAAAAGCGCGGTCCCGTCCAGTATGAGTGGAGCGAGGTCTCCGCGACCTGCGTCCCTACGAAATGTTTAAATTCGATGTAGATTTGCACCACCCTATTCCGTTCAATATATAAACATTACAGACGGCGCGTCCGTGCTGGAGATATCGATCCGGTCCGTGACCCATTCCCTGGAAAGGGGTGGATGGAATGTATGCTGACGTACTCTTCCAGTCGTTAATCGTCATTTTGCTGATCGCAGCCATCGTCTCCATGGCATTGCACAGACAGGGAAGGACCTGCACCATGGTCAGCTTCCTCTTGTCAGCGTTCGCCTCCCTGGTGGGCCTATTGCTTTCCATCGATGTAATGACCACCGGACCGGTCGAGCTGGGATGGTCGCTGACCACATACTTCGGCGAATGGACCCTGGTGCTGGACCAACTAGGTGCCTTCTTCCTCCTCATGCTGTGCATCGTCATGGCGAGCGTATCGGCCTATTCGATCGGATACCTTCGGGATTTCGAGGGAAAATACGACCTGGGGCTGATGGGGGCGTTGTTCGCCCTCTTCTTCCTATCGCTCGTCCTTGTGATATCGGCGAGCAACGCCATCCTGTTCATCATCGTCTGGGAATGCATGTCGGTGACATCCTACCTGTTGGTCGTCTATGAGAACCGCAAGGAGGGGGTCCCACAGGCCGGTCACCTCTATCTGGTTATGACCCACATGGGCACCGCGTTGATCATGGTGGCGTTCCTGACCATGGCCCAGTACTCTGGATCATACGACCTCGACTCCTTCGTGGGGGTCGGTGCGCAGATCCCCGCTCTGGCCGCCTCTGCCATCTTCCTCCTGCTCTTCCTCGGCTTCGGGACCAAGGCCGGGATAATCCCCTTGCATGTCTGGCTCCCCCAAGCGCACCCCGCCGCCCCCAGCAACATATCGGCCCTCATGTCCGGGGTCATGGTGAAGATGGCCCTGCTGATGATGATACGGGGTTTCTTCGAATACCTGGGCGTTATGCAGACATGGTGGGGGCTCCTCGTCATCTCTATCGGCAGCGTCTCCGCACTGCTTGGCGTGCTCTATGCCTTGCGAGAGAACGATATCAAGGTGACACTGGCCTATTCCACCGTCGAGAACATCGGGATCATCCTCATCGCGCTGGGTGCATCGATGATCTTCCAATCCTATGGGCTGACCAGCCTGGCCGCACTGGCGCTTCTCGGGGCCCTCTTCCAGGCCTTGAACCATTCCATATTCAAGTCTCTGCTCTTCCTCGGGGCAGGGGCGGTGGTCCACGCCACCAACACCCGCAACATGGAGTCCATGGGCGGCCTGGCCAAGAGGATGCCCTATACCAGCGTGATGATGCTCCTGGCACTCTTGTCATTGGCCGCCATTCCGCCCTTCGCCGGTTTCGTCAGCGAGTGGATCATCTTCCAGTCACTCCTGCAATCGGCCACCCTGCCGGACATCCTGGTCAAGATCCTCATCCCCATCTCGATCGCGGTCCTCGCCCTCACGGGGGCCCTGGCCTGTGCCCTGGCCGTGCGCATGTTCGGTATCACATTCCTGGCACGACCCCGCTCTGACCAGGCGGAGCACGCCCACGAGTCGTCCCTTCCCATGCTCGTCGGCATGTCCCTGCTCGCCTCGCTGTGCCTGCTGTTCGGTGTCCTATCCTCCTGGCTAATTCCGTATATAGACGATGTCACCGCATCGGTCCTAGGGGTTGGCGCCGGCCCGACCCTCGTCGATGGTCTGGTGATCAGTCCTGGAAGCAGTGAGTTCTCCACCATGGCCCCGTTGTTCATCGCCCTGTTCCTCGTGGCGCTCATCGGGCTGACCTGGTTGGTCGCATCGCACTACGGTGGCAGACAGGAGAATAGGGTCGGGGCCACCTGGGATTGCGGGACCCCACTGACGGCGCGTAACCAGTACACAGGGACAGCCCTTTCCAGCCCCATCGTCAGGGTCTTCGGTTCCATCCTCCGACCCCAGAGCGAGGTCCGGACCGAGTTCACATCCTCCCCATATGTGAAGAGGGAGATGGCCTATCACCAACGTTACACGGCAGTCTTCGAAAGGTACCTCTACAGACCGGTGAGCCGCACCATCATAGGCGCGTCCAGACGTTTGACCGTCATCCAGGCGGGAAGCATCCAGGCATATCTGGCCTACATCTTCGCCACCCTGGTGCTGCTCCTGATCATATTCCGGTGAGGACATGAACGACCTCTTCGTCGACCTGGTCTTCAGCCTGGTGCAGGTGGCCGCCATGATGGCAATGGCGCCGCTGGTCATCGGCATCATCCGTAAGGTCAAAGCATACCTACAGAGGAGAAAAGGGGCCGGCGTGCTACAGCCCTATCACGACCTGGCCAAGCTTTTCCGGAAGGGATCGACGGAATCCTCCGACGCGTCATGGGTGTTCCGGTCGGCACCCTATATCTGTCTGGGGGCGGTATTGGTGGCCGCCCTGATGGTCCCATTGTTCGTGACCCGTACCCTAGGGATAGTGGGGGACCTCATCGTGGTGGTCTACCTCCTCGCCCTCATGCGCTTCTTCATGACCCTGGCGGCCCTGGACACTGGCAGCGCCTTCGGGGGCATGGGCAGCAGCAGGGAGCTGATGATCTCGGCCATCGTGGAGCCCACCATGCTCTTGGCGATATTCACCATGGCCTTGATCACGGGCACCACCATCCTATCCGACATCGCCTATGACCTGGCCAGCACCGGTCTGGACCTCATCCATCCAGGACTTTTCCTGGCCGCCGCGGCGTTCTTCATCTGCCTTCTCGCCGAGAACGCCCGCGTCCCCTTCGACAACCCATCCACCCATCTGGAACTGACCATGGTGCACGAGGCCATGGTCCTTGAGTACTCCGGGAAGCCTCTCGCCGTGATGGAGATGGCTTCATGGATGAAGCTGGTGGTCTTCTCGACGCTCTTGGCAAACGTGTTCTTCCCCTGGGGGATAGCCACCGAGCTGACGGCCTCAGCCATCCTGGTCGGGGTCGTTGCCATATTGGTCAAGGTGTCCATAATCGCCCTGGCCATCGCTTTGATCGAGTCCTCGATGTCAAAGATGCGCCTGTTCCGTCTGCCCAACCTGTTGACCGTGGCCTTCACCCTGGCCTTATTGGGTGTGCTGTCCTATTACATTCTCTGAGGTGGGAAGATGAACGACCTGGTAATGACCAATCTGATAAACGGCTTGGCCGCCTTCATCCTGCTCACCGCGTTCGTGATGGTCTCGCACAATCGCATGCAGCAGCTCGTCCGTTCCTTCGCCATACAGTCCATCGCCCTCGCCGCCTTCGCCTTCGCCGTGGCATATTACACAGGGAGCGAACACATCTACATAATCGCCGGATTGACGCTGATACTGAAGGGATTCGTCATCCCCCGTTTCCTCACTTACACCATCGACAAGATCCACGTGAGGAAGGAGGTGGAGCCCCTGGTGGGCATCCCCCTCTCCCTGTTGATATGTGCCGGATTGGCCATGGTGGCCTACTATGTGGCCGAGCCCATCATCGCGGGCGCGGACGCCATCACCCGCAACACCCTGGCCATCTCCGTCGCCGTGCTGCTCATCGGTTTCTTCCTGATGATCACCAGGCGCAAGGCGATGAGCGAGATCATCGCCATCCTGGTGATGGAGAACGGCATCTTCCTCGGTGCCATCTCCATCACCTATGGCATGCCGTTGATCGTAGAGATAGGGATATTCTTCGATGTGTTGGTGGCGGTGCTCATCATGGGTGTGTTCGCCTTCCGCATCAATACCACCTTCGAGACGCTGGACACCACCTTCATGAGGAGGTTGAAGGACTGATGATCATAGTCGAAGCCATCCTGATCATCCCGGTGCTGGCAGCGTTGGCATGCCTGTTCTTGCCGCACCGTCGGCCGATAGAGGGCGCCGCCCTGGCCGGGTCCGGGGCCCTGTTCTTCCTAGCGCTCTACCTCGCCGTCGATGTTTTCAGCGACGGACCGGTGCAATACTCGCTCTGGTATGTGGACCAGCTCAGCGCCTTCATGCTCATCATCATCACTTTCGTGGCCCTGATGGTCACCATCTACTCCGTCGAATACATCGGCCACGATTACAAGGAAAAGGAGATCGACCACCGACAGTTGCGCTCGTACTACGTCATAACGCAGCTATTCCTCCTCTCCATGCTGCTGGTGGTCGTGTCCAACAACCTCGGGATCATGTGGGTGGCGATAGAGGGGACCACTCTGGCATCGGCCTTCCTGGTCGGGTTCTATGAGAAGGACACTTCGGTGGAGGCGGCCTGGAAGTACTTGGTGATCTGTTCGATGGGCATAGCCTTGGCGCTATTCGGCATCCTGCTGACCTACGCATCCTCGATCGACATACTCGGAGAGAGCTCTTCGGCACTGGAATGGACCACCTTGCGCGCCATCGCCCCCCAGCTCAATCCAGTTTACCTTCGTTTGGCATTCATCTTCATCGTTATCGGGTATGGGACAAAGGTCGGATTGGCCCCTATGCACACGTGGCTTCCTGACGCCCATAGTCAGGCCCCATCTCCCATCAGCGCGCTCCTCTCGGCAGTCCTGCTCAATTGCGCCTTCTACGGCATCCTGCGCTTCTTCATAATAACCGAGCTCTGCGTGCCAGGGTTCGCCACCACCCTTATGTTGATCTTTGGCCTGCTATCCCTTGGGGTGGCAGCTGCGTTCATAGTCGCGGCCAAGGACATCAAGAGATTGCTCGCCTACAGTAGCATCGAGCATATGGGAATAATGTCCCTGGGCTTCGGTCTGGGAGGGTACCTGGGCATCTTCGGGGCCTTGTTCCAGATGTTCAGCCATGCCATCACCAAGTGCCTGCTCTTCTTCGGGGCGGGCAACATCCTTCAGAAGTATGGAACCAAGAACATAGACGAGGTCAAGGGGGTGATGTCCATCATGCCTATGACAGGGGGCATATTCCTGCTCGGGGCATTGGCCATCGCGGGGTCACCGCCCTTCAGCATCTTCATCGGCGAGGTCGCCATCCTCCAGGCCGGCCTGAGCACCCAATCGTACGTGGTGTCGGCCCTCTACCTTCTGCTCTTGGTCATCATCTTCGCGGCGTTGATGTACCATGTCTCCCGCATGATGTTCGGGAAGCCCACGGAGGGAGTGGCCAAGGGGGAGATGAGCTTGATATCGCTAGTGCCCATGGTCATTCTACTTTCGATCATCCTGATCATTGGCATCTTCCTGCCCCAGTCATTCACGGACATGATCTCAGACGTGGCCAGCATATTCCCGGGAGGGGCGCCATGAGCCTCGGGGAGCTCAAAGAGGTAATCGAGGACCTGCCCACCGAGCTCAGGGCCTCCGTCATCCATTGGGAGGAAAGGGGTGACCAACTGCTCCTCCAGGTGGAGAGGGAATCCCTTTCGACCCTGGTCTGTCACCTGCATAGGAAGTATCAGGTCCGCCTCCTCAGCGAGCACGTCGCGGATGAGAGGAGGGAGGAGGGATGTTACATCCTCTACGTGCTCCTCTCCATGCCTAAAGGCAAGTGGATTATCACCTGTGTCGTCGAGGTGGACCCTGCCCAGGGGTCCTTCCCTTCCTTGACACCGGAGCTGCCGGCCGCCAACTGGTTCGAGAGAGAGGTCCAAGACCTCTTTGGGCTCACGGCGGAGGGACATCCCGACCCCAGGCCCCTCATCCTCTATGACGATTGGCCCACGGACAGCTACCCGCTCCGCAAGGATTTCGATGTGACGGTCCCATTGCCGCGTGACCGCTCGCCATACAAGTTCAAGCGGGTCGAGGGCGAGGGCGTATTCGAGATCCCCGTAGGCCCGGTACATGCTGGTGTGATAGAACCGGGCCACTTCCGATTCAGCGTCGCGGGGGAGCCGATCATAAACCTGGAGCTGCGCCTCGGTTACGTCCATCGCGGTGTGGAGAAACTTTCCGAGTCCCTCCGCTACGATCGCGGGGTACTCCTCTCCGAACGGATCTCCGGGGACAACGGCTTCTCCCATTCCTTGGCCTATTGCCAAGCGGTGGAGGGGATGGCATCGGTCCAGGTGCCGGAAAGGGCCCTGTTCCTCCGCACGGTGTTTTCCGAGATGGAGAGGTTGTACAATCATATGGGGGATGTGGCGGGGATAGTCCTCGACACCGCCTTCACTCCCGGGGCCCAGAATGCCTACCTTATCAGGGAACGTTTGATGGACATGAACGAATCCGTGGGCGGTTCGCGGCTGCTGCGTTCCGTCAACTGCCTGGGCGGGGTACGGCGGGACATAGACCGCATGATGGCCGTGCGGATGAACGCCTTCCTGGTCAAGGCGAAGTTGGACTTCAACGAGTTCAAGGACAAGGCCCTTGGCATGCCCTCGTTCCTCGACAGGACCGAGACCACCGGGATACTCAGCATGGAGGCGGCCCGACAGCTCATGGTGGTAGGCCCGGTGGCCAGGGCGAGCGGGGTCGACATCGACGTGCGTAAGGACCGCCCCTATGCCGCTTACAGAGAAGTGTCCTTCAACGTTCCTGTGCATCGGGAGGGCGATGTGCAGGCGCGTTTCATGGTGAAATGCGAGGAGGTCTATGAGTCCATAAGCATAATCGAGCAGGCATTGGACCAGATACCGGCCGGCCCCATTTCCACGATGGTGCCTAACGTACCTGCTATGGTGACAGGTCTCTCGTTGGTCGAATCACATCGAGGCGAATTGATGCACTGGATCCTTGCCGGGGAGGGAATGCCTCATAGGCACAAGGTGCGCGACGCATCGTTCATGAACTGGCCCGCACTGGAGGTGGCCGTCCCCGGCAACATAGTGCCCGACTTCCCCCTCATCAACAAGAGCTTCAATCTCTCATACGCGGGGAACGATCTGTGAGGTGACAAGATGTTACGAATGGTTAAGCTGGGCAGGAGGCGTAGGGGGGTGGTGACGACATCCTATCCAGATGTCGATCATATCCCATACGAGGGGTTCCTGGGCATGCCCGAGGTCGACACCTCCCGCTGTGATCTGCTCGGGAAGTGCGCAGAGGCCTGCCCGACCGGGGCGATAACCCTCAGCGAGGGGTCGGTGCGAGTCGACCTCGGCCTCTGCATCTTCTGCGCGGTATGCGTCAGGGCCTGTCCAGTCACCGCCATCAGGATGACCAGGATGTATGAGCTCGCCAATAAGGACCGCAAGGCGCTGGAGGTGGAGTTCTTTGTCAGATGAGCCGATGGTCCCTGACCTGGGCGGCATGAGCGACGAGGTGAGGACCAAAGTGAAACAGGTCCTCGGTCGCTCCCTGGCAATACGAGAGGTCGACACGGGTTCCTGCAATGGCTGCGAGGTCGAGGTGAACGCCCTCAGCAACCCGATCTACGACATCGAACGATTGGGCATCAAGATCGTGGCCTCCCCCCGGCATGCCGACCTGTTGTTGGTCACCGGACCCGTGACCAGGAACATGGAGATCCCCTTGATCAAGACCTACCAAGCCATGCCACGCCCAAGATTGGTCGCTGCCATGGGGGTCTGCGCCATCAGCGGCGGTATGTTCCGGGAGAGCTACTGTTGCCACAAAGGGGTCTCCGAGGTCATTCCCGTGGATGTCTTCATCCCCGGCTGTCCGCCGCGCCCCCAAGCCATCATCCAGGGCATCATGGAGGTCTTGGACCGCATGGAAGGGAAAAGGCTGACCGAACGTCCCCCCGGCCTCCTCTCCTGAGCTCACTGGTTCATTTTACTACGATGACGGTGCAGCGGGAATTGCGCACCACATACTCCGAGACCGAACCGATGAGGACCCGGTCCAGAACGGTCTTCCCCGAGGTGCCCACGATTATAGCCTCCGCCTTCACTCGTTCGGAGGCTGAGAGGATGGCCTCATAGGGGCTGCCCGCCTCCAGCAACGTGGTGGCATCGATGCCCTTAGCCACCGCCTCGTTCTTCAGGTGCTCCAACACCTTCATCCCGTTCTGGATCAGTTTCTCCTTGTCCTCATCAGATTTCGGGCTCACGACGAAGACTATGAAAAGCTTGGACTCATGCCGTTTGGCGTACTCCATGGCGTATTTGGTCGCCTTATCGGAGTGCGGCTTTCCGTCAGTTGCGAAAAGAACGCTCACAAATATCCCCCTGTCATGTTGGGATTGTGCTGGGCTTAAAAATAACTTGTCCTCCGCACGATCAAGCATCATCCCTTGTCCGCTTGGAGAAGTATAGGACCTCGTCCTGATGGAGATAGCCTTTGCGCGAGAACATCCCCTGCGATACTGGATTGTCGGCCATGATCAGGCAGCAGAACACCTCCAGGCCTAGAGCGGCGAAGCGGTGTTCCGCCTCCTCCACCATCATGCCCCCGATGCCCCTCCGTCGGAATTCCGGAAGGACCGCCAAACGATTGATCCACCCCTTTCGTCCGTCCTGAGTGCAAAGTGCCGTGGCCACCACACCCCCTGCGACCTCTGCGACGAAGAAGATGGACATCGGGTCCCGCATTTGTCCCGCGATCCCCTCCCGCGAGTCCCGCCCGTTGGCACTGAACTTCAGACCAGAGCGCCGCCAGACCTCCACCACGGCGTCGTAGTCATCCTCGGTCATGTCCCTGATGGTGAGCTCTGCATCCTCCATGGGATCGCAATGCTATCGTCCTCGCCATACAAAAAAAGTTTCACGGCATTCATCGATCGTCATCGAAGTCCGACAATCTGCATCTCAATCCTCCACCCCGGTCTGCCGCTCGCCAGTTGAGTACCAGGGCCCTTTCCGAGGCCAACGCATCGGTGTACCGGCCGTGGCATTCTAGGCACAGGGTCTTGAGGTTGCGGGGATGATCGCTCCCGCCATCGACCCTGGCCCTTACGTGATGCACCTCCCGATACCAGGATGGGTAGCGGGTCAGGTCCTTTCGGCAGTCCTGACATGTCCAGCCGTCCCTCGACAGGACGACCTCCCGCACCTTCCGCCATGCCCGATGCCTCAATCTGGAGGGCGTTTGTCGGTCCAACAGGGGTTCATCGGTACCATTGGGCTCCCAATCGGGGCAATGTCGAAACACGAGATCCAATCGCGTGTCGGTATGGCACGTCAGAAGCGCGAGGACATCGTCGTGCCGACCCCCGCAGGCCTCACAGATGCCTAGGAAACTGGACCTCGCATCCGTGCAACGGGTCCGAATGTCGGGGTCCCAACCTCGATGGGGGCAGTTCTCCGCCCTCTCTTCGGTGCAATGCCTCAAGACCCGGGGGAGTCCCCTCTCCTTTAGAGCGCCATCGAGTAGGAGGCGAAGGCAAAATCCAGCCCTGCCCGGCCTATCTTGGAAATGGCACGTCCTCATGGCGGCCTAGCGCCCCTCAGGCCGGTTCTTCCGCTCTACGACCAGGGCCACTGCCCTCCCCCCCAGGCTGCGCTTGAGCGATATGGCGTTGGAGGTGCACATCTCATGGCAGGTGTAGCATCGGATGCATTTCTTGTGCGACAACAGGACCTTCCCTCGGCTCTCTCTTATGGCCCCTGTGGGACAGGACCGGACACACCGGCCGCAATTCGAGCAATGGGCGTGCATGACCGCCGGTCTTAGCGCATAGACCCGCACCATCTTCACCAGGTTGCGTTCGATGGCACCCGTCCTCTTCCTCTTACCGGCAGCATAGGTGGAAGGCCTCTTGAAGTCCTTGACCACCAGCGAATCAAGGTCGTCACCGAGGACCTCGATCGTCCCAAGGTCCTTCTCCAACACCCCTCTCTCCCAGGCCGCTCGCACCGTGCAGATGTCCTCGGGGTGCATATTGATCAATCGCGAGGCGACCACATCTATGGCCGCATAGGACTGGCTCGCCAGGACCGCCCCTATCTTTCGGGGCATCCCCGAATAAGGGCCATCTCCCTCCATACCTACCACTGCGTCCATGACCTGGAGCTTCGGCTTGATCAGTTCGTTCAGGTCCACCAACATCCTACCGAAGTCATCTGGCTCCGGCAATCGGCCGTGGAACGTGGCCTTCTCGAGGCCTGGTACCAGGCCGAACAGGTTCTTGGTGCCGCCTGTGAGATAGGTGAAGAGGTGCGTCTTCAGCTTGGAGATGGACACCACAGCGTCCACGTGCATGGCGGGGCGCACGATGAGGAACCGTTTTATCTTCATCCCTTGCGGGTTAGGCACTTCCTCGTACTCCACATCATAATTGAGATCGACCCCCAGGTCGGAGGCAACATCCGCATAGCCTACCGTCTCGTAGGCCTTGCGCAATCCCGAGGGACTGTAGATGGACCCTGCACCCGGACTCTCCGCGATGAGTACCTCACAGCCCGCCTCCTTGAGAAGTCTGCAGACGGCATAGACCATGTCAGGATGGGTGACCACCGCCTTGCCCGGTTCAGATGCGTGGAGTATGTTCGGTTTCACCAGGACCCTCTGTCCCGACGATACGAACCTTTCCATTCCGCCGAGGAGATCGACGGCCCTGGCAACGGCATTGTAACACCTCTCCCTATCATAGGATTCACAGTGGACAAGAGAGACGGAGCTCATTGGACCTTTAAGCCAACGCCAACATAATAAAACCAACTCATGGACCAGGCGACAAGGCGATCCGTTCGGTATCATTTGCACATGACACATCACTGATCGTGCCGAATTCAAAGGTCCAGAGCCCCCGACCAACCAACCGCATGGTTTGGGGGATATATTCGAACACATTCCCGAGATCGAAAACAAAAAGATCTGAGTCCAATCCGCCACTTTTAATTATTATTATAATCGCTCAATTATTGGTCAGACTATTAAAAAATAATCATTTAATTTAATTATTAAAAATATAATTAGCATTAAATTATAATTATATATTATAAATATAATTAAATATAATTAACAATCCAGAGAGAAAATATTCTTATCATAGAAGTCTTTTATTAACGCCTCTAAATGTCTTAACGGCTTATAAGCGAAAATGACTTGGAATTTATATATTAGAAACGCATACCTTTTCTCATCGGGATGGATTGCACGCACACCTCCTCCGGTGTGGTGTTCAGGCCACGTTAAGGGCGTGGTCTTTTCGGTTTCGATGAGGATTTAGTCATGAATAGGATAGCACGAGCTCTAGTGGTACTGCTCGCAACATCAATGCTAGCAACCTGCTTGTTTGTAAATGTGACCGGAGCGGAGCGGACGGAGCCATCGGCTCAGTCGACCCTGCTGCCCGGTGACCTGACGGTAACTAGTGACGGTGTGATGTATACCTATCATCAACTGACATCGGCCGACGTCGCTTCGTTCCGCTCTATGATGGGAACGAAGGACCTGAGCATAGACTACAACCAACAGGTCGATGGGAAAGGGACCGGATTGGCCCCGCCCAGCGAACTTGATTACGAGGAGATGGTAGGGAGCTACGTGCTGACAAGCACATCGACAGCCGACCTGACGGCCAGCGCTCCCAGCAGCTTCGACCTTTCCACTTCGGGATCGTTCCCCGCAGTCGGCAGCCAGGGCTCCCAAGGCTCCTGTGCCGCCTGGGCCCTCACATACTATGTATATGGATACATGGAGGCCGCAGACAACGGATGGACATCTGCGAAGAGCGGTAGCACCAGTCAGTTGCTCAGCCCTGCCTGGACCTACAACCGTCTGAACGATTACGATAAAGGTTCGTCATTAATGGCCAACGGCTGGGTGATCGAGGACTGGGGCGTACCCACCCTCGCACCATGCCCTACCTGGCAAGCGATTACACGAGCTGGGGGAACGACAACGCTATGAGCGAGGCCCCCTTGCACCGTGCCAGTTCCGTGACATATGTCTCAGACTACAGCACGAGCACGATCAAAGGCCTTGTCCAAGCGGGGAAACCGGTGGCCTTCGCATTGGATGGGTATCAGTTCGGGGCGGCCTTCAAGGACAACCCGTCGGCCCCCAGGATCATAACCGCCTCTGAGTACACCCCCAATACGCCCAACCATGCCCAGGTCATCGTCGGATGGGACGATTCCCGGACAGAGGACGGAGAGACAGGTGCCTTCCGCGTGGTCAACTCCTGGGGGACAGGGTGGGGTGAATCCGGTTATTACTGGATCACCTACTCCGCCTTCGCAGAGATGGCCCCCAAGTACACACCGTGCTACATGAGAGGACCGTGTGGACTACGCACCAACAATGACCGCGACATGGCACTACGACAGCGTTCCCGGCAGGGACTCGACCTTCACGCTGAAGCTCCAGAACAACAACACGGGTGCCACCGTTGCCAGCAAGACCTTCTACTACCGGTCGAGCTTCAGCAACGGCGTGGTCCCCAAGCAGCCAGGGTATATGAAGGTGGACATATCCGACTTCGCGTCATCTTACTCCGCGACCAACAGCAAGTTCGCGATAGAGTTCAGTGGCGGGTCGGCGCAAGGGACGATATCCAGCTTCCGGGTGGAGAGATATGAGGGCGGTTACTCGCCGGGGAAGGCGACCCAGATATCGCGACAGGCATCCGGGCTGCCTAAAACGACCAGCGGCGCCATGACGACCTTCATGGCACCATATGCCAAGCTCTCATATGCGGACGCCTTGGATTCCAGCGGGATCACGTTCTCATCGACCGGAGCGGCCACATGGGTCCCAGTGGTGCACCAGAGCATGAGCGGCGGTGATGCATTGCAGAGCGGGGACGTGGCCGACGGCAGATCGTGCACGTTGAGCGCGACTATCACCGGGCCTGCCACCCTCCAGTTCGATTGGAAGTCATCCTCCGAAAGCGCGGACTCCTTCACGTACCTCTTGGATGGGTCGGTGAAGGGCACCATTTCCGGTTCCACGGGATGGGCCCATGTCAGCCTGGCGATCACCTCAGGGTCCCATAAGGTGGACTGGACGTACAGCAAGAGCAGCTCCACCAGTCGATACGACGACTGCGGCTACCTGGACAAGGTATATGTTGGCAGTGGTGCCAGCAGCGGCGGTGACACCACCCCCACCGACATCCAGCCTTAGCACGTCGGGCACCCTGGGGTCGGCAGGTTGGTTCACCTCAGGCGTGACCGTGACGATATCTGCGACGGACTCGGGAGGCATATCCTCCACCAGCTACCGCCTCAATGGTGGCTACTTGGCAGACCTACAGTGCGCCGTTCACGATCAGTACGGACGGCTCCACCGTGGTGGAGTACTACTCCAAGGACACGGCCGGGAACACTGAGGGGGTCAAGAGCTACACCGTCAAGATCGACAGGCAGGCCCCAAGCTCTAGCTCTGGGGTCAGCTCGCGCACCGTGACCTTGACCGCCAGCGATGCGAATAGCGGCGTCAGTGCCATCAGCTACCGGATAGGGAGCAGTGGCATTTGGACCAAGTATTCATCCCCATTTGTGGCAGGGGTGTCCGGAGAGAACGTCGTTGTATACTACTACGCGGTGGACAATGCGGGCAACACCGAGACCACCCGCTCCGTCCAGGTCGGCACAGCTGACAGCACGGCCCCCAGTACCTCCGTGGGCCTCACGGGCACCTTGGGAAAGAACGGTTGGTACGTGAGTGGAGTGATCGTGAAGCTGACCTCCACGGACAATGTCGCTGTGAAGAGCACCTACTACCGCTGGCAGGGAACTACCAGCTGGTACACGTACTCGGGCAGCATCACGACCTATACCGAAGGGGACAGGGTATTGGAGTACTACTCGGTCGATTCGGTCGGTAACATCGAGGCGACCAAGAGTACCCATGTGAAGATATCGACGGTCCTCCCCCAGCACCACCATCACGGTCTCAGGGAGCACGGTCACACTGAAGGCGAGCGACCTGCGCAGTGGTGTTTCCAGCGTACAATATCGTGTGGATGGGGGCACATGGAGGACCTACAGTGGGCCCTTCACGGTGATCGTGACCTCACTTGCCCGTACCGTCGAGTATCGAGCCACCGATGTGGCAGGCAATCTGGAGACCACCAAGGTCAAGTCCATCGCACCGAGCGTTCTGCTGACCTCGACGAACCTGGGCGATACTCCCGACTGGTCGGGCAGCTTCACGCTATTCGACCTTCCCGTTATAATGGACCATAACGGTGAATGGGAAGACCTAGGCGCTTCGTCCTGGCTGATGACGAACGGGGCGATATTGGCCTTGGGCGGGGTCCTCATTTCCTTGCGCTATCGGAAGGGTTGCGATGACAAAGGGAAGGACACCAGCGAAGAGGACGAAGGAGGTCCCTGAGCGATATCTTAACGAAAGGGGAGAAAGCCAAACGGGGCTCCGGTCCCTGTCCTTGGCATAGGGACGATGGCGTCCACCTAGGTGCCATCGAGCTCTATGCCCACAGGACAGTGGTCCGACCCCAAAACCTTATCCAAGATGAAGGAGGCCCTCAAACGGGGAAGGAGGGTCCTGGACACATAGAAATAATCAATGCGCCACCCGACGTTCCTCTCCCGCGCCTTCGTCTTCATGTCCCACCAGGTATATTTCTCCGGCGAGGTGTCGAACACCCTGAACGTGTCCACGAACCCGGCCCCCACGAATCGGTCCATCCACTCCCGTTCCTCCGGCAGGAATCCGGAGATCTTCTGGTTCTCCCTCGGTCGCGCAATATCGATCTCCTTGTGAGCAGTGTTAACATCGCCGCAGACGATGACCTGCTTATCTTCCCTCACCTTCTCTTCCACGACCTGCAGGAAGGCCTCGTAGAAATCCATCTTGTAACGCAGCCTCTCCTTCGAGGCCTTTCCGTTGGGGAAGTAAACGTTGTAGAGGACGAAATCCGGATAGTGGGCCACTATGGTGCGGCCCTCCTCGTCGAAACGATCGATGCCAAGGCCATATTCCACCTTGCTTGGTTTGGACCTAGAGTATAGCCCCACCCCGCTGTAGCCGCCCTTTACCCTGGGTGAGACGAAGTAGGACTCATATCCCGGTACATCTCGCAGCTCGGGTGGCAGTTGATCGATGGTGGCCTTGGTCTCCTGCACGCAGACCATGTCGGCCCTCTCCCCCTCCATCCACCTCAGGAACCCCTTCTTGTGCATCGCCCTGATGCCATTGACGTTCCAACACAGCATGCGCATGGATCGTGACCTTCCGGTGATGTTATGATGCTGTTCGATAGTTATTCCTTGCCTAGTCCTCGACCCGATATTATTATTTCAATAATTATCTATTAATTAGTTGATATTTATATTGAGAATATCAAAAAATAGAATATCTTTTGAGAACATTTTCAAGATAGCCAGTAAAAAGCGTTTTATTATTTTTTATGATTAGGAATAATGATACTCACCCCTTAGTTCTTTATAAACACCCTCAACCTTCGTTTAAATAATGTCAACGGGCCGTCCCTTCGTTATTGGGGACGGAGAAAGGGGCACCCGCTGAGGGGCGGGGGTCTACGGCCGCGATAGGGAGCGGCCGATAGGTGTCAACGAGGGGTAAAATCATGGTCAGTTCAGCTCGAGCTCTAGCGGTAATGCTCACGATCGTCATGGTAGCATCGGTCATACCGGTCGGATTTTGTTATGGCGAGGATTCGGTGGACCGCACCACCGACCTATCCACCTCGACCTCCGACCTCGTACTGGTCAAGGACGGCATGAGCGTCACGATGCATCGAATGACCGCGGACGACGTAAATGATATCCGTTCAGTGATGGGTGTCAAGGACAACTCCCGAAACTACAATGTCCTGGTGGATGGCATGGGCACTGGGCTTGCACCGCCGAGCGAAGAGGAGTATGATCTCATGGAGGGTCAGTACTCCGTGGTGAATGTGGAGTACAACGACCTCGGGGACGGCCTTCCCAGCACATACGACCTTTCCACTCTCAACACGTTCCCCAAGGTAGGAAACCAGGGCTCCCAAGGCTCCTGCGCCGCATGGGCCATGACATACTACTGCTACGGGGCCATCGAGGCCGCAGACAACGGTTGGACCTCTGCCAAGAGCGGTGCGTCCAGTCAATTGATCAGCCCCGCCTGGACGTACAACCGGGTGAACGACTATGACCAGGGGTCCTCAATGACCACCAACGGTTGGGTCATCAGGGACTGGGGAGTCCCCACATTGGCCACCATGCCTTACGTGCCCTCTGATTGCACCAGTTGGGGGAACGAGGCCGCCATGCGCGAGGCGCCTCTGCACCGGGGGAGCAGCGTCATCTCCGCCTCGGACCTTTCCACCGATGCCATCAAGGCGATCGTGCAATCCGGTAAGCCCGTCACCTTCGCCATAGACGCCAATCAGTATAACGCCTGTTTCTCCGACAACGGGGCGTCCAAGATCATCTCCGCATCAGAGTATACGCCGAACACCCCCAACCATGCCCAGACCATCGTGGGATGGAACGACACCATCACCGACGACGAGACCGGGGCGTTCCGGGTGGTCAACTCCTGGGGGACGGGTTGGGGCGAATCCGGTTATTACTGGATCACCTACTCCGCCTTCGCAGAGGTGGTCACCAGGTGGACACCGAACTACATGGACGACCTGGCGGACTACACTCCCTCCATGATCGCCACATGGCATTATGACAGCGCTCCAGGCCGCGACACATCTTTCACCTTAAAGCTCCAGAACAACAACACGGGTGCCACAGTGGATAGTATGACCTACTACTATCGGAATAGTTTCTCGAACGGAGCGATGCTCAAGCACGCCAACTACATGGCGGTGGACATATCCGACTTCGCGTCATCCTACTCCGCGACCAACAGCAAGTTCGTCATCGAGTTCAGCGGGGGGGCCTCCCAAGGCACGATCTCCAGCTTCCGAGTGGAACGCTATGATGGTGGCTATTACTCTGGTCAGGCCACCCATATTTCCCGGCAATCATCGGGACTGCCCAAGACCACCAGCGGCGTCGTGACCACATTCATGTCGCCATACTCGAAGATGAGCTACGCCGATGCGCTGGATTCCACCGGGCTGACATACACGTCCACCGGGTCCGCCCGCTGGGTGCCGGAGGTGCATCAGAACATGAACGGGGGCGACGCCATGCAGAGCGGGGACATTCCCGACGGGCAGTCCAGCAGGCTCACCACCACCGTTACGGGTCCATGCAACATAGAGTTCGATTGGAAGGTCTCATCAGAGAGCGGGGACAACTATGTGTGCTCCCTCGACGGATCGGCACAATCCACCATATCCGGGACCACGAATTGGGCACACCTGCAGATAGTCGTAGGGTCGGGCAGCCATACCATGGAATGGTCCTTCTCGAAGAACAGCGCCAACAGCCGCAACGACGATTGCGCCTACCTGGACAAGGTCTTCCTGAGCACAGGGGGTGGCGGGGACGTCACCCCTCCTCTGACGAGCATGATGCTCGACGGTACGATGGGCAACAATGGGTGGTATAGGTCCTCTGTTACCGTATCCCTGAGCGCCAGTGACGCCAGCGGCGTTACCGCGACCTATTACCGTTTGAACGGTGGTTCCTGGCAGACCTACGGTACGCCCTTCTCTGTGAGCGCCGACGGCTCCACACAGATCGAGTACTATTCGGTAGATACAGAGAGCAACACAGAGACCGCCCAGAGCTCGACGGTCAAAGTGGACCGCACAGCCCCGAACACCAGCAGCTCCCTAAGTACCTACACCGTCACCTTGACCCCCTCCGACGCGACCAGCGGCGTCCACCGCACATTCTTCCGCGTGGATGGTGGGTCTTGGTCGTTGTACAGTGCCGCGTTCAGCGCCGGCACCTCAGGACAGCACACTGTGGAATTCAACAGCACGGACAACGCCGGGAACGTGGAGGGCACCAAGCAGATCTCGGTCGGGACCGCCGACACCACTCCACCGACCACCACAGCCTCTTTGGCTGGTACGTCCGGGCAGAATGCGTGGTATGTTTCATCAGTCACAGTGACCTTGACCGCGAGCGACGCAAGCGGCATCGCCTCACGTAACTATCGCATCGATGGTGGTAGCTGGACATCTTACAGCTCCCCCTTCGCGGTCAGCACCGACGGCACACACACCATCGAATACTACTCCGTCGACAGTTTGGGCAACACCGAGATCACGAAGAGCGTCAACCTCAAGATCGACACGGTCAAGCCCAACACCTCAAGCAGCGTGTCCCTGTACACGGTCTCCCTCTCCGCCAGCGATGCCACCAGTGGCGTTTATCGGACCTTCTATCGCATCGATTCAGGTGCCTGGACATTGTATAGCTCGTCCTTCAGTGCAGGGACCTCCGGACAACATACCGTACAGTTCAACAGCACCGACAACGCAGGCAACGTGGAGGTCACCAAACAGGTGATGGTTGGTTCATCCGACTCTACCCCACCGACCACCACGGCCTCCCTGGCCGGAACGTCCGGTCAGAACGGATGGTACACCAGCTCTGTCACAGTCACCCTCACGGCCTCTGACAGCGGAGGGGTGGCATCCCGTCACTATCGTATCGATTCGGGCAGCTGGAACATCTATTCTGTGGCTTTCTCGGTCAGCACAGAGGGCAGCCACACCATCGAGTTCTACTCCATTGACAATGCAGGCAACACCGAGAGCACGAAGAGCGTCAACCTCAAGATCGACAGCATCAAACCGAGCTCGAGCAGCAGCGTTTCGACGTACACCGTGACATTGACGGCCAGCGATGCCACCAGTGGCGTGTTCCGGACGTTCTACCGCATAGACTCTGGCGCATGGACCCTATATGCCACACCCTTCGTCGCCGGGACCTCCGGACAACATACCGTACAGTTCAACAGCACCGACAACGCAGGCAACGTGGAGGTCACCAAACAGGTGACGGTTGGTTCATCCGACTCTACCCCACCGACCACCACGGCCTCCCTGGCCGGAACTTCCGGTCAGAACGGATGGTACACCAGCTCTGTCACAGTCACCCTCACGGCCTCTGACAGCGGAGGGGTGGCATCCCGTCACTATCGTATCGATTCGGGCAGCTGGAACATATATTCGGTGCCTTTCACATTGAACACTGAGGGCAGTCATACTGTGGAGTTCTACTCCATTGACAATGCAGGCAACACCGAGAGCACGAAGAGCGTCAACCTCAAGATCGACACCATCAAACCGAGCTCGAGCAGCAGTGTATCGTCATATACGCTCACATTGTCGGCAAGCGATGCCACCAGCGGAGTGGATCATATTTACTACCGGGTGGGTCCCTCCGGAAGCTATTCGCTTTACACTGACCCATTCAGCGCTGGGTCAGCAGGGCAGGTCTATACCGTCTATTATTACTCCATGGACAATGCTGGAAACACGGAGACGGCAAGAACGGTCCAGGTAGGGACCGCCGACACGACGCCACCCTCCACATCGGTCACTCTGACCGGGACCCTGGGCGGCTCTGGATGGTATACATCCTCCGTAACGATATCCCTGACCTCATCAGACAACGTGGCGGTGCAGCGCACCTATTACCGATGGGAGGGGGCCACGTCCTGGAGCACGTTCTCCTCCGCATTCTCCACCTCCACCGAGGGCGATAGGGTACTGGAATACTACTCCGTCGACACCATCGGCAACTCCGAGACCGCCAAGAGCGTCCGTGTCAAGATCGACCGTACCGCCCCGACTAGTACATCCTCGGTATCAGGTGGCTCTGTGACGCTCACGGCGACTGACTCTCGCAGCGGTGTCTCCTTCATCGAATACCGCATCGATTCCGGGAGTTGGGTCACTTACGCAGGCACCTTCGCCGTGAGTCCACTTTGGGAGGCACATATCATTGAGTTCAGAGCCAAGGACATAGCGGGGAACCTGGAGGCGGCCCGTTCCCGGACCGTGGGAACCGACGACGTCACCCCCCCTGTCACCTCCGTTTCCGTGACCGGTACTGCCGGCGGATCAGGATGGTACCTTGGCAGCTTATCAACGACAATTTCGGTGAGCGATCCCGGTAGCGGGCCTGACCAGACCTGGTATTCCTTGGACGGTATTGCCTGGACACGTTACGTCGGTCCCGTGGCCATCTCGGGCCAGGGCACCCACCAACTACTTTATTACTCGATGGACCTAGCCGGTAACGTAGAAACGCAGCGTTCCCTGTCGGTAGGCATTGACAGTGTCGCCCCCGTGACGGTTCCCTTAGTCGACAACGGGATGGTATTCGTGAGCGGAACAGATTCCACCAGCGGCATGGCGGCCATCCATTACCGCTTCGACTCAGGGATGGACGACATCTACGAGGGCCTGGTAACGATCCCTGACCCGTATCAGGAACACACCCTATACTATCATGGTGTGGACATCGCCGGCAATATCGAGGGTGAACACTCTCTCCTCATCCCGGCCAACAATGGTACCGAACTGCTGCCGCCAGGACCGCCCATAGGGCTTCAGGCCATCCTTTCCGAAAGTGTGGTCCTTCTGAGCTGGCAGGCCCCCGGAGATGACGGTGGGAGCGCGGTCCTGGGCTACGAGATCTATCGCGCCACATCGTCCGGGGATGAGACCATCTTGGCCTCCACATCCTCCTTGCAGTACACCGATGCCTCCGTCACGGTCGGTCCGACCTACTATTATTTCATCAAGGCCAACAACAGCGTCGGAGATAGCATGGCCTCCGAGGAGGCCTATGTGCAGGTCGTATCATTGCCGTCCGCGCCGCGGGACCTCGCTCTCGAGGCCATACCTGGCGAGGTAGGGATCAGCTGGTCCGCCCCCTCTCTGACGGTGGCCTTCCCCTATCTGGATACCTGCTCATGCGAGGAACGACCTCGGGAGGCACCGATATGGTCTTCTCCCTGCCATCCAACACCCTCTCCTATCTGGATGAGGCTGTTGAGGAAGGAGTGACCTATTACTACCGTGTCAGCGCCGTGAATGCCCTGGGCGAGGGCCAGGAAAGTGCGGAGGATTCGGCCCTGGTACCATATCAGGTCGGCCCGCCCCTCTCCCTGTCCTTGCAACTGAAGGGGGAGACCGTGAAGGTCAGCTGGCTCATACCCATCGGCCCCTCTCCATCGGGCTATCGGGTCTTCCGCTCCAACGAGGTGGGAAGCCCGACGGCGTTAGTGGACATCATCGACCTCCAATATGACGACCTCGGACTCGTGCCTGGCCAGACCTACTACTACAGCGTGGCCGCCTTGTACGGCGATGTGGTCGGGCCTCGATCGAACGAGCTGTCCGTGACCATCCCTGAGGCCGAGCCGGAGTTGCCCTCGACCGTTCAGGACCTGGGCGCAATGGCCTCACCGGGCGGCATCAACCTCGACTGGACCTACCCCCATGCCGACCGCGATCAGCTGATCGGGTTCATGATATTCCGCAGCACCTCGGCGGACATGAGCTATGCGGCCCCGTTGACGACCGTCAACACCACCACCTATCTGGACGAAAGCGCCCTTCCTGGGGTCACCTATCACTACCAGGTCAAGGCGTTGAACCAGGCCGGGCAGGGGCCGGCCTCTCTGGTGGCCTCGGCATTACGCCCGACGGATGCGGACAGTCTCCCTGGATCGCCTGAGGGGTTGGAGGCAGGGGTGGATGGGGCCCAGGTGACCATATCCTGGTCGATGCCGACCGAGATGGGTTCGGCGGGCCTGCTGGGCTACCGTCTCTACCGCAGTGTCGATGACGGCAGCCCGAGGCTCCTGGCCACATTGGATGAGCTGAACTTTTTGGATACCACCACCCTTCCCGACCATGCCTACCAGTATCGGGTGTCGGCCTACAACGCCATCGGCGAAAGTGGGATGACCGGTCCGGTGACCATATCCAGGACCAGGTTGGCAATGGACGATCCCATGATGCCTCAGGGCCTGACGGTGCGCATGGTCCTCGGACAGGTAGAGCTTTCCTGGGAGGTTCCGGCCGATATCCCCCTGCAATACTATGTCTATCGTGGCAGCAGCGCGGAGGACATGGTGCTGATCGCGACCCTGGATGGGGATGTCCACAGCTTTGAGGACCAGGAGGGATGGGAAGGTGCCTACTACTCGGTGTCTGCGGTGTTCGAGGACGGCGTCGGACCGGGGACCCCAGCGACCATGGCCGAAGGGGCGAGCTATGAGTCCGACCTTCCCGGGACCGGTGGTTCCATGATATCCAGTCCCTTGTTCTGGGTCGCACTGGTGGGATTGTTCGCGATCGCCTTCGTGGTGGTCAGGATGGCGACGCGAAGGGGCAAGTGAGCCCCCATCGGCCTCAGGAGACCCGGCGGCGGAACAACGCCGTGCTGGCACTGAGGCTGATGATCCCCACCACGAAGATGACCATCAGCGCGTAGGCGATCGAATCCCACTCAAAGCCCACGATTATCAACTTTTGGATAGCTTCGGCGATATAGGTGAACGGGTTCACCTTTGCCACCTGCTGTACCCAGGTGGGAAGAAGCTCCAATGGCATAACTGCGGCGGACAGGAAGAGCAGGGGGAATGTGGTCATTAGACCCACTAACAACGTGGTCTCCGCGTTCTTGGTGGTCAACCCCACGAACAGGGATATTCCTGACCAGGCGATCCCGAACAGTGCCGCCAGCACGATGATGAGGATGGCACCGAGGAACCCGGTTTCGATATTCACCCCCACAGCCAGGCCGATCAAGAGGATGATGGCCACCTGGACCATGGTGGTGATGGCATCGCTGAACACCTTGCCCAACAGTATCGCGGACTTATTGATCGGAGCCACCTTCATCTTGTCCATGAATCCGCTGTCCAGGTCGTTCACGATACCCAACCCCGCCTGGAGCGCTGACGAGGTGACGGTCTGTATGATGACGGCGGCGGTGAAGAAGGTGATGTAGCTGTCGGTGCCGGTCATCTCGGCGAAACCTGGGATCTCCCCTATGGCCGAGAACGCCTGAGAAAATAGAAGGAACCATACCAGCGGCTGGATCAGCGAGAAGAAGATGAAGATGGGGCGCCGGACCACTTTGATGTTCCAGCGCCAGAATACAGCGCCAATCTCGGACACATACTCCATCTTCATTTCTTACCCCTCCTCCCAAAGCCACCGGGTTTCACGGGCTTTTTTACCTCGGATACCTTCAGCTGCTTGCCAGTCAGCCTTAGGAAGACGTCGTCCAAGGAGGGTGCGGACAAGGTGAGGAGCTCGATGTCCACCCCCGCACCGTCAATGGCCCTGACCACTTGGGGGACCAGGGAGGAGCCGTTCTGGGCATAGACCAGGAGACCGCTCTCCTCTGACAGGCCGATGGAGCAGCTCCCCACCTCCTTTACGCCAGGCAGCACCTTGAGGACCTCTGCCGCCCTCTCGCAGGTGGCGGCGCTCTCGTCCTTGAACTTCAACGAAATTATGTCGGCCCCGATCCCGGCCTTCAGTTCCTTCGGTGTCCCTTCCGCCACAATCCTGCCCTCGTCCACTATGCAGAGCCGGTCCGCCAGCCGGTCCGCCTCCTCCATATATTGGGTGGTGAGGAAGATGGTGGTGCCCTGGCGGTTCAGCTCACGTATGTAGTTCCAGATATCCTGTCGGCTCTTGGGGTCAAGCCCGGTGGTCGGTTCGTCCAGGAACAGGATCCTGGGGTCGGACACCAGGGACGAGGCCAGGTCGAGGCGCTTGCGCATGCCTCCGGAGTAAGTCCCCAAACGTCGGTCCGCGGCATCCTTGAGGTCGACCGTTTCCAGTAGGCCATCGACCTTCTGTTCCGCCTTGTCCCTTTGCATGTGATGGAAGCGGCATTGCAGCAAAAGGTTCTCCCGGGCGGTCAGGTCGTCGTCGACGCCGACGTCCTGCGAGGCATAGCCGATGATGCGCCGCACCTCCGACGGTCCCTCGTCCAGGTCGATGCCATCGATTCTCACATCGCCAGATGTCTTGGCGATCAATGTGGTCAATATCTTGATGGTGGTGCTCTTGCCTGCCCCATTGGGGCCGAGGAAACCGAACACCTCCCCCCTCCTCACGTTAAAAGAGACCCCGTCCACTGCGAGGACGTCCTTTCCATAGGTCTTCCGCAGGTCCTTTACGACGATGATGTCCTCCATAAAGTCGAACCCCTTAGATCGAAGGATCAGGCCTGTCCCGCCATCGATGCCATTGGAGCTTTTCCACCGGCTGATATATCAATCTACGCAGTGCCGACACGCTTAGGGGGCCTTACTTGAATTCCTCGAATGTCGCTGTCTCAGTGAAGTAGAGATAGGCCCGCACCGGATGGCCCAACATGGCCTCCGCCGCTTTTCTGTAGGCCATCATCTGGGGGGCATGCTCCTTCGCCTTCTCCTTCGCCTTAGATATGGAGACCATGCCGCTCTTGAAGTCGATGACGTGCCACTGTCCGTCCTTGGTCTGCACTAGGCGGTCCATGCGACCTGAGACGAGCTTCCCCTCCTGAACGATCTCGAAGGGCTGCTCCCTGCGGTCCACCACCGCCTCGCGCATCAATGGGCTGTCCAGGAAACGCTGCCGGGCGGCCAATAGCTTCCTGGCCCTTTCTCCGGTGGGATCGTCCTGACCATAGGTGCGCAGCACCAAGGCAGCGTCCTTGCCCTGCATCACCTCGTGCATGATGTTCCCGCGCATGTCTGGGGCGTCGGCAACTGCAGAGGTGGTAAAGCCTTTCAGATCCTCGAGCGTCGCTGGTGCCTCTGGGTCCTTCGAAGGCGATAGGACGACCATCTCCTCAGCGACGATGATCCTTCGCTCCATGGGCCTCCATTCCGGCCATCCGCTGGGAACCGACAGCATGGGAGGGGCGAGCGGCGGGGGCATCGATCCACCTGGCAGGGTGGTGGTGATGGCGAGGCGGAACTTCCTTCCCCGGTCCTGAAGGTCCTTTCCTCCGGCCAGGACGTCATCCTCGGTCATGTCCAGAGCCTGCCAGGTCCATACCATCCAATCCTTCCCATCCCGAGAAAGCCTTTTCTCGTTCGGCCTCAGGCCGCAGAGGACCAGGTGGTCTTTGGCCCGGGTACAGGCGACATAGAGGAGTCGCCTGCGCTCGGCCGTCTGCTTTTCGCCGAGGGTCCTGTCCAACCTCCGTTTGAGGGCGGAGGGGCGCATCTCCATGGTACGGGGGTGGGGCACCTTCAGTCCGATGCCATCATCGTCATCGATGATGAGCAGGTCATGGTCCTCCATGCCCTTCGCCTCCAGCTCGGGGACGATGACGATGGGGAACTCCAGACCCTTGGCCGCATGGATCGTCATCAGGTTGACGGAATTGCCGCTCTCCGGGTCTATCTGTGCCTGCCCCTCCCTCAGGTCCTCATCGGTGCGCAGGCGGAGCATCAGCACCAGGTCCGGCAACGCGAAGAAACCCTCTGCCTGGGCGGACCGGACCAGGGAGCGTAGCTTGTCCAGGTTGGCGATCATCTGATCTCCCTCGTCCAGACCAGCATAGACCCCGTAGATGCCCGATCCTTCCAGGATATCGGTCAACAGTTCGCCTACCGGAAGTCGCCTTGACGACTCCTCCCAACGATGGAGCGACGCCCAACACCTCTCCAATCGGGGGTCCGATGTCGCCTTCTCCTTCAATCTCATATATAGCGAGCGCTTGCTGCCTTCGCACATCCAGAAGAGCTCGGAGTCCGAGAGCCCGAAATAGGGGGAGCGCAGGACCCCATAGAGGGACACATCGTCCAACGGGTTGTTCAGGAATCGCAGTAGCAAGTAGATGTCCGCGATCTCCTGCCGGGCAAAGAAGCCCATGCCGGAATGCACGTGGTAGGGGATGCCATGCTCGCGGAGCTGCTTCTCGTAGAAGCGCAGGTTCGTACGGGACCTCAACAGGATGGTGATGTCCCGATATTCCGCGGCCCGAGGGCACGCCGATCTGTCCCTACCATGCCAGTAAACGTCCATCGCCCCTTCCCCCACGATGTTCAGGACCTTTCGGGCCACCATCTTCGCTTGGGCCATCTTCTCGTTCCCTCCCTGTGCAGGCTCGGGGACGAGCATGAGCTCCACGCTGCCTTTTTGCCCCATCCGGTCCGGTGAAGGCTCGATCCTGGAATAACGGAACTCCCATGGGCGATCCTCCTTGTCCATTATCCTATCGAAGAGGATGTTCACGAAGCATACCACCTCGGGGGTGCTTCGATGGTTCACGTCAAGGTCTACCGTGTCGCCCGACAGATCGCCGTTTATGAATCCCTGCACCTCTTTGAAGACGGAGACGTCCACCTGCCGGAACAGGTAGATCGATTGCTTGGCGTCCCCGACCACGAAGAGCTTGTCCTTCTCATCGCCCAATATCATGCGGACGATCTCCACCTGTACCCTGTCCGTGTCCTGGAACTCGTCGATGAGCAGATAGCGATATCTCTTGGAAACGGACGCGCGCACGCCCTCGAAATCGACCAGGGTGGAACGCACCGCCAGCAGCATGTCATCGAAATCGATGGCGTTCCGCTCCCTCTTCATGCGCCTCACGATGCCGAGGAAGGCCGAGAAGGCCAGTTTGAGTCGGTAGAGGAACCGGGAGGCGTGCTCCACATAGGCCCCGTCCTCCACCTCCAACTCATCCTCCAGGTCATGCACGTCCTGCAGGCGCCCCTTCATTGTACCATATGCGGTCTGGAAGCGCTCGAGGTCCGCGCCGAAGTTCTTCTGGCTTCCGTAGTTGCGAGCGCCTTTGACGGCGTAAAGGTCGATCAGGGCATGGAGGAATCGTTCTTCCCCCACCTCCTTCCGGAGACCTTCTAGGAACGGGCTCGCCTCCCTCAGGTAGCTCATGCCCCGGTCGGCATCCCCCGCATATCGACCCGCAAGGTCCCTGAGCTCGGCCATTGCCCCCATGAGCTCGCCGTCGGCCCAGACCCCTCGGACCAGCACGTCACGGTGCTGTGCCCGCATGGTCTCCCACCATTCCCTGGCCTGAGCAGGGCTCTGTAGGGCCGCGAAGGCCCTCTCTGTCGCCTGCCGCTTGCGGTAAAGCAACGTCAGGTACTGCCTCACCCTCCATTGCCCCGCGATGGACAGCAAGGGCACCAGGGCCTCTTCCGCCTCGGCACCCGCGCCTTGGTAGATAAGCTCCTGGAAGGCCTCCTCGATCAATCGGTCGGCCTGGACCTCCTCCAGTACCCGGAACCCCGGGTCCAGTCCGCTCTCCACCGGGAACTCCCTCAGGAGACGGGCGCAGAAGGCGTGGAAGGTGCTAATGGAGGCCCAATGGAACTCTTCCAATAGTTCCTCGCAGGGCGGTCCCCTCTCCATAAGGGACCTGCGCACCCTTTCCCGCATCTCCGCCGCCGCCTTCTCGGTGAAGGTCAGGGCAAGGATGCCCGATACCGACGCCTTACCCTCCTCCAACAGTCGAAGGTAGCGGTCCACCAGCACCTTCGTCTTACCGGTACCGGCACCGGCGGTCACGCAAAGTGAGCCGTCCATATCCACCGCTTGGCTCTGCCTAGGCGTCAGCATCGTCTACACCCCCGATGTCCAGGACGCGCATCTCGTTGAAACGGCACATGTGTCTGAAGTCGCAGCTGGTCGGGCACAGGTCTGTTCCCTCCGCGGGGTGGAAGCGCGCCGCCATCATGCCCTGGATGTAACTTTGGGTGAACGTGGCGCTCTGATGAAGTTGTCTACGGAGGTCCGGGTCGAGCCTCCTCTTGGTCATGTTCTTGATCGATTCATCTCCCATGACCGGGACCACCTTCGTCTCCTGTGCCGTCCCAATGGTATAGTAGGCCCCTCCAATCCCATGCATCCCGGTGACCGACTCCAATGCCAGTATGTATAGGGGGATCTGCAATGCCAGGCCTTCCTCTATGTCTCGAGGGCCTGGTGGGTTCTTACCGGTCTTGTAATCGATGACGAAGAAGCCCCCCTTCCCATCCAGATCGACCCGGTCCACCTTGCATCGGAATCGGATGCGGGCAGGCTCCCCCGCCCCCAGGTAGACCTCCGCGTAACGCTCCAGCGAGGAAGGGTCGCTCCTCTCCCTGTTCAGCCTCATCCCCACCCAGAGCTCGAAGTGGCCAGGGGTGAGGCAGGGCAGGGGGTCCACCGCCTCATTCTCGAGGAACAGTCCTAACCAGCCAGGGAACGCCCCCTCTCCCACGAGGCGACGCTTCGAGGCTTGCCAGGCAGGGCTGGCGAAACTGAAGGGTTTGCACTCCTCCTCTGCTATGGCGCGGATCTCTGCCTTGGCCTGCTCCAGGTTGACCGGTGTGACCCTAACGTCGCTCCGATCGCGCCTTGCCGAGTAGAAACGGAAGGCCGTCTCATGGAACAGGGATCCCAGGTCCCGTGCCTGGATGTCCTCGCTCACCTCCTCTATGGGTTCCAGGCCGAGGATGTTACGCAGATAATATCGGAAGGGACAGAGGGCATAGTCCTCAAGCATGCTGGCAGAATAGGCCTTCTCCAGATGGAGCTTGGTCATCCTCGCCACGATCTCAGGGTCGTCGCTGAGGACTGCGTCGTGGGCAGTGCAATACCTCTCCCGCCTGGCACATCTCTCTATGTTGATCCGTTCTATCATGGAGGAAGGCGCTACAGTGCACCATTGCAGCCATCCCACCATCATCTCGGCCCTTCCTGCCACGGCCCTGCCTATGCCCATCTGCGCGCCGACCTTGGACATATGGCCCACTTCGTCGTGATTTGCGCCGGTCACCCAGACCTGCTGCACCCTCTCCACGAACGATGAGGGTATTACCCTTTCCCCATCGACGCTCTGGGCCCAGCTGAGGTGTACCCCCTCCTCTGCGGAAAGCAGGGCCATGAGGAAATAGTAGCGCTCATGGCGCAGGATGTCCCGGTTGGAGAGCAGGCCGAGCCTTTGCGCCTCCTCGGCATCGATGAAAGGATGGTGCAGATCCAACTTCGGGACGTCACCCTCCACCAGTCCAGGGATGAAAATGTGCTTGAATCCCCTCAACGCACCGCTGCGCAGCCCGCCCACGGTCACGACGTCCTTCCGTCCCAGTCCGGGCTTCATGGTGATGTTGAGAGCGCGCGCCTTAAGCATGGAAATGAACTTGGCCAGAGGTACTGTCATCTTCGAAAGCAGGGGCGATCTCTCCAGTCGATCAAGCTCCATCAGGAAGAGGCGGAAGGCCTTCCCCTCCCGACGTGACAGCTCATGGTCCTGACCATGCAGGTGTTGGTCCATCTCCAGGTAGTTCAATGTGGCACGGAGCCCACGCACGTGCTCGCCCATGGTCCGTTCCTCGTCCAAGACGGCGAGGTGGTCCAAGAGCGCATCAACCTGTCTCGATACCTCCATTATCTCGAGCACCTTCCGTTCGAACTGTTGGCGCCTCCAATCCGGGACATCGGGGGAGGCAGCCTCTGTCTCGATGCTCTCTACAAGGGCTCGGAAGCGGGCCGACCAGCTGGCCCTTCCCTCGACGACGTTCGCCTCGCGCGAGAGCCGATCGACCTTGAAGGAGGAGACCGCTCCCTCCTCTCCAGGGACGGCCCGTACCCGCAGGTATGGTGAGGCCAACATCCGCACCAAGGCGTCCTGCCGGTAGTGCGAGTGTGGCACATGAAGCACGTCGAGCACCGCCTGGACCACCGGCGACTCTGCCAGCGAGATGCCTATGTCCATGTCGTGATCGATCTCGAAGTCCGAGAAGACCTCCCGGACAAGAGGGGCGATGGACCGCCTCATCGGCAATAACACTGCGATGTCCTTCTGTCCAATGCCGGAGGAGATCAGGTCCTTCACTTCCTGCGCCACGTTGCGCATCTCCTCCAGCTGGTCCCGATAACATTTCAAGGTGACCCTAGCGGCGACTTCGACCTTCTCGCTCGACGAGAAGAGCTTGGACATCCGGTCGGACGGGTCGGGCGTATGGACCGTCTCAGGCCTCTTATCTCCATCTTCCTGGAGATGCTTGCCCGAGAATACCTTCTCATCCTCAAGGTAGGGAACAAAGAAATGGATGTCCAGCGCATTGGACCCGACCGCTCGGAGAAAGGTGCGCTGGGCAGGTGTCGGCTCAAAAAGGCCGAACACGACCACCTTGGAATAGCGCTGCGTGGAGGATGAGAGCACCTGGGCGGCCCTCCTCAGGAGTGCGGAGGAGTCCAGCCACGATCCCGCCTCCACCATGGTCGTGAATCTTTCCCATACTGATGCGAGCTGGGCACCTCTTCCCCCCAGGTCCCTCAACCGTTCGGGGCCGACCTCATATCCCTCGCATGTGGATATCAGCACCAGAAGCTCGGAGATGAATCCCTCGCGCAGCTCCCCATCGCGAAAGAAGAGAGGCAGCCCGGCCTTGTCCTCCATTATTATCGAGCGGAGCAAGACCTCAGCCTCTGATTCTTCTAGTAGTATATGTCCAGGGTCGTGCTCATCCAGCAGTTGGTATGCTAGGCCCTCCATCGTGCTCACCGAGGTCGAGGCCACACCCTTGCCTCCCATGGCCATCTGCCGACCCACCTGCCGGACCAGGGCGGGGGTCGGTAGCAAAAGTAAGGTTTTGAAGGGATCGACCGCATAGGCCGCCAGGAACTCTTCCAGTGCGGGGTCGAACATGCAGTGGGGCAGCCCATAGGTGTGGCGGGACAAGATGGATCCTCTCTCAGAATGGATTAGGGGAGGCCATCTACCTGGCGCTAAGAATAGTTTGCCTAAACGGTATGAAGGGGGCTCTAACCGCAAGCGGCTATTTTCCGGGCCCTATCTATCCCTTGCATCGCCTTGCCCACCAATTCCTCGTTGTGCCTCTCCTCGGCTATCTGGAGGGCTTCCCCGAAGACGTGCTCAGCCTGCAGACCGTCCCCCGCCTTGAGATAGACCTCCCCAAGGCCAAGGAGGTCGCACGCCTTACCATCTGCGTCCCCCATACATCCCTTGAGGGCGATGGCCTCCCTCAGGACGGCCACGGCCTCATCGAATCGACCCAGGGCGTAGAAGCAGAGCCCCTGCATGGACAGCATGTTCGAGGCATTGGACTCCGCCCCCAGCTCCATATATAGCTCCTGGGCCTCACGGAAATCGCAAATGGCGGCATCGAACTCCTTCTTGTCGATGAAATCCATACCAGACACCGCCAGCTTGGAGGCGTTCAGCAACTTCATGGACTTCATCAGACTGGCGATACCATCATGTCTGTTCGGCTTCTGGATGTTCGGGGGCTCGTCGTGCAACGGCAAGGGATGTGAGCGTCCCAGATAAAAATGTGCCGTTGATGGGCACAGGGCGAATGAACGTTATCTGGGGCCTCACGATGGTATGATGGACTCTATGTAGATGTCCCATTCCAAGTTAAGGTAATAACGCAGGAGGGTCGGGGTGGAGCCCTGGGGGATCTCGAACCCTATTGTGAAGACCACCGACCCTTCCTTCTGGACCGTCACGTTCAAGGAAGTGGGGACGTTCTGAGAGTACCCGTAATTGAAACCGTCCGCCGTCTCCAAGAGGAAGTCATACGAGGTCAGCGTGATATCACTGCTCCGGTTGTTGCTGAAGCTTATGTTCAGCTGGACATATTTGTTCCCATCACCAGGCTCGATGAGATGGGGAGGGTCGTTGTTCTTTGAGAGGACGGTCATCTCCAGGTCGTTCCGGTCGATGTCCTCCCAAGGCACCTGGGACCAAGCGTTCGATATCGCCCAAGATGCCGCTACGATCGAGACCACGAGGATGATGACCACCACGACGGCTATTATCACCCCTGTGTTGTCCTTCTTCGGCTGAGGGGGCGGGACGTAGGCCGGAGCCGCCGGTTGGACCGGGGTAAGGTCGTTACCGCATCTATAACAGAAATGGGCGTCATCGTTCACGTCCGTTCCACATCGATTGCACCTCTTCATGACAAAACCTCGTTTGCGGCTCCGAGGCCATATTGGGGAATGGCTCAGTTAAACCTTTCCAAATCGAGGCCGCATCGAGGTCCTTTAAGTTCATATCATGCTTGGGCGATAGGGGTGGGCCGGAGGCCGGTCAACTTGTACTGTCAGAGATGCGGTCAGGATAACCCAGCCGAGGCCCAGTTCTGCCAGAGGTGCGGTTCTAAGATGGTCCCCACTGCTCCTGAGGCCTCTGCGGAACAACGTTTCAGGAACTTCACTGACGAGATAACGCAGCTCGTCAGTAGGACAGAGAGCAAAGTAGCCGGTCCCGATATCGGTTCCCGCAAGGGGTTGGGCTTCTTCGGTCCCCTGGTTTATGCATTGGTCCTCATAGCGGCCGTGGCCATAATCGGGTTGATATTCAAGGAGGTATCGCAACAAGGGAACTTCGTCCACGACCTGGGCTCTTTCCTTGTCTCCAACCTCTATTACTTCTTCCTCGCAACTTTGTTGTTCGGATACATGATCCAGCTGACCCCTCAGAACCCTCGAGGGATCGAAATGTTAAGGCCTTTGGCCACGGCCACCGCGGTGACCTTCTCGTTGTGGCTGGCGTTCGGTGTGTTCGACATACTGGGCAGGGTCTATGAGATCGACGCCCTCGGTTCGCTCGCCGACCTCGTCAGGATAATCTTGCCCATAATATTCATCTTGCTGCTGGTCATCGGTTATGCTCTGGTGCTCTCCAGGGGGCTGGAACGAAGGGCCAAGCAGAAGGTGCCCTACGGCCCAACCCCACCTAGGGACCTCTACCGGTCCGGCAAGGAAAGATTGTTGGGCGGGGTGGGCGGTGGCATCGCCGAGTACGCGGATACCGACCCACGCGTCATCCGAGTGTTCCTCATCCTTTTCACGGCGGCCACCCTCGGCATCTTCGCGCTGATGTACCTCGTCCTGTGGATGCTCCTACCCCGCGATCCACACGACCAATGGTGATGACCATCATATCGTATGTCCTTCCCTCCGCTCAAGCGCAATGAGGCCTGTGGTCATAACCCATCCAGATCGCGGAACAAAGTCCTCCGGACAGCAGCAAGGAGACGAGCAGGACCGCTAAATTCTGATAGACGTTATACCCGTCCGCATACACGATCAGCCACACGATCGTGAAGGCTATCGCCCCCGCCACCAAGACGATCGTCGCAAAAATACGCCAGCGAGGCATGTCCACGTTTCCTTTCGCCATCCTCAACCCGAAGCTGACCCAGAAGACGGCGTTCGCGGCCACCAGCACAACCAGGGAGAGCAATACGATCCCCAGATTCTCCCAGACCGAGTAGTCTCCGGCATAGAAGAACAGCCAAATGATGATGAACGACAACCATAGGACCCCGCTCAGGGTGGTAGCGGCGGAACGCCATCCAATGTCCTTGGGCTTATGCCAATCGGGCCCAAGTTCCCAATCATTGCATGTATCGGATCTTTCCATATGCATCGACTCCGTGCCCGACCTCCCGGGCACTATATTCGTATTGCATCGTCACTGTACTTAGACGGAGCGGCCACATGTGGTCAATAGGAGAAAAGTCAAAGATCCCACTTATGATCTTACAGCATAGGGTCAACACCATACGACGATGGAGACTGATGAGGCCTGAAACGATGCATAGATGCTCATAATCATTTTCATTTGATGGGAGAAACAACGACGATCGCTGAATCGCTCATTTCGGGACATCGGCGATAGTTTGTACCAGGGATGAGTCGTCACATGGTTCCATGTGGATATATATCGTCTCGATGTCCGTGTGCTTCACCTTGATGGCATTCTCTAGGCGGTCCACCACGTCATGTACCTGTAGCACGCTGAGGGTCCTATCGAACTGGCAGCACATGTTCAATTTCAATCTTCCGTTCAAGCGCCTCACTGACATGTCCGAGCAGGACCTTACCTCAGGCATCGATCGGGCCATATCACTGACGGAGCGCAGGATCCCCTCGGTATCATCGGCTACGACCTGGACCGTGCCGGTGGGGGCATTGGCCGGTTCGATATGGGTGACAACCTTCTTGATCTTGGGGTCAATGCCGAGGATATGTCCCTCCAGCTTGGTGCAGATGACATGGGCATCCTCGATGGTGAGGGCACTATCGACCTCGACATGCAGGTCCACCTCGAACTGGCATTCCTCCTCTGTGATGAGGATGTTATGGACGGAATGGACGTTCTCGAAATTGGACGTCTCGCTGCGGATACGCTCAACGAGATCGTTGCTCTCCAGACAATAGGGTTCGGCATGAATCACCAGGTCAGCGTTGGGCACGATGAGGTTGACCCGATCGGAGATCTCATGGGAGATGCGATTGGCCTGCTCAAGCGGTAGTTTCCTGTCGATGAGGATCACCGCATCTATGAAGGTAGCATGGCCAGATTCCCTGACCCGGAGGGTGCCCACCCCATAAACGCCCCTTACCTTCATGGCCTCCTCCTTAACCAGCTCCGGGATGCCCTCCGGGGCTCCATCCAGCAGGGTATGCACCGACTTCTTCCACATATTGTAGCCGATGTAGGCCGTCACCGCCGCCACTCCAAGGGCGGACACCGCATCGACGTTCTTGAGGCCGACCCATGTCAGGAGGATACCGATCAGGACTATGACCGATGATATGAGGTCGGTCTTGAAGTGGATGGCATCGGCCTCCAAAGCCTGGCTCTTGTACTGTTTGGCGGTGCGCATCAAAGCTCGGGACCGGCTGTAATCGACCCCTATGGACATGAGCATGACCAGTACCGCCATGATGCCAATGTCTGGGGTCTCGTGCGTAAAGAACAGGCGGCGGAAGGCTTCATAGACTATCCAGGCGCACGTGATGAAGAGCAAGGCCGTCTCGAAAAGACTGGAGAGGGACTCGATCTTCTGATGTCCATACTGGTGGTCCCTGTCTGGTGGTCGGTCCCCCATCTTCACTGCGATAAGGGTCATCGCGGCCGCGATGAGGTCGATGCCAGAGTGGAGGGCCTCCGACAAGATACCTAAGCTGTTGGTCCAAAGCCCGACAGCAAGCTTTGTGGTCACTAGCAGCACAGCCGCCAGCAAAGAGATCAGAGCCACCTTCTCCTTCGGGCCGATGCGAAACCCCGCCTTACGTACCTCCAAAGTTTATATAATTATATCTTTTGGGATGGTCATCCATTATTTTAGAATGAGGTTGGAGTAGAAGAACAGTGGAGGTACGATATCCTCCAACCTCCAGTGCTTCGGGTCCTTCATTTCTTTTTCTTAACCTTGTCCTCTCCCTTCTTGAACTCCTTCTCGATGTCCTTGCCCAGCTTCTTGGCCCCATCCTCCACTTTCTTCGCATCCTTCTTGAGCGTTTTCTTTACTCCCAAAGATAGCACCTCACATATGGTCTCTCCTTCTGGCCTATATTTTAGTTTGCGCCATCACATGCACAATAATTTATCACCCCCGTGCTGCCATAATTGCAGATGGGTGATGCCGATCAGGGAAACGGACGAGGCCACCGTTCTGGTGACAGGGGCGACCGGGCAGATAGGGTCTGAGATCGTCGCCTCTCTACGTGGAAGATTGGGTGGGGGGAAGGTAGTGGCCTTGGGGCACAACCGCGAACCCCCTGAACATATCGCAAAAGGGGGGCCCTTCGAACGCGGGGACGTGACGGACCTGAACGTCCTATCACGTATCATCGATGAACATGACATCGATCACATCTACCATCTAGCCGCGGTGCTTTCGGCGGTGGGGGAGAGAGAGCCACAGAAGGCATGGGACCTGAACATGCGTGGCCTTCAGAACGTGCTCGAGATCGCCCGTACCCACGAACTCAGGGTCTTCTGGCCGAGCTCTATCGCTGTCTTCGGGGTGGGCTATCCTCGGGACAAAACCCCTCAAGAGACGGTACTCCTACCTACGACCATGTACGGAGTGACCAAGGTGGCAGGGGAACTGCTCTGCAACTACTACCACAGGAGGTTCGGGGTAGATGTGCGTAGCGTGCGATTCCCTGGGATAATCAGTGCGGAGACGCCCCCTGGAGGGGGCACTACCGATTATGCGGTGGCGATATTCTATGAGGCCATCCGACGGAAGAGATACGAGTGCTTCGTCCGAGCGGACACAGTGCTACCTATGCTCTATATGCCAGACTGTTTGAGTGCGGCGATCGGGATAATGGGAGCACCATCGAGCTCGATCAGGCGCCGGGACGCCTACAACCTGAACGCGATGAGCTTCAGTGCATCGGAGCTCGCTGACGAGATCCGCCGGTTCGAGCCATCATTGGAAGTGTCGTTCATACCCGACTTCCGCCAGGCCATCGCCGATTCTTGGCCTCGATCGTTGGATGACAGCGCGGCACGCCAGGATTGGGGATGGTGTCCGAAGTATGACCTGTCCGCCATGACGGAGGACATGATGGCGCGACTGACCATGAAGCAAGAGTTGGGGCAATTGTAATAGAAAAGTCCGATCTCGGTGTCGCACATGACGGTCATGGGATGAGGCCCACCTTCCTGGCCTCCAAGGCCATCATGTCACCGTTGCCTCGAATGAAGGCCTCGCAGAACCGAGACCCCTTGGTGGCGATCAAGGAACGGTAGGCGTTGAGGCCTATGATCTTCTCAGCCTTCTCCCCGATGCCTTCGTTGGAGACGTGTTTGACGATGCTCTCGTACTTGTAACCGATCGTGTCGGTGATGTTCACCAATGCGGTCGGTGTGATGGGGGACAGGACCTCATAGCAATTCACGGTAATTCGCCCTGGGTACATCTCCATGGCCCGCATTCCGATCAAGGCGGTACATTGTGCCCCTGGGGACATCTCATGGAAGGACGGTATGAACATCTCCTTGGGGGCCAAATGGCACATCAGGTCCAAGAGCTGAAGGACCTGACGATCCTCTCCTACATTCTGGTCCATGAAAATAAAGTCCTCGCAGCCGAGCACCTGGAGCGCCTCGGCCGTCTCCTGTCTCTCCGAGATCGAAGGCTCCCCTCCCATCTGTCCAGGGCTCCATCCTGATGCCATGTAGACGACCTTAATGTGGGACCCTTGTTCCATCAGCTTCCGCATCGTCCCACCGCATCCCATCAGCTCCTCGTGCGGACAGGTCGCCAGGACCAATGCCTTGATCGGGGACTGGAATTCCAACAGTTCCAGAGGGAACCTTTCCGCCCCCAGTGATCCTGCTGCGTGAAACCGCCCATCTCTACTCAACACCTCGAAGAATCTCTCCATTCTGATTCCTCCGATTCCTTCTGTGAGGCATCTCGCCTTGCCGTCTATTTATTGTTATTGTACATTAGTGTTTATAATATCCTCATTGTAAAAATAATCGAACAAATTGGACGAGGTTAACAACAATGTCTGTGCATGGCACTGACCGATCATGGAGAACGTTCTTATCGGACCTCCTCGGGGCTCGAAAAGAGTATAATGGGGAGGGCCTCGCATATGTCACGTCGGTGAGACCATGGATAGAGACCCGACCTCATTCCTACGTGGGGAGTACCAAGAACTGGTGAAGAACGAACTGGACTGGAGGATACGGGTTCTCCAGGGAGCCAGCACACCCCGGTGCATGGTGGACGGGCGAAGCGTGATCATGTTATGCTCCAATAACTACCTAAGTCTCAGCAACCACCCCAAACTGAAGGCAGCGGCCATTCAAGCGGTCGAGACGCATGGCGCAGGTTCCGGTTCGGTCCGTCCGATAGCAGGGACGATGGACCTACATGTGCAATTGGAGGAACGCCTGGCCCGGTTCAAGCGTTCTGAGGCGTCCCTGGTATACCAGACCGGTTTCGCCGCCAACGCGGGGTTGATCCCTCAATTGGTCAGCAAGGGAGACCTCATCATCAGTGACGAACTGAACCACGGGAGCATCATCGACGGGGTGAGACTCTCATACGCGGACCGGGCAGTGTACAAGCACCGCGACACTGCAGACCTGGAGCGAGCACTGGTGGAGGCGGAGCGACACGGACCGCCCTATCGCCGCATCCTCATCATCACCGATGGCGTCTTCAGCATGGACGGGGACATCGCCCCCCTGGATGAAGTGGCCGAACTGGCGGAACGGCACGGTGCGATGCTATATGTCGACGACGCCCATGGCGAGGGCGTGCTTGGCGAGGGTGGGCGAGGCATCGTTTCGCACTTCCATCTTGACCGGAGGAATGTACAGGTGGAGATGGGGACCTTCTCGAAGGCATTCGGCGTTGTGGGCGGTCACATCTCCGGCTCCCGGGACCTGGTGAACTTCGCCTACAACCGTTCCCGCACCTGGCTGCTGAGCGGGTCCCACCCACCTGCGGTGGTGGCCGCCTGCACGGCGGCGGTGGAGGTGCTCGAGACCGAACCGCAGCATGTGAGGAACCTCTGGGACAGGACGAGGTATTTCAAGAAGGCCATGCAGCAGCTGGGGTTCGACACTGGAGGTTCGCAGACGCCCATCATACCTATCATGGTGGGGGAGAGCAGCAAGGCGAAGCGCCTCAGCGAGCGATTGTTCGAGGAGGGGGTGTTCGCCCTCCCCATCGTCTTCCCCATGGTGGCAAAGGACAAGGCCCGCATCCGCACCATCATGAACGCCGCCTTGGAACAGGAAGACCTTGACCTGGCCATTGGCATTTTCGATGCCATAGGTAGGGAGCTGCAAATCATCTGAAGATCGGTGGCGGAGATCGGGATGGATATCGAAGGAGCGATGAACCTTGACTCGAAATATATTGAAGGGGGGCATCCTGGACATGGATGCCCTTTCGCAGTTGAGGGCCCGCCCGTCATTGTTCGAGAGAGGGGATTCCGTGTTTTGGACGGACCCCTACATCTCCGAGCAGATCCTACAGGCCCACCTGGACCCCGACACGGAGAGAGCCAGTCGAAGGATGACCGAGATAGACGCCTCTGTACATTGGATGTCTGGTTCGATCGGACTGGCCCCAGGCGACAAGGTGTTGGACCTGGGATGTGGCCCCGGTCTCTATACGATGCGAATGGCACAGCAGGGGTTCGATGTAACGGGCGTGGACCAGTGCATTCGTTCCATTCAACATGCCAGGGAGAGGGCTCAAGAGACCGGTATCGACGTGGATTATCAGGTCATGGACATACTTGATATACCATGGCACGAAAAGTTCGACCTTGTGACCATGGTCTATGTGGACCTGGGGACCTTCTCTGACCAGGAGAGGGTGAGGCTTTTCTCGGCTGTGAGCCGATGCCTCAGACCAGGTGGTCGATTCCTTTTCGACACCCGTACACCACTGAGCTCGGACCTTCGTGCTCCCAGGGATGGATGGGCCGTCAGGGAGAGTGGGTTCTGGAGGCCTTCCCCCTATCTACTCCTAGATGAGGTGATGTGCTATCCCGAGGAGGACGTGGCCCTGGAGCAGTACGTCGTGGTCGAGCCGGAGGGCATGGCCACGCTCTACCGTATCTGGACCAGGTTCTATTCCTCAACAAGGATGGATTCCTTGCTGGAGAGCGTCGGGTTCGAGCCCATAGGCAGGTGGAGCGATCTCAAGGGAACGCATTGGTCGGAATGCTCGGAATGGATGGGCGTATTGACCGGGAGGCGGCAGGACCACCCTTTATGAAGGTTTGTATGGATGCGCCGATGAAGCCCTTCGACAAATCATATCAGCGGATACGATGCTTCCGTCCGACGATATATCGGACGGCGTCAAGTCCCTCATTTTCAGTGGCCAGCATGTCTTTACAAATGAGCCTACCATTCTTCTAACCAACTACACCTAGATTAGCTAAACTCGCTAGATTAAAATAGCTCTCTCGGGGAATATCGAATCACCTCGAAAGCGGAGGGATGGGATATGCACCAGTGGATGTTCGAAGAGCCAGATAACTCTATGGCGATCTCGGAGGGATGGACAGGCAGCACCTCGGATTTCGTCATCAACGCCCTCGTGGCAGAGAGCGAGAGATCTGTCTCGATCAAGTTGAACAAGGTCCATGATTACAAGGACAGGTTCATCCTGCGCAGCCTGCAGGAGGAGGCGAGACGGGAATCTCCTGGCTTCCTCTGGTACCAGGAAAGGGCACAACGCGCCAAGATCGCCTGGGTCAAGGGAGAGTATGGCTTGGAACCGGTCGGCTATTACATTTGCGACCTGCAAAGACCTGCGCATGTCCCCGGCATACCGAACGACATCTGGTATCCAGATTCCCTTGCGCAGATATTCGTCCCCAAGAAGCACCGCCGAAAGGGGTATGCCTCGCGCATGGTGGAAGATTTCTTGAAGGAGAGGTCGGAGGGACCAATATGGGTGGAGAGCCCACGTTACGAGACCCGGTCCATACTGAACAAGCTCGGATTGAAGGAAATGGATGGAAGGTATGAGATCTGGCAGATGATGGCCGGACTCACCAGATGGAACAGATAATGATGACCGATGGTCAGGAAGGCCCGCCCGGAGACACCATTTCGGGCCTTCCGACCATTCACATTTTTATACGTTGTGTCCCCGTCCCACCCACGGATTGCTCACATGAAGGCCATGCTAGTGGACGGGTCGTTCTCGAACGATGCGCTCAGCCAAAGGACCATTGAGATCGCCCGGACCCAGCTGGGAGGGCGAGGCCTTCAGGTCGAAGAGGTGGTCCTGCGGGACAAGAAGATCAATGACTGCATAGGGTGCTTTGGTTGCTGGGTAAGGACCCCCGGCACTTGCTTTTTCAATGATTTTGGGCGCGAATACGCCAAGATGGAGATGTTCTGCGACTTTATCGTAGCGGTGACCCCGGTCACATACGGTGGCTACTCCTCACTCTTCAAGAGGGCCATGGACAGGCAGATCTGTGTTCTCCTACCTTATATGAAGGTTCGGAAAGGTGAGACCCACCACCCACTCCGGTATCGATTCTACCCAAAGTTGTTGGTGATAGGGACCATGCAACAGCCCGATGAGAACACGGAGAGGACATTCTCGCAGCTGGTGTCGAGGAACGGCCTTAATGCCAACACCGATTCAGATTCTGTGATCGTATACGGAAGCCACGATGAGAACGAGACGAAGGAAAGGGTGTCCGCCCTCTTCACCCGTACGGAGGTGAGGAGCTGATGTCCAAGGTGGTATTGCTCGTAGGTAGCCCCCGGGGGGAAAAGAGCACCTCCATGAGCCTAGGGTCGTACCTAATGTCCAGGCTTCAAGAGAAGGGATGGCAGTCCACCACGCACATGGTGGGTAGGTCGGTGGAATCCGTGGCAGACTTCGAAGGCGTGTTCTCCGACCTGGAGAGTGCCCAGCTCGTGGTCCTGGCGACACCCCTGTACGTGGACAGCCTACCATCGCCGGTGGTCCAGTTCATGGAGCTCTTCGGGATGCGCCAGGTAGGGGTCGCGGGTCCAAGGCCAAGGATGTGCCTCATCATCAATTGTGGCTTCCCCGAGGACCAGAATCAGGTGGCGGTGCAGATCGTCCGTCATTTCGCTGTGGATACTGGTATGGAATGGGCTGGCACCCTTACCATGGGTCAGGGAGGGGCGATCTGGGGAGAAGGGCTCGAGGACCTGCGTGGAAGGACCAGACGCATACGGTCCTCTCTGGATCAGGCCGCTCATGCATTGGTCGAGGGAAAGGCCATACCAAGCGACGTGGAAAGGACGTTCTCGAAGCGGATCATCCCCTCCTTTCTCTATCGGCACATGGTGAACAAGGGGTGGGAGGCCACGGGCAAGCGGAACAAGGTTCGAAATCTGAAATCTCGTCCCTTTCTAAGGGATCTTCCGCCCAAGGCCAAGGGGCCCTAAGAGCCACAGAGGGACTCCATGGTTGTTTCCTCTCAGTAGGAGGCGTTGGACGCTATTGGGGCGCTGCACCTCGGGCGGACGTTGCTTCCTATCATCGAACTCTTTCGACCAGGCATATCGCTCCAGCAAGGCGTTGGGGATCATTTTGCTCACGATAGGTATTCCTATGGTCACGGTACTTGTGAGGAGTGGGCACATGTGACCGAAGGTGGTCACAAGTCCTTAGACAAAATATTTCCGTCAGCATCCCAACTACCGCCCTAGGAAGGGACGGAAATGGGAGATGCGACATTCAAGGGCAAGATAGTGCTGATCACTGGAGCAGCTAAAGGGATAGGGCGAAGCGTCGCCGAGACGCTCGCGATCGCTGGTGCAACGGTAGTGATGGTCGACGTCGACGCTTCGGGAAAGGGAGTGGCCGATTCCATCAAGGCTTCTGGCGGTGCAGCTGATTTCGTGCAAGCCGACCTTGCCGATCCCGCACAAGTGGATGGGATAGTCCCACTGGTAGTGGCCCGACATGGCACCATCGACATACTGATCAACAATGCCATCCGCTGCCCCATCAAGTCGTTGGTGGAGATGGAACAGGCAGAGTTCGATGCGGTGATGCAGGTGAACTTCCGCTCCGCCGTGCAGCTGACCAGGAAGACCATGACCGTCATGACCGGAAGGAGGAAAGGGATGATCCTGAACATGCTGTCCTCCGCGGGAGCCAAACCGCCAGAGGTGGGAGGGGCCTATCTGAGCGCCTATGCGGCCTCCAAGGGGGCCTTGGCGGCATTCACCTTGTCCATCGCAGCTGAGGTCAGGCCACTGGGCATCCATTGCGTAGGCCTCTGGGTCGGTCTGACGCGGACCCCAGGCGGGGAGCAGATATTCCGTGCATTGGCGGAGCGCCTCCATATGCGCTATGAGGACTTCGAGAGGGGAATGGTACCCTCCGAGCTGGTGGCTGGCGCGGTGAAACAAATTCTCCTAAGCCCAGAGCCATACGAAGGGTCGAACGTGGACATCGAGAGAGTGTTCCAGGTCATGCAGGGGAAGCCCATCGAGATGCCCGCAGCCGCCATGGCGGTACAAGCACAGTCCCAGCCGATGGCCCCGGTCCCCGTGATGAAGGACGATCTAGGTGAGACGATAGCAAAGGCCCACTCCCAGGCCACGGCCGTGGTAGGTGCAGCCAAAGACTCCCAGGAAGGAATCTCCCGATTACCGGACTTCTACCAGCCCACTGCTAAGAAAGACTTCTCCCAACGGGTGGGTGAGAGCCTCGACGACCTGAACACCCAGGTCAAACAGTTGGGCCTTTGGCTCGATAACCTGGAGGCGGCCTGGAAGAGGAAGGATGGCAGTTCGGTCTCTGTGCTCGGTGGTAAGGTAATTGCCATGTATGCTCAAAGGGAGGCGACCCTACGTCGTTTCGCTCAGTACCTACGTGAGACGGCACAGACCAGTGCAAGCCTCTTCCCCGACCCGGTCCAGGCCCAGGCTTTCCGAGAAGGGAGGACGGCCCAGGCTTCCATCGTGGACTCGTTCTGCGAGACGCTCCATTCACTGCAGGAAGGGCTGGTGAAGTACCTCTCAAAATGAGTTGGACGGTCCGAAAGACGAAGGTGGCCCTTCATGGGCGACCCACAATGGGATAACGCCTTCGTGCTAACCCTCAAAGCAACTGAGTTGCGACGCCTTGCGATGGTGAGAGGATAGTATGCGAACATCCACTTCGTTACGTCCGGACCTATTGTCCATGGCATATGTTATTTCGAACCCCGCGACAGATATATGTTGAGGAGCACCAATGGGAACGCATGCTCACCGAGGACCATGCGAACGTCAAGGGCCAGGAAGCACCTTGCGGGCTGCGATGCGAAGATTGCGATCTCGGCAATGGCAACGTGGCTGAGGCAGCGATGAGCCTGGTCACCTACATCCGATCCTATGATGTCGCCAAATGGGCGGACCAATTGCCCGGGGGTGGTGACATAGATTTCCATCGTCTTGACCAGAACCTCATCTGGGTGGGTGGGGCGGTAAGATGTCCTGGATGCATCAAGGGGGGTGGCAACCCGGACTGCCCTATCAGATCTTGCGCTAAGGAGAGGGGATTTTCGAGCTGTTCATCCTGCCAGGACCTTAAGGGTTGCACAAAGTTCCGTTGGCTGGGCAAGTCCGGGGAGAAACTGAAACAGAAGCTGGTGGAATCTCAACTGTCGGTCGAGGGATAGATCGAAGGTCGTGAGAGGACCCCCTATCTATGATAAGTAAAAAGGGGTTTGGGCCACCTTGTCACTGTCTTGTTGCTAGCCAGGCAATGTATGGACCGGAGCTCCATACACGCTCCACCTTATCGAAGCCGGCCTCGACCAGCTCCTCCTCCCATTGTCCCGCGCTGAGACGGCGTCTAGAGTAGGACCTGGCGATTCGTTCCGTCTCCTCCGCATGGGATAGGTCCCCAGGGTGTGATGGCATCAGCGCGGTCAATCTCTCGTCCAAGGTCTCTACCCTCTCCACCATGAGAAAGGCACCTTTTCTCTCCAGATGTTTTCGGACCAGGCCCAAAACCTCGGTCCTTCGCTCTTCCTTGAGCCTGCCCAGGCCATTGACGCTGATGGTAAGGCGAGATGCTATCTCAGGGAACCTCTCGTTCAGGTCCAACTGTCCGACCTCGACATGCCCGAGCCGGACGCACATCCGGAATCGACCCAGACATGCCTCCGCATCCTCTGCCGATCCTGTAAGGGCAATGAAGCGCTGGGAACAACCCATGTGCTGCACGAGGGGGTCGCTCCAGCAACCGTCCGCGCAGGACAGGTCGACCACACGGCATTGGGGGTCCAGGAACCTCCTCCCGACGTCTAGGATGGTGGCACGGAGCGAATAATACTCCGACGATCCCCTCATCATCGCCATCTTGGACGGCGCAGCATTGGTCTTATTACGCAGGGCGATCGCCGGTGTCGGCATCATCTCCGTTCTCGCTTCGGCCACTTCTCAACCTCCTGTATTTTCAGGCACTGAAATCGTGCTATGTCGTGGCATGGCATGCCATAATATAACACTTTTGGGTCGTTAGATTTTATCAATAATGAAAATTGGCGTGCGATTTTACATTGGCCAGATCTTATGATAATAGGCATGAGACGAATCATCGGGCGAGCTTCGGGTCGACCGTACGGGTGAACTCATCCTCACCATCAACGATGAAGATGTGCTTTGGCTTCAATTGGCCCAGAGAACGGCCTTCCTTGATCCGTTTATCGATCTCCCTCTGTACGATCGTATAGGCCTCAGGCCTTGTGATCATGACCTCCAGCCTGCCGAGGTCGGTGGCGACCTGTAACGTGTGCAGCACATCGTCGCACTCCTTCAGGAGGTGGCGCAGCATCTCCTTGCGGAAGGCCGCCTCGCTCTCCACGGGACGCTCAGGGATGATAAGGAAGACCAGCCTTCCCGGGTCCCCCTTGACGTTATAGAGTTCCCACCAACGGACGTTGTGGGAACGTTGCAGGGCCTCACTGATGTGGCGAGAATAGATCTTGTTGCCGAGGAAGTTTCCCGACTCGTCCTGGACCTCGAAGTCCAACACATCCACGGACCGTCCCAGGATGCGGATGAGGGGGAGTACGATACGAACATCCCCCATGCCAAGTCGGACGTTGGTCTCATGGGCGGGTTCCAGCACTTCGATCACGTCACCGGTCGGATAACGTATCAGCGGCATGCACGATCCCGGTCGGGTTATGATGAGCTCTCCTCTCATCCCTTGCTTCCATTCGGTCCAAGGCACAGCAGGCATCGGTCTGGTCGGGTCTGCCTTAGCCTCCACCACCAGGGTGGGGTCCGCGATCTCAGGGATTATGGAGTTGATGAACAGGCTCAGGCCGACTGCCCCCTGCGACATCTGTGCGGCTATCAATGGGTTCTCGGTGCTCCCGTACACATCGTAGATGGCTAACCTGGGATAGTCCGCACGGATCTCGTTCATGTAATGGCTGAGCGGTTCCGCATAGGAGATCCCGATCCGCACATTCTTCACAATGTTGTCAAGGGCCCCCAGGTCCACACCCCTCAGGTAGACCTTGGCTACCAGGTCGGAAATCGTGCCAGGAAGGTGCATGTCCCGTTGCAGCTTGTTGCGCACTATCCCATGGAGGAACCGAGGCTCTCTGGCGATCCGACCGATCAGGTAGAAGACCAATGCTGCCCCAGCCATCAGGTCGACATCCCGCTCCTTGGAGATGGTCCGCAATGCCTTGATGAGGTCGGCGTCGTTCCTGAGCAGGGTGGAGACGTCCTTGCGTATCGCGAACAATGACATGACATCATCAAGAGTGTCGCCTGAAACGAGCGGTGCCGCTCCCCCGAAGTTCCATCCCACCATGTCGGTGGTGGTCCCGATGACCCGACCGAACATGGCATATTCAAGGGCGATCTCCAACAGGTCCTGCCTTGAGTAATAGATTCTTTTAGGTTCCCCTGTCGAGCCAGAGGTGTGATAGAACCTTTCCACGTCGTCCAGGACGACGCTTTTCAAGCCTTTCTCTTCCACGGACCCCGCCACGGTCTCGTAGGATGTCAATGGCAGTTCCCCCAGCTTGTCCAGGTCATCGATGCGATGGACCCTTCCCTTGTACAGAGCTGAGCCCATCGCCCGTTCCGTCAGGTTGGCAAGGACCGCCCCCTGACGCCTCCTCTGGTCCTCGTATGAAGGGGTCAGGCGCTCCACTATCGACTTCTCTATCAACTCGACCCTCACAGGCTCAGGGCGCATCCTGGCCAGGGATGCAGGGGACAATGATAAACCTTGGTGGCCGTTGGCCCCCATCGATGTGGTCCTATCACTCCGAGGTGACAGCTCATTATGCCTGGAGCTCCGTTCAAATGCTAGGGATATTTTGAGATATGTCTGCGAGTTCTGCAATTCCTACGATTCGCCGATGGATGCGTGCGCACTGGTTATGATGTGCTCAAGGTCCTTGCCTTAGGGGCCGATGCCGCCCTGATGGGGCGCACCGATCGCCCGAATGGCCATAGCCGGCGGTGCCGAGGCGGTCAGGCTCTATCATGAGCACGTCCTCAGCGACCTGCGATTGGCCATGATAATGACCGGTTGCGATGACCTGGAGCAGGTAGGGCCATCCATCCTGACCCACACCTGATCGGCCCTATACACGAACACCCTCATCCACCATCATGCGCTTCCGTCCCCAAAGTGCCAAAACCATCCCGGTAAGGGTGAAAGCGAGGAAGACGGCGAAGGCCACCTGGACCGACGTTATCAACTCGGGGATGTTACCCTCGTTCACCGCACTACCGCCCATGTAGACACTGAAGATGACGATTATCACGGCATTGCTCAAGGTCATGCCGGCCAATCTGGACGTCTCCGTGAAGGCAGAGGCCACACCGAAGTTCTCCTTAGGTATCTTCCTCAAGGCCCAGCTTAGGATGGCAGGCATGAAGAACGCAGTGCCCGCCCCTATGAACAAAAGCGCCAGCACCATCTGTACCAACGACGTTCCCTCCCCGATCCCGACGACGAGCAACAGGCCGAATATGCCCAGGAGACATCCTATCGCTGCCACCAAGGGGCTGGACCAGCGGTCGCTGAGCCTGCTGCTCACCGGTCCTAGTACTATCATCAAGATCTGGGGGATGATGAGTATGAAACTGGCATATCTCGAGTCCAGGTCCGAGACGTATTGGAGATACAAGGAGAGTATGAACGGGATGGCGAAGGACCCACCCTGGAACAGGAGGTTGGTCACTGTGGCCAGACGCAATCTCGCGTCTCCTGAGACCGTCCTATGGATGAGCGGATAAGGATGGCGTCTCTCCCATCGAATGAATGCCAATACGACCGCTCCGCCCAGGACGAGAGAGGCAACCCCATACAAGGTGTCGATCTCGGAGAGGCCATAGAAGGAGAGCAGGATCCCACCACCGTAGAGGACCATGCCCACCAGGTCGTAGTCCTTGACCCTGGTGAGCTCGCACTCCCCCTTCAACCGCGTCAATATCAGGAACAGGTCGACTGTGGCGACGACGACCACTATCAGGAAGATGCTCCTCCAGCTTAGGTAGTAGCTCAGGAACCCACCGGCCAACAGACCAAGGGTGAAACCGACGAACATCGCCGTGACGTTTATCCCGATCGCCTTGCCCCTCTCCTCCGGCGTGAACACCAGACCTAGCAACGCTATGGAAGTCCCGAAGATCATGGCCGCCCCTACCCCGGTGAGGGCCCGGGCGAAGATCAGCACATAGATATCTGGTGAGAGTGCGGAGATGAGGCCAGAGACGACGTATACGGCCAGTCCTACTGTGAAGACCTTCTTCGCGCCACGGACGTCCGCCACTCTTCCGAACGGGACCAAGCAGGCGGCCGCTATCAGGAAGAAGGCCGCTGTGAGCCACCCCAACAGAGCGACATCGGCTGAGAAATCATCGCCGATGGTAGGGGCGGCCACCAACATGGACCCGACCATGAACGGGGCAAGGGAAGAGCCCAGGCCTGCGGCGACCTGGACCAACCGTTTGCTCGTTCGTGAGTAGACCATCCTTTCCGCTCCGGGGATACCGTTGGGTTCAATTGGTGCACCCCCCGTTTTAGCCTATCGGCTCGGTCACACCTCGAAGGCAATAGTTCTTAATAGGCGGTTTGAGAGCTTGAAATCCAAGGGAAGGTGATGGAAATTGGAAGAGAGGTTTGATCTGTACGGTCCGGTCCACAAGGGTCAGCGGATGACGCTGTTCAATATTGGGATTAGGGCCGGATCGATGGACATAACGGACGCTGGTGCCTTCGACGCGTTCCTGAAGGACCTCAAGAACCTGAGGGAGGAGATAAGGTCGCATGCGGATCTGGAGGAACGCTTCATACACCCGATCCTTGCCGCCCGCTCGCCAGGAGGTGCCAGACCGCTCGAGGAGGACCATGAGGAGATGCATCTCATGTTGGATGACATGGTCGCACAACTGGAGACGACACGGGATAGAAAAGTCCCTCCTGAGGTCCGGGAAGGCATGATGAAGGAGTTCTACCATGCCTGGTGCCGTTTCGTGTCGTTCTACCTCGTCCACATCGACGGGGAGGATGAGTATGTCCAGCCATCCCTCTGGCGTTTGTGCACCGAAGCCGAGCTCATGAAGGTGTTCTCCGATATCCTCGCCGCTCAAAAACCCGAGGAGCTGATGTACGTTCTGGGAATGATGCTGCCGGCGATGAACCCGAAGGAGAGGCTGGAATTGATCATCGGCGCAAGAAGCGCGATGCCACCACCGGCGTTCCAGGGTGTGATGGGACTGGCGGAACGGGTGCTGACCCCGACCGATTACCAGAAATTGAGGGTCGGATTGGGGGTATGAGAGTGCGAGCACCGGAAGGATAATCACCATCCATAACATTGGAAGAAGGATGACCGACCCTTCTGTCGTCACCGAGCAACAGTTAGGGCGCCAGGTAGGTTGGCTGAGGGACTCATGGACCTGGTTGCTCCAGACCAAGGTGATCGGGACGGATCCAAGCGGGCGCAGGTTGAAAGCGTTGGACGTGGGATGCGGCCCCGGCCTGGTCATGCAGGAGCTGGGTCGAACATTGGACGTCCAGGGCCTGGACCGTGACGAGGGGATGGTGGAGGCCTGCCGCGCCAAGGGCCTAAGGGTCAATAGAGGCGAGGCGGAGGAAATACCGTTCGATGATGACAGCTTCGATGTGGTCTATTGTTCCTTTCTATTGCTCTGGACGAACGACCCTTCACAGGTGGTGAGGGAGATGCGGAGGGTATCGAGGCGATGGGTCATATGCCTGGCCGAGCCAGACTACGGGGGGAGGATAGACCATCCCGAGGAACTCGGACCCCTGAAGGAAATCCTCATCGATGGCCTGGCGCGCAGCGGGGCGGACCCGATGATGGGCAGGAAGCTCAGGGCGGTTTTCGACCGAGCGGGCATGGCGGCGGAGGTCGGCGTCCATCCTGGGGTCTGGAGCACGGACCAACTGTCATCGGAGCGCGTAGAGGAGTGGCGCAATCTCGTGCACATCTCCGGTCTCGGTCCCGATGACGCAGATCTCCAAAGGTTGGAACGCGCATGGGAACGGGCCCTGATGGACGGCATCCTCTTTCAGTACAGTCCCATCTTCTATGCCTTGGCCAGGAAGTAGCGTCTCAGAGAGATGATTGACTGTCCAGACAGATGTAGTCACCATGCTCCCGTGACAATGGGCATCCTCCCCCGCATGTGTCGATCAGCTCACAGTCCACGCACTTGCCGTCGAGATAGCCCCGGTCGCGGATCCTCTTGCAGAGCTCATGGCCCCAGATCTTTTCCCATGGGTCGGAGAGGATGTTCCCCAACGGCTGGTAGTAGCTCTGACAAGGCAGCACCGTCCCATCCGGTTCGACCGCCATGTTCAGTGCGCAGGCGGTGCATTGCTTGATGCCCAGCCCGAAATTGATGGGATTGAACTCGCAATATGGGGTGGGGGTGTACCAGATGAGTCTCACACCGCCGTCCTCCGCGATATGCTTTAATTTCGCCATGACCTCGGCCAGCTCATCATAGCCTATACCCTCTGCCTCCCTGCCTTTCCCCGATCGGATGATCGTGTTGAAGGCGGCGTTCTTCACACCCAGCGAGACGAGGAATCTCAAGGTATCCTCCATATCCGCCAGGTTGGGGCGCAGTATGGTGGTGTTGGTGCTCACATAAAGGTCCTCCTTCAAGGCGACCTCGAGGCCTTCGACGGTCTCCTTCCAGGCCCCCCTCTCGCCGACCAGCTCATCATGCACGCCCTCCAGGTGTGAGAGGATGGTTATCTGTACGTGGTCCAGACCTTTGTTGACCAGCGCGTTCAGATAACCAGGTGTTCGTAGCATCCTTCCATTGGTGACGAGGCCGGTCACTTGACCGAACTCTTCCGATCGGGCCACGAGCTCATCCAATCCGGTGAAAATGGTCGGCTCACCCCCGGTGAAGACGATGTGGGGGATGCCCAGTTTCCAGGAGGTGGATATGACCTCCTTCCACTGCTCGATGGACAGCTCCTTCATCTGGCGGGGCTCATTGTAGCAATGCAGGCAGCGGTTCTGGCAACGATAGGTCAGGGCCAGGTCGAGGCGGTAGGGCGCCGGGAAGTCGTCCGTCCCCACGGTGGGGCGGTCCGGACCGATCGTATCGATGACATCCTGTTCCCCGTGCAGGAAATCCTGCAGTTCCTTCTGGACCTGATGGAGGTCTTGCACCGCCTTCGCCTTGTCCAGGTTCTTGTAGCGACGAACGAGGTATTTGGCGGCCTCCTGGTCCGTGCGGTCCTCCAGTGCGCAACGCATATGGTCGAGCGCGGTCCCGTTCAGGAAAATGATGTGGGACGCATCCACCAACAGGACGCCCTTCCGTTCCGAGTCCACCCGGAGGTGGAACCGATGTCCCTTCAGCTCGCCCCTTCCGTCATATTTGTAAGCGCCAGGCTCCAGACCCTTGCCCATGAGCTCCCGCCACCAGGAATGCAAAGTCATCTTCCCCCTCCAGCGCAGGCACAGGCACAAGCGCAGGCACAGGCGCAATGCCCTCCCCCGGAGGAGCCGGAGGATTGTCCTACTGGCGCAGGATTGGTGAAGGGGACTATCTCCCCTGCCAGACCCTTCATGTCATTGACAAGGTTCTTGCTGCTCGACCGAACGGAGTTGGCAAAGTCATTGGCCATGTTCTGGATGCTCTTTCCGCCGCCTAGACCGGTCGGAGCTGGCCCCGTCCTAGTCCCCACGGGCAACGGCACGATCACCAGATCGTGGCGCATACGCTTGTCCACATCTCTATCTAAGAGCATCCAGTCGCTGTTCTCCTTGAGGACCTGGGCGAACTGTTCCGGGGTCCCAGCCTCCTTGACCTGCGCCCAGGCGGTGTCGCAGATGCGTCCGTAATATGCCTTGGTCGCCGCCTGGTCGAAACCGCTCATCTTCTCTGACGTGGCCTTGATCAGGAATATCAGGGTCTGTCTCAGTTTGTTCCTGTTCATCAGACCGTCGCGCTGGATCGCCTCGATGTAGTCCTTCTCATAGGGACGGTCGACCTCCTTGGAGAGTACCTCCAGGCGCATGGGTTCCGCCTCTGAGAGAACGCGCACCCTGTCCTTCTTGATCAATGAGAAGAGGATCATGGTGGCGACCATCTCTATCGGTCTTTCTAGCACCACGGCGGCCTCCACGGCCGTTAGGTCCCGACGTGGGCCCGCCCCTACGCGGTTGAGCTTGGGCTCGAAATAGTCCACCGCACGCTTCCTGGCACCTCGTATGGCGAGTACGATGGGAAGGAAGAAGAAGAGTCCGAAGAAGAGCAATGGGCCGATCAGGAAGGCCCAATCCGCGATCCCTGCCATGGGGTCTTCCGTTGGCGGTTGCGGAGGCAGGAACCAGACATCGACATACCGCTCCGGGAAACCTGCCCCTATGTCATATTGTCCATTGGATTGCGTTTCCGGGTCCACGTCCAGATCGGACCAGGAGGCCACCAAGAGCCCTGAGGCGTTATCCAGGAAGAGGTCGTCGTAAGGGTTTCTCTCAAGGTATAGCGCCTCCGATTCATTGGTGAACCCTTGGGGGAACATGATGTTGGAATCCAAGCGGGCGGTGTTCCCCACTTGGAAGCTCGGATCGAACCAGGTGGGACGGAAGACGACACCAACCGTGTCGTTGACCTTCTCGTTCAAGTATACCATTTGAGGGTTGTTGATATGGAAGTAGAGTTCGAATGCACCAGCGCTAGAGATCTGGTCTATCAGCACATCGTTGAATTGCACGGCCATCCCGATAGGTATGAACGGTGATGGTTCGAGGAAGAACTGATCGGAGGGGGACCCGTCGACCAGGACGCTCGCCGTCGCGCTGGATTGGTCATATTGGTCGTTAGGTAGCCCGATGTCGACCCCGTCCAGGAACCCGACGTTCGTAAAGTGGAAATAATAGTCTATGTCGATGCTCCCATCCTTCAATATGGTGACGTTCACCCTTTCCTCTGCCAAAGAGAATGAATAGCTCTCTCCTTCGACCGTCCCAGCCGGACCGTGGCCGGTCAACGCCAGGCAGGAGAGGACGACGGATAGGGCGACAAGGACCATCGCAACGGACCTAATGGACCCGAAGCCACCACCCCTCACCATTTGGGGGCCTCCTCGAACGACGATACGGTGCCGCAGTAGGGGCAGGTGACCAGAACGGCGCCCTCCGCCAGCTTAAGGTCCTTGTCCGAAAGCGGCGCGCCGCAGTTCTTGCAGGTCATGGTCTTCTGGTTCAACTGCCCAGAGCCTCCCATCTGGACATTGACCGTCTGCTGGACTATCTGTGGTTGGGCCGCCTTGATCTTCTCGGTGCGATAGATGTAGAAGATCAATACCAAGGCTATGACGATGATGATCAGGCCAGTGGCCACGTTCTCCAAGCCACCCGCTATCACAAAGATGGAACCGAAAACGATCATCCCCACGGCTAGAAGCAACACCAGACCCATTACGATCTTGTTCACCTTACCAACCCAGGCAGTATCATGCGTTCCCTCGCTCATAGATATTTTCCTCAAAGATGAGAACGTTCATTCGAACAGACCCTGAAATGGCGTGCGGGTCGGACACCATTGATATCCTTTCTACCACCGTACGACGGTGCATTACATGGCCAGCATAACGACCACCAGGAGATGAACGACCAGCGGACCCGCCGTAGGGCGGTAAAAAGACCAATATCTCGTACGTATTCAGCCCATTTGTGGAAGTCGGCCCCGTGGACCGACAACATTGAAGGTGACAAGAATGGACAACAAAAGGTCAGAGCTCAAGGCGGCCATCGGGACCGAGTATAGGGTCAGTGACAGGACGTTCATCCTCATAGGGGCAGAGAAGAGCGTCAAGAAGGAGAAGAGGACCAAGAGGCCGTTCCTCATGATGCTGAGGAGGACCATGGAAGTGAAAGTATGAACGATGCGTTGGTCCTGGCCAAGGTGCTGGTGGCCAGTATTGTGTTGGTGATCCTCACAAGATACCTTACGGGACGGGTGACGTCGATAGAGGGCACAAATGGGCCCTAACAGGCCTGCACCCTCCATTGATCCTTTCCTCCCCAAACCTCTTCACCCTTTTTTGAAAGATACTTATCTGACCATTGGCCATCATTGTGTCATGGCGTCCATGAAGAAAGGCACATGGCCTAAGCCATCCGAGGAGATGGGAGAGGTCCTGGCGAAACACATCTCACGTTTTCCCGCCCAGCGAAAGATGATGTTCGGCGCCCCCTGTTACTTCGTCAACGGCAACATGTTCGCCGGGGTCTTCTCCGATAAGCTGTTCGCCCGTTTCTCAGAGCAGGACAGAGCAATCCTGGTGGAGAACGGCATGGGAGATGTCTTCGAACCGGTCCCAGGGAGGGCCATGCAGGAATACCGAACGTTGTCCAAAGGGGTCATGGACGATCTAAGATCTCTGGATGATTGGTTGGGGAGATCCTACGCGTACGTGTCCACCCTCAAACCAAAGGAAGGAAAGGGCTGAGCGTGAACTTTTTGGCCATCCATTAATAGGCCCTCTGACAATCCCCATTCATGGTTCAAAGGACCCGCACCATCACTCAGATCATGATCATCCCAGCCACGCCGGACGAGGTCTACCAGGCGATGATGGACCCAGAGATCCACGCTGACTTCACCGGTGATAAGGCCAGTGGCAGCGACAAGGTCGGAGGGATGTTCTATGCCGCGGACGGTTACATCACCGCCAGGAACTTGGAGCTCATCAGGGGTCAGAGGATCGTGCAACAATGGACCACCTCCGAATGGCCAGACAAGGCCAAGCCATCCCTATTGACGATAACCCTTACGGAGGTGCCGGAAGGGACAGAGCTCACCATGGTGCACTCGGATGTCCCGTTAGAGGAGGCGGACGATTACGAGGAGGGGTGGAAGGAGTATTATTGGGAACCAATGGTGCGCTATTTCGAGAAGCGGAACAAGCCCTACGGCAAGAAGAAGCAAAAATAAAAAGTGATGAAGAAATTTAGGAATCCGCGGAACGCGCTCATCGCGCGTTCGTATTAGAACCGGTCGCGGGTTGCCGGCTTGTGCTTTGTGAAGCAGTCGCGGCAGTACACTGGTCTTCCGGCGGACGGCTTGAACGGAACCTCACATTCCTTCTTGCAGTCCGCGCAGGTAGCCTTGTGCATTTCCCGAGGGGCCCTGTCGTACGATATAATATTCACCTCCGTTTGAGTCACTAAAATTCAACCAATCTCTCCAATTCCTCACTTCACCGAGGTGTGTTAGGACAAAAGCGAACGATTTTCTTTTAGTCGGTCGATAGTCCTTCGTCTCACTATAATAAGGTATGCAGCATACAAGCCGTCAGGGATTATTTGTCGGATGAGGGATTCCCACGCCATCCAAACCCGAGGTCCGAACGTAGGGAAAGTAAAAGATATGGCCGGTCCCAGACCAAGGGAGGGACTGGCCCTCATGGCCGATTCGCTTACCTGTTGATCTCTCGGACATCGCTTCTTGATCGGTTCGTAGTGGTCTTTGATCCAAAGGTTCATTTCCATTTCCGATCCTCCCGACCGATGGAGCGATCGTCCTAATAGGGCGAGGATCGATCGATTCCTTGTATCTCAAAAACGCCCATTTCGGCGAAGTTGATTTACCCGTGCCACGATAATGTGCCTCCTGACCGAACAAATTATGGGGCATGGGGGGACAATGGGCCCCATCAGAGACCTAGGTTCTAGATAGAAGGTGGTGGGGGGATGAACGGCGACCAGATCTAAAGCCAGAAAACCAATTCCTAACACCCTCCTTTCATTGGACGACGATGGTCGACTGCTGTTCCTCACGCGCGCCGTGCGTCTGTTCGCATATGGTTTCCTCTCAGTGGCCTTGGTCTTCTACCTCAAGTCATTGGGCTTGGACAACTTTGAGATCGGTCTTCTCCTCGCCCTTACCCTGGTCGGGGACACGATCATATCGTTATTCATCACCACTAGAGCGGACCGATTGGGACGGAGGCGAATGCTCATCCTAGGGGCGGTATTGATGTTGATGGCGGGGGTAGTGTTCGCAATAACCGGTAACTTCGCCATCCTTCTGGTCGCAGCTATAATCGGAGTGATCAGCCCCTCCGGGAACGAGGTGGGGCCGTTCCTATCCATCGAGCAATCAGCACTGTCCCACATCGTCCCGGGGGCCGAACGCACCAGGACGTTCGCCTGGTACAACCTTCTAGGCTCCTTCGCGACAGCGACCGGTGCTTTGGCGGGGGGAGCCTTGGCCCAGGTGCTTCTGGACGGGGGGTTTGGCGAGCTAGATGCATACCGTTCAGTGGTGGTGGGTTATGCCCTCTTCGGGATCGTGCTGCTCCTGCTTTTCATGGGCCTGTCCAGCAATATCGAGGTGCGATCCACCGCACCAGATGGCATAAGGAGGAGGTTGGGGCTGCACCGCTCCCAGCGCACCGTCCTTAAGCTCTCAGCCCTGTTCTCATTGGACGCGTTCGGCGGAGGATTGATCGTGCAGAGCGTGCTCGCGTACTGGTTCTTTGCGCGTTTCGGCACTGAACCCGCCACCATCGGCGCGATCTTCTTCGCTGCGAACCTCCTGGCCGGATTCTCCGCCCTCCTAGCGGTCCGCATCGCAGACCGCATAGGTCTGGTCCGCACCATGGTGTTCACCCACCTTCCATCGAACGTCCTACTCATCCTAGTGCCCCTTATGCCCACCTTCGGCACAGCCCTCTTCGTCCTGTTAGCACGTTTCAGCATATCTCAGATGGATGTTCCCACCAGACAATCGTACGTCATGGCAGTCGTGGACGAGGACGAAAGGTCTGCCGCTGCAGGAATAACGGGAGTGGCCAGGACCATAGGTTCCTCGGCGGCATTGCTACTGACCGGTGTCCTTTTCAGCGATCAAGCGCTATTGAGCCTGCCATTCTTCCTGGCGGGAGGGGTGAAGATCATTTACGATATAGCCCTCTTCTGGAGCTTCCGCTCTGTCCGCCCTCCCGAGGAGGCTGTAAAGGTCAGTAATCCATGATAGCATATCTCCGAGGGACCGACATGTATATGGTGGGGGTGCAATCATTTATAACGAAGTGGTGGGAATGAGGATTAACCATAGTGAACGCGAACGCCGACCAACAAGAGATAGGTGATGTACATGGAAGAGATCACGGTCGATTGCAAGGGGCAGACCTGCCCCGTCCCATTGGTGGAGGCAAGGAAGGCCATCCGAAAGGCCAAACCCGGCGATGTCATAATCATCACAGGGACACATCCGGCATCCAAGAAGGAGATCCCCATGGCGGCGGAGTCCTCCAAGGTGGAGGTATTGGAAGTGAAGCAGGAAGGGGATGTCTGGACGATCAAACTGAGGAGGTGAGGTCATGGCGGACAAGACAACGATAATCGTGCACAGCGGTGACATGGACAAGTTGTTCTCAGCCCTCATCGTAGGGAACGGCTCATTGGCCATGGGGATGGAGGTTAACCTCTTCTTCACGTTCTGGGGACTTCAACGCCTCAAGAAGGGAGGCCTCGAAAAGGGGAACCTCTCCAAGATGAACATGCTCGGTCTGGGAAAGGCGATGGTCAATAGGTTGATGAGAAAGCAGAACGTCGCCAGTCTGGAGAGGCTCATGCAGGACTACAGGGAGATGGGCGGGAGGATCATCGCCTGCGAGATGACCATGCAGATAATGCGCATCAAAAAGGAGGACCTGAGGACCGAACTCATAGACGAATACGGTGCGGTCGGGACCTACGTGCAGCAAGCGAGGGAATCGTCCATAACATTATTCATCTGAGGTATCACATGTTCGAGAAATGGACCTATCTAGACAATGCCGCGACGACTAGGCTGGACGAGCGCGTCCTCGAGGCCATGCGACCCTATCTTTTTGACACCTATGCAGTGGCGACATCTCAGTTCGGTTATTCCATGGGCATAGATGCCCGGGAATCGCTGGATGCGGCAAGGGGCACCCTGCAACGTGCCCTAGGTGCGGGGGAGGAGGAGCTGGTGTTCACATCGGGGAGCACCGAATCCAGCAACATCGCGTTGAAGGGCGTGGCCCTCGCCCTTCAGAAGAAGAAGGGCAAGCACATCATCGTATCCAAGATCGAGGATTTCCCGGTGCTTAACAGCGCCAAGGCCCTGGAGATGCAAGGCTTCAGCGTCAGCTACCTGGACGTGGACAAGGAAGGCTTTGCCGACCTGGAGAGGCTCAAGTCACTGATCCGTGAGGACACCATCCTGGTCTCCGTGCATCATGCCAACCAGGAGATCGGGACCGTACAGGACATCCGCGCCATCGCCGAGATATGCAAGGACAAGAAGACCCTGTTCCACACCGATGCCACCCATACCTTTACCAAGATGCCGCTTAACATGGGCGAGGTCCCTGCCGACCTGGTGACCGTGGCTGGCCACACCCTCCATGGCCCCCGCAACGTGGGTGCTTTGTTCATCCGGAAGGGCACACCTCTCACGAAATGGATGGACGGTGGCTATCAGGAGTTCAACCTGCGCGCCGGTCTGGAGGACATCCCGGGAGCGGTGGGGTTCGCTAAGGCAATAGAACTGGTCACACCGGAGGAGAATGAAAAGCTGGCAGCGATGCGGGACCATTGCATCGACCGATGTCTGAAGGATGTTCCCCATGTCACCCTCAACGGTTCTCGGACCAAGCGCACCCCCCAGAACGCCAACATCACGTTCCACTATGTGGAGGGCGAATCTATAACGTTGCACCTGGACATGCGAGGGTACGCCGTTTCCACTGGATCGGCCTGTTTCAGCAGGTCCCTGGAGGCGAGCCACGTCATGCTCGGCATAGGTGGGGACCATGAGCGGGCCCATGGGTCCATAAGGTTCTCGTTCGGAAGGTACAATTCCATGGAGGACGTGAATGGCGTCGTTGGCGCCATCGCGGAGGTTGTGGATGAGCTGCGCAAGATCAGTCCACTAGGAAAGAGGTGAGGACAATGGCAAAATTCCCGTACAGCGACACCGTGCTGGAGCACTTCCGGCACCCCCATAATGTCGGCAAGATGGAGGACCCGGACGGCGAATCTGTGGTGGGCAGCCCAGCCTGCGGAGACATGGTGGCCGTCTACATCAAGGTAGATCGTGAGAACAACGTCATCGAGAAAGCGATGTTCGAGTCCTACGGTTGTGCCTCGAACATAGCGACCGGCTCGATAATCACGGACCTCGCGAAGGGGAAGACCCTGGACGAGGCGAAGAAGATCGACTGGAAACAGGCATCGGCGGCCCTGGGCGGTCTTCCCCCGATCAAGGCGCATTGTTCCGTTCTAGCGGTGGATGGGCTGAGAGCGGCGATCCTGAATTACGAGGAGAAGAACGGCCTCGTGAAGGAGCGAGTGCCCACCACGGTTGAGGAGATCACCAAGCGTCTAAAGTACGTCTTCAACCCCCTCACTGGACTGGACCTTGTCAGGGGAAAGCTCGTCCGGGACATCACCTTAGAGGATGGTCATGTGAAGATAGTGGTGGACCTTCCCCCTGACCACATCTTCGCCAACAACATCCGGGAGGAGATCGACGAGAAGATCAGCCATCTCTGGGACGTCAAGTCCGTCGAGATCCAGTTCATATCCTAGGAATGAGAGAGCGGACCGATGCGAACTCAGGGCAGGGACTGATCACGATGGACCACGAGGAGATATTGGCCGAGGTGGGAAGGCGGGTCGGGGCCATACCGTGCGTCCATACCTACCGATACCTGACGGAGCAGATGCGACGCGACATCATGCTATTGGAGAGGGAGGCGGAGCTCCAGAGCCTGGAGACCGGTATAATGCCCTTCATAAATAGAGGGGTGTGGGGGGCCCTAGACCGAAAGGTCCAGCTCGTGATCATAATGGAATCTGCCTGCGAGATCCTACCACGCAGCAACAGCCTGGTCCATATCGAGGACGCGGAAGGGAACGTCATCGGTGAATGGCTTAGTAAGGAGAGAAGGGAGAAGGAAGCGGGCAAGAGGGGGATGCGCATGATAGGGGAAGACTTCGCGTTATATTCTGAGGTGGAGATGACCGGCAAGCCCTACTTCGTCCTCCCAGAGGTGGACTTTCCCTATCTGGAGGGCGTGGAAGGCGTTACGAACGTGACCTCTGGCAGCCTTTCGCCCCCGGCAGACCTGTATGTACACAAGGCGATGAAGTTGGAAGATCCGACGTTGGCCACGCACCTCGTCGGCTTCGACGTCGAATAAATTAGGCCCGCTGTGGAATGCTCAAAGCCATAGTTGAATCAGGTCCAGCAACCTCTGCCTTTCCTCGAGGGACCCCATCGCAAAGCTTGTCCGCTGCAACGACCACCCTCCAATTATCGAGCTCCTCATCAGGTCTTCCGCTGATCTTCATGTACTCGGTGACATAGGCCCCATGCAGGATCTTGGTGAGGTTGTCGTCCACCGACAGCTCCAACAGGACCGAGGTCCTGGCGACGTCCGCGAGATAGTGACATTTGCCAACATCTTGCCAGTTCAGGACGACTGGTCCGTTGATGGTGAAGATCACGTTCTCCGGCGTGAAGTTCCAATGACACACGTTGTCCCCATGTGGCGATCTCTTCAATTTAGCCAGCACCTTTTCCCTAAGCCCTTCCTCAAGCAAAGGGCTGGTCCGGATGCGCTGCTCGAGCATTTCCTTTATCGAAGGCAGGTCTGGGGCGATGTGCATGTGCATCTCGTGGTGCTCATGGGCGAACAAGGCCGCCATCTTGCGCCAGGATGCAGGGTTCCTCTGCATCCATTCCCGGAAATCAGGCCCGTAGACACGGTCGAAAACGATCCCCAGCGACCCGTCGACCTCCACCACTTTTTGTGGATAGGCCGCTTCCATTCCTAGGTCTCGCATTGACCTGGTGAGCCTCACCTCGGCCTCTGCCTTATCCTTAGGATAGTCGGAAGGAAGTTGTTTCAACATGCTGGAAGAATCTATCTCGATCCACTTGAACTGCTCCATTAGCACTCCTCCCCCAGAAATGTCTATCAGGGTAATAAAAGGGACGGGGAGTTTTCTATCACGATGGGCATGCTCTCATGCGTTGGCCGTCGGGATCCTTGAACAAGGACATCTTCTTGCTAAGCGCGATCAAAATCAAAATGAGGGGCATGACTTGAACGTGGCATTTATGGGGCGAGATCAGCGCAACGCCAAGAGCACCTCTAGGTTCCTAGGGAACACCGTTCGGTCCAACCCTACCTTGGACAGCTTACGATCGACCTCGATGGCCATCGCCTCATCGCATGGCCCGCCGAGCAGCAGGGCCGTTTCCTCCTCTGAGAAGACCTCCCCCCGGCCCAAATCTCCCAGGAATTTCCGGTCATAAGGGCAGACTCTTTGACAGATCATGCACCCCACGAGAGCGTTATGCGCGTTGCCCTGTACCCATTCTGGGAATGGCCGTCCAGAAGGCTGTTCGTTGAGATAGGTAAGGCACCTCTCAGCTTGAACGAGAAATCTGTCCTCAGAGATGACATGGTTCGGACAGGCCTCGAGGCACTTTCTGCATGAGCTGCAAGCTGGTAGCACGCCCATCTCCCCCCAATTATCCTCCTCCACCTCGATGTCCGTCAAGAACGCGGTCAGGCGATGGAAACTGCCTTGTTCAGGGATATATCCTATGTTGTTGCGTCCGTACAGGATCAGTCCGGTCCTTGCGGCCAAGGTCTTCAGGGGGAGGTAGATCCGTTGGAACATTGCATCCTGATCAACCATTTTCATTATGTTCAGCACCTTTTCGTCCACCTCCTTGGCATATGCATAGGTGGGAGGGACCAATGTCTCGAAATCCCGGTCATGTAGATGGAAGACCACCTTGATAGGTATAGATGGGACGGCAGCTACCACGACGGACCGAGCCTCGGGGAACGTCTCGGGGATCCGATATTCATAACCAGCCAGATATTCCTGGTAGAGACCTCGGTCGAGCGAACCCTCATTCAGCAGGGTCATGATGTGATCTTGGACCGATCTTAGATGCGCGACGCTTGTGAATCTAGCCCTGATCCCATCACGCCCGAGCCCCTCCACCACTCTTTCCGAGTTCATGGATAATTAGATGGATCGTAACTAGATAATTTCGTCCGTGATCCCTTTGAAACCTGATTTGTCATCATGTTCGCACGCCCTTGACCGATGGAATCGATCGAAAAACGCACTGTCGACGCAAGGGAGGTGAGCTCCTACCATTTGACGAGGTCAGTGAACGAACCCCCGGGAAGTGAAATCAGATTATCGAAAGAAGGGACCGCCCAAGGAAAGGAGAGGCTCGAACCCTTTTTCAGATCCCCTGTCTACCATGATAATGATCGAGAGGCCAATCGGGCGTATCACATATACCAACCCAGGTCACGGGGATCATCCGCGATTCAGGTCCTATCACATGGTCATAATATCAATGGAGGACCACTTTATGTGGATGAGGCATTATCCATAAGGCCGGATGTTAATGGACGAGTGACGACGAGGTCAATGTTCAAGCCTGTTTTCTCTTGCGCAACAAAGCCTTTCCCTTGTCCGTTATATAAGGTGCCCTCAATTTCCCCTGCCTTTTGACATAGACCAAGCCGTCGACCTCCAAGGATTCTATCCTTCTCGCCACCGTGACGTGGGATATTTGGAATCGCGAGGCCAACTTCTTCAAGGAGACGAGAACATTGTTCTCGTTCTGTTCGTTGATGAATCTGAGGACCTCGAACTCATCATCACCTAGGATCACGTCGTCGAACCTTTGGCTTGGAAGGGCTAGCAATTCGTTCTCCACCATCCCCATCCTTCCGGCATCAAGTATGGCTGGGTCGATGCGGACAAGGAGGATAGACCGGTTCCTGCTCACAACTTCATCGATGTCGAAGAGTATGTCCAAGAAACCTTCGTAAGTGCTCTTCGATATGAGGTAGTGCACCCCATCCAGAAGGATGACGCTTTTAACGTTGTCTGAAGTAAACCTTTCCACATTTTGCAAGATGTCTTCATGCCCCCATCTCACCCCTGGCGAAGGTGGTTCATTTTGGGACAACATGAGCAGCTCAACCTCAGTCGGTGTAGGGAAATGGCTCCCCAGGATCAAGGGATTGGTCCTCGTGATGAGCAAACCAGCCCGGCCCGATCGGATCAGGCTCTTGAAGAGATCAAGGGACGCCACGCTGTCCTTGTCGCGGATGAGATAGCCCATACCCTCCATCAGCTTCCCGTGAGCCTCGATGTCCGGAGTGATGTCCTTCCCCACGAAGAGAGTACCTTGCTCGGTCTGGTCCCTCTTTCTGATCGTGGACCCGATGGCGCGGACCACCTTCCTTGCGTTGTCCTTTGTGATCAGGGTGAACTCGACCGTCACCTTGCCCATCAGGTCGACCTTCTTGACGAGCTCTATCATCTCCCTCGCATCAGCGAACACCGGCAACTTGTCCATGCCGCGGTTGAGCACGTCCCTCTCAGAGTATCCCGTGAGCATCTGGACCGCCCTGCTCCACATGGTGATGTGGTGGACCTTATCGATGGATATCACAAGTTCGGTGGCACTGTCTATGACGTTCCTAAGATACTCCTTGGATTCCAAGGCGTCCATTTGAGCCCGCTCGCGCTCGAGTATCTCGGCCCTAAGGAGAGCGTTTGACTCTCCCAATTGTTGTGTGGTCTGCTTCAACTGCTCGAGAGAACTATCCAGATCGTCCCTGGCCTTCCTACGCTCCCTCAGCGAACGGGTCTCATCGAGGCTTCGTCTGACGGAATGCCCCAGTCTCCTCAAGCTGGACTTCATGAGGTAGTCGTTGGCACCCATCCGAATAGCTTCCACGGCCAGCTCTTCCCCGATCTTTCCGGAGACCAATATGAAGGGGATTTCTTCCCCCCCCTCCCTTACTATGGCCAACGCTTCCAGACCATTGAACCGGGGCATGATGTAATCCGCGATGACGATGTCGAAATCCCGCTCAGCGAGTCCCTTCCTCATCTGTTCGGCGGTCTCGACCCTGCGAATGTCCGGATCGAAGCCGTCCCTCTCCAGCTCCATGGCAAGCAGCAAGGCGTCGTTCTCTGAATCCTCTGCGAGCAATACCGTCAGCTTTTGTCCCAGTATTACCCGCTCCCTCACCCAAAGGGTGCAACGAAATTGTGATGATTTGAGATCAAGATGATGCACCGTTAGTGGTCAACTAGGAACGAGCCTATATTAAATATTGACTAAACCTCGATTAAAGAACAGCTAAACTCTATTTGGGATCGTAAAAATGAAGGTCGCTCCATCACCGGAATTCGATTCGCACCATACCCTTCCGCCGTGACGATTCACAATTAACGATACGATCGCCAGACCCATTCCAATTCCTGGAAACTCCCTTTCAGTATGCAACCGCTGGAACGGGGTGAATAACTTATCCGAGTAGGAAGGATCGAAGCCGACACCATTATCGCGTAGATATACCGTGGAGCAATCCGGACCATCCCGTGCACCGAAAGATATGCAAGGATTTGGCCGCGGCATCGAGAACTTACAGGCGTTATCGAGAAGTTCACCGAGGAGGACATCCATCATATGGGCGTCTCCATCGAGGGAAACATCATCCTGAACATGAAATTCCATGGGCCGCTGGTATTTTTCTAGCAGGATCTGCGATCTGCTTCGGACCATTTCGCTAAGGTCCAATGGCTGGATGTTCATTGGACATGTGCCTAACCGTGACATCTGTAGCAGACCCGAGATCATCTGGTTCATCCGACCCGACTCATGGGCCACCCGTTGCAGATAATCCCTTCCTTTGTCGTCCAAGCCTTGCGAGTGTCTTTCGATCACAGCCTGACTGAACCCGATCACATTGCGGATCGGAGCTTGAAGGTCGTGAGAAAGGTGATACATCAATTTCTGTGTCTCACTGACCACCAAGTCACGCTCTCGGACCATCCCATCGAGTTGAGACCTCAAAATCCTTGTCTCATAAGCATTCGAGGCCTCATCTGCATCCTCTGCGAGCCCAGAGAGGGTGTTGCTCCCCTCCCCCGCATCCCTTGCCACAAGAAATCGGATGGTGTGTAAGCTCCCATCGTCCCAGAAGACACGCAATGCTCCGACCTTAACAAAACCCCCCTCCTCGAATGGACCGAACAAACAATGAAACGCATCGACATCTTCGGGATGGACCTTAGATGTCAATGTTTCCAAGGTCAGGTGGTCATATCCATCGATCCCCATCAGTACCCTGAGGTCCCCCATCCTGGTGAATCGGCCTGATGCGACATCAAAGTTCCATAGGGCTTTCTTGGTTACACGATCGATCATATCAATATCCCGACCATCGAGCGATCTCAATCGATCAAAGAAAAAGGGTGGGGTCGTTTAAAATTATTGGGGATAACGGCCCCGGGATGGGATTATATGAATGATGAGCAGGACCAGTGCCTCCCCTAAGATCCACCGGTCCTGTGGGTAATTCTTTCCTACGTCTCCTTTTCGGGGGTGTCATTTCCTGTATGGCCTCAGCCAGTGCACATCACCACATCATCTGATATCCTCTTGAGGGAGGAGATGTCGTTCCAGAACAGCTTCTTCGGGTCTAGGCTCACCACTATGGTGTTGTCTGTGATCCTGACGGACCGTTGGGCCTTCTTAAGCATGTTCACTACCGAGGCCAAACCGTTCCACATCTCCAGGACCTCCATCCCGTTCAAGCATATGATCCCATTGTGATTCTCTGCAAGGAACTGTTCGATCTCGCTTTCCATCTTCTCAAGGTTCATCGGTGGGATGCAATCATCGTTCGGACGGATGTTCAGCCAACGGATCTGCAAGCTCTCCTCGTCGAAATCGAATTGATTGCGCAACACATGCGGAGGGACCTTGGAAATGTACAGGACCTTCTTCCCCCTTGTCATCTCCTTCCTCAACGCCCTGTGCGTGCTCACTGGCGCCCTCTCGACTATCAAGTACATCTTGCCTGTATTGATATCCATAATTTCCTCCCCTATGATAACTAACTAAGAAGAACAGAGAGGTGCCCCATTTAGGTACATTTCTAAATAACATCTAAACAATGACTAAAGTACATCTAAAAATCAACTTATTATATTAACCCCGATAAAATTTCTATATGGGATCGGGATGAAAAACCGTCGGGTCGATCGAAGGCAAATCATAATATCCTACTCCTAACAGATAAGCGAGGGATATCAATGTCCGTTAAAGACCACGCAATGTTCAACATATTACTGGTCGAGGATAATTCTGGGGATATCATGTTGATGAAGGAGGTCCTTTCGGGCTCTAGATTCTCCACCCATCTAGACGTAGTCATGGATGGTATCGAGGCGATCGAATTCCTAGGACGGAAGAACAAGTATCATAACTCTGTCAAACCGGACATCATCATACTTGACCTGACCCTGCCTAGAATGGGCGGGCACGATGCCCTCAAGGAGATCAAGGGCAATCCTGTCCTGAAGATGATCCCGGTCATCGTCTTCACGGGATCCGAAGCTCCAGAGGACATTAAGAACGCTTACAGTTCTTGTGCCAATTGTTATGTCACCAAACCGATCGGCCTCGAACAACTGGAGAGAAAGCTCCGGATGATCGAGGAATTTTGGTTCGGCATCGCAAAGATACCCTCTAAGATGGGCACGATCGAATTGACTTGTGAACGTCCGAAATGAATGGGCGCATTTTCCATTTGTAATCTATTAATACCCCTCCGTGACACTTGTTATCACCCTAAAAGGTGGAAGAATGTCCAAGGTGGCACATTTTGAGATAAACGCCGATGAGCCAGAGAGAGCGATGAATTTCTACAAGGAGGTCTTCGGATGGAAGTTCCAGCAGTGGGGCGACCAGAAATATTGGTTAGCGATGACCGGGGAGAAGGCCGAACCAGGCATCGATGGGGCCATCATGCCCAGGGCCGACCCGACCGCCAAGGTGGTGAACACGATCAGCGTAAGGTCCATCGATGACACGATAACATCCATAATGGAGAACGGTGGAAATGTGGTGGTGCCCAAAATGGAGGTCCCCAAGATCGGCTGGCTCATCTACTTCTTGGACACCGAGGGTAACATGTTCGGTGCGATGGAGATGTTCCCAGACGCGATGATGGTGGAAAGACCATAGTGGGTCATGAATAACATCCCCCTCAAGGGAATGCCCTAAAGGACCTGGTCCATACCACAGTCATTCGGTGGCTTGTCATCCCGGAGCCCACGGAACGAGGGCGCGCGTAGATGTCCGTGCATGGTGAGCTCTAGGAACTCCACGGCACAGACCAGCTCCGGTCTGACCCAAACGATCTCGTGCTCAGGAACGATCGTCACCGATGGAGTGGCCACCCTCAAGGGCTCCAGCACTTTGATCATTTGATCGAGGAATTCCTCGGTGAAACCAGTTCCTACCCTCCCGACATAGACCAGGTCACCACCATCGTAAAGCCCGAGGGCCAATGACGAAAGGGCCCGTTTCTCGTGAGTATAGCCTACGATGACGCAGTCCGCGGTGAGGGTGGTCTTGATCTTGAGCCATAGTTTCGACCTTACGCCTTGTTCGTACCTGCCATCGGTCGATTTGGCCATCACACCCTCCACCCCTCGTTCCACGATGAGGTCCCAGAGTTTCCTTCCATCTGCGGTCTGCACGATCTTTCTAATGAACGGTCCATCGACGACCATTCTTTCCAGCACTCTGCGCCGCTCGCTCAGCGCAAGCGAGGTCAGGTCTCGCCCATCGACGCTTAGGACGTCGAACACGACGTAGGTGGCTGGATGTTGTCCACTGCGGAGATGATAGACCGATGGTGAGGCCTGCTCACGTTTCTGCAGAAGGTGGAAGGAAGGGTTGCCCTCCTTGTCAAAAACGACTATCTCCCCGTCCAGGACACAGGTCTCAGCAAGAATGTTCGATGATGTTTGCAGTTCTGGATAACGTGCAGTGATATCCCTGTCGCGACGATTGATGTACCTGACCTTCCCTTCCTTGTAACATATGGCTCTCGTGCCGTCGAGCTTGGGCTCGTATACGAGACCCTCCCTGTCAAGGTCCTCCTTCCTACCAGGGAAGGCAAGCATGGCCTGAAACATCTAGCTCTCCAGGCTGGCCTTGAGGGCGTCGAGGAGGTTGGCCTCAGGCGTGGCCTTTACCTCTTCCTCCACGGTCACAAGGTGCTTCGCATCCCTCTTCTCGATGGCCTCCTTGAGGTTGTCGTGATATCTGTCCTTGAATCGCGACATGTCAAGGGACTTCACAGTAAGCCTCTCGATCAACTGCTCCGCCAGCTCGATCTCCTGCGTACGGAGATCCGGTCGTTCCTGAAGGTCAGGGATGGACTCCATCGAACGCACCTCGTCAACATAGTTCAGAGTGGTCAGAAGCAGCCCTGGCCCATAGGGCTCGATGCCACAGACATATTCGCGCTCTCTCATCACGAAACTGCCGATGGCCATCTTCTGGGTCCTAGTCAGCGTCTCCTGTAAAAGGAAGAACGCCTTCAACCCTGGCTTCTCCGGTCCCAGATAGTAATGTGCGTCCACGTACACTCGGTCGAGCGAGCCCTTGTCCACGAACTGCACGATCTCTATGAGATCGGTCTTCTTCGGCTTGAGTGTAGCCAGCTCCTGTTTCGAGAACACATAGAACGCCCCCTCACCTAGGTCCACCCCCTTTGCCACCTCGTTCCAAGGCACCTCGTGCTCACCCTTGGTGCACCATCGACGATACTCGATAGGGGAGCCATCTTTCTCATGCAGGAGCTTGAATGTCACTGGTCGCTGCTCCACCGCCGCATAGAGCTTTACCGGTATGTTGACCAGACCGAAGGAGACCGCACCATTCCAAATGGCCTTCATTTCCACCGCCCTAGGTATCTATCTCACATTATCCGAGATTAACCTTTGGGCCTTCCTAAGAGACACCGATGATCCCGGAATGGCGGTCAGAGTAGCCCGTATGATGGAACGGTCACTTTATGGGCCAGAAGATCTCCGTCATCAACTTCTCGGGCAGTACCTCTGCAGGATCGTTCAGATAGCTCTCCCACATATTATCGGCCGGTTCGTGGCCATGGTCCCTGATCCACCTCTCCAAGGTCTGGTAGGTCTTCCCTATGTCCATATATGGCCCGATGTGCACGGTTCGTGCCGCTCGGACAGCTGGCAGAGTAAAACGTCGGACCCTTCCCGAGCCAGCCGTCGCACTGTTAACCGGGATGCCGCAATCCACATCGATCTCATCCCCTACCCAGGAATGATAGTAGGCGAATGGTGGTCCGCTCCCCTGCCAACCGTTCCTCCTCATCTCCATCATGAGCTCTCCATATACCTTGCCCATGTACTGGGAGATATCAGCCATCTTCACCTTCCCCCTGATGCTGAGGGCTGACTGTTCGGTCGTGTTGATGATGTTCACTTCGGTCATGATCATCATGACATCATTCGGAACAGAATGTTATTATCTATTCCCTGAGAGGTCATCGAATGTTCCCCGGGCGGTCATGTCGGTCTTTCCCGGGGTCCGACGAAAAAGCGCAAAATCCATTAATAACTGATAAGACAAGGTCGCTGTGAGAGGTAGGTCATGGAGATCAAGGATGGAGGCTATGGCATAGTTTGGTTCCTTGGTGCCTACGGTCTAGACCTTGGCGAGGCGAGCAGGCATGTGAGCCTTGGGATATGTAGGGCCACGAAGCAACTGGCATTCTTCTCGGCAGGGTCGAATGCACCTCTTCGGACCAACCTTTTCATCGACGGGGGCCATTGCTCGGAGGGTTCCCGCTGCCTATATTCCAATTGCCCTTGCAACCGCACAACTTGGGGATCTTATCGCCTGGGGTCGGACTTCGGTAGGGGCGTGAGGTCGCCTCAGGGCTATGAGGGTCTGAAGGAGATCCGTCGCGAGACGCACCTGGACCTGATCCTTCTCGAGGACTTCGGGCATTGGATAGACCAGGACGAGGACGACGGGGTGGGCTACTGCATCGATCTGGAACACCCTCTGATCAAAAGATCGAAGGCCTCGACGGCCGGTCGAGGTTGTCAAGGCCTTGGTTGAAAAGGTTTCGTCAGAGCCCCAATGGTTGGGAGTCCTCTGGGGCCCCCTTTGCCGCGATCACGCTATCTATGCGGACCAGCATCACAGCGAGCTCCGTGGCGGATATGAGGGTCTGCCTGGCGACCTTATAAGGTTCGAGGACCTCCATCTCTTTCATGTCCACGACCACGCCGGTGAACACATCCAGGCCTGCATGGACCTCTCCGTTCTTGTGCGCTTTTCGCAGGTCGATCAAGGCATTGACCCGGTCCCGTCCGGCGTTCTCCGCCAACGCGATCGGGATGACCTCGAGGGCATCAGCGTACAACCTGATGGCCATCTGCTCTCTGGTCCCCACGCTCGAGGCGTAATCGCGCAGCCTCATGGACAGCTCCATCGCTGTGGCCCCTCCACCTACGGTCATCTTGCCATCCTCGATGACCAGGCGTACAACGCTCAGCGCATCGTTGAGCGACCTTTCGGTCTCATCGGAGACCTGGGTGGTAGTGCCCCTGATGAAGATGGAGACCGCCTTGGGATTCTTGCACCCGGTCACGAAGGCCAGCTCCTTTTCCCCGTACTCCCTCACGTCCACCATCTCCGCCTCTCCCAAGCCCTTGGCCTCAAGCTCATCCGGTTTGGTGACGATATCGGCGCCCGTGGCCTTGGCCAGCATGTCCAGGTCCCCTTCGCTGATCTTACGGAAGGCGAGCACACCGGCGACTGCCAGGTCGTACTGGATCCTGTCGTCGATGCCCTTGCCGCAGAAAATGACGTTGGCCTTGCACGCCTTGACCATCTCCACCTGCTTGCGGAGCATGGATTCCTCCTCCCTGATGAAGGCGTTCAGCTCGTCTGGGTCGGAGACCTCCACGAACTCGTCGACTTGGGTCTTGGCGACCTCCATCGGTCCACTGATGAGTGCGATACGGGCCCCCTCGATCTTGGTGGGCATGGCCCGCGAGACCGGCTCACGGTCGATGATGACCCCCTTGACGAACTCTGTCTCCAAGGTCGTGGCCCCTTGGCGCTTCACGATCTGGACGTCCCTGAGGTTGACTATGCGTTTGCCATTGCGCTGTTCCGCGATCAAGCGGACGGCCTCGACGGCTATGTTGGCGAGGTGCTGCCTGTCTCCGGTCACTGCCTTGCTCATCATGGCGGTGGCCGCTATCCTGGTCATCGTTTTGACGTCATCGTACTTGACCGGGATCGTGAGTGAGTCCAGATCTTCCAGCGCCTTCTCCTCGGCCATGCGGTAGCCGTTGGAGATGACGGTGGGGTGGACGTTCTTTTCGATCAGTTCGTCGGCCATCTTCAGTAGCTCTCCGGCCAGTACGACGGCCGATGTGGTCCCGTCGCCACACTCCGTGTCCATGGTCTTTGCCACCTCCACCATCATCTTTGCGGCGGGATGGCTGAGCTCAAGCTCGCTGAGGATGGTGGCCCCGTCGTTGGTGATCTGCATGTCTCCGACGGTATTGACCAGCATCTTGTCCATGCCCCTCGGGCCCATTGTGGTCCTCACCAACGATGCGATGAGCCGGGCGGCCCGGAAGTTCTCGTGCTGGGCGCTCTTGCCCCTTGTCCTGCTAGTGCCCTCCTTGAGGACATATACTGTTGGGTTCTTTGCAGCCATTTGTCATTCCCCTGTGAATCGTATAATGAGGCAGAATATCATTGTTCTTTAAATAAGAGCGCCTCGGCTTCTATAACGAAAGATGAGTCCATTTGGCAATCTGGCTAAGCAATACTGCAAATTTCGTCGTCCGACTTCGATATGCTGTTAGGTCGGTGACGATTCGGTCAGTTGTACCTTTCAGACCCGTCCATTTGACCTTGTTGGAATGTAGCTCAATCTCTCCATGAGCCGACGCAACGCTTCCCTCTCGATATCTCGCTCTGTGTCACCTGTCAGTTTTTGCAGTTGGTCCATGATCTCCTTGTCGGTCCAACCGTGTATCCTCTCATCGGGGTCCATTTTAGATCACCTAACAATATTCTTCATCACTAGGTTATTAGAATATTGTCATATGAACATCTAATGAAACGATATATCATTAAACCAATGAACATAATTTTAATAAAATAACTATCAATTTCACTACTATCATCAATCGAGAGTGACCCCACATCCATCTTGGTCGTAACAACTCATTGCAAGTGGCGAGCGAAAGGCGCCAATATTTGGATGCCAGGTTCATTACCGATCGGTCAGGAATGGGAAAATGAGGGGAAGTGGTCCCCTCACAAACCGTTCAATGGGATCATTCCGTCGGCTTACCGTCGTAATGCTCCTCGTCCGCCATGGCCTGTGCCCTGGTATGGCGAACCACCTTGTCCTGGTGCTCAGGTGGGGAATAGATGGTGTAAAGGCGCAGATCCTCCTTCTTCGAGGTATTTACCACATTATGCCTGGCACCGGAGGGGACTATCGCCGCCATCCCATCATGCACCTTGTGCTCCACGCCGTCGATGACGACCTTGCCCTCGCCTTGTTCGAAGCGGAAGAACTGGTCTACATCGTCATGTACCTCCTCGCCGATCTCCTCCCCCGGCTTAAGGTTCATCAGGACCAGTTGGCTGAACTTTCCTGTGTAGAGAACACGGCGGAAATCAGTGTTGGCGGTCGTATCCTTCTCGATGTTGCCTATAAAACCTTTCTTTGTCTTCATGGGAACACACCCTCAACAGGTAGGTCATGGGGCGGACCCGATCCACCCGGAAGCATCGACGGAGCATCGCCTATAAAAACTCGCCTAAGATGCTGGGCGGTCCGATCGGATCAAGGAAGACCGTCATCGAGCTCATCGTGAGAGGGACAGTCAACCAGATGGTCGTTCACCATACCCACGGCTTGCATGAACGCGTAGCAAATGATTGGCCCCACGAACTTGAAACCCCGCTTCCTCAGCTCCTCGCTCATTCGTCTTGATTCCGGTGTCTCGGCCGGCACATCAGAGAAGGAACTCCATTTATTCTGTATCGGTCGACCATCCACGAATCTCCAGATGTAGGCGTCAAAGCTTCCGAACTCTCGCTGGATATCCAGGATGCCCTTGGCGTTGATGATGGCTGCCTCGATCTTCTTCCGGTTACGGACGATCCCCTTATCGGCCATCAATCCCTGGACCTTTCTCTCGTCATAGGCCGCTACCTTCCATATGACGAAATCATCGAACGCCCGTCGGAAAGCCTCGCGCTTGCGCAGGATGGTCATCCAGCTCAGTCCCGCCTGCATGCAATCAAGGATGAGGAACTCGAATAGCGTTCGGTCATCATGAACTGGCCTTCCCCATTCGTTGTCGTGGTAATCGTTCATGAGCGGATCATCGCCCCAAGGGCAGCGGCCATTCATCGTAATCGATCCCCTTAATGGACGAACGTATGTTTGATGATTTTGAGTAAATGGATGGTCCGAACGCAATGAGCAAAGGTGAGCGACCGGTCCCAGGACGATTGCACCATTATTTACGTCATTCCAAGGCGGGAACTCGGGCTTTATCGATTTTAGAAAATACCTAAACCACTAAATATTATAGAACGTGGACCTTTTTCGATTAGAGCAGTGGGTCCCATGCGGTTCAAAGCGTTGTTCTTGGTCTTGATCGTCTTAGGAATGTCATTTCTCACCCTCGCGATGATGGCTGGGGAGGTGAGGGCCGCTCCCCATGGGCCGATCATAATCGATGGCGACCCCGAACTCCTGGCCATGCGCACCATAGAAGGATGGTCCGGGTCTGGATCGGCAGGGGATCCCATCTTGATAGAGAACTATGACATCGATGCCCTGGGGGCAAGCAACGGCATAAACATCAAGAACACAACACTGCACATCGTCATCAAGAACTGCTCGGTCAACAACACTGGGGACGGCAGTTTCATCGATTCAGGTGATGGAATTTACCTAGGTAATGTTGAGAATGCGACGATCGAGGGTTGCGACATCTACGACACATTCGATGGGATCGGGCTCACTGAATGCAAGAACATCACGATCCAGAACGATCAACTCCATAACAACGGGGGGAACGGTCTGTACGCCCGCGACTGTGAGGACATCACGGTATCGGATACCGACTCCTCCAACAACACAATCGATGGCATCAGGTTCTTCTCCTCGGATCGATGCTCGGTAACGAATTGCGACCTCTATAGGAATGAGAACGGGGTATCGATCGCTTCCAGCTCCCAGGTCGAGGTGAAAGGGAACCGGTTCACTGGTTGCCTCAATTATGGAATCTATTCTCAGTCATCCTCCTTTGACGTCCTCTCGGACAATAAAATCACAGCGTGCGATAATGGAATTTGGCTCTGGCTCTCCGATTACGAGAATGTCACCGGGAACAACATCACCTATAGCAATGAGAACGCCATCGTAATCAGTGATGGCTCGGATCGTTGCAATGTCGATAGCAACGAGGTGGGCCTGAATGACAATAATGGGATCTATGTTTCCGGATGCCCATCGACAAATGTCACCACCAACCTTGTCTATGGGAATGCCCTGCACGGTATCATCGTATTGAACAGCCCCCAGACACTTGTCAGGGGCAATCAGATCCTCGGGGTGGCGGGGGATGGGTTACGGGTGACGACGTCCGGGGATTGTACCATCTCCAACAACACCATCTCTGACAACAACAACGGCATCTACATTTTCAACAGCACCGGAGGGACCCTTACGGGAAATCAGATCGGCGGGAACTCATTGTTCGGCATATCATTGGGCACCTGCGTGGGCATCTCCGTCTATGATAACACACTGGCAGACAATAACGGCGCCGATGCAACTTATGACCCCCTCCATCTGCAGGCAAAGGACACCTCGATCGTCAACAATCATTGGAACTACAGTGGCACCCTGAACTACCACGGTAATATGTGGTCGGACTGGCGCCTACCAGATGCCGATCACGACGGCATCGTGGACGACCCCTACATCCTCGAGGGAGGGGCTGAGGACAAGGCCCCCCTCACAAATGCGGATTCCGAAAGTCCGGTCCTCCACCTCTTGACCCCCCATGACCAAGAGGTCCTCAACACTGCCGATGTGTATGTGTCCTGGGAAGGCTGGGACAATGGTTCTGGCCTAGTCGGGTACAGCCTAAGCTTCGACAGCTCCTCCTGGCTGAACGTGGGCATGGACACCAACTATCATTGGACACCGATCTCAGAGGGTACCCATGTGATCCAGGTGAATGCCACCGACGGTGTAGGTCTATACACGGTCATTTCACATACATTCAAGGTCGATCGGAGCCCGCCATCGGTTACCTTCCAATCCCCAGTAAACAACTCGGCAACAGACCAGGCCACCGCCGTGGTCAGCTGGACCGGTACCGATGCCTACACTTCCGTGCTCGATTATAAGGTCCGTTTGAACGATCATCCCTGGACAACAACGACGCTGACCACATTCACAACCCCTGCCATGACTCAGGGATGGAATCAGGTCTGGATCAACGCCACGGATACCGCTGGCAATTGGCGCATCTATTACATGAACATCTTCCTCGATTCGATAGGTCCCGAGGTCATCATCACCGACCCGGTATCGGGCAGTCTCATCGACACGAGCTCGGTGACGGTCGTCTGGACCGTCAACGACGACGGTGTCGGTCTGGACCACTGTGACATCAGGGTCGATGGCGGTCCATGGATCAATGTCAGCACTGCCACAAGTTACGACATCATCGGTCTGACGGAGGGCGCACATATCGTCATCGTTCAAGCAACCGACAAGCTTGGGAACGCAACCTCAGACAGTATCAGCTTCGCGGTGGACCTGTTCGCCCCAACCGTGGTCATCGATAGCCCTGGCAATAACACGAATGTCATAGGCGGGTCGGTCCTGCTGGAATGGACCGGAACGGACACTGGCTTCGGCATAGACCGTTATGAGGTCCAATTGGACTCCGGCGCATGGAACGATCGGGGCACTGATCTCTCCTGGCAGATCGATGGTCTCACATCGGGGGAGCACACCCTCCGTGTCATGGCGGTCGATCACACCGGACGGAACAGCACCGCATCTGTGGTCGTGATCGTTGACGTTTCCGGGCCATCCATCGAAATCACCGACCCGGTATCGGGCAGTCTCATCGACACGAGCTCGGTGACGGTCGTCTGGACCGTCAACGACGACGGTGTCGGTCTGGACCACTGTGACATCAGGGTCGATGGCGGTCCATGGATCAATGTCAGCACTGCCACAAGTTACGACATCATCGGTCTGACGGAGGGTGCACACATCGTCATCGTTCAAGCAACCGACAAGCTTGGGAACGCAACCTCAGACAGTATCAGCTTCGCGGTGGACCTGTTCGCCCCAACCGTGGTCATCGATAGCCCTGGCAATAACACGAATGTCATAGGCGGGTCGGTCCTGCTGGAATGGACCGGAACGGACACTGGCTTCGGAATAGACCGTTATGAGGTCCAATTGGACTCCGGCGCATGGAACGATCGGGGCACTGATCTCTCCTGGCAGATCGATGGTCTCACATCGGGGGAGCACACCCTCCGTGTCATGGCGGTCGATCACACCGGACGGAACAGCACCGCATCTGTGGTCGTGATCGTTGACGTTTCCGGGCCATCCATCGAAATCACCGACCCGGTGGAGAATCAGATCATCACCATGCCCGAGCTGAACATGACCTGGACCACTGATGATCTCCTCTCAGATCTGGACCGTTTCGAGGTCCAGGTAGACGGTGGGCCATGGCAGGGCACAGGGTTGGAGCAGTGGTTCGTCCTCGAACTGACAGATGGTCAGCACTCAGTATCGGTCCGGGGCTATGATAAGTCAGGGAACATAGGGCATGCCTGGGTCAATTTCAGCATGGACCTCAAAGGTCCCAAGGTGGTCTTCGTTTACCCCATCGAGGGTTCCTCGATAAACAACGACACGGTGGAGATATTCTATGACGTGACCGACATCTCGGGCATAAGGTGGTTGAATTACAGTTTGGATGGAGTCGCCTGGGTCACATTCCACTACCCGTCTGATAACGTCTCCCTGCAGCTCGCAGATGGTCCGGTGCATTTTATTCTACATGCGACAGATTTTGCGGGTTGGGAGACCACTGCCTCGCTGAACTTCACGTTGGACAACGAAGCACCTGCGGTAACCAGTTACAGTCCGAACGGGACCGCCGCCCATACGAACGACGTGATATCCATCACCTACAACGAGGCGATCCAGTCGGGTACATTGGTCATCCTCGTCAACGGTGTGGAACGACCATATACTGTATCTGATCGCACCTACAACGTCACAATGATGTTGACGATGGGACAGACCTATGTGATATCGGCCCAGAGTGGTCTGGACCAGGCGGGGAATCGCATTGGCAACTTCTCCTGGTCCTTCAGCACGGTATCAAGCGGGGTCGTCACCGGGAGGGTGGTGGATTCCGACGGCGATCCGATAGAAGGGGCCTACGTCCGCGCGGGGAGCTATACCGCGAACACCAACTTCCAGGGTGAGTTCGCCCTCACCCTGCCGCCTGGCAAATATAACTTGACCATCACCGCCTCTGGAATGGATGACAAGAACACGCCCATCGATGTGACCGGAGACCTACCCCTTGGGGACCTGACCATGGACTCGTCCTCCGCTGGCATCGATTGGCTGCTCATCGGTGCAGCGGTGGGTGTGCTAGCGATCGTGGCGATCGCCGCCTTCATCATCATCCGTCGAAGAAAAGGTTGAGCCCGAGGGATCATAGCCATCGTTTGAAACTCCTTCCCTCTTTTCCCTTTCCGCCGTTCAATGTTCAATTATGTGAATGCTTTGTGATCCCAGATCGCTTCACCCTCACAAATTAATAGACACTGGTTGTTCGCTCTGTGATGCACATCACCGATCATGTCCATACGTTACTTGTCCCATTCAAGGTCCCGTTGAGTCCGTCCCTGTCCCTGGACCGGTTCGTCTATTGCTATGTCATCTTAGGAGAGGAGATCTGCCTGATCGACACCGGGGTGGCCGGCACCGAGGACATGATATTCGATCTGATCAGGAGCGCGGGGCGCCATCCGGAGGAGATCACCACCATCATCCAGACCCATGCTCACCCGGACCATGTCGGCTCCACGAAGGCGATAAAAGCCAAATGCCATTGCCAAGTGCTGATCCATGAGGCAGAGGTAGGCTGGCTCGAGGATGTCGATGTCCAGTTCGCAGAACGTCCAGTGCCGGGGTTCCACAATCTGGTGGGGGGATCGGTCGAGGTGGACCGTGCCCTCAAGGAAGGGGACAAGGTGGACCTGGGTGGTAGGAACGATACTAGAGGTGTTCCACACCCCTGGTCATTCGACTGGCTCCATCTCCTTGCTGTCGAGGGAGGAAGGAGTGCTCATCACCGGGGACGCAGTTCCCCTTGTCGGAGAGATGCCGGTCTATGACGATGCCAAGGCCTCGATGAGGTCGCTCGAAAGATTGCTGGCGATAGATGGTGTCGACGTCCTCCTCGGGTCTTGGGATATCCCCAGGAAAGGCGAGGAGGTCGGTAGCATGATCGAAGGCGGTCTGGAATATCTGAGACGTATTGACACAACTGTCGCGGAGATAGCATCCCAGGAACCTAGGATTTCCATCGATGATTTATGCCGACGCGTCATTGATCGGATGCAGCTGAACGTACCACCGATACCATTGGTGGCGAGGTCATTCCAGTCAAATCTGAGGGCCCATAGTCAACAATGAAGCCCAGACGACCTCGATCCCATGAGGGACCCCGATATCTCTGAGTCCCCTACCTAAGATCGGAGAAATTGGTACTCTGTCGAGCCTTTCCTCAACCCATCATCTGTCGACTAATCCAGAGATATGACCCCAATAAGTTAGATATCCATTTGAAGTCAATCGATCCAATTGTGCTATTAGGGCATACGGATAGAGGGAGATCGGAGAGGTAGGATCTATGGACCCGAAGTTCATCGGACGCAGACGGGAATTGGAACGGTTCCAATCTTACCTTGGCGAGGCTCTCCACGGTCATGGTTCCATAGTGACGATCGAAGGCGAGGCGGGTCTTGGTAAGACTAGGTTGTGCTTGGAATATTGTAAGATGGCGGAGAGGTCGGGGTTCCTATGTTGTAAAGGGTCGTGCCATGTCAACCACCCAAGCCCCCTCGTCTCATTCATCGAGGCATTCCATTGCCTTGTCGATATGGATGGGGATTTGACCAACGATAGGGAAGCGGAAGAACGCCCATCCAACATCACTTCTAGGCAATTCCAAGACCTATTATCGAAAATAGATGACCCCTTCGAAAAAGGGGCTCTGAAGGAAATGGTGATGCTGGGGACCATCAACGCCATAGAATCGACGTCCATGAGGGTACCATTGTTGATCTGGCTTGAGGATTTCCACTGGGCAGATTCCGCCAGTGTGGAATTGTTGGACTTTCTTACAAAGCATCTCTGGCGTACGCGCACCATAATCTTACTGACATTTCGTCCCGAGGAGGTCAGACCTACCAAATCCCGTAGCAACATTCCATTTACCACCTTTCTGAAGAACGTCAACAAACCCACTAACCTGAGGGAGGTCTCCTTGCCCTATCTTTCCGATAAAGAGGTCATTAGGCTATCGGAGGATGTGGCTAAAGGTCAGTGCAATCAGGGTTCGTCCGACGCCATAATAAAAGCGACCGGAGGTAACCCACTCTTCGTCATCGAGCTCACAAAATGGATAACGGACTCGATATCTGGTGAAAAGAGGGAGCATCATGGACTTGTCATGTTAACTGAAGATGGCATCCCATCTTCCCTAAACGAGGTCATCGAGAATCGTCTGATCTTACTGGATCAGGCGGAGCGATACATTCTCAATGCGGCCTCGGTCATAGGGGATCAGTTCGATATCATGGTTTTGTCAGAAATATTGGACCTGGATTTGGGTGAACTCGATCGATTCCTGATCAAAATGGACGAAGAGGACCAGCTGATCAGGAAAATGGGGGACCACTATCAGTTCCTCCACGAGCTTATCCAATGGTCGATCTACTCCTCGATAACTAAGGAGAACAGGATATCCCTCCATCAGACCATCGGTGACATCATTGAGCGTAAGGGGGCCTCGCCGGTCGATTTCTCAAAGCTCTCATTGCACTTCTGCAGGGGAGAGATACCTGAAAAGTGCACGGAATATTCGGCAAAGGCGGGGGAATATTGTTTTCAACGTTTTTCCTACCCAGAGGCGGTGATGTTCTATCATAGGGCCATAGATCATCTAAGCCCTTTGCAGAAAAATAGTGATGAGGATCTTAATTTGCTTGAATCGCTGGCGGATGCCTATTTCGAAATGGGAGACAATGAGTCCGCCTTCTCAATTTTTGAACCGCTCATTGAAAAGGCCGGTTCAGAAAAGCGAAAAGGAAGAATTTTACGGAAATGTGCCGAATGTTGGGTCCCAAATCGTTTAGGTAAGGGCTCGATCGAGAGACATTCAGAGTATTTGCGAACAGCTCTTTCATTGTCAGACATCGACAAGTTCGATGAAGGGGAGATCCTACACGAAATGGCGATGCAAAGCCTCTACATCGGGGACTTTGAGAAAGCTGGGGAACTGATGGAACGGTCCGAGACCATATTCGATCGGTTGAACGAGCCCCAGAGGCTGGCATGGGAGCTACAGGAAGGGGGGTTCACACGCTTGGCCACTGGCCATCCGCACGAAGCCCTAGTGAAATTGGACAAAGCATTGGGACTATTCGAAGAACACCCCTGGCCATTGGCCGAGGTGATCTCATGGATGTTCAAAGGCATCGCGCAATACTGCCTTGACGACCTCCCTGATGCGAAACAAAGCTATTTGATTAGCCTCGAAAAAGCCCGGGTCCTTTCCTATAGCTATTACATTGCCTGGGTCCATCTCTACCTTTCATTCCTTAAGGAATCAGAGGACGACCATGAAGGAGCGTCCATGTATGTCGAGGCAGCATTAGAGGCGGCCATGGCGAGTGAAAACAAGAATCTTATCGATCTAATCCAGATATTCATGGTCCATAATCTTATCGAACTAGACAAGCTGAGGGCGGCCGAGGAGCTCTTCATTAACATCAAGGAAGGGCTCGGGGTCCAGAACGCCCTACTGAAGACACCGCTCAATGGGCTGACCTTAGCGGTCGAAGCCGAGCTTCTGGCCAGGAGCGATGACCTCACCGCAGCGATAATCAGGTTCTATATGGCCATCGAGGCCCTGCAGGGCGTACAACTGGGAACGATGTATGAGATCATGGTGAGGAAATGGTTCGGCCAGCTCCTAAACGAGATGGGAAAACCATCAATGTCTGATGAGCAGATCGAGAGGGCCGATCATCTACGCAATCGAATGAAGGCCAATTAGTAAATCTCGCTCGCAATGTTCGATCGTCAATATCTAACATTATTCATTATTTCATTACAATCATTAATAAAAAATGGGGAATCAAATCGTTGTCGTAAAAGTTAATTATTCGTGGGGGGAATCATGGGATTGTCCTTGATCTGATGATTAGGACCAGGATGTGGGGAAATGCCGACAATTAAATTAAACAAAATCTTGTTCCTCGTTCCCGAGGGCATCGAGGCCCTTAAGGGACTGGGCATCGAATCTTTGAACGACATTAAGAAGGATAAGACCGCCTTGGAATATTACAATGAATACATCTGCAAAAAGATCGAAGACGGACAGGAACTGGACATTGAGAAATGTCATGTTATTCAAAACGCTCTTCGCCTCGCTATTATGGCCAAGAGGCAATCCGATGCCAGGAGGGAAAAAGTCATTGCGGAGCTGATGACGGTTTATGGAATGACCAGGTTAACCGCAGATGCCTTGATTGCAATTGGAACGAAAGGCATCGATGACCTTGATATCGATTGGGACAAATACGCATACTCAGAGACATGGAGGAAGTTCCAATCGATTTTCAAAACAGTAGACCTCGCACCGACAGAGACGACGGAAATATGGAAATCGTTACTATTGACCACGGTGATGAGACAGGAACCGCCTAAAGAGGACGTTATAGAGGACATAGGGCCGCCTGGTTCAGGGACGTTGCCATAGGAAACCCAATAACGGGATAGGATGAAGAAGAAGCCCTATCCCGAACGGTTGATTTCAGGGAGAGGCCAAAATATGCCAGGTAAGACGGTCGGGTTGCTTATCAGTAACTCAGAGAAGGAAGCCAATCTTAAAAAATATCAAGAGGCGAAGGAATGGCGAACACTTCATCCTCAAACGAGTCCTGGGGCGGCAAGGCCATTCTGGGACTGGCGACAGAAAGATGGCGAAATCATCACGCCCTGTAAGGACCAGAAAGGGCATCATGCCTGCGTTCCATTTGCCATGGTGGCGGCAATGGAGTCCACGATTCTGATGAGGAAGGATGTTAGGGAAAAGGTAGGTACTACAGATCTCTCCGAAGCGGACCTTATGTTCTGGGAAAAGGACAGCATGCTCAAGAAGAAGAGATCGGAAACGGGTTGGGACTTCGCAACCTTGATGGAAAGGAGCGCCAAGGAGGGCGTCTGTCTGGAATCTTGCTACCCATGGAAAGATAAGGTCGAGCTCGAAAACCCGTGTGCCAATCGCGATCGATTATCGGTAAGAATGAGTTGGGATAAGACGAACGATCCCGACTATGCAAAGAGCTGGTTGATGGGCATAGGGCCCCTTGTCACAGGAATGGAAGTCTTTGCGGACCTGGACAATTACAGTTCGAGCACAAGGGTCTATCATCACTCAAAAGAAAAAATTCTGGTATACGGTCCGGACGGTCCCACATATATGATCGATAGTAGTCCTGATGACCATGCGGTTTGTATTATCGGATTCAACGATATTGAAGAGGGAGGGTATTGGATCGTCAAGAATAGTTGGGGTCCCGATTGGGGGGACAATGGATGTTTCAAGATCGCCTACGAGGAATGCAACATCGGAACAAAATATGGTTTTTATGCTCCGAGAATAGGCGAGGAGGAACTCAAAAGGATTTCAAAGGATGCAACGTGGATTGGGGGATCGCATAAATAAGTCTAGGGGCCGCATCGGTCGGTCGATAGGACATCAAGATTTCAGGGCATTTCTGATGGCACGTTAACTGTTACAAGGAGGTCAGTGGGTCTCGTACGTCGAATCGGTCCTGGTATTGGTCGGCGGGATGAAGTATATCGAGTAGTCCTTGCCCCCCGCGATCCCCTTTGCCTTCCTCTCCGCGAAGTAACGGATTCCGCCCGACGTGACCACCTTTCGGTCCATCACTACTATCCATTTTCGTGGATACTGCTGGATCAGGTCCTCGAAGTTCTCCTCGACCCACTGATCGTTTAATAGGTCCTCCTTGCTCTCCACCCTTTCTCCGCCGGTTTCCAGAGCATCTCCTCCTTTCATCAGATGACAACATCATTGAACCCCATGAATATTAATTGTTTCAGGGACATGGCATTCGCCCATTTATTTACTGGAAGGTCGGATTAATGAAAATAAAGATTAAGATCTCAAGATCTTCTCACCGCCGATGAACGCTTATAGCATCTCCATTCCATCGGTGAGCGATCGCCCTGAGGACCGACTTCAATCGAAGGAAGGGCATGGAGCGCATTGGACCGACCCGACCTTCGATCGATGTTCGTCGATGGGCCTTAAGAGAAGACCATATAGTGTTGTCAATTGGCAATAATCATGAATTGGGGAGCAATAGGAATCGGCTCGGTCTTAGCATTCCTCATAGAGTAGTTGCGGTTTTGGAATTCGCTCCACGCGAGCATTTTTTATGCCAGAGCCCTATGAATGGCCGGATGCGGTATGAGGTGAGGGAGAGGGTGAGGTTCGAGCCTCCAGACCTGGTCGATCTAAGGGACCATGGCTTCTCCTGCGTGGACATGCACCTCCATACTGACCATTCGGACGCGACATTGAGCGTTGCTAGCCTTCTTAGAAGAGCGAGGAAGGAGGGTTTCGGGGTGGCGGTCACGGACCACAACGAGATCTCAGGTTCCCTCAGGGCGTTCGCTGAACGAGAACAGGTCATGGTTGTCCCTGGGATCGAGATCAGCGCCGCGGACGGGCCACACATCCTCGTCTATTTTTATTCGTCCCATGACCTGGAGGAGTTCTATATCAAGCACATCAAGCCACAGAAGAGAAAGAGTCCTTGGCTCGCCATCCGCTCCTCCACCTCGAAGATCGTCGAAGCATCGTCCGCATACTCATGCCTGACCGTCGCCGCGCATCCCTATGGTTATCTCATGTTCAACAAAGGCTTACAGAAATGCATTGACGGCGAATATCTTCCCTCCAGCATCCTAGACTCATTCGAGGGCTTGGAGGTGCTTTGTGGGGGCATGGCGCATTCCCTCAACGTTCGCGCGTTAGAGCTAGCCCTCGACAAGGGCAAGTGCTTCACAGGGGGGACGGACGGTCATACGCTCCAGGATACCGGGACCGTCGTCACCTGTGCCCTAGCCTCAGATATTGAGGAGTTCTTGGGCGCCGTAGAGCGAAGGGAGAACTTCGTTATAGGTGAGGAGAAGGGTCCCTTTATGAAGGCATTGACCGGAACGGTGCTCATCGGCAGGCACTCCCGTTATTTCCTACCGTCCATGCATGTGCATTTCGAGCAGAACCTGCCGCGCATCCCGCATTATTTCAGACGGAAGCTGCGCAGAACCCAGGAGAAGGGAAGGTAGGGACATTTAAGCGACTGGGCCGTAGAGTCTGGATATGTCCTCCTTGGCCTTGACCACCCATGAGCGCGTTGAGTACTTTTCCGCGGTAAGCTCAGTGCACCGATGTTCGACATCGTCAAGGTAGGCGGCCTTTACCATCTTGGCGATATCCTCGTCATAGACGACGGCGTTGCTCTCGAAGTTCAGTTCCAAGCTGCGGCGGTCAAAGTTTGCACTACCGACCGATGCCACCTGGTCGTCGATGACCAGGACCTTGGCGTGGATGAAACCTTCCTTCATGAACTGGTGGATTCGTACGTTGCTGCGTAGCATGTCTCCCGCATTGTACAACGAGGCCCAGTAGATGAACACGTGATCGGGCTTGGAGGGCATCATGACCCGTACGTCCACCCCAGACTTGGCCGCGGCCACCAAGGCGGCGATCACCGCCTCGCTCGGAACGAAGTAAGGCGTCTGGATGTACACATACTTCTCAGCGGTGGTGATCATCTTCACATATTGCTCCTCGATCTGTCGAGAGACCTTGTCCGGTCCCCCGGAGACGATCTGCAAACTGGCCTTGCCACTGCCACGCCTGGTCGGGGCATAATCCTCAACCTTCAAATGGTCCTTGGCGGCGAAGTTCCAATCTAGGACAAAGCGCTTCTCAACACTGATGGCGCCACTGCCGCGGATGCGTACCATGTCATCGCGCCAATAGCCGAGCGGCCCCTCTCCGCGGTATTCCACACCTATGTTCGTACCACCCATGTAGGCGGTGTCCCCGTCCACGACGAATAGCTTACGATGGTTGCGGTTGTTGATGCCGATGTTCAAGGCTCCGAAGAGCGATGGGAGGAACAGGACGGTCTTGCCTCCTGCATCCGTCAGCTCCTTGAAGAACTTCCTAGGAAGCTTGTGGCACCCTGCAGCGTCCATGACAAGCTTGATCTCCACACCCTCCTTGGCCTTCTGCGCAAGGACTTGGGCGAACTCCTTGGCCAATGGATCGTTGCGGATCATGTAGAACTCCATGTGCACGAAGCGCTTCGCTCCCATGATCTCCTTGAGCATGTCCTCGAAAATAAGCGCCCCCTCGTTGAAATAGACCACCTCGTTGTCATTGGTGAGGAAGGATTGGTTGGAGGTGAACAGCATACGCGCCAACGATTCGTTAGGCCCAAGTCCAGGTTTGGACAGGTCGGAGACGAAAAGGCCACCCATTGACTTGCCTAGGGCGTTGGAAACGCCCCGGTCAGCCTCCGCCTTGTTGCGGAACATCTTCTTTCTATGATGGTCCCGCCCTAGGTAGACATAGAATAGGAGGAAAAGTATCAACGGGTAAATGAATGCGGAAAGGATCCAAAAAAATACGGCCAAAAGGATGGCAAGGATCCACACAAGGACGGCCTCGGGCCTTTTCTTCTGAACGAATATCACAACGATTATCACCAGGATGGCGAGGAACGTTAGGATAATCGCTACGTATATTTCAACAATGGACCATATTTCGCCAAATCCTATAGCCACGTGTATATGAATGTGAGCAGGACTGTATATTATGTTTTTAGGATCGGACAGATGGTCTTGAGAAAGATCGATATCGCTCAGAAGTCCACATAGATGCCAAGATCACCGACCTTGACTTTTCCGTCATATCATATGGGCATGTCTCCCTCTAATTGAATAAATCCTTTATTTTGGAGAAAACAATGGGCTTGGGAACCTTGATCATCTAGAATTAGCCAGTATCGTTCATTGTAATGGCAAGTTCTTCATCATCAGAACTTATCGTTATGGTTTCTTCCATTCTTCCATGGACGGGAAGGTTTGTTTGATAATACAACAGGAATCCGATGAACGGTGTAGTAACAGAAATTCGACCATCGCCGAGCAACGAAACGAGGGCTCGTCGAAAGAAACATGAGTTACCTCTTCTCTTACGATTTAGACGCCTACTATGAAAAGTCGGTCAGCTTTAAGGTCAAAGAAACGATATATCGAATCGAACTGGAATATCCTCCAAGTGAGGGAAGGAATGAAGGGTTTGGGCTTCAGGTCACATCGGTCCTTTGGCATTAGTTTGTGTACAATGAAAACACCGTCAATCCCAAAGCGACCAAGATCGCTGCGATTATGAAATACATGATCAATGTGAATATTATGGCCAAGATGGCGATCGCCAATGCTTTGAGCCAACCGACATCGAACAATATCTTATAGAGCCCTAAAAAAGCCAGAAAGCTGATCATCGATGCAACGATCATCGCATTGCTCGAACTGGTGAAGGTATCTGTGAGCAAGTACGTGACTGCATAGACCACCAAGAACACGATCCCTCCCAGGAGCATGCCGATCATGGCCGCGCCCAACGTCGCTTTTCCCGCAGTAAGCACTTTTGCCGCTAGCCACAAGGGTATGGACAGTATTGCCCAGGAGATGAGAAGAACAATGATCGCTATGATCAATTGTAATAGATCCATATCATTCCCTTCAGAAATGATCGCAATATGATTCATTATAAAAACGGCTATTAAAACATGATCCTGCCAAAATCTTGCTCTTAAGATAATGATTCGACCTTTAATTTACACATCATCAGACAAATTGTACCAGCCCTTTGGCTAACGAATTGGTAAGATGATAGGGAGGCCAGTCGGATTCGAATCTATCCGAACACGGTCCTGGAGCGACCATCTGACGGGGCGGTGCGCAGATCTAATCTTGTCTCGTCTGGCCGGTCGTTCTTACATATCCTACTAACGACTCGATGCCACCAGCCATGAACAACCGCATCATGTTCGGCTGCTTTTTGATCCCTCTGTTCGAGGCGAGCATTTTACCCACGATACGGATGTCGTCGATGATGGTGCGTTCGCGAGCCTCACCGAACTCGAAATCATCAAGATCCAATTCCATGTTGATGGTATCTCTGCTCTGCCCTTCCTGGGATAACCTGGATATACTCCACCGCGTCTTTAGTGGTCTTAGGATCCAGCTCGTTATCGCCACGCCCTTGTTCTTGATTGTGAGCTGCAACGTTTGAGCGCCAAGGACCTTTAGGAACAAAGCCATATCGATGACGTTGTGCACCCCCACCCTTCTCGTGTATTCCTCCACACCCGGGTCCGCCGCAGCCTCTATGACCGCCAACACGTGTTTCCCCAGGTTCTTGTTCTGAAGCTGCGAGCCCATATCCACCGAGATGCCCAGCTCATGCACCCTATCATCGATGAATTTGGCGAGCGGTCTTTTGGACCCGCTCCTTATCAGTATGCATCCGTTCCTTTTCGATGAACGTGTCCATGGTCCAGAATCTGGCCATGCAGATGGAGGCAAGCTCTTCGATCCTTGCGCTGGAGATGTGTTTGGACCTGAAGACGGAGTGCATCTCATCATAACGGTTCCAGTCGTTCTCAAAGATCAATCCCTGGGCTTTCAGATCATCATAGAATTGGGTGCCAGGAAAAGGTGTTGCGACACCGTAGGCCGAACTTGTAAGCCCTATCTTCTTGGCGTAGGCTGGGAATAGGAGGATCTGTTCTTCGGTCTGATCGGGGAGACCAATGACAAATGTCCCGCCAGCATTCCCACCCCATCGTTTTATGTTGTTGACCGCTTGAACGTGAACGTCTGTGCTCATGCCCTTGGATGTGGACTTGATGTCCTCTATATGCGGGCTTTCTATACCCATCTCGAAACCCTCGATGCCCACCGCGATCATTTTCCTTACGATCTCAGGGTGTTTCGCCACCGAGTCGGCCCGTACCTTGACGCCGAAACGTATGTCGAGATCATGTTGTGCCAAGAGGTCACACAGCTGCTCCACCAGCTTCGGTCTCCCCATAAAATGAGGGTCGGAAATATCCATACTGAGCGGCTTGTTGTGGTGGAAAGAGACGATTTCCAATATCTCCTTCATCACGTTCTCGGGTGAGCGGTAGCGTTGATGGCTCTTGCTCATGGTGGGTTCGCAGCAGAAGGTGCATCTGCCCCAACACCCTCGAGACGTCGTCAGCACATCATATTCTCGGTCTCGCAATAACCTTGTACCATAGGCATACTTCCTAAGATGCCGCGCAGGAAAAGGAATGCTGTCCAGGTCCTCGATGAACTCTCTATCGGGGTTATGGACTATCCGACCCTTCGTCCTTGTATGAGATGCCGTCTACGCCTTGTGGCCCTCCTTTCGTTATCAGCTCACGCATGGTGAGCTCACCCTCACCGCGTACGACCATGTCCACCTGAGGCTGTGAAAGAAGTTCATCTGGGATGGCGGTGGGATGGTATCCACCCAAAACCGTCACGGCCCCCCGGTCCTTTGCCAACTGCGCGAGCCTTAGACCTTCGCCGTGCTCCGTTGCTGACATCGTTATCGCAACAAGGTCGGGGTCCATGGGCCGTCAAGGACTCCTTGAAAGCCTCCTCGAAAGGCCTATGCTCCATCTCTAGGTCCAAGATGGTCACTTTTTCCACGATGTCCTCCACCATGGCGGCAATGTATTCGATCCCAGTAGGGATCAGGTCGAACGCATAGGAAAGACCATGTCTACCGGAGGGTTTGACAAGAAGTATTCTTTTAAACGACATGCTGGGCGTCACCGATCACGTTTCGATAAAGGTCAGCATTCAAGGGGGGAACCGACACGACCCAAGCTGGACCGTGTTATGGTGAATTCCATCTTTCGTCTCCCATATAAATCCTACCTTTCTTCCTACGAGCATTTGCTCAATATCAATTTTCACCACAAGTGCTTCTTTCTAATAAAGACTATGAAATTCCACAGTCAATCGCTGAGGTTGTGCTCATATCTAGAGCCTCATCGACCTCGAGGTTCCAGCATCTCGAATGGGTTGAAAAATGTGGGCCCGGTCGGATTCGAACCGACGACCATCGGGTTATGAGCCTGACGCTCCACCGGACTAAGCTACGGACCCAGGTTGGGCCTCCTTATCCCTAAGCCTGATATAAATGTTTTTTAGGGAATGGTCGAAGTGAAGGTCGATCATAATCATCGGATCAACGACTGGCAGTAGTGGTTATATAGTGTCGGGTCCGTGTAAACCAATAACACCTTTGACAAGGGCTTCGAAGGCTCCTGGAGTCATTCCAGGTCGAATCTTGTTCTAAGGTGAAGGACACAATTCATATGATGGACAGGGACAAGGGTACCATGACCGACAAGAAACCCGTCAAGGAGAAGCCGAGAAAGAGCAAGGGCAAGATCGTGGTCAGCAAGGACGGACCTTTTCTGGTATCTGGCAATGTGCCGTTGACCGTCCAGAGGATAATCCTCAAGGACGGCGAGCCGTATGCTTGGGAGGAGGACCTGCTGTTCGACACCCCGGAGAGCTACACGCTCTGCCGCTGTGGCGCCTCCCGGAACAAGCCTGCCTGCGATGGGTCCCACACATCGATCGAATGGAGCTCCGAGGAGAAGGCCAGCCGGGAGCCGTTCATCGAGCGGGCCGAGGCCACGGAGGGCCCGGACCTGGCCCTGAGCGATGCGGAGGACCTATGTTCCTATGCAAGATTCTGCCATCGTGGCGAGGGCATATGGGACCTGACGGAAGAGTCAGACGACAAGGAGAAGCGCAGGATGGCCATCGAGATCGCTGGCAATTGCCCCTCTGGACGCTTGGTGGTCTGGGATACCAAGCTGGTCAAGCAGATCGAGCCCAAGTTCGAGCCCTCCATCGCCATCACAGACGATGAGCTGGCCGGGACCACCGGTCCTGTGTGGGTCAGAGGAGGGATCCCGGTCATATCCTCGGATGGGTACCAGTACGAGGTCCGCAACCGGATGACGCTGTGTCGCTGCGGTCGGTCGATGTCGATGCCATTCTGCGACGGAAGCCATCTTGATGAGGCCAATGAGAGGGAGGAACGGGAGGAGAGGCCCCACTCCTGAGCGGTGCGAAAATACCATTACGTCTTGCCCAATTCCTTTTCCAAACGGTCGGCGATGCTGCCCAGGACCTTTACCCGGGCGTAGCACTTGTCGTTGGACGGGATTACGTACCATGGTGCGGGCTTGGTGTCGGTACGGACCAGCATATCGTTCACGGCCTGCACGTACTGTTCCCACTTCTCCCGGTTGCGCCAGTCCTCCTCTGTGATCTTATGTTGCTTCCGAGGGTTCTGCTGGCGCTCCTGGAAGCGTTTCATCTGCGTGTCCTTGTCGATGTGCAACCAGAACTTCATGATGATGGAGCCCTCGTCGGCGAGGTGCTTCTCCATATCATTGATCTCATGATAGGCCCTCTTCCATTCCGGTTCCGAGGCGAAGCCCTCCACGCGTTCGACCAACACCCTCCCGTACCAGGAACGGTCGAACAAAATGGTCCTTCCCTTCTTCGGGAGGTCCCGGTAGAAGCGCCAAAGCCAATGATGCTTGCGCTCCACCTCGTTCGGTGGTCCCACTGGCGCCACCTGATACGCCCGAGGGTTCAGTGGATTGGTCAGGCGGAGTATGATGCCTCCCTTCCCTGAAGCGTCCCAGCCCTCCATCACCAGCACCAGGGTGCGGTCGGAGTTGTATAACCGACATTGGAGCCTATGGATCCTCTCCTGCAGCCTGTCCAGCTGCTCCTTGTACACGTCCACGGGACAGGTCCGACCAAGATCGCAATGCTCCAGCTTGACAGTCCCGTTAGTCATAGTATCGGACAACAGGCTCGCTCCACCAGTCGTTCGGATGGTGGGGTTCTCGACCACGGGCTGTAGGCTGGAGCTTATGGTCTCCAATATCATGAGGTTCACGTCCACCTCATCCTCGGCTCGTATAACGTTCCAGGGGGCGAAGCCGAAGTCCGATCCTTGGGTCACTTTCTGCCAGATGTTCTGGGCCTGGTCGAAGTGCTCCAGCAGCTCGTCTCCGTTCACATTCTCGACGCGCTTCTTGCAGAAGTCCTGCGCTTCCTTCTCGATGACCTTGCGCAGGTCCTTCTTCTCCAGGTTGAGGAAGAACTTGAGGAAGACCGTACCGTCCTGGGCATGCTGCTCCTCCATGGTGCGGATGGCCCACAGCCTCCGGTCCAGGAGGTCCTTGTCAGGGTGCTTGAAGTTCTCGTAGACGGTCCAGAAGTACCAGGAGCGATCGAAGATGCTAACACGCCCGGCAGGGGGCATGCGGCAGTAGTAGCGCCACAGGAACGGCCTGGCCTTGTCGTCCTTGTTCGGTTCGGCCATATAATGCAGGTCGAAGCCCCGCGGGTCGAGGGAGTGGATCAGGTTGTTGATGTGCTCCGCTCGTCCCCATATGTCCCAGCCCTCGAATACGATGACCACCGGGATGTTGGACGCCCGAGCCTGGCGCTGCAGACCGCCCACCTGGTAGTGGAGCTGCTCCAACGCCTCCTTCCTGTTCTTACCGTTGCCATTGCCGTTCTTGCCGTTGCCCATGGTAGGTCCTAGCTGGCCTTAAAAAATATCTAAGGTGCGTAATATATATTTGGAGATGGTTGGTCAGAATCGATAGTGATAAAATTTACGGAATTGGCGCCCTATAACGTAATAAAAAGAGAGGTCGGACCCGATGGTCGGCTTGGTTCAGCCCCACCGGTCCGTGTCCAATTCCTTGCGGATCTCGTTGACGTCCAGGATCTCCTCGCGATCGACAAGCGCCATGCCGGCCCTGTCTCCGAGGATCTCCACCACCAGGATCTTGTTGGGATGTTTCAGGTCCACCGTGCCCTTGTTGACCGGGTCGGTCAACCTGATGATCAGCGACTCGTAGTTGATGTCGCAATGCCGCTTGTGCAGGTGCATCTTCCACCGGTCGTGCGGCTTGATGCCCTCCGCCAGCTCCCTGACCTTATCCGCCATGCATGCCTCGTCCGACGATACCCAACACTCTATAGGGACCCAGTGGTAGGTGAAGACGAACGCTCCCGGCTCGTTCTTGCACAACGATCTTAGCGCGGCGATCGCCCTTCTGGGTTGCTCCCCTATGCGGATGGCATAGACACCCTCCACTATGGTCGGTTCGATGCGCTGCACTATCTTTCCTACGCTCTCCAAGAGATTGATGGCCTCATGTTTCGCTCTTTCTTTCTCATTTACGTGGAAAGTCACAAGGATGTTGCTTCCTTCCATATCACCACCTATAATGAACTAGGTGCGACAGAGGTTATTGAGGTTTCCCCCCGAGTGGACGGCACATGTCGTGTGCTTGGTCTAAAGGTCAATCGTGCCTGACCGAATGAATAGCGAAAAGATTAAACGCCCCTTAAGAAATAGAAATCAACGGAGGTGCTGATATTGCCTGAGGTTAGTAAAGGTAAGAAGGCCATCAAGGTAGGGCATGGCTGTCGATTGGGCGTCACCGCTCGGGACAAGGCGATGAATGGACCGGTCGGTCCGATGGGCAGCAGCCCCTACATCATGGTCTTCGAGGGCTCGAGCGACGACATCACGATTCTAATTAACCCGGGAATGGGGCACGGGAGCCGAGGCGGGATGATGACCGCCGAGGCGATGATAAACAGCGGCGTGGACGTGGTGATCACCGGGAGCATCGGCAAGATGAGCCTTTATACATTGAAGGAAGCGGGGATCAGGGTCCATGGCGGATGCACCGAGACGGTGGGGGAGGCCATGAAGAAGTGCCTGAGGGATGAGCTGCCAGAGTGCCAACATGCAGTCTTCGCCGGATATCTGGGGATCTAGATAGTTACTCATAATGAAGTTTGAACATCTCAATCGTATTGGCCAGTCGCTTCAGCTTGGCCGTTTCTAACCTGGTAGGGTTTTTATATCAAAGGCTATCATCCATCGCCGATCGAACCATGGGTGAGGCAGAGCTCTATCAGGCAATTTTCAAGAGGAAGTCGGTAAGGAAGTACGAGAACGGTCCACTGGACGCAGGGACAATGTCCGGGATAGAGGCGTTCCTGAAGACACTCAAGTCGATGGACCCCGACATCAGGACCGAGATCAGGATCATCGAAAATTCCAAGGTCAGAGGCTTGTTCAAGGTCGACGCCCCCCACTTCCTGGCTTTCTTCTCAGAGGTGAAGGAAGGCCATCTGACCAATGCCGGGTTCATGCTCCAACAGGTCGACCTATTCCTTTCCTCCACCGGCGTCGGCAGCTGTTGGCAGGGAGGCCCCAAGCCCGTCAAAGGCGTCGTTGGCCCATCCGGTCTCGAGTTCATCATCGCGATGGCGTTCGGTAGACCGGCCGAGGGTCTTCATCGTAGCAGTGCCTCAGAGTTCAAACGGGAGCCGATGGCCAAGATAACTTCCATGCAAAGGACGGACGCGTATTTGGAGGCAGCGCGACTGGCACCCTCGGGGATGAACAACCAACCCTGGTTCTTCTTGAGAAATGACGGAACCATCGAAGCCTTCAGCTCCAAGTCTTTCTTACTGGACAAGATGAACCATATCAGCCTGGGCATCGCTCTGTGCCACATCTGGTTGGCCGCACAGCATGAAGGCAAGAAGGTAGAATTCATTTCCGGAAAGAGAGTTGACATGAAGGTCCCGAAGGGGTTCTCTCACGTAAGCAGCCTGGCCATATGTTAGGGAGGGATCGACCGATCCCGCGATTGCCTATATCTCCCTCCATCTGGCCTTCTTCATTCCGATCCACAGGAAGAAAGAGGTGACGCTTATCAGCACCACCCAATCGATCACAAGGAGAGTGGGCGAGACGTTTCGGAACCCGATGAGGTCCTGCCCTATCTGGGCGGCGTAAGTGGTCGGTGAAAGATAGGCCAGGTAGCGCCAGGGCAGTGGTATGTAGGTTATGGGGTAGTACACCGGGGCCAAGGTCGTGAACAGCAGCGAGAGCAGTCGGGTGAAGGCAAAGCTCTGCACTATGTCGGTCGAGAGCGTGGCGAAAGCGAACCCCAACGATATCGACATGAGGAACATCAGCAGCATGACGATGATGATGCCCAGAACTTGTACCGCCCCGATCGGTATGTGCACGGCGAAGAGGATGCCCAGGATGATCAAGGCCGGCGAGGCGTAGACCAGCTCGGAGATGGCCATGCCTGCGACGTACACCGGGGCGCTGGTGGGGGAACTCACCACCATGTCCTGGAGCTTGAAGTCGTTCTTGAGGTGGGAGAGGTCCGCCTGCAGGCTGGTCCCGGCGGTGAACATGGTCATGATGAGACCGCCCACGATACCGACGGCCAGCAGCGCCCCCCCACTGATGAAGAATATCAAGGTCAGGAATGAGAGCGGGGACAGGACTGTGATCACCAGGACCGCCGGGTAGTTCTTCATCTCATAGATGGCGTTCACCAGGATGGACGCCAGCAGTTGACTGCCCAATCGCCCCATTAACCGTCGACCTCCAATCCCTCCCTTACCTCCGGATCTATGGCTCCGACCATGTAGGTGAAGATGTCATCCAACGTGACGGGGTTGACCGAGAACTGAGCCTTGCGCTCTATCAGTACATGGGATATCGCCAAGGCCTCGTCCTTCGTTGTGAGGATCTGCACCAGGCCATTACTCAGGTTCAACACCTCTCCCTGCACTGACGGGAGTTCGACACCCTTCGGGACCTTCAGGCTGTATCGGTGCTTGACCCGCCCCCTGAGCTCGTCCATATTGCCCAGTGTCAGCAACTTCCCGTCGTCGAGGATGCCGATGCGGTCAGCCACGCTCTCCGCCTCCTCGAGGTAATGGGTGGTGAGGAATACGAACCGTTCCTTTCCCAATTCGATGAGTAGCTTCCAAAGGTCCTGTCTGGATATCGGGTCGAGGCCGGTGCTCGGCTCGTCCAGGAACACGAACTCCGCATCAGAGGCCAGGACCATCGCCACCAGGACCTTGCGCTTCATGCCGCCCGAGAGAGTGCGATTGAGGCGGTCCCGCTGGCCCTCCATGCCAACGCTTGCCACAGCCTCCTCGGCCTTCTTCAGGGACTCCTTGTAGCCGATGCCCCGCCACATTAAGTACGCCGAGACGGTCTGGACAGGGGTCATCCAAGCTACCGTCCTCCCCTCCTGCGGGACCACGGCCATCCTCTCTCGGAGTTTTTTAGCATCGGTCATGACGTCGAGGCCGTCGATCGTCGCCCTTCCCGAGCTGGGCTCGAGCAGCGTGGATAGGATCCGGGCGAGGGTGGTCTTGCCGGCGCCATTTCGGCCGATGACCGCGAATATGCCATGGGTGGGAATGTTGAGGTCCACCGAGGATAGGGCCGTCTTACTGCCCTCGTAGACCTTGGTTATTTTTTCACACGAGATCTCACCGGTCCTAGACATTCAAAGCCCTCCTAGTTCCTACATTATTCTGGATGTAATGAGGATCATGATAATACGGATAGGGATGGGAAGTAGATGTTTAAAAACCGTGACCTTGTCCCATCAGTTGTAAATGGGACCAGATCCCAATATCGATATGAGACCGTCTTTGTTCGCCCTCTCACTCATCAGGACTAGCTAGCTTCTTACGCACTGCCAGGTAAAGGAACGTCGTGTATGGAATTATGAAAATGTTGGCGATGATAGCGAGGACCATCATCCCTTTGGCAATATCATCGCTGATCCAGCCCAATAGGAACTGGAGCGATGAGGGCAGCTCATCGGCCAGATGGGAGAAATCGAACGGGAAGCTGAACAAAAACCAGGCCGCGGCTATGAGTATGGAGATGGATAGGATGATGTCCAATGGTCTTAAGACGTTCTTGCGGCCGATGATCGCCCTGACCAGTCCGGGGATGATGCCCAGGTAGGCGATCCCAAAGAACATGGCAGCGTCTGCGGTGGTGAACTCCGAGGTGAAGAATCCCGAGTCCGACGTGAATAGGATGGTGAAGTACGCTGCACAAATGAAAGCGATGACCACGCCAAACAATTGCCCCACGCGTTCAGATGGACGGACGTTGTCCTTGGACGCCTCATTGGCAACATGCTTGTCGAACCATCCTGCTATCTGCATTTGCCCAGTCACTGGACTCCCCCTGATTCAAATGCCCTTCCACTATTATTAGACTTTTCCGAGCACCATTGCCCATCTCTAGTTAAATAATTGATGCAAAAAAAGGCAATATTCCTGGGACATCTTTACTATTGTTCCCGTCTCGATTATGAGGACCATTGAACATCCATCATTCTCCCTTCTAGAGACCAATCCGTGTGCCCTTTGCGACCATATTGAATGACGGCCGTCACCCGAAGCTCGGGTCAATTTCGACATAACCTTATGTTGCTATCAAAAGCAATTGGATCGGTAAGTTCCCAATTCACAATAGCCACTCTGCATCTATAAACCAATAATAAAAAGGTTCGAAGATCGGTTGTTTCACGACCTCATCCCAATAGTTTCAGGATAGATACCGCGAACGTCTCCACCTTCTTCTGCCAGCCCTCTTCCAGTGGGCCCTTCATACCATCAACCGTTAGGCTCAGGGGGTCCACCGCCTTGGTCAACCCGACCTCCTTCAGATCCTCGGCCATGATGATGAGGACCTTCCCCGAGTTCTTCTCAGGTCCAGACTTCTCCACCATGTGCGTCACGGATAGGGCGTACCTTCCGCTCTTGTGTGGGAACTTCTTCATGAACTTGTTCATCTTGCCAGGTAGCCCACCGATGTGCGTTGACGATGAGAAGACGTACAGATCGGACAAAGGCACCTGCTCCGGCTCCGCCTCGCTCACATCGAACAGATGGACCTCATGGCCCTTGGCCCTCAGGAGGGAGTTCAGATGCTCCATCGCTTCCTTATTGTTTCCATACTTGGTGAGATAGGAGATGCTTATCTTTGACATGAGGTCATCTAGCATCGTGTGGCCATATTAATTGTTCCCATCCGCCGTCACTCGTGATAGGGCGACGGTCGAGAGGCGGAACGGGATATTTCATATCTGATTACGAACGGATCCTTAACAAAATTACCTATCTGCATCGCATGGCAACCCAGCCATCTGGGTCTCGAAGAGCAGGTTCTTCCCCTTCGTAGATCCTGACAACGACCGTGTGCGCCTCTTCCACCGAATCTACCTCCTCGCCGGTGCAACTGTAGGCGTTCGCCTCGAGATAGGACCCTTGGTGGGAGGCGAGTATGTCCTCCATCTCATCGGTGGGGACGAAGCCTACTGGCACGTTGTAGCGTTCGGAGGGCTTGGACTTTCGAGGCATCAGAACTTCAAAGGTCGTTATTAGTTATTAGAAGATGCGCGTCCCTTTGGAGCGGCACTCAACACATCTCTGACGATATCCACCAACATATCCCGTACCTCGATATCAGGCCGCACAAAACCATCTGATCATTCATTCCGGGTTCTATGGTCAATATTTTCGTTGGTCGAGGCATCCCCGATCATCACGAACGTAATCTTGATAGTTTGAATAACTTTCAATCCTTAACCAATAAATATCCATTATTTTCGTATCATCGTACATGAAGGAGATCAAGGGCAGTATCGACATCGATGCACCGGTCGCGAAGGTGTGGGGGGTATTGACAGACTTAAAGGCCTATCCGCAGTGGAACCCGTTCATGACCCAACTTTCCGGGGATCTGAAAGAGGGAAGCGTTCTGGACGTTGTCGTAAAAATCCCGGGACGGAAGGACACTAAGTTTAAAACTCAGTTAGTGAAGATGGTTGAAAAAAAGGAAGCGTTGTTCAAAGGCGCCATTATCAAAGGGCTCCTTACCAGTGACCATTTGATAACCCTCGAATCCTTGGGAGAGAACAAGACCAGGCTGTTCCAGAGCATTACCTTCAAGGGCCTGATGTCCTCCCTCGCTGGCGGGACGATAAGGGACTCGCAGAAGGGCCTGGACTTGATGAACTCGGCGGCGAAGGTACGATCTGAGGGAACCGGAAAGTGAGTCCAGTTCCAATATACTTCAGCGCCTATTCTTGCGTATGACCCAATGGCACGTTTCGTCACCGTCGCTCATCATGCGGTCGTAGGCGAACTCGAAGTCTGGGTCGACGGCCTCGCACACTCCACGGAAGAACGCCTCATACTGCAGGCAGACATCGGGAGGGGCCTGGGAGAACGGGCGCTCGAAAACCACTTTAAACTGGCTCATTTGGTACTTTAAATTTAATATGTTTTATATATAAATATTATCTAATTTTAATAGTGTTTTCCTAATCAATTCGAATTGGCCTCCGTTTTACACTCGTGACGATGTTTGTGCGGCATTTGACAAAGGTATTATATTAACGGGGGTTAATGATAAATCGAGGTAATGAAAATAAGAAAAACCCGGGGGCGATCTGAATGAACGACATGCAAGCGAGACAAGCGACCAAAGCACCAGAGGGATGCAGGTATCATCCTGATCATCTACCATCGACCAGACCGATATTCGAGAACATCGACGTAACATCGAATAGCAGGGTCCTTGTCATCGTGCCCCACGTGGACGATGAGATCATGGGCTGCGGTGGGACCATATGCGAGATAGCCAAGAAGGGGGCGCATATCAAGGTCGTACACATGTGCGGCGCCGCCCACCGTTCCAACGCGAGCTGCACCAACGGTGTGGTCAAGATGGACCGTGGCGAGGTAGAGGTAGCCTTGAGGGCCCTTAGGTGCTACGATTGCGAATTTGTCGACATAGACAGCACCGAAGTGCGCTGTGACCGGGTCATATGCTCCAAGGTCAAAGAGATAGTCCACTCCTACGAGCCGGACATCATCTTCATTCCCTGCTATGTGGAGTCCCGCACCGACTACATGCACACAGCCACCATGGTCGCCATGGCGCTGGAGAACTACCCCTATCATATGAGGTGCTATGGCTATTCGTATGAAGGCGTCAGCAGGCCAGATGTGCTGGTGGATATCACATCTTCCATAGAGGAGAAGATAGAGGCGGTTAAGGAGAGGCGATGGCAGGTGAAGGTCATCAACGACGAGGACCACATCCGGACCATCGATGGATATGCCCTCTCGACAAAATGTGACAACAGATATTGCGAGAGGTTCAACACCTACTCGCGCGAGATGTATGTCCAGATAGCGAGGGAGCTAGGACTCATCTCCTGATGCTCTTCACGATTTGAAATTCAGAGCAGCGCATGGGCATCGAAGAAAGAGACAGCTAGCAGACTGATACAAGTGCTCGTAGCCCAACGAAGTTAGATCCACTTTTATCTTAATGCACTGAGGAACTCCTCCACTGGCATCGCCGGCATGGTGACCGTCTCCAAGGTCCCTCTGGCCCCGAGCTCCACCATGACCCTCAGCACGGTCTCATTGTCCGGTGCCTCCAGTATGTTCAGGAAATCGTACTTGCCCAGAAGGGCGTACTGGAGCACCACTTTCGCCCCCATCTTCTCGATCTCCTCGTTCACTTCCCTCAGGCGCTCCGGCTTGATCTTTAGGGTCTCCCTTCCCTCTGCCGTCAATCTCGACAAAACAACGTATTTCGCCATTTGCCCAACTCCTATGTGCTCTTGGGGCTCAGAAGGCATATCTTTTTCGGATACGGACCAACGGGTTGCCGATCAGCTACGGCCTACACCTACCCTCCCCACATTGGAACATGGCAATCAAATATCTATTTCGACCATCAAGATATGATGTTCGAGGTTGGGCATCTGTTCAAGGAGAAGGACCTAGAATGGCTTATGTCGCCAGAAAACCCCACCGTCCGCTACCGGACCATGACCGAGCTGCTCGGAATGGGCGAAGAGGAGAGGGAGGTCCAGGCCGCCAGGGAGGCCATCATATCCACAGGCCCGGTCCCCAAGATTTTGGAAAGGCAGAGACCGGGAGGGTTCTGGGGCGAGCCGGATCGATTCTATCGGTTCAAGTACAAGGGAACGGTATGGAACATCATATTGTTGGCAGAGCTGCGTGCCGATTCTGAGGACCCGCGGGTCAAGAACGCGTGCGAGTTCATTCTAAACAATTCTCAGCACCGAGAGAGCGGGGGGTTCTCGGATAGAGGGGACGAGTTCAAAGGGGGGACTCCTGGTGGGGTGATGCCATGCCTCACGGCCAACATGGCATACTGTTTGGTCCGTCTTGGATATGGCGATGATGAGAGGGTCATGAAGGCGATGTCCTGGATCGCCAAGTATCAACGATTCGCGACACAACCCCCTCCCGGCAAGGACTGGCCGTACAGGTTCGAAAGATGCTGGAGTCCCCGCGATTGCCGCTCCGGTGCGGTGAAATCGCTCAAAGCTTTAAGCTCGCTGTCGATTCATCAACGGACCGAGGACGTCAAACGGTCTATGCGAAGAGGTAGTGAGTTCTTGATAGAGCAATGCCTATATGGCGATGGCAACGGTTTGAGGGGCACCGCCAGGAAGGAATGGTTCTATCTTGGTTATCCCCACATGTACGACACGGACCTACTGGAGATCGTCAGGGTGCTCATGGATTCGGGGGTCAGGGACTCGCGCATGGACGAGGCCGTTCGATTCATCCGATCCAGGAGGAATGAGAATGGCAGATGGCTGCAGGGAGGTTCTCGTTCCTCCGATAAGTACCTGGTCAAACTGGAGCGCAAGGGGGAGGAGAGCCGGTTCGTCACGTTGGAAGCCCTATTGGCCTTGTCGAAGAGCGACATCTAAGACATCACCAATTCCGATCGAAGGGAGCCAACGGTGAAAAAATGACGGGATCTGAAGAGTTTCCTATACATCCGCGACCAGCATATGGTTACTGTCTGTCAGCTCGATGATCATATCATAATCGGTCCCGTTTTGCACCATCTTCATGAAGATGTTGCCCTTGACCCAGACGTCTATCGTGACCAGATCCTCCGCGCCAAGGTAGGTCCATTGGTAGTGGTCGACCGTGACGTTCCCCCACTTGGTGGGAAGGAACTCTGTCCCGATGGCTGTCACATTGTATCCTGACGGGATGCCAAGGCTGAGGGTCGTGTAAGAACCGAAGGCTGTTGAGTTGGAAGGTAGGGAGGTCTCGTTATAATATTGGACGGTCCTCGTCTGGTTCATGAATGTCTGATTTATCGTCATCACATCATTTTCGATCTCAACTATGGTGTGACGTTGGATCGAATAGATGCTTTTCACTGAGATGTTCCCTTCCGTTGCCATGGACCAGGTCCATTCAACATAATCCCCGGTCTGATAGGTCCCGTTCTCGCCCCCATCGTCAGACTGTCCCAGGATGATGTAGGCGGTCCCTATGATGGCGGCCACCACTATCACTACGACCACCATCAGGACATTACGATTCATTCAACCCTCTCCATGGTGAACAACACTTAATCATATGAAGATAAATATATTTGTCCAGCGGGCTTAGGCTGATATCCGGTCAATGCCCGCCATCAAACGGAAGGAATATCATGAAAAAAGTCTTCGGAATAATTGGCAGTCCGCGTCGGAACGGCAACACCGATATCTTGGTAAATAGGATCCTCGAGGGGGCGCGGTCCGTCGGTGCGGAGACCGAATTTGTCCATTTAGATGAACTTGTGATCGAGCAGTGCGATGGTTGCCACCGCTGTTGGAAGGAAAAAAGATGCAGATGGCAGGACGACATGGTCGAGATATACGACAAGATCTCCGAGAGTGACGTCATTGTCCTAGGAACACCGGTTTACTGGTTCGGTCCCTCCGCGATGATGAAGGGGTGCATCGATCGATTCGTATTCTTCAACAGCCCCGAGACGCGACCAATGGTCAGAGGCAAGCACGTGATACTTGCCGTTCCCTTCGAGGACGGTGACCTGGGAACTGCCGACCCACTGATGGATATGTTCGAGAGGAGCTTGAGCTACCTGGAGATGGACCTCTTCGCTACATTGCTGGTCCCTGGGGTGACAAGAAAGGGGGAGGTCAGGGACAAGCAGGGGCAGATGGACCGGGCCTATGAGATCGGTAGGGACTCAGTCAGTGACCAAGTCCAATCCCATCGATCACGATAGGATGTCACTCAGCTTTCGAAGATGATATCCTTCGCCTTACGATAAGAATCCTTGAAGACGCCCAGCGACCCGGGGACGCGGATCACAACGAAATTGAAGACGTCCGCGAAGATGCGTATATCGCGCTCGTAATCCTCGTCATCGGCGGTCCCGCTCTCCAGCTTCACCGCATTGCCGTAGTCCATGCAAGTGAACACGAACCTGGCTTCGTCCAGGTCGCTCTCCGGTCCGAGCAGCTGGGTCTCCTGCATGAAATGGCGCCAGTTCGCCGCCCACATGGAGTTCATCGGAAAGCCACGTTTCGTCGTGAGCAGGAACCGAAGGTACTCCTCAGTGCCTCCCAGCTCCGCCCCGATGCAATCGTCGACTATCTCCTCCTTCCTATCTCGAAGGATAACCGTGGGGCCGTTCAACCTGTTGATCACGAAGTCGAAGTTCTTGAAGGCGTCCCCGCACATCCCATAGAAGAGGAGGATGACCTTGCAACGCATCTCCATCTTCAATGCCTCAGCGATCACGGTCTCCCTCAGCTCTATAGGGATCTGGTGAAGGGATATGGGCATGAGACGTACCAGGACGGCGAACCCCTCGACCTTGATGCTCGGGATGCGGTCGTTCTCTACCATCAGGACCTTCTTGTCAGGTGCCGCCTTGATCAACTTCTCACATAGGCTCGAGGCGACCCCGGTGTTCACTACAAGCACGGTCCTGACATCATCGTCATCGGCGATGGTCCGCACGATGGCGTCCTCAAGAACCTGACAGCCGATTATGCCCAGCATTCGCGGTTGGCCCTTTCAAGGAAGCTGATGTGACCACCTCAGCCATGACGCTTTATTCCGTATGCCTTGGTAGCTTCCACCATGGCCCTTATGTGAGCGGTAGGCGTCTCGATGGCCAGACCGCATCCTGGCGCGATGGCGTCCACTCCAGCGTCGATGCACGACCGGACCGTTCGCTCTATCTCGTCGACCGGTCCCCTGAGAAGTAGCGCGGTAGGGCTGAGGTTGCCCATTATAGCGCACCGCCCCTCCACCGCACCCTTTGGCAAGGGAGATGTCCACCTCGTAGTCCAAGCTGATGGCGTTGGCACCGGTCCTTGACATCTGGGGCAGGTTCATGGTGACGTCCCCGCAACTATGCAGGATGACCGGTGTCCCGACCTTCTCGACCTCGTTGCAGACGTGACGAAGGAAGGGCAACGCGTGGACCTGGTACTGGTAGGTGTTCCATACCCCCTCGCAGGCCAAAGGGTCGATTATGCAGATCGCGTCCGCTCCCGCATCTACGGCCGCTAGCGCATGCGTGACGACCCAGGCCTTGGCCTTGTGCAGTGTCGCCGAGAAGAGGATGGTGTCCTCGGTCATCAGACGATTGGCCTCCCGACAGCCCAACAATTGCAATGCCAGCATATGCGGGGAGCAAATGCCGCAGATGAGGGGGAGGTCCGGCCTCTCCCGTTTGATGGTACGGATGGCCTCCAGCTCGACCGGTATCAGTCCGTCCTTATGGGGGTCGGGCATGTCCACGTCGGCGAACCCTTCGGCGCTCATGATCCTCTTCCCGATGATGCCCGGTTGTCGCCTCAGGCTCCGGTGCACGACCTCCATATCGAAAGCTGAGGCATCACCGGACGTCTCGAAGGGCACTCGCACGTTCTCGAACCCCAGCAGCCTAGGTGCGGCCAGGGCAAGTCTGGCCATCTTCTCCGGTTGTAGGTGCGCGTCCGGCCAATAGGTCCCTGTCTCCTCCATCAGTCCAAGGGTGGCCGTCTGCAGAGGACTCACCACCGGCACCCGGTCGACCTCCCCGCGCCGGAGAACGGTCATCAATCTCTCCATCTCGTCCATGACGACAACCTTAACGGTACTAATGGATGGAGGATGTTTAATTATTCTACCAAACTTCCGATGGAGATTTGGAAGGGTAGTTTATCATGAATCTCAAGATCAACGGGGTTTAACATAATTCGACATGATCATATGGATATCCTATCGGTAGTTCGCAAGGAAGATCGAGGTCTGAAACGATGAGAATATTTGTTAATTATTCAGCTCTCTTAGATAGTTACTATTCATTTATCTAATAATTTATCAATAAATGTGTATTTGTCTCATCAATAACGTATAATTATCATACATTTGTCTATCGATGTTTCATCGTACCGTGAAATCGATGGACCGATTGGGCACGATGGGCCGGAGAAAGCGTTCTTATCCTCTATGAGACGCAGCATCGCCCCCTTTCCAAAAACGATCAAAAATGAAGGAATGAGGTGTAAGAATGGCAATCGAATATGGCAATACAGCTTGGGTATTGATCTCCACCGCTCTGGTCTTCATAATGACCCCCGCGGTCGGCTTCTTCTATGGGGGACTTTTAGGCAAGAAGAACATGCTCTCTGTCCTGGGACAGAGCATAATCATCATCGGGATGGTTACGCTGATATGGGTTACGGTGGGCTTCTCCCTGGCCTTCGGAGGTTGGGGACAACCCTACATAGGGGACCTGGAATGGCTGATGCTCAATGGGGTCGGTACCGAGCCTCTCTCAACTGCGGACGGTAGCTATTACGGTGCCACCGGGATTCCCGGCCTCGCCTTCATGATGTTCCAGGGCATGTTCGCCATCATCGCCGTCGCATTGATCATCGGTGGCGTGGCTGAGCGGATGAAGCTGAAGGCTTTGATCATATTCCTGTTCATCTGGACCTTTGTAGTCTACCTACCGGTGGCACATTGGGTATGGGGCAACGGCTGGCTCGCCCAGCTTGGCGCCATCGATTTCGCCGGGGGCATCGTCATCCATATAACCGCGGGCGTCTCGGTGCTAGCTGCAGTGATAGTGCTCGGCAAGCGCCTATCCTTGGCCAATTGCTGTCCTGACGTCCCCCATAATGTCCCGTTCGTCGTGTTGGGCGGTGCATTGCTCTGGATCGGTTGGTTCGGCTTCAACGGAGGCAGCGCCCTCGCCGCCGATGGAATTGCCGCCAACGCGGTGGTGGTCAGCCAGGTGTCCGCGGCCACCGCAGCCATCACCTGGGGGGCTATCAGCTATTTCCATCAGGGCAGACCTGGCGTGCTAGGTCTCATCACCGGGGCCATCGCCGGTCTGGCCGCCATAACGCCCGCTGCTGGCTTCGTCGACGTCTCCGGCGCCATAGCCATCGGCCTTGGCGCTGGGGTGTTCTGTTACGGTGGGATCCTGCTCAAGAAGAAGTTCAACTATGATGATACCCTGGACGTCTTCGGCGTACACGGGGTCGGGGGCATCTGGGGGGTCATCGCCACCGGAATATTCTGCACCGGGACACTCGCAAGCTCACGAAAGGGACTGGCCTATGGCGGTGGGTTCGACCTTCTGAGCGATCAGATCGTGGCGGCGGCCGTCGTCGCCGCATTCGCCTTCGGGGTGAGCTTCGCAATCCTGTACATCTTGAAGAAGGTCATGGTCATTCGTATGACAAAGGAGGAGGAACGGATTGGCGCGGACATCACCCAGCACGGCGAGTCCGCCTACGGGGGGCTGTTCTAGTGCAGATGATAGTCGCAGTGATCCGTCCGGAACGCCTCGGGTCCGTGAAGGCCGCCCTGGAGGAGATCGGCGTTCATGGCCTGACCGTCTCCGAGGTCCATGGACGGGGAGAGCAGAAAGGTCTGGAGTTCACACATAGAGCTGGCAAATACCGTGTGGATATGCTTCCAAAGGTGAAGATAGAGGTCGTGGTCAAGGACTTAATGGTGGAGAAGGTGATCGAGACCATCTGTAAGTCCGCCAGAACGGGAGAGGTCGGGGACGGTAAGATCTTTGTACTCCCGGTGATGAAGGCCATAAAAGTGAGGACCGGGGAGGCTGATTCATAGGGACTGGCAACCTGTTGCTGGGAGGTCCTGGCTTTTCTATGGGCTGGAGTATAAGGAACCCAGCTCGTCCTGCCTAAGGACCTGCCCGCCTGCGGAATATTCTGCTTGGTCTATACTCCCAGCACGCGAGGTACAAACTGCGCGTCAAGGAGCTGCTCCAGGAACCGGAGAATAAGAAGGACATAGAGGCCAGCTAAGGGTTGCTGCCCCCGATGGTAGGTTCCAGATACGCCTTCCCCTGATATTCTTTTTCTTATTCATTTATTTTAGATTGAAAAAAAGGGAAAAGAAGGTGAGGTCGATTCAAGACCGACCAGTGTATCCATATGATGTTTCTTAGCGCAATTGTCCGGCCGCCTGGAGCTCCGCGGTGATCTTGTCCACCGCCTCCTCGACGTCGTGCGGTTTCCTGGCGCCGGTGCAGACCAGCTTTCCCGAGCCGAACAGCAAGAGCACTACCTTCGGAACGTCTAACCGGTAAACGAGGCCAGGGAATTGCTCTGGCTCGTACTCTACGCGCTCCAGTCCGAGCGTGATGGCTATGGCGTTCAGGTTGATCTTCTGTCCCAGGTCGGAGGAGGCGACGATGTTCTGCACCTCGATCTTGGGCTCGGTCTTGATGCGTATGCCGGCCTTCTCGATCTGCTTGACCACGTTCTCGATGGCCATCTTCACCTGGTCCAAGCTCTTGGCCCCAGTGCATACGACCTTGCCACTGCGGAAGAGCAGGGTGGCGGTCTTCGGTTCCTTCATCCTGTAGATCAGGCCAGGGAACTGCTCCGGCTCGTATTCGGACCCGTCCAACGAAATCGCCAATGCAGGCAAATCCAACTCGATCCCCAATGAGGTTGAGGCCACCACGTTCTCTATCTTGAATTTGGAAATAGGAACACCTTCCTAAGGCTAATTTATATACCCATATTTAAGGGACTCCTCGACGGTCCACTTGAACCATATCAAAACTACATTTCGTCGTCCGACCTCTTGAGCGAACTATCACTTATCCTTATAAGGTCATCAATCCCTTGAACTTGTACGATTGTCAATCATGCCAGCATAATTTTTAATTAATCATAAGATAATGATTGAATGGGGAAGTACATTGGAGGGGCAAACCAGCGATGACTTTGGGCGGGATGGCTCGATCAGGTCCAAGAACTTCGAGCTGCACCGCTCCCCCTACGGACTGAATATCTCCTATCGTTGGTATCGCCGTTCCAATATCTTCCTCTTTGTCTTCATGCTGATCTGGACCTTGCCGTTCCTGTTCGTCATGTTCCTGCTGTTGTCAGACGCCATTACCTCGGGTGAGGTTTCCTGGACAATCCTGTTCCCCATACCCTTCTTGGTGGGAGGGATTCTAATCCTCTACTGGAGCCTGGCCGGTCTGATCAACTGGACCACCTTAGATATCCAAGGAGGCAAATTAATCGTCTATCATCATCCTTTGCCTTGGTTCGGTCAAAGGGAATACAGTGCCTCCGAGGTTGACCAGGTCTACATAAAGGAGGCGGTCCAGGAGCGGTCGTCCTCGGGTGAGATCACCGAGCTACACACCCTGTTGATCCGGCTAAAGGACGGCAAGAAAGTTAAACTCGTCCACAACATCGACTCCTTTGAAAATGCCCAGTATCTAGAAAGAACGATCGAGTCCGCCTTGCACATCTGTGACCAGAGGGTGGAGGACGAGTGCATCGATTCCATCAGCGATCGCGCCCTCAAGCAGATCGAAACGATAAGCAAGGACCTCCCGTCCAGCATGTCCGAGGCCCACTTGTCACAGGTCGGAAGGCTGAATCCATCCTGGGAACTGACCTCCAACGAGGATGGTCGCACATTGGCCACCTTCACCCCGGCCAAAGGCATCGGGGTGAACCGTCAGTTGGTCTACACCGGGGTCATCCTGGCTTTCATGTTCTCCATCATATTGTACCTCTCTTGGTCGGCGGCAGGCTCGTTCCCGCTTCAGCTACTTTTCTTGCCAGTGGTGTTCATCGCCATCTTACTTTACTCCTACCGAACCTTGGGTTCCAGGACCTACTTATCCCAGAAAGGGCAGTTCCAGTACCGCGCCAAAACGAAGAAGGGCTCCTTAAACTCCATGGCCTTCGAGTGCCTGAATGTTGACGATAGGACATGCTCTTTCAAAGAGGAGGCCGGAACGATAAAGTTCTCGGATGGGGCCATCTTTCACTATACCAGCGGAGCGAGGGTCCAAAACGGTGGTCGTTACGGCGTCATGAGGTCGGACTTCCGTAGTGTCGATATCCTGATGTTCGGTAAGGACAAGGACGGCAACGATTCCCGGCCAGTGGTGATGGTGAAGGATATGAGCGGACCTGACCGGGCTCAGGCCATCGTTCACCTCGGTCCTGTAGAGGGGGAGGAGCGGTATATCGAACAGCTCACTGGGTTCGCGGTCTATCTCTTCCACATGTACAAGACCAATCCCAGGTTCTATGTGACATAGGTCTAGGCATTGACCGAGGAGCCCAACATTCTTTGGCCCCGATCCCACCCTCCAAGGTCGGGACCATTTTACTTCCACCATCAACCATAAAATATCCCTCCATTCAATTTTCTTGATCATGAAGCAAGAGATGGGCCCACTCCTGGCACTCTACCCTATGCCGGTCACCCTGGTCGGATCGATGGTCGCCGGAATCTCGAACTACTGTCCGATAGCCCACGTGGGCGTCCTCAACTTCGGAAAGCCCCAATACATATCGGTGGGAATGCACCGCTCGCACTATACCAACCTAGGTATCCGGGAGAGCAGGGAGTTCAGTGTCAACATACCCAGTGCAGCGATGATGGAGGCCACCGACCACCTCGGCCTGGTCTCCGGTAGGAACGAGGACAAGAGCACGGTGTTCAAGACCGTCTTCGGCTCGCTGAAGGCGGCACCCTTGATCGAAGAATGTCCAGTATCGATGGAATGCCGTCTCCACCAGACGTTGGAGCTGGGCTCTCACGAGATATTCATCGGGGAGATAGTGATGACCCACGTGGACCCGAATGTGCTCACAGACGGGGCCATAGACATCCGCAAGCTCGACCCCCTCCTCTTCGAAATGGGATCCAAGAGCTATTGGACGGTAGGAGAACCGATCGGGAAGGCCTGGAACTCGGGCAGACAATACCGGTCGAGATGAAGCGCAAAATGGGAGACCTCACCCTGGGCAGCCTTCGATGTCCACCCCTATATTGAATTCACTATGCCCTCGATGGAGTTCCAGTTCCTCGTCGTCGCCTTCACCTCGAGGAGGCGCTCCAGGATCGCATTCGGTTGGCCGAAGTGCTCACCCTTCTTGTAGGCGAGACTGAAGGCCTCCATCCCCTGAACACGGAACACCTCCACGTCCTTGTTCGTGGTCCAGATGGGCGTCTTCAATGTCCTCGTCTCTTCTGGAAGGAAGGTGACGTACCTCATCGATCCGTCAACCATCCTATCCTTGAAAGGTTTTGACCGGACCATGCCCTCGACCTGTGACAGCGTCCTGAGGAAGACGATGACATCCTTGCAAATGGATGCGAGATCGTCCTCGATCATCCTCACTACCGCTCCCTCTGCCGCCAAGTCCGTTCCGAAGATGATGTTCCCGCTCTGCTTGTAACTGATCACGTCCTTCATCCCCAGCGTGGAAAGACGGCGGACCAGGTCTGTCATCCCGATCTGGTTGTGACCACCGACATTGATACCCCGTAAGAATGCCACGTATCTGATCGTCCCATCACCTTCTGGATGATTGGAGAGGGTGGTAAATAAAACCCTTCCAGAACATTCCCGTCAATGCTATCAACGGGCTCATTCCGTTCAATTTCCAGATAGTTCGTTAACGAATGGATCCTTCTCATCGGGTGTCTTATCCGAACCCCAAATCGAAAAAAGAATAACTTACAATTCCAATATATCCTCTGTCAGACCACCATAAGAAAACGCCAAAAACGCAAGGGAGGGGTGAGGTATAAGGAATCCAAAGAACAACGAAAGGCAGTTGCGCAAACAGGCCGACGTCGACATGCTTCAGCCCCAGCCAGGGTGGAAGGGGGAAAAAGGCCCCGAGTCCATGGCCCAGGAGGCCACCATGGGGCAGGCCGAGAAGGAGATGAAGGGCATCCTCCAGGACCTGGAGAGGGAGAAGAGACGTTATCTCGACCTCTATGAGGACGCTCCCTTGGGCTATCTGACCATGAGCAAGGACGGCGGCATCCGACGCTCCAACCGCACCCTTACCATCCTCCTCGACCGGCCCAAGAGCGCGATGACCAATCGCAACTTGTCCGATTTCATCGATCCAGAACATCAAGGGCAGCTTGAAAACCACCTGAGGCGTGCCTTCGATAACGGTGGCATGCACAGCAGCGTTCTCAAGCTAAGGGACAGCTCACGCCTGGTACAGCTGGACACAATCCCGGACAAAGAGAGGCCCTATCTATTGCGTGCCACCATCACCGATGTCACCGAGCACTTCGCCTTAGCCGGAAAGGAAGCGGAAAGCGCTCGGCTCCGAAGCATCCTGGACACCTTACCCGTCGGCATAATCGTCACGGACAAGGATGGGGCGGTGGTGGATACCAACCAGATCAGCGAAGGGATGTGGAGGGAGTCGGCATATCCGGAGGTGGGCAACCCGTTCTCCGAGCACCGTGTGTACCGGGCCGAGTCCGATGAGGAATTGAGACCGGAGGACTGGCCACTGGAAAGGGCTCTTAAGGGGGAGAGGATCGACCGGGAGGAGGTGGACATCGAGAATCCCGATGGGAGCATAACCACCATGATGATATCCAGCGCCCCTATCGAATTCGAGAAGGGCATAAGGGGCGGTGCCGTGGGGGCCTTCATGGACATCACGCGCATGAAGGAAATGGAAAGGAAGTTGGAGAGGTCCAACAGCGACCTGCAGCAATTCGCATCCATCGCCTCCCATGACCTCCGCGAGCCATTACGGATGGTCATGAACTACCTCGAACTCATCGACAAGAGATACAGGGACAAGCTGGACGATCAGGGCAGGGAGTTCATGGGTTTCGCATTGGACGGTGCTAAGAGGATGGAGTCGATGATCGACGACATCTTACTTTTGTCCCAGGTCGAGACCTCCCATGCACCTGAGACCCTGGTGGACCTTCAAGAGGTCCTGGTGACCGCGACCCAGAATCTTTCCCTGGCGATAAAGGACACCGGAGCGGTCATCACCGCCGATCCGTTGCCTACCATCATGGCCGAGAGGTCCCGGATGCTCCAGCTGATCCAGAACCTACTCTTCAATGCCATACGGTTCCGCTCCGAGGAACCACCCCGTATCCACATCTTCACGGGGAAACAGGCGGGGAGATGGTTGTTAGGTGTGAGCGACAATGGGATCGGGATTGGTCCGTCGGACCACGAGCGCATCTTCCAATTGTTCAAGAAGGCCAGAAACACCGAGAAATATCCCGGCACCGGGATAGGTCTGGCCCTGTGCAAGAAGATCGTGGAGCACTATGGGGGAAATATCTGGGTGGAGTCTGAGATTGGGAAAGGGTCCACGTTCTTCATCACCCTACCGTCGACCCGGAGCAATCACATCGACCCGATGAACCCGGGATACCTAAATGGAAAGAATGGGGCGAACAACAATCACCAGCTCGGTCCCAAATGAGGAAATGAGCTCGGATGAAAGTTGAAGAACGACCATTCCAGGGCAATTAAAAGATATTTCATCGGACCTTTCCATGGCCAAAGGCACCGGTGAGGTTGTCAAGAGGTCCTCTGTATGTCCATGGGCCTTAAGCTCGCTCAGATCCGATGGCGACGATCAGATGTTCTGTGAACCTATGTGCGCGCCGCCCTCTTCCCAGTGCTTTGCGCTCCCTCGATGGTTATGTCGTCCAGGGTGGTCTCGATCCCCCGGCCTAGGAGCTGGGGCGACCGGGCCCCGGTGAAGATGAGGAGCACCTTTATCGTCCTCTCCAGGGAGGGATCGACAGAGCACCCCCATATGATCCTGGCCCCTGGGCTGACGTTATGGGTCACTATCTCCGCCGCCTTTTGGGCCTCATCGACGGTCATGTCCGGACCGCCGATCACTCGCACCATGGCGCCCCGGGAGCCCTTCATGTCGATGTTTCCAAGCAAGGGCGAGTTCAGCGCTTCGTGCACAGCGTGCTCCACGCGACCATCGTCGGCGTCGGACTCCCCGATCCCGACAAAGGCCATGCCACCCTCGTCCATTATGGTCTGGATGTCAGCATAGTCCAGGTTGACCAGACCAGGCTCGGTGATGATCTCGGTCAATCCCTTTATGGTCTGCATCAGGACCTCGTCCGCCACCTTGAAGGCCGCTTCCACGGGCAACTTGGGGACGAGCTCCAGCAACTTGTCGTTCATGATCACGATGGTGGTATCGCAGACAGCGGTCAGTCGCTGCAGTCCGGCCAGTGCGTTCTCCATGCGCACCGTGCCCTCCGCCCGGAACGGCAGAGTGACGACGCCGATGGTGAGGGCCCGCATCTGTTGCTTGGCCACTTCCGCCACATAGTGAGCGGACCCCGTCCCGGTCCCTCCACCCATGCCCGCCGTCACGAACACCATGTTCGCACCAGTGAGCAGGTCACCGATCTCTCGTCCGCTCTCGATGGCCGCTTGCTCCCCCACGCGAGGGATGGCCCCGGCGCCCAACCCCCTCGTCGTGGCCTTGCCTATCAGGACCTTCGTCGGGACCTGTAATGACAACAGGTGCTTGGCATCGGTGTTGAGTGCGTAGAACTGCGCCCCGGTGATCCCGGCGGCGACGCACCTGTTTATCGTATTGCATCCCGCGCCTCCGCAACCGACGATCTTTATGCAGACCGAGAGCTGTTCGGCGATCCTCCTTATCTCATCATCTGACTGCGAGCTTCCCGCTGGGGTCGTCGCGATAGGCGACTGCAGTGGGACGCCCGACACCCTGGCATTAGCTGACCCATATGTGGTCGATTGATCGGTCATAGTGCATCCCGAGGATTATATTTGGTCGGTCCTAATATAAATCTACCTATGTTACCATGCGAGGGCATCCCCACGCCGTCCGGGGTAGATGCTCGCCTCATCCGTTCGCCGAAATCAAAAAGTCCAAGGTGGACACATGTAATAGTATCGTGAGATGAGCATCATGAAGGGACGTTCGGGAGGAAGACGATGAAGCCGGCATTGTTGGTCATCGATGTACAGAGGGCGTGGCTGAACATGAGCGAAGGACTGAAGTGCACCCTGGAGCGGCGCTTAGGCACCATCAACGGGGCCATCGGGCTTTTCCGTGAGAGGGGGATGCCATTGATAGTGGTCTACCACTCAGAGCCCAAGGAGGGTGTGGTACCGGACTCGGATGGGTTCGAGTTCCACCCGGACGTGAAGATCGAGGTCACCGACCTGATGCTGGTCAAGTCCTATCCCAACGCCTTCAACAAGACCGAGCTGCAGGAGATATTGGCGATGGACGGATGCGACACCGTCATCCTGGCCGGCCTAAGTGCCATGGGGTGCATCATGGCCACCTACGTCGGGGCCATGGACCGCGACATACATCCCTACCTGTTGCGCGACGGAGTGGCGGCAGATAGTGAGGAGCACGTACGACTGGCGCAGGAGATCTTCGACTCGCTGAGCCTGGATGCCTTGGACCAGATCATCCCGCGCAAGACCTGAGCCACAGTCCCCAAGATAGGAAGGAGACCGGGCGAATGGACCAGCGAGAGCGGTTGTTAAGGACATTGGACCGGGAGCAGGTGGACCGGGTGCCTTGCGCCAGCCCATTGCAGACAGGTACCGTCGACCTGATGAGGTTGAGCAGGGCCAGATGGCCCGAGGCCCACCACGATCCGGTGCGGATGGCCGACCTGGCCTGGGCCGCCCACTCCATGGCGGGGCTGGAGGCGGTCCGGGTCCCGTTCGACATCACCGTCGATGCGTCCGCGTTCGGGGCACTCACCGGCCTCGAGGGCATTGATAGACAACCCGCCCTCCTTGCGCCCATCATGCAGACGTTGCGCGGTCTGGACGAGATGAAGGTGCCAGAGCCCACAAGGGATGGGAGAGCCCCCGTGGTCCTTTCCGCCCTCGAGGCGCTCTCAAAGCGTACGGCATCCACCCCACTCATCTGCGGCATCGTCGGCCCGTTCATGCTCGCCTGCCAGTTGCATGGCCTCCAGGCCTCGCTCATGGACATAATCCAAGACCCGGCGGGGATGAGGAGGCTGTTGGGCATCACCACGAGATGGGCCACGGACTATGCCCGGACGGCGATCCAGACAGGGGCGGACGTCATAACCATCATCGATGCCACATCGAGCGGCGATCTGCTCGGTCCCGCACAATATGCCGAGTTTGCGCTGCCCTATCAGGCCGAGGTGGTCAACGAGGTGCTGACGCGTGGAGGGCGCTCCGTCCTGCACATCTGTGGGGACACGGCCTCGAACATGCGCCTGATGGTTCGAACGAAGGCCCATGGGATCAGCGTGGACCAGTGCATGGACATGCGATGGGTAAAAGAGAGATTGGATGGAAGGTCTGCCCTGATAGGGAATGTCAGTCCCACCACCACCTTGTTGTTCCAGGGCCCGCAGGAGGTGGCAAAGGAGGTCAGGGCGTGCCTCGATGCCGGTGCCGACGTCCTTGCGCCTGGATGCGGTCTCGCCCCACGCACGCCGCTGGAGAACCTGATGGCCTTGATCGATGCCACCGTTCACTATGGCCAGACCGATCGGGCCTGAGCGTCCGATGCCAGGTCCATGCACCTGGTCCCAAGTTGATAAATACGCCTACGAATTTCGCAGACATCGATGAGGAGGAAAGGCCTTGCCGGGCTGAAGGTCCCGAACAATGTGAAATGGCTCATTTTACTGGCATCGTTCAGCGCGATCGGCTATGGTTACATCATCACCGCCATCACCGCCTACCTCCCCGAGCAGGGTGTGAGCTCCGTCGATATCGGCCTCATCATCGGAGCCTCGGGCCTGGCCATGATCTTCTGCGCCATCCCCTTCGGCATCCTGTCGGACCGCATCGGACGAAAATGGATCCTCATCATCGGCCTGGTGGGCGTGCCCGTGGCTATGTTGCTATGCGCGCTGTCGCTCGATCCCGTCTATTTCCTGATAGCAAGCATCGTGATCGGCATCGCCGAGGGGGCTCTGCTCTCCACTTGGAATGCCATGATCGCCGACCAGACCACGGTCGACAACCGGGACATGGCCTTCTCCATGTCGTTCATCGTCAACGGTTGCTTCTACGGCATCGGTCTGGCCCTGCCCATACTCTTCCCGACCATTCAGGACCTGACGGGGCTGTCCTCGGTCCAGGTGCACTCGGGCGCCTTCGTCGTGCTCATGTTCGTCACAGCCATCTCGCCGATCTCCCTGCTCTTCCTGCTCAAGGGCTACAAGGACAAGGCACCGGGAGCGAAGCTACGTCGAGGGACCTTGCTGAAGGAGAAGAGCAAAAAGACGTTGGTGAGGTTCTCGATCAACAATACCTTGATCGGTCTTGGCGCAGGTCTCATCATTCCGCTCATACCGACATGGTTCTTTTTGCAATATGGTCTGCCCGACTCGGTCACAGGGCCGCTGCTGGCCTTATCCAGCCTATCGATAGCGTTCGCCGCGTTGTTGAGCTCACGGCTTTCCCATCGCTTCGGACAGGTGAAGGGCATAGTGATCACCCAGGCGCTGTCGACCGTCTTCATGGTGGCGATACCGATCATGCCCGGTGCCGTCCTGGCTGGTGCGATGTTCCTGATCCGTTCCGCATTGATGAACATGGCCTGGCCGATCTTCGACTCCTACATGATGGGCATCGTCGATAAGGACGATCGCGGCCTGGCCAGCGCCATCAACTCCATCGTGTGGCGTGTCCCGAACTCGGTGACGACCTTCATCGGAGGTTCGATGCTGGCGGCCGGCCTCCTTACATTGCCGTTCTTCCTGGCCGCAGTGATATATATCATCGCCATCACTGCATTCTATCTCAATTTCAGGAACGTCAAGCCATACGAGGAGGAGGTTGCACCTCCTCCGCCCGAGGGGTTGAACGAAAGCTAATTACCGGGCAAGACGATGGTCATCATCGACATGACCACCAAGTTCGACGACCTCACTATCCTATGCGCCAAGGCTAAGGAGTACGGAGCCTCCAGGGCGGTACCGCTGTCGGTGGACCTGATCTTCACGGACCCAAGGGTCCGGTTGAAGTGTCAGGTACCGATTTGCCCCAACTACGGGCGGAGCCTCATGTGCCCTCCCCACACCATCTCACCCGCTGAGTTCGTCGAGGCTCTGGAGAAGTACGATTCCGCCATCATCGTGCAGTTCGACATCGTCCTCAATGACGAGCTGCTGCAGGACATCAAGGGAGCCTCCTTGGCGGATCTGGAGGGGCAACGTGAATACAAGAACACGATGGAGGACGCCTCCAAGAGGATGATGGAGGCCTTGGGTCAGCTGGAGAGGGAGGCCTGCCGCATGGGCTACCGCTTCGCCACCGCCCTCGCCGCCGGACCCTGTTCGCTCTGCGAGTCCTGCGTCGGGCCTGGCAACCCTTGCCGTCATCCATTCACCGCCAGGCCAAGCATGGAGGCGGTTGGTATAGACGTCATCGCCACCGCAGACAAGGCCGGTGTGCCGATCAAGTACCCGGCCGAGGGCAAGGCCATCTGGACCGGGTTGTTGCTGGTGGACTGAGGGGCAGGACATGCAGATCTTCCTGGACTATTGCGTCCTCAACGACGCACTACGTGACGCATCGGTCCTGGCCAAATTACGTTTCCTCCGGCGCAACCATCAGTTGGTGACGTCGACCACGGTGGTCGGTGAGGCGCTGTCCGTGATGATGGAGGGGGAGAAGGAGGTCCAGTACATGCTAGTGGACCTGGTCCGAGACCTGCGTCTGGAGGTCCTGCAGCCCAAGAAGGGCTGGCAGGATTGCATGACCCATCTGGACGAGGTCCTGCGGAGGGGAGGTGCCAACTTCGTGTCGTCCCCCGAACTGGCCCACATGTCCTTGGCCACCCTGTGGTCCGTGGACCTCTATATCACCAGCCGTCCCGAGGCGCGCAACCTGTCCAAGGTGCCCGATCTGGAAAAGACGCTCCGGGTGGTCGACCTCGAGCAGGCGAAGGACCTGGTGTCCAAGGTGAAGGACAACAATTAATTACATTCCGCTCCCTCGCTCGGCCCATGTTCGACCGTCGCCTCGCCCCAGCGCTGGAAGCCATCGAATGGTACAACTCGCCACCGTTGAGCATGTCACAGTTGCGCGGCAAGGTGGTGATGATCGACTTCTGGACCTACTCCTGCATCAACTGCCTGCGAACATTGCCGCACATGCGTCGGGTCTGGTCCACTTTCAAGGACCATCCCTTCGTCATGATCGGCGTGCACAGTCCGGAGTTCGACTTCGAGAAGGAGCCCGAGAACCTACGGAAGGCGATCAAGAGGCACCGATTGGAATACCCCATAGCCGCCGACAACGACATGGCCACCTGGGCGGCCTTCGAGAACCGCTACTGGCCTGCGCAATACTTCATCGACAAGGATGGAATGATCCGACATATCCACGCAGGTGAGGGCGGGGAGCTGGAGATCGAGGCCTGGATAGTACGTCTGCTCAAAGAGATGGGGGTAGAGGTGGAGCTGGCCGAGGTCCGGGAGACGTCGAAGGATTTCGATCCTCGCACCACCCACGAGACCTATGCCGGGGCTTTGCGCAACAAAGGTATCGGCAACGACGTGGACTGCGAGGCCATGAAGGTCTGCCAGTACAATGATGAGATGGAGCATGAGGCCGGAGCGATCTACCTGCACGGACAATGGTATCACGATACCCAGTTCCTGCAGTATGCGGGCAGCGGTACGGGCCATGTCCTTCTCCGCTATCGGGCCAAGGAGGTCTATGCGGTCATGTCCTCGGATGAAGTGATTGAGGTGGAGGTGCGGATGGACGACCGACCGTTGTTGCCGGAAGAGGCTGGCCAGGACATCTACTTCCATGATAACCGATCATGGTTGCGCATCGACCGTAACGACATGTTCTACATTATCAAGTCCAAGGAATTCGGTGAGCACGAGTTAAAGATCATCACTGACAAAGATCGATTCCACATCTACGCCTACACCTTTGGCTGAGCGTCGATGACCGTTAATAAGTGAGGATAAAAAAAGGGATGGGGCCCTCGCCCCGGAGTTCATTGTTCAGACCATCTTACTACCGGCCTCGTAGGAGGCGCTCTGGTTGTAGACCTCAGCTGGCTCGACGGTCCAGACCACATTGGCCTTCAGCCCCATCTTCTTTAGCTCCTCGTTCATCTTGTCGACGAGCGGCCCAGAGGTGTAATGCTCCTTTATCCTGGCCATGACCAGGTAGGACTTCATCTCCACGGTCACCAGGATAGCGACCTCCTGATTCTTCTTCTTCATGGACTCCAGGTTCTTGCTGGTCTCCTTCATGAGGATGGCTCCGAAGGCGATCATCTCGGGGCTGGGGGCGATGATGCTCCCTACCTGGATGACGTGGGGGTTTCCGGCCGAGTTCACGGTGGCCAGGACCTTCGATGACTTTGCATTTATGGCGTTGAACACTTCGTCAGGTAGCTTTACCATGTGATCACTGAGGCCCCTACTACTATTCACAATACATAAATATTGCTTGAGTATACTTTTCTATACTAACTATGAGCGATGAGGTTATTCTCAACGAGCTGCGCTCATTGCGCCGGGACCTAGGCTCAATGAACGAGCGTTTCGTCTCCATGCGTTACGAGGACCTCAAGGGCGTCTTCGTGGACGAGATGCGGGAGGCTTTGGGCGAGCAGGGCAGGCTGGTCATGCGGTCAGACCTGGACAGTGTGCAAATCGTCTCCACGTGCTCTCTGCGCTCGGCATGTATGGACAAGCTGCGCCACCTCATAGACGCGGTCACTGGGGCGATGGAACACGACGACCTGGATACCGCCCACCGGATCCTGGACGAGACCAGCGATCTGCTCTGTGGTGACTCCTCCCCCTGCTTGGACGAGGGCTGCTCTCGGTCCGCATCGGAGACGATCAAACGGGCGCGACTGATGCTGCACCTCTACTCAGGCCTGTTGGATAAGTTCGATTCTATCTCTCCAGGGGGAATCTCGACCATCGCAACGAAAAGCATGGTCAGCCCGGAGGTGGCCGAGAGGGCGCTGGGACCTCTGGCCAACGGACACCGTCTGACGATAATGAACATGCTGGCAGAGGGACAGAGGACCCTCACCGAGATATGTAAGGGGCTGGAGATGAGGACAGGTCACCTGCAGTTCCACATGAAGGCGCTTCGCGATGCTGGTTACGTCGCCTCGGACCGCCGGAGCCGCATGTACTCGCTGACCCCCAAGGGCGCCAAGGCCCTGGGGTCCGTGAACGAGATGGTGGCCAGGCTTGTGGATTGATGAGGTTCTCAGCGGCAAGGCCGTAGTACAGGCATTCTCGGCATCATAGTATCCGTCCACCTGTGTTCGGGACAACGTTTAATGATTCTTGTTGACCAATGTGGATATCATGAATAAGGGAATGGTCAAGACGGATGTTCCAGAGAAGGAGGACCTCAAGGCAAGGGCGATGCGCGCTCAGGAGCTCATCTCCTATCAACCTGGGGCAGTGGTGTCCCGCACCATACTCGACAAGAAGGCGGGGACCATAACGGTGTTCTCTTTCGACGAGGGCGAGGGGTTGAGCGAGCACACGGCCCCCTTTGATGCCACGGTCCTCATTCTGGATGGCGAGGCGGAGATCACCATCGATGGTGATCCGATACGGGCCATGGCGGGGGAGATGGTCATCATGCCGGCGGACCGACCGCATGCGCTTAGAGCGATCACGCCGTTCAAGATGATGCTGATAATGATCAGGGCCTGACCAAAGCGTAGAAATTGGAAAAATAGGGAATGAGGGGGCCGCAACCCCTTTTTTACTGGACGGGTGGTTTTTCATCCTCCTTCTTAGTGCCCTTCCTCATGCGCAGGACGAAGATCAGGAGCACGATCCCGGCGATCAGGCCGGCCAGGCCACCGATCAGCATCAGCCAGTTGGTGTCATCCTCCTTGTCCTGCGACCCTGCCGTCAGGAACGTCCCTATGCCACCACCGTTGGCAGGGACCGTCGTCTGACCGATGAAGGTGTCCAATCCGTCCGCCTCGATGGTGATGTTGTATGTCCCTGGGGGCGCATAGAGGGTAAAGTTACCCTGCGGGTCGGAGGTCGTAACAAAACCACCTATGTTGACCTGGGCGTTCGCCACGTTCTTGCCGTCCGAGTCTATCACCCTGCCCGTTACCTTGACCATGTCGGTGGTCGTGTAATTGAAGAAGAAGGGTGCGTCCATCTGGTTCCCGGCCAGGTCCGAGCCCATCACCATCACCATGTAGGTGGTGTCCAGGCCTATGCTGAACGGGATCATGCCACGGACCTCGTTACCCACGATGGTGACGGTCATGTTCTGCCCATCGATCGTAGCTGTCGCATTGGCCATGTTCTCGCTGAACTCGATCGTGACGTTCTGGGTGACCGGCGCCGCCGTGCCGCTGGGATAGGTCGAAATGACCACCGGTGCCAAGCTGTCGACCACGAATGTCTTCATGGCCGTGTTGTTGAAGCCAGCCAGGTTCCACGCTCGGACCTCCACCATATGAGCCCCCTCCTCGAGATTGTTGAAGGTATAGGACTGGGCCAGGCTAAGGTTGATCCAACCCATGCCGTCCAAACGGATCTCGCAATAGTCTATGCCGGAGCCGCTGTCGCTCATCTCCCACTCGACATCCACCATGTCCTCCTTCTGGAATTGCGTCGAAGGTGCCGTGATGTTGATGACAGGCATGCTTGCCGGCCAGTTTGGCATGGCAGTGATCGGTACGCTCTTCAACCCTTCTCCAGCGCTGTTATTGGCCGATACCTGGTATGTATAGGTGACCCGGTTGGTCACCGTGGTGTCGTTGTAGTATAGCTGGGTGTTGGGCACCTTGACCAATAGCGCGATGGAGGATCCGCCTCGATAGACATAGTAGGAGTTTATCGGGCTCCCTCCATTGACCGGAGGCCACCAGCTCAGGTTGACATAGCCATTACCGGCCATCGCGACCAATGTGGGGGCCGAGGGTGCCACCGATGGCAATGCTGGTACTATGCTGGACCGATCCCCCAACCTATCTGTGTTGACACGCCGCCACCTGGTAGAAATAGGCATTCCCGTTCGTGACGTTGGTATCGGTGAACTCTAATATCTCCGCCAAGGACATGTAAAAGACGATGTTCGAAGGGGTGGTCCCACGGTACACCTCGTAGCCGATGATCGGCCTGCCACCATCAGACTCTGGAGCCTCCCAACTAAGGGTCACCTGGCCATCCCCCGCGTTCACGGTGAGGTTGCGTGGTGCGGATGGTTGTTCTATCTTGAACAAGGGAAGATAGTCGATCTTACCAAAGCCGCCCAACATGTAGCTAGAATCACAAATGCCGTCCAAGTCGATGTCCACGGCGTCCGTGTTGTTGGAATAATAATTCCCAGCGAGCCATGCCCCACCCAGCACGTTCGTTCCAGCGGTCTTGGTGATGTTCCAGCGGTTCTGCGATCCTGCGTCCTTGGCGTTATTCTCACCGATGAAGCTGTTATCGTAGATGAGGCTCTGGCCGGTCTGCGGTCCCATATATATGCAGTTGTAATTGAAACCGACATCGGTTATTGTGTTCCCACGGATCTGGGCGTTCGTCACCGTATTGATGATGAACATTCCCTCCTTGGTGCTGTCCTGCATGTCATTGTTCATAATGATCATGTTGAGGTTGGGGCTACCAGCTGTAGAGCCGCTGACCTCGATGCCGAATTCGTTATTTGAAAGTACATTGTTCATCACATTCACCGATGAGGATGACCTTATCCTGATCCCACCCCACTCGACGTGGTTCGCAACGGAGTTGTTCTCCACATAGCAATCGTTTGAAGACTCGATGATGATCCCGCGCTTGTTACCGATGACCAGGTTGTTCAGGACCTTCGATTGGGAGGACTCCAGGCTGATGCCCTCACCATCGCCACTCCCGATATCGTTGTCCTGTACCTGGTTGTCGCTTACCAGCACGTCGGTGGACCCCATTATCTGGATACCATTGAAGTTGTTGACGACGATGCTGTTGGACACTATACAATCAGGTGATGTGTCCATCTGAATGCCGGCACTTTGCTGGCTTCCTGATATGGTGGTGCGAACCACCGCGCAACCGCTGGAATATGTGACATGCACCCCGACCCCACACTACCGCTGACATTGCAATCGAATATCTCGTTATTAGAGGAAGAGGACAGGAAGATGTTGCTTCCCAGCACAGGGCTGTAAGTTCCCGTCACCGTGGTGTTCTCTATATGATTGCCACCGAAACCTGTGCTCACCTGGTATATCTTGATTCCATGGTTATAGGAATGGTCAATGAGGCAATGCTCCACCGAGCTGCCGTAGCTACCTGACATATCGATGCCGACCAAACAGTCCTGGGTCGTCACATGGCTGATGAGGATGTCGAAGCTGTCCGCCACTAGTACCCCTTGGCCGACGTTGAAGATGGTCAGGTCCTCGACCGTTATATCAGAACACTGGTAAAGGCCGACATATCCTGCATCTGAAGGTACTGTCAAAGCTGTTCTTGTTCGAATAATAATAGACCTTCCCACCGCTCACAGTGTTGCTCTGTGAGATGTCATGATCATACCGCCCTTCCACACTCAGATCATATTTGTTTCCGGTCATGTCGTTGTCACGCATGACGACGTCCAGTGAGTTCTTTATGAGTACACCTTCCTGACCGTTCCCGGACACTGTGTTGTTCTCCAATCTAGCCCCGCTCAGGGAATATAGGTTGATGCCGGTGTCCGAGTTGTCCGACACGGAGTTATTGTCGGTCATGATCACTTCTGACCGCCGTTAATACAGACACCGCCATCTCTGAAGGGGAGCCACGTCTTCTGATCGTGTTCCGGCTCAGCCTCAGACCGAAGGGCTGGACACTATATGACGTCTCCGACATGGAGTTGCCGTTGATATTGCAGTTGAGTATGATATTGTTCTCAGCAGGTTGGGGATGCTACCAGTGATGGATACGCCCCTTTGTTGTTGGTCAGGTTGCAACCCTCGATGCGACAACCGTCCGCACCAGTGATCGCGATGCCCGCATTTCCGTTTCGGACGGTGAGGCCGGTGATGACGACATCGTTGGCGGTGACGTTGATGACATTAGACCCGGATGCCTGGACGATCTTGGCCCCTGGTTCGCTGGCGTCGCCTAATATCGAGACACTGACATCTACCATCGACCTCTCCGTTGTAGGTTCCGGCATGCACCAGGATCATGTCACCGGCGTTGGCGATGAAGACAGCCTCTGTGATGGTTTTCACATGGGTGGCATTATACCAAGTCAAATCCGCATCATCGTCCACCTCGATGGTGGATGCGGCACTGACTGTCCCCGAAAGAAGGAACAACAGGGACGAAGTGATCAATAACAACACAACTATTCCGGACAATAACCTGGCCGAACGGCCAGGGATGATCCGGTCTCTCACAGAATCGACGGTCAACATGGTCTCCCCTAGGTGATGGGGATGAAATATTTTACATTACGGGATTAACCTTTGCCTATTTTGCAGAAATGATAGAGAAGTGTCGTGGCGCCGTCGAGCGGGATCGAACCGCTGACCTTGTGATTAACAGTCACACGCTCTACCGACTGAGCTACGACGGCTTAGGTTTGCGACAACATACCGCGCTTATTTATCTTTAACGCTCTTGGAACTCTGCGCCTCCAGCGAGTCACGCAGGATATTCACCGTCTGGTCCATCTTCTGCAGGATCTCGGTGAGCTCGAGATAGAATCCTTGCACCCTGTCGGTGGTGATGGCGCCCTCGGGCGAAGGGAGGATTAGCCCCTCCTGCTCCAGGATGCGCAGAGAATAGCGCACCTTGTGCTGGGGGATGCCCAGGAGCTCGGACAGGCGAATGATGCCTATGGGCTCGTGGGCGACGATGGTGTTGAGCATGGTGACGTGCCTTTCCAGCAGATGTATCTCCGCGTCGATCTTGTTGGTGAGGGCGCTCCTGCCTTTCATAAATAGACCTCCAACCATGATAAGTGCTATCACTGGGGTGGACACATGATAACACTCGAACGTATTTGAAAGCTACCAACCTCAATTGGCAGGAATGGGAACCAGCTCCGAGCCCTTATATATTCACGTCAGGAATCGAACAATGATGTCAGCCCTTTCCGTGCAAAGCGTCTCAAAGCGTTATGGCGACCTCCTTGCCCTCGATGATGTTTCGTTCGAGGTTAAGGAGGGGTCCTTCTTCGGATGCTTTGGACCGAACGGGGCGGGAAAGAGCACTCTTCTCAAGGTGATGACTGGACAGACCTCGCCCAGCACTGGTCAGGTCCGGGTCCTCGGCATCGATCCCACCAAGGACCCTTTAGGGGTCAAGCGGGCCATCGGCATCGTCCCGGAGGTGGAATCTCCCCCTTCGTACCTGACCTCCGCGGAGTTCCTGCATTTCGTGGGCGATGTCAGGAAGGTGGACGACGTTGACCGGCGCGTGGACCATTGGCTGAAGTTCTTTGACCTGCAGGATGCCACCGGGACGTTGTGCCGCGACCTATCCAAAGGGATGCGGCAGAAGCTCATGCTCTCCGCCGCCTTCCTACACGATCCCAAGCTCCTGTTCCTTGACGAGCCGTTCATCAACCTGGACCCCATCTATCAGCGCAAGTTGCGGGACTATCTGCTCGGATTGAAGGGGGAAGGGAGGACGGTCTTCCTGAACTCGCACATCCTGGACATGGCCCAGCGCCTCTGCGACCAGTTCATCATATTGGACCGCGGCAAGGTGGTAATGCGCGACGAGGCCAAGGCGGTGCTGGCGCGGGGGGAGGACCTGGAGACAGTGTTCCTCAGGCTGGTGGGAGACCATGTTGGAACTGTTTAGGCTGATGATGAAGGAGGAGTACCGCCTCCACGTCTCCTATTCGTCCAGACAGATGTTCTTCACCATGCCGTTGTTCATAACCCTCATCACCGCCTTCTTCGCCTCCACCTTCTCGATGCTCTCCGATACCATCGACCTTGTGGACATGGTCACGCTGACCCAGCTGGGGATATTCCTCTACGGTGTCAGCGTGGGCACGTTCGGTTTCCTGGGGACGGACCTATGTGGAGCGCCGCTATGGCAGGATAAACTTCATCGTGACCATGCCATTCCTCATCCCCATCACCTTCCGCCGCACCTTCCTGGGCATGTATCTGAGGGACATAGCGTTCTACAGTGTGCTCATCCTGCTCCCGGCGTTCCTTGGCCTATTGATCGCCGCCCTCATCGTGCCATACAGTCTGGTCTCGGTAGGGCTCATGTTCCTGGCGCTCTTCATGAGCTTCCTCTTAGGCATATCCCTGAGCTTCGCCATATCCGTCCTTTACACCCGGAGCCTGGCCGCCTTCGCCATTGTGGTGGTGGGCCTGATGGCCTTCCTGGCCGGGGCGGGCATGTTGGACCTCTACCCTCTGGGGACCGCCGTGCCCAGCCTGGGCATGCAGTTGCATTTTCCACCCTTCCAGGACAGACCTCTCCGGGAGCGCCGTCTACCTCCTGGCCTGTCTGGCCTGGTTCGCGCTCTTCACCTATGTGGCCCTATTGCTGGTCCCGAACGAGTTCGTCTCCAAACGGAGCAGGTACGAGGAGAGGTACATCAGGTTCCGTGACAGGTTGCACCTGTTCCGGAACTACGATTCCCTGCTGGCCAAGGAGATGGTGGACGTCGTCCGCTCCGGCATGGTGAGCAAGATGCTGTTCGCGTACATCGCGCCGCTGCTCTTCCTCAGCCTGTCCACATGGTACATCAACACTGGCCTGGACATACCCGTGGGCTTCAACGCCGTCTTCTACGCGGGCATGGTGGGGTTCTTCGGCGTGCTGATGTACAACTGGCTCACCAACACCGACCTGAACGATTACTATGAGACCCTTCCCGTGGACGTACCGATGATCATCAGGGTCAAGCTGATGGCCTACTTCATCCTCACCAGCCTGGTCTCCACCGCCTTCGTCATCGGCATAGCCATGGCCCAGGGGGAGACGGAGCTTCTCTGGGTGGCCCTTCCGGTCCTCTACATCACCACCGTGTACATGGTGGTGGCGACGGCCTACCTTACCGGGCTGAGGACCAGCTCCTTCCTGTTCGACCCTGGGGTCATGGGCAAGTTCGCCATGGCCGCGGTCCTCCCCGACCTAGGCATTACGATACTCTCGTTCAGCCTGTCCTCCACGCCATTGATCGCGTTGGCAGGCATCGCCATCATGTGCTTCCTGCTCCTGGGCGTCTCCAAGGTCTTCTACGATGGGATCAACCGGAAGTGGTCCGGTTACAGTTTCACCTAGACAAAGGCTAAAATCGGCGAGCTGTGTTCCACTTCCGGATGATCAGTGACCATTGGTTGAGACGGATAGTGCACATGAGCGCACCGGTCTTCCTCATCTACTATTGGTTGCCGGAGAAGCTCTGGTCATGGGGCCCGGAGAAGAGCACCGCCCTCATCGGGCTTCTATTGATCTTCTGGTCGTACGAGCTCTTCCGCATGCTGCGCCCTCAGGACCAGCTCAAGATCGCAGGATTGCGCGACTACGAGTATCGTCGTGTCAGCGCCGCCACCTGGGCGCTCACTGGGATGTTCATGTGCTTCCTCGCCTTCCCCATCGAGTACACCGCGCCTGCCTTGTGCGGCATGGCCTGGGTGGACCCCATCATCGGCGAACTGCGCCGGAGCGGAAGCACCATGTACCCGGTCCTCCCCCTGACCATATACTTCAGCATAGTGCTTATCATTCTGACCATCTTCATGGGCCTCACACCGGCCGTGTTATTCGCGGCCATCGTCGCCACGCTCATCGCCATATTCATCGAGGGGTTCAGGTTGTGGCGCCTGGATGACGACCTCACCATGATGGTCCTGCCCTGCGTGACCATCGCGGCATGGTTCACTTTGGTTGGTATGTTCTGAGAGGTATCCCTGTGGAGGGACTCTCGAAAAATAAACGATATTAAGTATGGGTCAGTTGCCGATGAGGCCCTTGCGCTTGCTGAACCTGGTGACGCCCTGCTCGAAGGCCTGAATAGGGCTATCGTGGCACTTCTCCGCCTTGTCCTGAGTGTCGTATTTCTTGCCGCACGTCAAGCATTGATAGGCGATCTTCATCGCATCCGGAACAAGGAACAGGAATTTAACTTTAGTGGATGTCAGTCTCCGAGATTTCGATCGACAATTTAGAACATCAATATTGAAAAACAGCATCCAGATGACCCCTGGATGAAAGTTTTTAACCAGCGCATTGGTAATAACTTATTTATTTATATTCAAAATACCAATTAACTAAGATAATGAACAAGATAAAAGTGATCAACGAGCCGTCTGAGTTAGTTCCTATGCTCAGGGCCGTTGATACGCCCGTAAAAAGGGACGTCCTCAAGGAGGTCACCGTTGAATGGAAGACCCTGAAGGAGATCGAGGACAAGTACGGGCCAGAGGGCCGTGAGGCCTTGAAGTTCTTCGAGAAGATGAAGCTGGTGGAGACCCGCTGGCAGCCATCAGCCGACAACCGGCCCGTCAAGGCCTACCATACCTATTACAACTCCTTCCACATCAACGCCTCCTGGCCTGTCTACGAGATCAGCGACGTGCTGTCGGTGGCCATGATGCCCGAGGGGGACTTCGATGATATCGAGGGGAGGATATTGGAGCAGGTAGGCAAGGACGGCAAGTTCGCCGGCGACGTGGCGGAGAGCCTCGGACTCACCTCGACCATGCTGAAGAGCCTAGTGAAGCGGTCAGTCAGACTTGATTATCGCGGACACCGCCTAGAACGTGTAAAAGAATTATGATCTTCCGTGGTCCTGATGGCTGAGATTTGGATTTTGAGACTGGGTCATCGTCCCGAACGGGACAAGCGTATCACCACCCATGTTGCGCTCACCGCCCGTGCGTTCGGCGCGAAGGGCATCTTCGTCTCTACGAAGGATACTGGTCTGGAGGAGAGCGTCCAAGATGTGGTGGAACGGTTCGGTGGGGACTTCCAGATCAAGAGCGGCGTGCAATGGCACAAGCTCCTCAAGGATTTCGCGGATAGGGGCAAGATCGTGCATCTCACCATGTACGGGCTTCCGGTGGACGAGATGGTCCCGCGCATCCCCGATCCACAGACCTCCTCATCGTGGTGGGGGCCGAGAAGGTGCCCCCGGAGGTCTACCAGGCAGCGGACTACAATATCGCGGTCGGGAATCAGCCCCACTCGGAGGTGGCGGCCTTGGCCATACTCCTCGACCGGTTGGGGCACGGAAAGGCATTGGGCCAGCCGGAGTTCCCAGGCGGGAAGATCAAGGTGATACCGTGCGCGAGGGGCAAGAATGTCGTCGAGACTTCCCAATGAGAAGGAATGCGTCGACATGCTCCGTGCGGCGGGCTGCTCGGAGAAGGTCGTACGGCATTGTTGCACCGTCAACATCGTGGCCATGACCATCGCTAGGGCATGCGACGCAGATCTGGACCTCGTCAATGCAGGATCCTGGCTGCATGACATCGGTAGGTCCGTGACACACGGCGCCAGACACGTCTCGGAGGGCGTCATCATCGCTCGAAGGCAAGGGCTTCCGGAGAGCCTTGTCCACATCATCTCCAGGCATATCGCCGCAGGGCTTACGGACGAGGAGGCGACCATGTTGGGACTTCCTGCCGGTGAATACATGCCAGAGACACTGGAGGAGAAGATCGTCTGCCACGCCGACAACCTGGTCGAGCGATGTTAAGATCTTGACGCTCGAGGAGTCGGTGGAAGATTCCGAGGTCCGCGGATACCTGATGACGGCGCGACGCATGCGCAAGATGCACCATGAGCTTTCGAGGCGTGCGGTGCGGACCTGGACCTCCTACTTGAGGAATCGGACGTGCGCAAGAAGGCAGCTAGAAAGTGCGCCGTTTATGCTTCCCGTTGATGTGCTCGTCCCGCAATGCCTGATAGCTGACAGAGGAACGCTGCGCATACTCCAGGACGCGTGACGTCGTTGGTCCGGACCACCCTCCCCGGCACGCCCATGACCACGGAACGAGGTGGCACCACCGTTCGGGGGGTGACCACGGCGTTCGCGGCCACCAGACATTCGTCGCCGATGACCGCACCGTCCAGCACGGTGCTGTTTATGCCGATGATGCAATTGTCCCCAATGGTCGCGCCGTTGATGACCGCCCCATGTCCGATGGTGGTGTCCTTGCCGATGATGGTCGGATAGTCAGGACTGACATGTATCACGGCAGTATCCTGGATGTTACTGTTCTCTCCGATCTCTATACGATTGGTATCCCCTCGACCACCGCGCAGGGCCAGATGCTGACACCGTCATCCAGCTTCACATCACCGATCACGACCGCAGAAGGATCGACGAAAATCTTGTTGAGGACCATTCGAATCAACCTGGTCCTTGGCGGGAAAGAAAAGAGTTATGGAACGGGCTCAATCGCTCTGGGCCTCGTTCTTGGCGGGCGCCTTGGTCTTCTTGACGGCGGTGACCCGCTTGGGGAAGTACTTCAGGACGATGACGTCCCCGACCGCCTGGATCCAGCGATAAGGTACGTTGACCGCTTTGGAGCCCTCGACCAACAATGGGTTGGTCTCGCTGATGAACATTCCGTCCACCTTCTTGTTCTCCAGGTCGATCACTAGGTTGTTCACGCTACCCAAAAACATGCCGTTCGGCGTGTATACTTGCAATCCGATAAGCTCAGTGGCTTCCTCGAGCATCCTGTCCCCTCGCGCAGGATATGGCTGAACAGGATTAAAAAACCTTCTTATATGGCTAGGCGCGACTCAGCCAACGAATAGAAGAAATAGGGCCTCATGCCATCCGTCGCCATGCCCCTTGGGGCAAAGCGTCTATCACAACACCGGAAGCATCCTTTGGAAAGTTATATAATGGGGAGGAAGCTAACGGTTATGTAATTACAACGCACAACCGATTGGTGACACCGATGGGTGAGGACGAAGAGCTGGCTTTGATTAGGAGAAGGAAGCTCGAGGCGTTGAGCAAAGAGACTAAAAATAAGGATGTGGGTAATTTGGCAGGAAACGTTCAAGAGGTCACGGATCAGAACTTCGATCAGTTCGTCAAGCAGCAGATGTTAGTGGTCGTGGACTGCTGGGCCCCCTGGTGCGGCCCGTGTCGCGCGGTGGCACCGAAGATCGAGGAGCTTTCGAAGGAGATGGCCGGCAAGGTGGCCTTTGGCAAGCTCAACACCGACGAGAACGAGGGCGTGCCCATGCGTTTCAACATCTCCGCCATCCCAACCCTATTGGTCTTCAAGAACGGCGAGTTCATCGACCGCGTGGTCGGAGCGGGGACCAAGGAGTTCATGAAGAGCAAGTTCGAGAAGCACCTTTGATCCGATGAACTAGGGCGGAGGACCGCCCATTCATCTACATTTTTTATCCATTCGTACTCCCATTATCTCATCAGGCCAAACCATATCTATTCGAGATGGGATAGAATCCCAGGGTGTTCAGATGGATACCGATGTCATCATAATCGGGAGCGGGGCGGCCGGGGTCCAGGCGGCCATCCACGCTGCGCGGAAGAAGGTCCAGGTGGTCGTGATCGGCAAACCGGAGAACTCCGCTCTTTTGAAGGCACACATCGAGAACTATTTCGGAGTGTCGAAAGCGACTGGCCAAGAGCTGTTGCTACAAGGCATCAAACAGGCCGAGGGGTTCGGGGCCACCTTCTACCCGGAGGAGGTAATCGGCATCGAGAAGGTAGATGACAGATTCTCCATCAAGACCGACAGTCTAAAGGAGTTCCATGGCAAGGCCGTCGTGCTGGCCATGGGCATCTCCCGCAAAAAGCTGAACGTGGAGGGCGAGGAGGAATTCCATGGGATGGGTGTATCCTATTGCGCCAATTGTGACGCGGGATTCTTCAAGAAGAGGCCGGTGGCCGTGGTGGGGGATGGTTCCGCCGCGGCCGTCGCAGTGCTTCTGCTGAAGGATTATGCCAGCAAGGTCTATTGGATCACGGAGGCAATGAGGGCCAGCCCAGAGCTCTTAGAACGTACGAAGGACCCCTCCATCGAGATAGTCACCAGTACTAGGCCGACAAGGATCATCGGGGACAAAAAGGTAAAGGCTATCGAGCTCAAGGACGGTCGACAGATAGAGGTCGATGGCGTCTTCATTGAGATGGGCGCCAAGGGCGCCGCCGAGCTGGCCATGGAGCTAGGTGTCCTTCCTGACGATGATGGGTTCCTTCCGGTGGACCGCAACTGCCGCACCGAGGCGGAAGGGGTGTTCGCCTGCGGGGACATCACCGGTCTACCCTGGCAGCTGGCGAAGGCAGTGGGCGAGGGTTGCTTGGCCGGTCTGGCCGCGGCCGCGTTCGTACGGAAGGAAAAGGAGTAGGTCTCATGACGTTCGTGGACGAGCTAATATCGGGCATACTGAGGAGCGAAGAAGGCTTCGCTGAGTCGTTGAGGAAGATACTGGACGAGGACCTGAAGATATCGGTGCCTGAGTTCTGCGCTAAGACGGGACTTTCGCAGAGCACGGTATACAAGATACTGCAGGACCAAAGGGAACCGAACCTCCGGACGGTCAGGGCCGTCATCAAGGCGGTCAGGAAGCTGGACACCTATCCTGGAGGGGAATTCATAGCCATCATCGCCGCAAAGCCCGTACTGGTCAAGATCGAGGAACGGTTATTGCAGGTTGGAACCCGAGTGGTGAGGGTCAAGGAGTATCCCGCCTCCACCATGGAGGAGGCGATAATAGCAGCGGTCAAGGCCGAGCGGGACGGGGCGCTTGCCATCGTTTGCGCCCCCATCATTGCCCCGACGATAGAGAAGATATTGCGCATACCGGTTCAGGTGGTCATTCCGAAGGACAGCGTGACCCGTGCCATCGATATGGCGGCCCAGAAGGTCCTCTAGAGAATCTTTCGGGGCCTGGGCCGACTCCTCCTCCAGCTCCGGATGAGGATCTCTCTTGCGCAATGCGAGGAAATCGGGATTGGCCCGGTCCCTTGGTCTTTCCAGTTCTGATCTCGAAGATCTCCTTGATCTTGCTCGGTCGGGCCGTGAGCACTGCCACCCGGTCCGCCAGGAACACCGCTTCATCCACCGAGTGCGTGACGAAAAGTATGGTCTTGCCCGTCTCCTTCCAGATGCGTAATAGCTCCTTTTGCATCTGATTCCTGGTCTGGGCATCCAATGCCCCGAAGGGTTCGTCCATGAGCAGAATGGAAGGGTTGTTCGCCAAAGCCCTCGCTATTCCAACGCGTTGCTTCATGCCACCGGATAGTTCATAGGGGTGGGACTTCTCGAAGCCCTTCAGCCCGACCAGATCGATGTATTTGTTGGAGATGACCTGCTTTTCCTTGGCTGGCATGTTCTCCAGCTCTAAACCGAATTCAATGTTCTTACGCACTGTACGCCAAGGGAACAAAGCGAAGTCCTGGAAGACCATTCCTCGATCTGAACCGGGTCTCTCTATTTCCATCCCGTTCAATTTGATGCTTCCAGAGGTGGGCTTGTCCAGGCCCGCGATCATCCTGAGTATGGTGGTCTTTCCACATCCGGAGGGCCCAAGGATGCAGACGAACTCCCCTTCTCCCACCTCTAGGTCCAGGAAGTCCAATGCCACCAATGGCAACCCCTCCTCCTTGGGGAACTCCTTCTTCAGGGCCTTGATCTCCAGGATCATTTCCTGGCCCCCATCTTCTTGGCCGTATAGCGTTCGATATAACCCGCGACCTCGACGGAGAGCAGGCCCAAAATAGCGATGACCACCATGCCAGCGAACATGTTCTCATACCGTCCGATGTTGGCCTGATTCAATATATAGAGGCCCACACCACCGCCCTTGGCGCCGATCATCTCGGCCGCCACTATGCACATCCAACCGATGCCGACGCCTATTCGGATACCAGTCATCATGAATGGGACGGTGTAAGGGAAGACAACCTTGGCGAAAACATCGCTGCGGGAGGATCCAAGGGTACGGGCGGCATCGATGAGAGGAGGCTCGACGCTCTTAACCCCGAATATGACATTGGAAAGGACAGGGAAGAAGACCCCCATGAAGATGGCCATTATGGGCCCCCAGACGATCCCAAGGACAACAAAGAAGAAGGGGACCCAGGCGATCGGGGGTATCGGTCGGAAGATCTCCACTATGGGGTTTCCCAGATATCCCGCATACTTGGAGTATCCAAGCACTAATCCGAGGGGTACGGCGATCGCCAAGGCGAAGATGAATCCCGTCAGGAAACGATATAGGCTGGCCTCGATGTTCTGCCACATATCTACACCGGTGGTAGGGTCCGGTACCTGGAAGGATTTGACCAAAGCCTCCCAGACCGAAACTGGCGAAGGCAGATACGGCGTGTCCAACCAAAGTGAGGCGAGATGCCATATGAAGATGAATGCGGCTATGGCGATGAAGGCGAAGACGATCTTGGCCGATTCGTTCTTGACCCAGGACTTGAAGTATCTTTTGACTTGGTCGACGATCTTCAAAGCCATACCTCCATTATCTAGGAATCAATAGTAATATTTTGTCCACATCTTTGAGCACGGGTTAGAACTCAACATGTTGTCGAGTTTATGGAAATGAAAGGGGGCGTTGCGTGCCCCAAGGGTTTTCCGATTCACTCAAGCGCCTTGACCAGGTATTGGTCGTCCACGAAGGCAGCCACGAACACGGTCACGTTGGCATACCCGGCATCGTCCAGCTTACTCGCGGGTATCAAGCCCAGGTCGATATAGGACTGGGTGAAGTCCTCCATATAGGAGTTGAAGTTACCACCCATGTCGTAGGACAGCTGCATATGCTGTAACGAACTCAGGACCACGGTCTCATTTCTGTTGCTGAACTCCATGGCCAGTTCCAATATCCGATCATATTGCTCCCCGCTGCCTTCGGCCATCGAATCTGCGATGAGCTCGTTGGCCGCGATGTGGGCCTTCAGGAACTGTATCACAGTTTGTGGGTTGGCCTCGGCGAACGCCTTCCTCACGGCCACGACACAGCAGGGGTGGTCCGGCCATATCTCACTGGACCAGTCCAGTACTTCAGCGGTCCCGTCCAATAGTGAATCGGAACCATAGGGCTCCCAACCGATCGCCGCTTGCACGGTATCGGTCTGCAGAGCGGCCTTCATGTCCTTCGGGGCTATCTGGGTCCAGAAAACGATATTTTCGCCTCCTGGATTGCCTGATTGTACTGCCACAAGTCCATTCTCTTCGAGCACCTCAAGGAACAAAAGGTGCTGTATCGAGGATACGCCAGGAGTGGCCACGGTCTTGCCCACAAGGTCAGTGATGTTATCGATGCCGGACTTGACAACTATCGAACTGCCTTCACTGTTCACTTTGGAAATGACTATTATGTCCGTGCCGACATTGAGCCTCTTGAGGATGGATGGTGGGGCGCCCAAGAATCCGATGTCGATCTCACCGGCCGCAAAACCGTCCATCACGAAGCCCCCGTTTGCATAGGGGCTGGGCGAGGAAATGTTCAGACCGTACTGTTTGTAGAGGTTCTCTCCTCCAGAGACATTGTCATCTGTGGCCACCACTCGTGCCAATTGGTGCAAGTCCCCAGCCAGGTAGCCCACCCTAACATCGTACGTCTTCTCCTCCCCCCGTCGTCCTGGGTGAGGAGCAAGTAAGCCCCACCCGAGGCAACGAGAAGCACAGCCACTATGATGACGATCAGAACATTCCTGTTCATTTGTTAAACACCTTAACTTTTGAGTCAATTATCCATTATTAAACAGTTACCCCTCATAGGGTTAAAATAATCCTCTTTGTACAATTAATGGCGTTAATATTACATTAAGATATTATTATAAATTTATTTTTTAATTAATTGAAAGTCCCAGACATCCTTCTTATACGATAATAATAATGGTTTCATCTTAATTATTTAATAATCAAATATCTATCTTGGACCGTTATCATGTTCGAACTGAGCGTCATCAGTAACACGCCCCTCACGCCGCTGAAGGACATGGATGAGGTGGCCCTGCTCTTCATGCAGCAGGTCGGCTATCTGCCCAAAGGCTACGACCCCAAGACCAGCGCCCGTAACGTAGAGGACTCGGTGCCCTATCTGATGTTCACCGAATGCTTCCTTCGCAACATGAAGCGCGTGTGGTTGGTGGAAGAGATGAGCGTCAAGTTCGAGACGACCAAGCCCACCATCTATCGCCACCTGAACAAACTGAAGGGCATGGATATATTGGAAGAGGTGGACGTTGACCGTGACGGAAAACGCAAGAAGGGATACCGCATCCGTTATGGCGACCTGAAGAAGGCATGGTCCTTCACCGAGGCCAACGTGGAGATGGCTATGCAATCTTACAGGCAAACGGTGGAGCACCTGCAGAAGTTGGCGGAGGAATGAGTATGCCAGAACTTATCAAAGTACCAACGAAATTGACCAGGGGTTCGCGCTACAGGGTATTGAGCAAGTCCGATAACTCGTCTCCAGTAACATCGCAGGGTGAGTTCCTCGGCTACATACAATTCGGCCAGGACTCTGGGTTGCTCCTCAAGCTGGATTCACCGGGGGAAGAGGGCCGCATGCGCATCATCCCCTCCGTCAACGTGATCTACTTGGACATACTGGAGAGCAAAGAGGAGGAGGAGACGAAGAAGAAGGAAGCCCCCCTCGTCTCCTACGGTTAAGCCTATAACCCGGACCGGTCTACCCGTCCAGGAAATTGGAACTTATCACATGACCGAGGAGATCTTTTTCCAGCGTCTGATAGCTATGGTCCTATCCGGCGAGATCGAGGACAAGGTAGCCCTGCAGAAGGCCAAGGTCCGTCTGGCACGGGAGCTAAGGCTCGCCCGCCTCCCAGCCAACTCCGAGATCATCGAGCGTCTTGACGAGGATTCTTTTCGCAAGGTCGAGGACATCCTGAAACGAAAGCCGGTGCGGACGTTGAGCGGTGTCGCGGTCGTCGCTGTCATGACCTCTCCGGCGCCCTGCCCCCACGGTCGATGCATCTACTGCCCGGGCGGGGTGGACAACGACTCCCCCCAATCATATACGGGGAAGGAACCGGCGGCCAGACGTGCCTCCTTCAATCAGTATGACCCTTTCAGGCAGACGAGGGCACGCATCGAGCAACTGGAGGCCATCGGTCACGACACCGACAAGATCGACCTCATCGTGATGGGAGGCACGTTCACCTCGAGGACAGTGGAGTATCAGCGCTCATTCGTACAGGGTTGCTTCGACGCGATGAACGAACGCCCCTCCGACGACCTGGAGCAGGCGCACGTCCACAACGAGTCCGCCCCTCATCGCTGCATCGGTATGACCGTCGAGACCCGACCCGACTCCTTCGATGCGGCCATGGCCGATCATGTCATGTCGCTCGGGACCACGAGGATGGAGTTCGGCGTTCAGATACTGGATGAGGACATCCTCCGGGCGGTGGGCAGGGGACATGGGGTCAAGGAGGTCGTGGACGCCACCCGGACCGCCAAAGGCCACGGGCTCAAGGTCTGCTACCATGTGATGCCGGGCCTGCCCGGGTCGAGCCCGGAGAAGGACGTGGAGCGCTTCACCCTGATGTTCCAGGACGAGCGCTTCATGCCCGACATGCTGAAGATATATCCTACCCTGGTCGTCAAGGGAACGCCATTGTACGAGATGTGGCAGCGCGGTGAGTACGCCCCGTACGACACCAAGCAGGCCACCAAGGTGGTGGCGGAGATGAAACGCATCGTGCCGCGCTGGGCGAGGAATCCAGCGCATCCAGAGGGACATTCCGGTGCAGCTCATCGAGGCCGGGGTGGACAAGAGCCACCTCCGTGAACTGGCCCGGGAGGAGCTCCGGCTCCATGACCAACGTTGCCATTGCATCCGCTGTCGGGAGGTCGGTCTCATGGGCATAAGGCGCTTCGAGCGCGAGGAGGTACGGATGAGCGATACCATCTACAGTGCCTCCGATGCGGTTGAGCACTTCCTCTCCCTGGACCTTCCAGATCGGGACGCGTTGGTGGCATACCTGCGTCTACGGCTCGGCGAGGGCAACAGTGCCCAGGTGCGCGAGCTGAAGGTGTTCGGCCAGATGGCCAGGCTGGGCCAGGAGGGGAGGGAGGCGCAGCACCGCGGTTTCGGCCGGGAGCTAATGGCAAAGGCAGAATCGATGGCGAGGGAGAGCGGATTCGATTCGATAGTGGTGACCAGCGGCGTGGGGGTGCGACCTTACTATCATGCCCTCGGCTATGAACGTCACGGGGCACACATGATGAAGCGTCTCTAGGCCAGGAATGCCCTGATTTTTATATTTCCATGACAAATGATATATGCCCTGAAGGACATGCGATGCTGGGGATGGAATAATGGGATGCCTGGTTTGCGGATCCAGGACCAGCGCTGGCTCGTATCTGTGCGGTCGTTGTTACAAGAGGATAGAGGACCCGTTGCTGCTGGCCATGGACAGAACCGACCCCTGCGCTGACCGCCGCATCGCTAACCAGGATAGTGTGATACTGAGGCTCGGGCCCTCCTTCGTCAGCGAGATCAAGTTCAGCAAGGGTTTGGAACCGGGCATTACGTTCGATCACCTCATGGCGACGCCGGACCGCTCCCACCTGGCCTCGTTCATCGACCTCTACCTTGACCATGCGGGGGTGGGCCTCGAGCTCACCGGCGAGGAGAGAATTCCCAGACGGGAGATCATAGTTCGAATGGTACGAGAGACCAAGGACCTGGAGTTCGCCACAGAGACCTGGGCCAGGGGCTCGATGCGCCTCGGCAACATCGCCTCGTTAGCGGTGCGGCGTGTGATGGGGTTGGAGGCGGAGCCCGAGGACGTGGCCCGCGCCTCGCAGGAGATCCTTGCCATGGCCCAGAGGTTCTACGCCCAGGCCGTTCCTTTCCCAGACCTGGCGGTGATCGCGCGGGGCAACGAGGCCCTCGCGTTGCACTGGGTAGGAAGGAGCGAGGAGGCCCTGGAACGTTTGGAAGTGGAGTTGCTGGGGGCTCCGACCGAGATCAAGGCCGAGCTGTTGCTGAAGAAGGCCCTTGTGCTCTACGACATTGGTGATGTTGGTAAGGCCAGGGAGGCCCTGCAGTGCATCGCTACCGATCGCTTCGGGGAAAGGGCTAGGCGCCTCCAAGCATGCATGGGGGAAGCACCATGACCGACCTGAGCGGCATCTTGGACCAGCGCATGAACGATCGAATAATCACCGCACTGAACGAACTGGACTTCAAAGAGTTCCAGACCCTCATGTCCAACCTCTTGGTCAAGATCGGTCTTAACTTGACCGACAGTAAGACCGAGGGTGATGCCGTCCAGTTCCGTGGGGAGAGCAACGAGGCCCGCTATCTGGTCCTTGCCTCCCGTCTCTTCGACCACGCCTCATTGGGCAGCGTGAAGAGGCTGCGCACCACCGCCCGGGCAGAGGGTCGCAACCCGGTCCTCATGATCACAAATGAGCTGGACATGGAGGTCCGGAAGTATGCGGACGCAGAGGGCGTATCCTACGCCGACAAGCAGAAGCTGCTGTTACTGCTGCGCAAATATGAGCTGGCCGATCCCATCGTGGAAAAGTTGGACCAGCGCATCCTGGAATCACAGGGGAGCCGCTCGCTCCCCTCTGCCAGCCGTTATGACAATCACATGGCCAAGGCCATCGAGCACATGGACATGGCCCGCTACGAGGAGGCCCTCTATGACCTGGACCGGGCATTGGAGCTCAAGCCCAACCACGACGAGGTGTGGCGACTCCGTGCATCGGTCCTGTACCAGCTTGGTCGTTTGGAGGAGGCCACCGAATCCTGTCAAAGGGGGATCGAGCTCCGGCCTACCGATCATAATGCCTGGCTTCTCCTGGGCCTCATCCGGGGGCAGGCAGATGACCTGGAGGGCGAGCTCAGGTCCTATGATAACGTCCTCCGCTTGGACCCTGGTAACCGCTCGGCTCTTCTCAACAGGGGGACGGCGCTCTACAAGGCAAAGAAGCTGGACCAGGCGCTGAAGAGCTTCGATCTGCTCATCAAGACGGACACCAGCGATGCCATGGCCTGGAACAACCGGGGCATCGTGCTCAAGGCGATGGGACGGAGGCGCGACGCGGTCGACGCGTTCACCCGTGCCGCCACTCTGGACCGTGATTACGTCAACCCGCTCATCAACCTAGGTATAATTCACAGTGAAGATGCCCAGCCAGACAGGGCCGTCCAGGATTGGAAGATGGTGCTGCAGCTGCAGCGGCGCCGCCCGGAGATATGGTATAGCCTGGGGCAGGCCTTGTCGGAGCTGGGAGAATGGGACGATGCCAAGGTGGCCTTCGAGAGCGCCCTGCAATATGACCCAGGGATGGAGGATGCCAAGGCCAGGATCGAGGAGATAGATGCCCTCCTCAACCCACCGCATGAGGTCATAGTCCCGGTTTTGGAGCAAGGCCCCATCGAACCACCATGTCAAGGGCCCGAGACCGAGTCCAAGGCGGTGGTGACCATCGAGGCAGAGGTCGAGCCCTTGAAGGGCCCTGTCGAACCAGAGCCCACCACTACGTTCGATGAGGCTGCCTCGGAGGCCACAGATGAATTTCCATGCGAACCAGAGCCAGCTCCGGTCTGCGGGGGACCTTCGTCAGTGGAGGCCCAGATCGAAGAGGAGATGGAGCCACCGGTTGACGAGACCCCAGTGCCGGTGGAGCGGTCGCTGGTGTGCGAACCGGACATGACCTTGGAGGTCCGGCCTCCATCGCACCAGGAGCTTACCGTTGTCGAGGAGAAGGGAATATGCCTGCCGCCCCAGGACACGGCCCTTCTCGCCATCAAGGAGGTCATGCCAGAGGTCGTCCCCCCATCGGTCCCGGAGACAATTGTGGGGACCGAACCCGAGTTGGAGGAACCCCCTATCAAGGTAAGGGCCGAGGAGCCTGTCTGCCAACCCGCTCCTGACCTGGAACCTGCCCCACCGGTGGAGGAGGCATGTGAGAAGACCCCCGACATATTAACTGCCGTCCTCGCGGCCGCCGCGATCGAAGTGGAGGCCTCCCAGAGCCCACTCGCACCGGTCGAGGAGGTGGCACCAGCATTCTTGGAGCCCGAGACCGAGGACCCGATCGATCTGTCCGTTCGAAGGCGCTTAGGCGCCAAGATGCTCCTGATGGTGGAAGAGGGCGACAAGGCACTGATCGAGGTGGACCGCGCCCTGCAGGACGAGCCTGAGGCGGCCGACCTGATGCTGATGCGGGCAAAGGTGCTGATGTCGCTCGGCAGGCACGACGAGGCGCTCACCACCCTCGGCTTCATCTTTCAGATATCCAGGGACCCCGAGGTCCTCTATGACATCGAGGCCCTGAGCCAGCGCTTCGGCCGTAAGGCGGAGGCGCTACATCTGCGATCTCTGCTGCCACCCTCCCAGGAGTCCTTCGCCCGAGAGCTCGCTGGGCATCTGGAGCGCAAGGAATATGATCAGGTGATCTCCAAGCATGCGCATGCTGGTGACCGTTCCTCGGTGCGGTCCCTTCAATGTTTAGCCCTCGCCTACATGATGAGGCGACGTTACCGTGACGCATCTAAGACCTGGCAGGACCTGTTGACGCATTTCCCGGGTTGGGCCGAGGCCCTCAACAACCTCGGGGTTTGCATGCGCTTCATAGGGGAGTTCGGCTACGAGGAGCCATTGCGCTACATGATGCTGGCCACCTTGGTGGAACCAGATTACGCCGACGCCTGGAACAACATAGGCTGCGTTTACTTCGCCGCTGGGGCCTACGGCGAGGCATTGAAGGCGTTCGGGTCCGCCTTGGCCATAGACCGGAACCCGGAGTACTACCTCAACCTCAGCAGCGCTCAAATGGCGATAGGGGAGGTGGCGAGCGCCAAGCAGTCACTGACCTCGGCCCTGCAACAGGAGGAGACCCCGGAGGTACTGTACATGCTCGCCGTCATCGCAGAGAAGGAGGGCGATCTGCGCTGGGCGGCCTCACTCTACGAGGATGCGGTGCGCCTCAAACCAGACTTCCGAGATGCTGAGTTCAACTTGCAGCGCGTGAAGCTCCAGTTGAAGTACAGCAAGTAGAGGTCCAGATGATTCAGAAAAGACCTTAAGGGATTTGGTTGGAAGGGGTTTAACCGCGAGAGATGTTAAGTGA